>JAFZQH010000012.1 GCA_017550165.1 Lachnospiraceae bacterium | reverse complement strand
CCCAAGTATCTTTGGGCTTATTAAAGCACTCCCGAAACTTAACACACATGTACTTGCCATACGGGAGTTCGTGCAGTGCACGAACTCTTCCCTATTGGAATCAAGATTGCGAACGAGCGAAGCGAGTTTCGCAATTACCTAGTGTATTATATCATAAATGATGGACTTCTCCAGCAGCAGCATGAAGGATAGTCTTGACAATTACTCCCAAACAGCATACTATTTAACTATAAAAAGGATGCCACCGGCAACGGTCAGGCCTTCCTAAGTTGGACTATAAGATCTTATTACCAATTACTTTTTATCTTCTATCAATGGAGTTTTGTCCTCGATATCTTCCAAGATTCTCATTTGCTGAATTGCGATTCTATTTAGTTTTTCCAGTCTTTCCTTTTGTGACATATCATCGCCAATAAATACCGCATTCAAGTTCTCCATATTTGAAAGACATATTAGCTGATTAATTGTTGCATAATCTCTGATATTTCCCTTTTTATCGGGGTTCTGATTTCTCCACTGTTTAGCGGTCATTCCAAACAAGGCAACATTAAGCATATCCGCTTCATCTGCATAAATATATGATTTCTGTTCCGTCGTCACCTCCGCAGGAATAAGATTATTCTTTATTGCATCTGTGTGAATCCGATAGTTTATTTTTGTTAATTCCCTTTTCGCTGACCATCCAAGGGTCTTCTGCTCCTCTTTTTTTAGCCTCTGGAACTCTTTAACAATGTATATTTTAAATTCCGGGCTTATCCACATTGCAAATTCAAAAGCAATATCTTTATGCGCGTAAGTCCCCCCGTATCTGCCAGCTTTTGCTTGAATACTTATGGCATTCGTTTTTGCCACAAACTCTTTTACGCTTATCTTAAAACTATTAAGACCTGACTGATTTCTAATTGTGGCGAATTCGCCATAATTAAAATTCGGATTATATACCTTTTCCCAAATACCAATATATTCAAGGGTATTCCTATTTCTAAGCCAGTCCGTAATAAAGAAATCTCCGTCTTTAGCTTTCATCATGTCAGTCAGGCAGATATAATCCTCATCATCAATCCGTACAACATTGATTTCTGTATCTTTCACAACTATTTTGTTCATACCAAACTCTCTTTCCTTATGTATATTAATCTCTACCCCTCTCAATCACACCTGCCCCTATTATAGAACACCTGTTCGATTTTGTAAAGATAAAAAAAGAGACGACTTTATCCGACCTCTACACTCCCTATCTCCGTATACACCATCCCGTTTCGCCCCCGCTCCGATTTCATAAGCGAAACACAAGTCGCCCTCATACTCCCTTGGGGCGGTTCAGTCACCGGGATCTGATGCCCTCCTTTATAAGAGCACTTCCTGATCAATGTAATATGCGGAGAAAACTTCTTCTTATCATAGGGCAGTCCATTCTCCGATAATGAATGCCTTAACCGCTTCACATAGCCAACAAGCTCCGGATTATCCGCGATCCCAACCCAGAACAGATCTCCGAAACAGCCCACTCCATCAAGACTGATCTCCATTGGCCGAAACTCCACCTGCTCCATAGCATCCAACACATGATCGGAATTCCCATAGTCCCCGACAAAGGCCAGCGTAATATGCAGGTTCTCACGCTTGGTATAATTCCCTCGCACGCCCTGCGTTCTCAGCCTCTCCTGAAAATCGGTAAGGCTCTCAATAATCTCATTATCAAACTGTATTGCAATAAAAAGCCTCATATTTGTTTTTATCCGAAACATATTGAGGATATACATTATCCGCATACTGTATGGGTTCTTCTGACGATTGGTAATAATTATTGATTATTACCGTCTGATTCTTTTCATCGACTCTGGAGCCACAGTACTGGCATACGCTGCCATTTACTTCAGCTCCGCAGTTTTGACATTTCATAGTATTCCCCCATCGCACTTCCTTTTAGATTTCATTTATCACATCCCGACAGGCTGTCACGATGTCCTCATATTCTTTTAACGTAATTGTCAAGCGCTTTCACAGCCACGATATCTTAAGTTCCCTGTCATTTTCGGCACAATCTGTAAGATACAGGTTTATAAGTGTCTGATATGGAATTCCTATCTTTTCTGACTTGGCCTTAAAATAATCAATAGTACTCTCATTTATGTTAATGGTTATGGGTTTTTTTAATCTCTTGGAGTACGGATTCTTTCTCGGATTCAGTTTTTCTATATCATATTCTTCTCTCATGCTTTGTCACCTCGCATAAACTGATTGTTATAGTACTCTTTTTCCTTTTTTACCGCAGTCCTTGCGGATATAATTCTTATTACTTCATCATCTCTATAACAATGACTCACTATACACAGTTTGCTATTCTCACTTACCCCCACGATCAGAAACCGATTTTCATCAATAGAGTGTTCCGGATCATCGAAGACAATCGCATCATCATCATAAAACACCGTTACCGCTTCCTCAAAAGATATTCCATGTTTAATGATGTTCTTCCTGTTCTTTTTCTCATCCCATTCAAATTTTATCTCTATATTTATATTATACATATATTTTAAATATCGTCAAATCTCCTTTCCTATTACTTGTAATTCATTGGAATTCATGTGGCGAGGCGCCGTGAAATTCCTGATATAGATCGCGCGATCTACGAGATTGGATAAAAAGAACCATCCAAGAGATATATTAACAATATTTCTAATATTTGTCAATATTAATGTTTTGGATTAAAAAAAGTTGTGATATAATAAAATCAAATCATATCAAAACCGTGACAGGAGGAGGTCCGTATGCTTAAGATAAGCGGAATCAAAAGAATAATATGCTGTTTTCTGATCCTTACATTGTGCTGTCTTATGCTTACGGGCTGCGATATGACAAGGGGCTTAAGGGAGCATTATACAAAAGAAGAAGCAGAGAAAGAACTAAAAACCGGAGAAGAAAAGATGGCCGAATGGATACGTGTAAACTGTCCCGGCGGAAAGGCCACAAGCATGGAGAACAGCTTCTGGCAGCTTACAGGCGGCCCCATATTTCTTTCAGGTTTTGTGGAAGGAAAGTTTTCTGACGGGAAAAAATCTTACAGTTACCTGATGAATGTGAAGACCGGAGAACTGTATCTTGACCCGGGGAAAAATAAGAGACAGGAGTTTTATGACGAATGCCTCTCCCTTGTAAAAGAGAGCTTGGGAGTAAATGAACTGATCATGGATAAGGATGAATACAGTAATATGTCATTCGTGCTCTCAATGGGAATAGAAGACCGGTTCATGGTTAACGGCACCGATAAAAAAGAAGGCGGGAAAAACGATGATCTGAAGGAAAATGCAATGGGATCGTGGGTAAGTAAGCTGGAGACTACCGGTTATCTGCCGGCCTCTCTTGTACTTTCCGACGGACAAGTACGGGATTATGTCAGAGATAGAGCGCGAAAAGACCTGATCATAGTCGGGATGAATGTTTATGTAACCGAGGGAACAGATCTTTCGCGTTATACGGTTAAAAATGTAGAAAAGCTTGAAAAAGAATACGGTCTATACTTTGAGAGACTGATCCTTCAAACAGACAAAGAGTCCTTGGATCTTAATCAACACGGAGGCGAAAGAAATGCTTCCATATCAAAGAAATAGTGCACTCCTCATTTTGTTTCCTCCGTTATCGAAACACCGGTGCTTATCTTTATCCTTGTCTGGTTCATTCCCAGAACATATCCGTAATCAATGGATGTTGCGATCTTTCGGAGCACATCAACATTTGAAAATGCCTCGTCCTCCGCTGTCGTGACATCAAAGGGTTTACCTAAGCTGCGGACATCCATTACGATCTCTTTCGGAAAGATCTTTATGCAATAACCCAACTGATTAACGGCAGAAGCCGCACCCCGGGATAATACCTCCGGCAGTTCCTTCAGTTCCTTTATCGTGACCATTGAGAAACGAACCCGCAGTTTCAGGACCAACCCCAGGATGATCCCCAGTATCAGTCCCACAATATATCCCGACAAGGTGGCAAGAGCCGCTCCTTGAAGACCGGTATTAAAATACCGGATATAAATATAATCAAACAGGAGGTTGACGGCATTTGCCGTAATGTTAATGGCGGTGCCTATACCGGGCCTTCCCATTGAAGGAACAAATGTGATAAACACCTGAAGCGGAATGATGATGACTCCTGAGATGATCAGCACCCTGAGATAGGGCATAAACTCCGGGATCAGGCTCTCTTCACGGCACATGGCATGAGCGAGGGTCGAAAGGAGCAAAAGCCCTGCCACAAGCAGCACAAGAGCCGTCACCACAGCCACCACCATGATGGTGTTTAACACTTTATCTGCCTTTTCCAACTCCTGTTTCCCGGAATACTCGGCATAAACCACCGATCCTCCCACACCGAGCAAGGTAAAAACGATGGCAAATAAGAGCATAACGGGACAGGCCATGTTTACCATACTCATGGCCCGGCTCCCCAAAAGCTGTGCAACGATTATGCTGTCCACAAACTCGTTTAGCGAGATAGCGATGGTACTTAGCACGGTGGGCAGGAGGAACTGAAGAAATTTTCTGTTTATGATCGTTCCTTTTCTTTTAAATCCGTTCATCACTCACCTACTCTGGGCGCTCTTTTTTTGTCTCCCAGCTCCGCTAAAGTCGGAGCATTTTTGTAGTGTTCATCCATTATACTGTCTATAAGGGCAAAATCATGGAAATCCGAATAGTCACCGATCTCATGATCCGGCTTTGCACCGGCTTCCACCGACTCTCCGTCCTTGGTCTTTAATGTCGCATAGGCTGCCAGGCAATAGAGGTTGCCCATAGCCATCTTGAATTCTCCCATGTAGCAGCCGCCGCCCCCGCTGGTCTCGCCGATAATGGGGATCCCCTCTTTCTTCACAAGGCAGGGCATGATATTGCCGGCCGAATAAGACCCGGCCGAGCAGATCACTCCGTAATTAAAGCTGTAGGAGAAGTCCTCTCCCTCACCCTCATAGTCTCCGTCCAGATCCATGTCAAAGCTATCGTCGGTTACGATAATATTGCCGGTTACCGGACCTTCAAAAAAATACCGGTTCTCTCCTGTCAGTGCATTTACCATATACATTGCCGACTCAAAATATCCGCCGTAATTATATGACTCATCCAGGACAAAATTCTTCATTCCGTGGGCCTTTGCCATATCCAGGGCCCGCTTGAACTGCTCGACTGCCCTCTCGTCATAGCTGGTATAGACAAATATCCCCGTATCGTCATATTCGTAATAGCGATACCTGTCAGAGGCGCCCACGCCTTTTACATCAAAGAGTTTTACGGCTTCATACCGGTCATATCCCGACAGGTAATTCTTTATCCGGCCTGAGGCAGCTATCCGGTTTTGTTTCTTTACCTTCCATTTACTGTAGAGCGCAGTGCCCGGGTCGGAGGGGTCCGCCAGGATATTGTTATAACCGCTGATAGCCGCCGTATTCCCGTTACTTAGTATATATTCCAGATAAGTGTGGCCTCCGTCGTCCAGCATCAGGGACAGGATGGCAACTCCCAGCACAAACCTGGATGTATTCTCCGATAAGAGATAATCCCTGACCAATCTGGTCTCACTGCCGCCCTCGCCCAGAGTCCTGTCAAATCCCTTGTTTTTTATATCATCTGCATATGCGCACCTTGAGGGACAGACATACAGATGATCCATGACAAAGCAGAGCTCATTGTACGTAAATGCTGCCTCTTCGGCAGTTCTCTGGGGGCTGTTCAGATTATTCCTCCAGTTTACAAAGGGAGTCTGCAGGGAATAGTTAAAAGAGATGGCATTATCGGCGTAAACGGCCGAGCAGTAGGTAATGGCCGCAATATCCGAAATGGTGGTCAGGGGAAGATAGACCCGCTCCCCTTCCTCGATAATGTCTATATCATAATCCCCAAGCTTCATCTCAAGAGCCTTGGGCTCTCCTGCATAGGAAAAGTCCTCCTGCCTCTCGTAAAGCACCTGGTTGTCATCTTTCGGATCGATCCTTCCGTCAAGATAAAGGAACCGTTCAAACTCGTCAAATATTATGGTATCCTTTGCCGGGTCGACTATCATCTGACCCCTTTTATTACTGATCCTGTAGGTACCGTCTTCCAGTTTCTCTGATGAAAAGGAGATGGTATAGACCCTGCCCAGGTAATCATCTACGGCAACATAGGGCACAGGGACATCGTCCTTTATATAGCATGAGATGTCCTCTGCCTTATCCTTGGAATACATATAGGTCCTGATATTTTGCTGCCCGTCTGCGTACACAAGACTCGTGGCAGACATCGTAAAGATCAGGACCATGGAAAGGATAATCCCGCTCTTACTGCGCATTGATCTACTCTTTAAATTCATGTTCTTTCTATCTTCTCCTCCGGAAGATACCTGACCATGATCTCTTCCAGCAAAACAGGATCCACGGGCTTGGCAAGATAATCGTCAAAGCCCTCCGCCAGGTACCTGTCCCTGGCCCCGGATACTGCATCTGCCGTCAGGCAGATAACAGGCGTATGTGCATTCGTCCCCTCATCATTGCTCTTTATGGTCCGGAGAGCTTCGACTCCGTCCATATGGGGCATCCGATAATCCATGAAGATCAGGTCATATTTCTTTTCTTCCGCCATGGCCACTGATTCCGGCCCATTCATTGCCATGTCTATCTTAACGCCTGTCTTTTTAAGCAGGCCCTTCATAACGGTATGGTTAACAGCCGTATCATCAACGTGGAGAATGCAGGCATTGGGCGCACGGAAGGACTCATGATATCTTCCTGCCGCCTCTTTTGTCTTCCTGTTGACGTCATTGGGTTTGCCCACCGGAGTATCATCAACCACCTTCTGGGGTATATGGATCAGGAATTCCGATCCAACACCATATTCACTGTCCACATGAACGTGGCCGTTCATTGCTTTAAGCAGTCCGTCGGTAATGGCAAGACCCAGTCCCGTTCCTTCAATGGATTTGGTCTTATCCGTATCCAC
The DNA here is from genome assembly GCA_017550165.1 of Lachnospiraceae bacterium. GTDB lineage: Bacteria > Bacillota > Clostridia > Lachnospirales > Lachnospiraceae > SIG280. Next base: position 24,045 of record JAFZQH010000012.1, on the reverse strand, counting down.
CCGGTCAAACTTTCCGAAGATCTTGTCCAGATCCTCTTTTTTGATCCCGATCCCCGTATCCTTTACGGATATGGCCAGGTCAAGATCATCCCCCCGCCTTTCTCCGGAGGTAGTGAATCGGACACTTCCCTTTTTTGTATATTTTACTGCATTGTTAAGGATATTGATGATGATCTGCCGGATCCTTACCTCATCCCCGGACAATCCGTCCGGAAGAGACGGGTCAAGGTCCACCTGAAAATCCAGATCCTTTTCCCTGCATTTAAATGAGATCATGTTGACCACATCATTGATAAGGCTTTTCAGGCTGTACTTATCATTGACGATCTCCATCTTACCCGCTTCGATCTTGGAGAGATCCAGGATGTCATTGATGATGGACAGCAGATTTTTCCCGGCGCCGTCAATATCTCCGGCATAGCCGAGGATGGCATCTTCGCTACTCTCCCGAAGGATCATTTCATTCATGCCGATGACCGCATTAATGGGCGTTCGGATCTCGTGAGACATATTTGCCAGAAATACCGACTTGGCCATGTTGGCTTCATCCGCCGCCATCCTGGCTGCCTCCAGTTCCTTTACCGAACGCATGAGCTTCTTGTAATCGGGAGTCTCCACCCCGATGTAGAAAATGTAGAGGCCCATTACGGCAGCGAAATAGTTATAATTGATCCCCGGACCGTTGGTCACGGCATTGATAAATGCCATGACAACACCGAGTGTCGTCACGGCCAGAGCCAGAATGCCGGTCCGTCTCGCTCTTTTGCTCAGATGTTTTCCCAGGATGGCGAAGAGACAGACGGCATATATAAGATAATATAACTCAAAGGCATAGCCCATTATGATCTTGACGTAGAAGGGCATCTGGGCGGGGTCATCGGGACCCTGATAGATAAAAAGCTTGTAGACGATAAAAACCACATTAAGGATCAGGCTGGCGATGACAAGCCTCCGGTTAAACTGTTCAAAAAAGCCCTTGTGTGTAAAATGGTCAGTAAAAAAACCGGATATATACTGGCTCATAAAGAAGGTCAGAAGTACATTTGCCTCATAACCGATCATTACAAGAAGGATGCATATTGCCGGAGGAAGGTCAAACTTTCCGGATTTCCTGACCAGGATATCAAAGATGATGAAGATATCCCCCAGCACGACGGAAAAAACAAGCGTACGAAACTTCAGGTCACGATTAACCCGTTCATTTCTTAACGCACATATGAGAATATACAGAACTATTCCGAATACCAGCGCCGCTATACTGAACGCTACCTTCAGTATATTGTCTTCTCCGAAAAATGAAACCATACAGTTACTCTTTCCGACTTCTGTCTATTGCTTTTCATCCTGTTTAATCTTCTCTTCCGGGAGATACCGTATCATGATATCTTCCAGAAGTGCAGCATCCACGGGCTTAGTAAGATAATCCGTGAAGCCCTCTGACAGATACCTGTCCCTGGCGCCATTCACTGCATCTGCAGTCAGACAGATCACCGGTGTATCTGTATTCAGGCCCGAACAATCGCTTCTGATAGCCCTCAGTGCTTCCACGCCGTCCATATGAGGCATTCTGTAATCCATGAGAATGATATCATATTTCTTGTTGGCAGCCAAATCTACAGCTTCCGGCCCACTTAAGGCCTTGTCTATCTTAACGCCTGTCTTTTTCAACAGGCCCTTCATTACCGTATGATTTACAGGAGTATCATCCACGTGCAGGATCAGCGCCTCAGGTGCATGGAAGGATTCCCGGTACTCATTCTTCTGTTGTTCTCCGGACCTCCCAACCCCCTTATTGTATACGCCTATGGGAGTAGGGTCAGCAATCCTCTGAGGGACATGAACCATAAATTCAGAGCCTTTCGCATACTCGCTGCATACCCTGATATTTCCCCCCATGGCTTCCAGAAGGCCTGAGGTAATGGCAAGACCCAGCCCCGTCCCTTCGATGCCTCTGTTCCGGTCGGCATCCACGCGGTCAAACTTTCCGAAGATCTTATCCATATCCTCATTTTTAATGCCGATCCCCGTATCCTTAACGTATACGGAAAGCGCCACATAGTCATCTATCCTCTCACCCTCTATGGTCATGGTCACTGAACCTGTGTTGGTGTACTTTACGGCATTGTTCAGCAGATTGACTATGATCTGCCGCATTCTGATATCATCACCCAGAAGCGCTTTCGGAAGGCCGGGGTCGATATTGACGATAAAGTCCAGTCCCTTCTCCTTACATTTAAAATCCGTCATGTTGACCACGTCATCGATAAGGCTTTTGAGGTCATACCTTTCGCTCCGGATCTCCATTTTGCCCGCTTCTATCTTGGAAAGATCTAAGATATCATTAATGATGGAAAGAAGGTTCTTTCCTGCGGTCTCTATGTCTCTGGCATAGCCTACGATAGGTTCCTCGCGGCTTTCTCTGATGATCATCTCGTTCATGCCGATCACCGCATTTATAGGGGTCCTGATCTCGTGGGACATGTTTGCCAGAAATGCCGACTTGGCCACGTTGGCTTCATCCGCAGCTTCCTTGGCTGTCTCAAGATCCTTCATGGACTGGAGCAGGTTCTTATAATCCGGCGTCTCCACGCCTATGTAGAAAATGTACATGCCGATCACGGCGCCGAAATAATTGAACAATATCCCCGACCCTGTGCCGATGGTATTGAACAATTCAACGATGACTGCCAATATGCACACGCTGTATGCCGCTATGGCGGTATAGCGCGCTCTCCTTCCCATGCTTTTTCCCTTAACGATAAACAGGCTGATGGCATATATCATAAAATACAGCTCGTATGCATATCCAAGGACTATATGGACCCAGAGAGGCACATCCTCCATAGATCCGGGGCCTTTGAATATAAGCAGACGATTCAGGAACACACCGGCAAAAACAACTATGCTGGAAATGAACAGTATCCTGTTGACACGTCCCATAGCTTCCCTGTGCCTGTAGCTGCTTATGAAGCCCTCCACGTAGACAGCCATGTAGTATGTAAGGACAACGTTAAACTCAAAGACTGCCAGCAAAAGGAAGAGGCATATTTCCTGAGGGGTGGGAAAGATTCCGGACATCCTGAATATGTAATCAAGGATGCTGATGAAATTGCCGAGTATCACGATGGCGATCATGGAACGAAAACGGTGATTCTTGTGAACCTGGCCCGTACCCAGTATGCACACGAGAATATACAGCACTATACTGAAGGCAAGTGCCGCGATACTGAAGGATATCCTCAACATGTGAATATTCCCTATGATCCCAACCATATCTTATTCTCCCTGAAGTCTATTACCTGCAAAAAAACCCCCGATGTCCATCGGGGGCTGCAAATCGATCATGGATCATACTGCTGCATCAAAGTTACGGCCTTTTCCCATCTGTGAAGTATCAGGCTCGCCGCCCTTGCTGTATGCGATCTTGGTATTGGTAACCCCGCCGGATACAAAGGTTCGTCCGCATTCGGGGCAGATACCCATATGTATGGTAACAGTAGCGCTTAAGACTTTTCCGTTACCCTGAGATGCCTTCTTGTATGCATTGGATACATGCTCCTGCTCATGGGCACGAACCGCTGCACCTGCCGCCTCCGGAGCCACATGGGCCGCACTCTTGAAGCTTACCATCTCGTTGGAACCGTCCTGATACTTACGGTTCTTGCACGTCTGGCATTCACCCTTCTTTACCTGACCGACGGGAGAATTCTCCTCCGCCTTGGCATCTAATATCTTATCAATAGGATCATTATTTACTAATGATTGTTTGTAACTCTCAACCGGGGTCATGAAGTTGTCAATTCTCATAGCATCATCACCTTTACAAAACCTGAATCGATCAACCCACTACTGCTAATATAGTATATCACACTTTTCCCGAAAAATCCATAAGTATTCAGAAAACTATTAATTCTTAACCGTCACCTTGCAGCTTGCTCTTTTTGAGCCGCATTTTACCGTAATAGTAGCTGTTCCCTTTCTTTGTCCGGAGGTTACGATAACCTCTCCCGTCTGTTTGTTAACAGTGGCTGTGGCCACCTTTTTACTGCTTGTATATACTTTAAATGTCTCTCCTGTGGAGTATCGGTCCGGAGTAGCGACAGCCTTTAGCTTAAGTGACTGTCCGTATCCGGTCAAAGTTTTTCTTCCGCCGGAAAGGGTCAGCTTTTTGGTGGTTACCTTGCCTGTCTGAACATTTACTCTTAAGGATTCCCTTCTTCCTGTCCCGGATATGACAGTGACGGTAGCAGTGCCCTTTTTCTTTCCCGCCTTGATGATAACATTATTGCCTGAGACCGATGCCGATGCCACCTTTGAGTCACTTGAAGCAGCCATCTTTACGGAGTCACTATATACATTTATACCTACGGATTTCTTCTTTCCCGTCCGAAGGGTAAGACTGCGGGTATCCGGCTCTATCCGTCCATGGGTGCTGTTATCCGTAAATGCTTTGATCCGCACATTGCCCAGATCAGGCCTGTCTTCCCTCTTCTTAAAGGTCACAACGTCCTTCCAGCCACCTGAGAAGGACACAAAACTCTGACCGGTATCTATATGCGCCGTTGTCCTGTACCACCCTTCCGCATGATCGCTCTGTTCAAAGGCGATCCTGGTATTCCGGTCCGGCGTGCAAAAAGACACGACCACGGAAAAATATTGTCCCGGTGACAGGGATATGGGTTTTTCAAGGTCCAGGGTATAATAGCCCGTAAAGGTTGTCCTGCCCTTGAGGGTCGCTTTTAATTCCCCGGTCTCGGGATCCTTTGTGATCGGACTATCCGAAACGTATATCCTTACCTCATAATCCGCATTGACCATGGAGCTGACAAATGAAACTGCCTGAAGACTCTCCCCGCCAGGGCAGGCCTTTGCCTTAAATACATTGGCCTCCTTGGCTTCATGGACATCCCTCTTCCACATCTCATCAGTTGTCATGGCCCCGTCGTACTGGTAGTTATTGTCGTAATCCGTGGCCGGATCCATATCAAAAGCCAATGCCCCTGAACACAGTGATGCGTTATAGTATGACATCCAGAAATACCCTGCGTACTTCTGGTTTTTTTTGAAGTCACCGCTTGCCCAGCTGTTCCTGATAAGCCAGGCTCCATTCCCGGGAGGACGCTTTGAGAAGCTCGACGCCGGAAAATCATCATCCCATCCGACTATGGTCACGGAATGATTGGCTACCATTCCGTGAGGATCCGGATCATAATACGCATTATTGCGTTTGTTATATATCTTTGGCGAGGTGCTGGCCTTTGTTGCGTTCAGGGCATAATATCCGGCCCCTAATCCTCCTTTTTCCATGATCACGGTCTTGGCCGCCCTCATATCTTCAGAGTTGATACCTTCGGACTCGTCTATACATACGTTGTAGAATCCTCTTAAATGTGCCGCGTCATAATAATAGGCGTATGCATCGTCCAGTTTTGACGGAGGTTTCTTGGAAGCGGAGGGATATGCCAGTTCTCCGGCCTCACTTGAAGCGCCGACCCATCCGGAAAGTACTGTTGCAGCCATTTCCAGATTTCCTCCGTACTTCAGATAATTCTTAGCGGAAAACAAACCCTTATTTTTGTCCTTATCCGTTCCTCCCAGAGGGTCCGGTACACTGTTATATGTAAAATAGGACAGTTGTACTTCCGAAAAATTGGCAGCTGTCAAAAGACCCTTTTTTCGCATGCCTATCTCTGCCAGAGCCATGGCGGTCTGAGCCCAGCAGGAGCCATAAGTCCCCTGGTTCCTCAGTTTCGGCATATAGCTTGCAAAATCCTTGTTGTCGTACCGGGAAGGAATGGTTGCCCCGCTATTGGTATATGTTCCGCCATCCCATCCCGCAATGCTTATGCCCGCATGTTCCCCTGAAAACTGACGATAGTTTAAGAGATAATCCTCCAACACCCCTTCACCGGGATCTGCATGGGCATAAAGAGGTATGCTGCCCCATATCATGGAAGCAGCATATATAACCGCCATTACGGCCTTTATGTTTATTCTTTTCCTCTTTTTCATTTCAGTTATCACTTTACCGTCACATTAAAAGAAGCTTTTTTGGCAGTACCGTAAATGTCATAGACTGTAACACAGAATTTGGTTTTTCCCTTTCCGACTCCGTAAATCTTTACATTTAATCTATTTTTCTTATCAATATTGACGCCGGAATACATGGCCACATACCGGTTATATGTATACCAGTATATTCTGCCGGACAGGCTTGCATCTTTCGGATCGGGCGTGATCTTGACTGTTTTTGTCTTTCCGGCTTTTATGCTGACATTCTTACTGTATTTAATGCTCTTTAAGGGCATCGGTCCCTTGACCGTTATCTCGCAGGTTGCCTTCTTGGAACCGCAGGATACGGTTATCTTGGTTTTACCGTTTCCCTTGGCAGTTACCGTAACAGCACCTGTTTTCTTGTTAACGGAAACAGTGGCCACTTTTTTATTGCCGGAGGACGCCTTGAATATCTCCCCTGTAGATATCCGGTCCGGAGAAGCAATAGCTGACAATGCATATTTCTCTCCGATGTAAAAGAGAGTGGCTTTTTTTGAGGAAAGGGTAACCTTCTTAGTGGTTATTTTTCCTGTCTGAACCGTCACATTTATTGAAGCCGAATATCCTTTGGCTGAGGTCACGGTAATAACCGCACTCCCCTTTTTCTTTCCTGCCGTAATGGAGACGGAATTGCCCGAGATCTTGGCAGTAGCAACATTACTGTTGCTTGCTGTAACGCTCTTTAAGGAATCTCCACTGCTTAAAAGTATGCCTATATTCTTGGTCTTTTTTGTCATAAGGGTAAGGCTGTCAGTCTCCGGTGAGATGGGATTGTTATCTGTAAGAGCCTTGACACGGACATTACCGATCCTGGTTAAACCGGTGCCTGTTCTATAGTCCACCCCATCAAGCCAGATCCCCTTAGTTTTGATATAAGATTGGCCCCTGACCATATTGGCATTGCAGGAATAGTAACCGGCAATCGTTTCGGACATCTCAATGGGAATGCACGCAGCCCGCCCCGGTGTGGACAGCTTAACTACTACCGAATAATACTGTCCGGGCAGGAGTGCCACCGGTTGATTAAGGTCAAAGGTATAGTAGCCTGCAAATGAAGTACTGCCGCTCAGGGACGCCTTAAGGGTCCCGGCTGTAGGATTACCGGTCATTGAGGAATTCGAAACATACACCGACACTTCATATTTCGTATTAACCAGGGGGCTGTTGAAGGATACGGCCTTAAGGCTCTCTCCGCCGGAGTTGGCTTTTGCCTGAAATACATTGGCAAATTCCGCCGATTCAACTCCGTTTGTCCATGTACTTCCCATTATCATGGAACCGTCATACTGATATAAGTGGTCATAATTGCTGCTGAGCTCACAATCAAAGGAATGTGCTTTGGGGTCGATCCCTGCATTATAATAAGACATCCAGAAATAGCCCGAATAAGACTGGTGATCCTCATAATTACCGGTGGTCCAGCTGTTTCTTACAAGCCATGCCCCATTTCCTTTCGGTTTCTGAGTAAAATTAGCTGCACTGAAATCATCATCCCAGCCTACTATTGTTACGGCATGGTTGGTACTATCATATTTTTTAGGATCATAGTATGCGTTGGTAGTTTTATTGTAAATATCATTTGTGGTTTGAGCCGCTTTGCCATTGATGGCACGGTAGCTCATGATAAGTGAGCCCTTAGTCATAAGCTCGTTCTTCGCCGCTATCATATCTGTTGAGTTGATGCCATTGGAAGGATCTATGTTTACTTCATGATACTCCCTCAGGTGGGCTATGTCGTGGTTATAGGCATAACTTGGATCCAATGAAGAAGGCAGTTCTGACGGACTCGAGGGATAAACCAGCGGTCCTTCTTCAGCCGCTGCCCCGGTCCAGGACATAAGGATACCCTTTCCATACTCAACGCTACCACCGGTGCCCAGATAGCTTTCCCCTGCCTTGATGATACCCTTGTTTGAATCCCCGGCAGTTCCCTTTAAGGGGTCTGTAACCCAGTTATATGTAAAGTAAGCGTATTGTACTTCCGAAAGATTGATCCCCTTTAATAAGCCCTTTCTTGCAAGATTGATCTCCATCGCCGCCATGGATGCCTGTGCCCAGCAGGAACCGAATTTACCCTGGTCCCTCAGGTCCGGCATGTAGGAAGCAAAATCCCTATTATCATACCTTGAAGGAAGGGAGCCCATGTCCCTGGAGTACTGAACTTGCCCGTCCTCAAGGCTCTGTACATCATGATTTCCGGGAACATCACGGTAATTAAGGAGAGGATCCTCTGTCTCATCCTTTGACTGCACGGCCATGGAAGACCCTGCTCCCTCATCCGGGACACGGTCTGCACGAACATTTTCCCGGAGGTAGGCTGCCATCTCCTCATCTAAGCCTTTATCGCCGCCGGACCCAATGGTTATTTCTCCCCCAAGGCTCTCACCCTGCTCTGCGAATATGGGCAGGCTTACTCCCTCCCACATCAGGGAAACGGCGACAACGACCGCCAGAAAAGATCCCATCATCTTCCTGAATTTCATTTTCATACATACTCTCCCTTCAACAATATCCTATAAATCTGATCAATTCACCTTAATGATACCGTACTCCCGTGAAGGAACCTTAAAGATAAGAACGCTGTCGGAGGCCCTTACCACCGTGGCCTTTCCCTTCAGGCAGTTTGCCGACATTGGTGTAAATTCCGAGAGTTTCTTAACTTCCTCTTCACTGAGTCCCTCCACTATATCATGGATATCCAGCTCGAACTTAAGCTCCAGTGCAGTGGGGTTAACTACGATAACATATACTCCGTCTTCCCCGGGATTACCGAAGGTGTCCTCTCCTCCAAGGATAAACCTCAGGATGACGATCACATTGTTATATCTGTAAGTGAAACCGCAGGCACCGGTAGCCAGCGCCGGGGTTGCTTTACGAAATCTGCCCAGATCCGAGATGAACCGCTTCATGGCCGGGCTTTTGGTAACATAAGGCTCTCTGTTGAAGGGGTCTTTGAAGCCCTCCATCTCCTGCTCGTCACCGTAATATACACAGGGCATGCCCGGCAGGCTGAAGGTCAGCACATATGCAATGCGCATAAGCTCCCTTCCTCTGGTCTCCTCCCGGTTGTTCATGACATACCGGCCCTGCTCGTCACGGGAAAGGCCGTCGCCTTCATTATCCGTACCCAATACCGTCTTGATCCTGGCCACATCATGGCTGGAAAGAAGGTTCATATGCGAATAATACATCTCCTTGGGATAGTTATTCTGCTGTGATTCCAGGAGATTGGCAAACTTTTCACCGTGGATATGCTGCTCCATGAAGGCAATGATGGCTTTCCTCAGAGGATAGTTCATGATGCAGTCCAGGGCATTACCCATGCAGTATTCACGCTGCTTGCCGTAGCTTACCTTGGTCGTGGCATCTTCCCATACCTCTCCCAGAAGAAGCCGGTCATCTCCCACTTCTTTAACGGCAGTCCTCATAAGCTCCAGAACCTCATCGGGAAGTTCATCTGCCACATCCAGCCTGAAACCGTCTGCGCCCTTATTAAGCCAGAACTTTATTACGCTGTTCTTGCCGGACACCACTGTCTTCTGCCAGTCAGGATCGAATTCATTGACTTCAGGCAATGAATGAAATCCCCACCAACAGTCATACTCGTCCCTGCTGCCATGGAACCTGTACCAGGAATAATAGGATGACCCGGGATCCTGATATGCTCCGCAGGTGTCATAATTATAATTCTTGTTAAAATATCTGCTGTCGGAACCGGTATGGGAATACACTCCGTCCAGGATGATCTTGATGCCAAGTTCATGCGCCTTTTTGCATAACTCCTCAAAATCCTCCATGGTTCCCAGTATGGGATCCACCATGTAATAATCACCGGTGTTGTATCTGTGGTTGGAAGCCGCCTCAACTATGGGGTTCATATAGATCACACTAACACCCATATCCGCTATGTCAGGCAGTTTATCGATTATGCCCCGGAGGTCTCCGCCGAAATAATCCACCGGATCGTAATTGTCGAATCCGTCAGTGGCTTTGGAGATTGGTCTCTCATTCCAGGAAGAATGGACAACTACCCGCCGTCCCATATTCCTGTGATATTGGGCGCCGCGGCGGAGATTCTCCTCATCGCCCTGTGCAAAGCGGTCCGGGAATATCTGATACATGATACCCTTCTTTGCCCAATCGGGAGTAGAGAACTTCTTAGCGTATACCGTAAGCTGAAATCCCCTGGGGACCACGTCGGAAGTGTAGGCATCCCCGGTGGAGGTCTCCTCCCTGCAGCCTACATAAGTAATCTTATCCCCTTCGGTTATCTCAAAATAATAGTAATAAAGCTTCGGGTCCGAAGGCGCAGTGATGGTCCCGTCTATGTGATCAGCATGAACCTTCATGGGAAAGGCGGTCGTCTCCCCGTTCCTGTCTACAACAGCCTTGACTTCCGCGCCTTTCAACAGACCCTTTTCAAGAAGGTCTATGCGCAGCTTGACCTTGGTCCCTGCCGGCACAGCCCCCAAAGGGTTCCTGTATTTCGCAATCGCTGAATTATGTTTAAGTTTCATAAAGATCACTTCCTCATGTATGTTTGGGTCGCAAATAATGCTCAGATGTTCATTATCTTACTCCCCGTATTTCTTCAAGTGCCACATCAACTCGTTGTAGTCCTCTACGGCACGGTCCGAACTGAAATATCCGGCCTTGGCCACATTCATTACTGCCTTTCTCATCCATGCCTCATTGTCTCTTGCATAGAGATTGATAGCTCTGGTAAATGTCTCGGCGTAGGAGGGCAGATCATAAAGAACGAAGTAGGGATCCGCCACGTCATAGCCGTTGGAGAAGAGCAGTGACTGGTATATCTCTGAGAACTGGTCATTGGACACATTGGGAAGGCTGCCGTCTATAAGCCTGTCTAATGCATCCCTGATATAACGGTTTTTCTCAAATACGATACCGGGATTGTATGACTTAAATCTCTGAAGATTAGCTATCTCCTTGGCCGTTGCCCCGAATACAAATATGTGATCCGGGCCCAGCTGGTCATACATCTCCACATTTGCACCGTCCATGGTGCCCATGGTGATGGCTCCGTTGAGCATGAACTTCATGTTACCTGTTCCGGATGCCTCATATCCTGCGGTGGAGAGCTGTTCGCTTATATCAGCTGCCGGGATGATGATCTCCGCAGATGATACATTGTAATTCTCCACAAAGACAACCTGCATGAAATCCTTAGTCCTGGGATCATTATTTACCAGGTCTGCTATGGCGTTGATGAGCCTTATGATGCTCTTGGCCCTGTGATATCCCGGCGCCGCCTTCGCCGCAAATACGTATGTAACCGGGTAGGACAGTGCCTTATCATCCACCAGGAGATGGTTGTACTTGTATAGGATATGTATGCATTTCAGGAGCTGTCTCTTGTATTCATGAAGTCTCTTGCACTGTACGTCTATTATGGAGTCCGTGTTAAGGGTGAATCCCTGGGTCTCATGAAGGTACTCAGCCAGACGCTCCTTGTTCTTCTGCTTAACCTTACGGAACTCGTCCCTGAATGCCGGATCATCGGCATAGGGAACCAGCTGATCATAGAGTCTCCAGTCCTTTATAAAGTCTCCGTCTATGGTCCTGCGGAGCAGGGCGGTAAGTTCCGGATTAGCCAGTGCCAGCCACCTTCTCTGGGTGATCCCGTTGGTGATGGCCGTGAACTTATTCGGGAATACCTGGAATTCATAATTAAAGAGTCTCTTCTTCAATATCTCGCCGTGAAGCTGTGATACACCGTTTACATGGGATGATACCGCTATACAAAGGTTGGCCATACGGATCTGCCCATAAGCTATGATAGCCATCTCCGAGATCTTATCCATATCATCCGGGAAATACTCAGCCAGCTTCCTGCAATACTGCTCGTTAAGATTAACGATAATTGTGTGGATACGGGGAAGAAGTACCCTAAACAGCCTCTCGTCCCAGCACTCCAATGCCTCACCCATAATGGTATGGTTCGTGTAATTGAAGACCTTCTTAACCACGGAAAGAGCATCATCCCAGCTGTACCCCTCATCATCCATAAGAAGACGCATAAGCTCGGGGATCGCCAGTGTGGGATGGGTATCATTTATCTGGATAACGGCTGTCTCATGGAGTTTATGAAGATCTCCCGATACCATCTTGTGATACTTAACTATATACTGCATCTGAGCTGATGCCAGGAAATAGAACTGACGGAGACGAAGCTCCTTGCCCTGCTGATGGTTATCAGCCGGGTAGAGAACCTTTGATATCATCTCGGCCAGCTGCCTGTTCTCTACGGCCTTCAGGTAGTCGCCCTTATTAAATGAGCTTAAGTCAAATGAGGATTCTGACCTGGCGCTCCACAGCCTCAGTGTGCCGGGATGCTTGCAGCCATATCCTATTATGGGAACATCATAAGGAACGGCCTGGACTGTATTGTAGTTTGTATACTTGATCTCAAGGCCATGTTCTGTCCATTCCTCTTCTATCTCACCGTTAAACTTTACTTCAAATGTCCATTCGGGACGCTCAACCTCCCACACAAAACCGTCGGAAAGCCAGTCATCCTCAACCTCGTACTGGGCGCCGTCTACGATCTTCTGCTTAAAGAGACCGTATTCGTATCTGATACCGCAGCCCATTACGGGGTAATCCATGGAAGTAAGGGACTCCAGATAACATGCAGCCAACCTTCCCAGACCGCCGTTACCCAGGCCCGGGTCATTCTCCATGGGGATAATGTCCTTATAATCTATGCCAAGCTCCTTAAAGACCTCCTTGTATACGCTCTCAAGGCCCATATTCATTATATTGCTGGCGTACGACCTTCCGATAAGGAACTCCGCCGACATGTAGTAGAGCACCTTCTTCTTGTCATGGTAGATACTCCTGGTGGTCTGGTTCCAGCTGTTCATGAATTTGTCCCTGACAGACATGGCGCTGGCCTTATACAATTCCTTGTAAGAGGCCTCGTCTATGGTCTTGCCGTACAGCTTCTCCATGATCCCCTTAATATCTCTGTATACCTGATGCGCTTCCTTTGACATTGCCATAATGAAATATCCTCCCGAATTCTATGATCTATAATATACCTTCAAATAATTCCTTGTATTTCTTCGCCGATTCCGTAAAACTGTGATCCAGCTTCATGCCGTTTTTGATGATCTGTTTCTTAAGCTCCTTGTCCCCCAGGGTCTTCAATGCGTTCTTGATGGCCCGGTAAAGTGCCTCTCCGGAGAACTCCTTGAACATAAAGCCGTCTCCGGCACCCGTCTTCGGGTCAAAGGGCGTCACTGTATCAATGAGTCCTCCCGTCTTTCTGACAATGGGCGGTGTGCCGTATCTCTGGGCTATCATCTGGGATATGCCGCAGGGCTCAAACCTGGAGGGCATGAGAAAGGCATCGGAGCCCGCATATATCAGATGTGCCATCTCATCATTGTAATCAATGATGGAGGCCACACGCCCCGGATATCTTCCTGCCAGATACAAAAGCCCCTGCTCGTATTCCCGCTCTCCCGTTCCGAGGAAGACAAATGCTACGTCTTCTCTCATGATCCGGTCGGCTATCTGCATGAAGAGATATATTCCCTTCTGCTCCACCAGACGGCTTACCATCCCGATAAGAGGAGTGGCCGGATCTATATCAAGCCCGGTGCGTTTGATAAGTTCCGCCTTATTGTCCTTCTTGCGGGTGTAAGATCTGACGTCATAATTCTTCTTGATCTTCTCATCCGTGGCCGGGTTGAAGATCTCCATATCTATCCCGTTTACAATGCCGCTTAAGCGATCCACTATGGTCTTGATATCACTCTCCAGGGAACAGCCGTACTCCTGGGTGGTGATCTCCCTGGCATAAGTGGGGCTTACGGTGCTTATCCAATCGGAATGATGGAGGGCTGACTTAACAAAACTATAGTTCTGCCTTCTGTCCTTCTCGTCCAGATGCAGCCAGTATTTGATGGCATCGAACCCGAAATCCCCCTGATATTGCATGTTGTGGATGGTATAGACACATTTGCACTTACCCTGGGGCCTGTGGCCGTACTGGCTGTGGAGTATTTCGGCTATCATTCCCGTCTGCCAATCATTTGCGTGGATCACATCCGGCACAAAACCTATCCGGTCCAGACACTCACATAATGCTAAACAGAAAAAGGCATATTGCTCTCCCTCTGAGCCGCCACCCTTGTAGACCGGGCCTCCGAACATGTCCTCATTGTCTACGAAGTAGTAGCATACACCGCCTTTGGTGAGAGTTTCTATGCCTACGTAAAATGCGTAATTACCCACGGGCACATAAAAGGTGGCAAGATGCTTGGTCTCTCCGTAGTATCTGTCCTTTATGGCCCGATGGAAGGGTATCATGACCCTTACATCCATTCCCAGTTTATTAAGCTGTGCCGGCAGCGTCCCCAGGACATCTGCCAGGCCTCCGATCTTGATAAAACCGGCACACTCGGTACCCGTCATCAGAACCATCGTCTTATCTGACATACTATACTATTCCTCCCTTTGGAATAACCACCGGGTATGCCACTGTTCCGATAAGCTGGGAATTAGGTCTGATAACGGTATTCTTGTCAAGTATAACCCTGTCAAGTACCGAATTATCATATATCTGAGCATTCTGCATTACAACAGAATCTTTGATCCGTACATTTTTTCCCACATGAACACCACGGAAGATCACCGAGCTTTCAACGGTTCCCTCTATGGTACATCCACTGGCTATCATGCTGTTCTCAACAGATGCATGTTCGCCATACTGGGTGGGTGGCTCATCCTTGGTCTTGGTGTACACATTGTTGCCCGTATAAAACAGGTCTGCCAGCACCTTAGGCTTAAGCATGTCCATGCTGGCTTTGTAGTAGGTGGCTACGGAAGTGATCCGGGCAGAATACCCCTCGTGCTTGTAACCGTAAACCTTCAGGTTGCTTAAGTTATCCTTTATGACATCAACCATCTGGTTATGCTTGTTATAGGAATACGCATTATCCATGAGATATTTGAGGAGTTCCTTATGTATCAGGATACACTCCATGGAGCGGCAACATTCCTCATTGTCGGTGGGTGAATACTGGATATCCGTAACCTTGCCCGTATCATCCATCCGGAGAACGAACTGCTCCGTATTCTCAATGGAAGAGTCCATGGTAGGCGGAACGATATCATACATGATGGTGATATCCGCCCCTGTCTCCAGATGCTGGTCAAACATCTTGTCATAGGTGTTATTATACACAACAGATGCCTTGCAGATAAGGCAATAGGGCTGGGGCTCCTTCTCAATGAACCTCTCGGCATTCTTTAACTCGTCCAGCATCCCCTCCGGCTTAACATAGCCTTCCGATGTGTCAAAAGGCGGCAGAATAAAGAGACCACCGTTCTTCCGATCTAAGTCCCATTCCTTACCGGCGCCAACGTGGTCCATAATGGACTGACAATTCTTCTTTGTCAGTATCCCTATATTGCTTATATTGGAGTTAACCATGTTGCTGAGTAGAAAATCTATAATCCTGTATCTGCCTCCGATAGGCAGTGATGCTACGTCTCTCCTGCTGATCAGGGTCCTTAACTGCTCACTTTCGCTTCCTGCGCAAATGATTCCAAAGACGTCTTTTGGCATAAAATATCCTCCTTGCTAGCTTCGACTACTTCGTCCGGGTCAACCATCGTTCCCTCTTTTACGATCGCCCCCGTGTCAATGACAACACTGTCCCCTATTACCGTGATGTCATTGTCTCCGCCTATGCGGGCCTTATCATTAATGCGGCACTCCGTGTCGATGATGCTCTTCTCGACTACGGCTCCTTTGCCTATTACAGTGCCATCCATAATGATACTGTTGGATACCTTGGCTCCGGCACATATGCGCACACCGGAGTGGATAATGGAATTAGTCACTTCTCCCTCTATAAGGCATCCGTCGCTTATGATGCTCTTGGACACATTGGCGCCCTTTGCCACATAATGGGGCGGATTCGAGAAATTCCTGGTATATACCTTGAAGGAGTCGCTCTCCAGATTAAGAGCTGTATCCCCGTCAATAAGCTCCATATTGGCTTCCCAGAGACTCTGGATGGTTCCCACGTCTCTCCAATAGCCGTCGAAGCTGTATGCATACATATTCTCCCCTTGGGTGAGCATCTTCGGGATAATATTCTTGCCGAAATCCTTCTCCGAAGTCTCATCCTCCTCATCCTCAATGAGGTATTGCTTGATCTTGCTCCATTTGAATATATAGATACCCATAGAAGCCTTGTTGCTCTTGGGCTGCTTAGGCTTCTCTTCAAATTCCGTAATACGGTTGTCTTCATCTGTATTCATGATCCCGAAGCGGGAGGCTTCTTCCATAGGAACTTCTATAACTGCTATAGTACCGTCTGCATTGTTCTTCTCGTGGAAATGCAGCATTTTCTCATAATCCATCTTATAGATATGATCTCCGGACAGAATAAGGATGTTCTCAGGATTAAACCTGTTAATGAACTGGATATTCTGATATACGGCATTGGCCGTACCGGCATACCATTCCCCTTTCTTCCCGTGAACGTAGGGCGGAAGAATAAAGGCTCCTCCGTTCATAACATCCAAGTCCCAAGGCGCACCGGTGCCGATATAGGCATTAAGCTCCAGGGGCTCATACTGAGTCAGCACACCCACTGTGTCGATACCGGAATTGATACAATTGGATAGTGGAAAATCAATGATACGATACTTTCCGCCAAACGGAACCGCAGGTTTCGCCCTTTTCTTGGTCAACGAGTATAGGCGACTTCCCTGGCCACCTGCGAGAAGCATGGCCACGCATTTCTTCCTTGTTTGCATAAGCGTTCCTCCCGTGCTTGAACACCCGACCCATGCAAAATTCGCCTTTGGCGAATGGGTCGGTGCTACATGTAAAGTTTTCATAGAAAACTTTACACATCCGCTGAATACAAATGCACATATTCTACGAGACAATTATACCACTTTTTTTAAATTTTGTACACTTTCTTTGGATATTTTTTGAATTTTTTGCCAATAAGACATAGCTCCCGCTATTATTCGGATTATTGTCACAAGATATAGGGGAAAAATAAAGAAAAAGGTCAGGAACAATACTATATATAGAAATAGAAGGCTGCTATGGCAAAGCCCAAAAGCGCTCCGAAAACCACCTGAAGCGGAGAGTGACCCAAGAACTCCTTCAGAGCTACATCAGGATCTGAATTCTCCATATTGATATACTCGAAGATCTCGTTAAGTGCCTTGGCGTGGCGTCCCGCTTCACGGCGGACTCCCATGGCATCATGCATTACTATGATGGAAAAAATAAGTGACACGGCAAACAAGGGAGTTGTTAATCCGTAACGGATCCCTACTCCAACCGTAAGACTGACAACCGTGGCAGAATGGGCGCTCGGCATACCGCCGTCGCCTACAAGACGTTTCCAGTCTATTCCCTTATACATTATGGCATGTATCACCGTCTTGATCACCTGGGCTGCTGCCCAGCTGAATATCGAGACGATCAATATCTCATTACGGAATACATCCATTATATTAACTTCCAAAATGTAACCCCCTCGGGTGTCCCCATCTGTTCTTCTATACCCTGTCCCTCAGCGCGGATACGATACCGTCGTAGTCTATTATATCAAAGCAGGACCGAATTGTGTCAAATAATTCTTTATCATTATCCGGTATGGCAAGCCCCTCCATATCATCGAAAAGATCTCCTATACGACCCAGATCCATATCCTCTGCTGCCTTTTTCATGGCCCTGAAGAAGTCTTCCATGGCTGTGCCGTCTGCCGGCGAAAGTTCGCAGTTCCCGTCCTTGTCTGCGTTTGCAAGGACACCGTTCACCTGAGCACATACCTCATCATACATAGCAACAACCTTGTCGTTATTGGTCTTGATGTATTCCGTATCTCCTCTTTTGCCCGCCATCTCAAGGGCTTCAGCCTCGTCCCCCAGGCTCATGGCTCCTATTATCCGGGCAACGCTCTTTAAGGCATGTATCTTGATGGTGTAGCCATGCCAATCTTCAGCTTCGAACAGGTCTGTAAGCTCGCTGCGCCTCTCTGCCGATGATTCCTGAAACAACTTAAGCGCACGCTTGTAGAAGTCTTCCGAACCGCTCTTTTTGATGGCGGCGGGAGCGTCAAGGTGGGTCAGGCCGTCGTACCAATGTGACATGTGGATACCTCCCCGATAAGTCTTTATATAATGTACCATTTTGGAGGGGAGATGTAAATAAAAAGAGCCCCTCGGAAGAAAACTTCCGGGGGACCTGTAACTTCGTTTTGAAATATTATCTCTTGCTGAACTGAGGTGCGCGCCTAGCAGCTTTAAGACCATACTTCTTTCTCTCCTTCATACGAGAGTCTCTTGTTAAGAAGCCGGCCTTCTTAAGCACGGGACGGAATTCGTCGTCCGCCTTAAGGAGTGCTCTTGATATTCCGTGTCTGATAGCTCCGGCCTGGCCTGTGTATCCGCCGCCGCGTACATTAACGTTGATGTCATACTTGCCATCTGTCTCTGTAGCTACAAGGGGCTGACGTACAACTACCTTAAGTGTCTCAAGTCCGAAGTAATCATCTATGTCTCTTTTATTGATGGTAATCTTACCGGTACCGGGTGCCATGTAAACTCTGGCAACTGAGCTTTTTCTTCTACCTGTACCGTAGTATCTTGAATCTGCCACTTTCTATACCTCCTTAAACCTAAATATCCAGTACTTCCGGCTTCTGTGCTGCATGGGGATGTTCTGCTCCTGCATACACGAAAAGCTTCCTGTACATATCTCTTCCTAAAGGTCCTTTGGGAAGCATACCCTTAACTGCCAGTTCAACAACCTTCTCAGGCTTCTTGGCGATCATATCCTTTAAGGATGTCTCCTTCATACCGCCAACATAGTCTGAATGGTGATAGTACTTCTTCTGCTCTAACTTCTTACCGGTTACTTTAACCTTGTCGGCATTAATGATTATAACGTAATCCCCTGTATCGATATGGGGTGTGAATATAGGCTTGTTCTTACCTCTTAAAACCTTAGCTACCTCTGAAGATAAACGACCGAGAGTCTTACCTGCGGCATCAACAACATACCACTTTCTCTCGATGGTAGCAGGGCTTGCCATAAATGTATTCATGGTCTGACCTCCTGAAAAACTACTGGATCCTTCTGCCTTCTAAAATGTCCGAAAAAGAAGGCTACACGGATCGTTAAAAGTTATAATTAAGGCCTTCGTCGGGGCTAGTGACTCCGGCACTTATATGCTTACATCTTGTCGCACCGAGATATTATATTACATAAAGAAACCCTTGTCAACAATAATGTTCACAAGGGTTCATATCTTATATCTATTTTGCTTTTACATTGATGGTGCACTCTTTTGAGAATCCGCCGTCTTTGGTGGTCACCTTAATGGTGGCTTCACCGGGAGATACGGCCTTGACAGTGCAGTTTAGTTTATTCTTCTTGGTGATCTTAACAACTGAAGGATTCGATGAAGTCCATGTAACCCCGGTCTTGTCCTTGTCCACGTTCTTGGGGCTTAGGGTTGCCTTCAGGTTCAGAGTCTGTTTAACCTTCAGATTAGCCGACTTCTTGTTAAGAGATACATTCTTTACATGTACCGGTGCCTTAACGGTAACATTTATGGTTGCCTTCTTCTTGCCGGCGGATACCGTAACCTTTGCTGTTCCTTTTCCTACAGCCGTGAGCGTAAACTTACCTGTAAAGGGATCAAGATCATTTACAGTCACAACGCTCTTCTTGCCTGAAGTCACCTTGACCTTTTCGCCGGTTGAATAGTAGTCCGGTGAAGCAGTAGCCTGGTAGGGGGCGAAAGCCCCAACCCCGTTGAGGGTTATTTTAGTCGACTTAGGCTTGAGTTTCAGTGTCTTGGTTGTAACCTTATCCTTCTTAACAACTACTTTAAGTTGTTTCGTAATACCGGACCGGGAAGTAACCGTTATGGTGGCACTTCCGGTATACTTGCCGACCTTGATCACAAGAGTATCGCCGTTAACGCTAACAGAATCTATCTTCTTTTTCTTGCTTGACGCATCACTTGAGGTAACACTCTTAATGGTGTCATGTGCAAGATTCACTTTAACGAGCTTGTTCGTTTTCTTGGCTCGGATATTGATCTTATTTGAACTCAGTTCCATCTTAGGTGTGGTGTCAATGACCGTAACAAGGCAGGTCGCCTTATATCCTCCATCTGCTGTGGTCACGGTAATTGCAGCAATACCTTCAGTCTTTCCGGTCACAGTACCGTTTTTGTCAACAGTCGCTACTGCAGGATTATCACTTTTCCATGAAACCTGCTTGTTATCCGCGTCAACAGGGTCAAATACCGGCTTAAGAGTTACAGGCTTACCCAGTTCGATTGTTTGAGTATCCGGGGATATGCTTACGCCCTTGACCTCCTTGTGTGATGTTATGGTAAGGGTTCCGTTCACGTATGATACCGAATAACTTCCCTGTTCCATGTCACCGGAGGGAATGATGGCATATTCGCCGGGCTCCGTTCCCTCTTCCCTGAAGATCCTGTAGTCCAGCTTATCACCTCTAACAAGCCCGGTAACAGTGGCCGAAAGCTCCGGCTCGGCAGCCCCCTGTTTTATGGTAATATCATTGGCTTTGACAGTAACGTCTTTGCGCTTAACGCTTACAGAATATATTGCACTTGCCTCGGCATAGGTGTCAGTCCCCTTAGCAGTAGCCTGGATGGTGGCAACACCGGGCTTTTTAATAGTCACTTTGCCCTTATTACCTGCGCTATTATCTACACTGACAACATCATCGCCGTCGATTACTTCATAGGTTACGTCAGTGAATGCATTTTCTACTATATTCGTAAATGGTGCGTCTCCGTATGTCTTTTCCAATTCTTTTTCTGTAAAAGAAGGATTCTGGATTGTCTTGTCGGTTACGTATACAGTAACAGTCCTTATTATAGCTTTATAGTTGCTATCACCTTTAACTGCAATTGTTACTGTTGCAATGCCTGTTTCACTGCCGGCAGAAAAATTGCTGCCGTCTTTCGTACAACCCGTTGGGTATGGTTTTGGCATGGAATAAAGAGCCTCGCCTGTAGCCTTACCCTTTATTACGAGGGTTGAAAGATCGATACTACTATTCGTACGAACACTGACTGTCTTTGCAATATTGGCGGGATTATCTGCCTTATCTATCGTAAGGGTTCCATAAGGAACGTCCTGTGCCGCTTTATAGTTAGGGCCTTCCTCCACATCAAATCTGACATCGTAATCCCCTCCATTTATGGGATCCGTCAGCGCCCCGTCCTTATAATACTTAAGCGTAATAGTCCCGCATCCGGATTTTGAGCCTTTCAGTGTCGGTTTTTCTACCGATTTGCGGCTGCCATCATATGTAAAAGTAGTTGTTGCCACGGTATTAAAATCCGCCTTTTCGGGGGTAGCCTTAAATATAGTCCATGGCACAGACCTTCTTCCTATATAATCATTGATCCCCTCGATCGTCAGAGTATAATTTCCCGCATTTACGGCTTTATTACTGTTATTTACGAACCTATAACCTTTATTAGAGTATGTGCTTGTATCGGAGTAAATAATATCGTCGCCATACTTTACCCTAACTTGTTGAGTAACTGTCTCTCCTGTGTATTTTTTATATTCATATGAGGTATTGGTAGGGGTAACCGTAGCCTTACTTAGATCCTTTCTTCCAAGATCTGCATATCTCCAGCCACTGTTATAGGAGTCTGCTACTGCGATATTGTCTCCATCATACGAGACGCTTCCTGCTATGGTATTTGATGATGTAACTGTCTTCGCTTTTATTGCCTGTTTATTACCCTTAGCAGTAACTCTTCCATTACCACTTACAGTAAGTATTAAACTCCCATAGTTGTTTTCTATACCATAACTGTCAGAACGTGATGACACCCCGGTGGCAATAACTCTTCCGCTTCCGCTTACTGTTAAAGAATCAAAAGCACGTATAGCCTTTACACCTGCGGCAGTCAAGGTACCACCTTTAACCTCAATGTGTTTTGCAGCCACTCCAAAAGTATCTATCCCACTATTTACTGCGGACCCATTAATTGTTATTGTAGGCGCATTACTGGCATCTCCTATGATCAGGTCTCCATAGCCATTACTTATTCCGGCATAGCTTGCAATGCCGCTTCCGGAATTACTTATCGTCAGACTTCCTGACCCGGTAATAATTATGTTTCCTTCTGCAGTTTTTCGAATTCCACTCACACCGCCTTTTGTGATATTGGTGTTTATTGTATTGTTACCCACAAGCTTAATAGTCAAATTTTGTTTCGGCCCAAGGCAATATATGCCCGCATAATAATCGCCGTATGGATCAAATTTATAGCAATCGCTTGTTGAAATATTAGTAAGCGTCAGAACACCACTATTATAGCTGGCCGTTCCACCGCCAATAGATCTTGTATAGCCATCCTCTAACGCAACTCCACCAACATAAATCGTAGGACGAGCCGCATAAACCCTCCCTGCCATACAGGGTGAAAGGAACATCAACATGGTCAGCAACATGATCCCAAAAAGGCCTGCTGCCAGACGTCCTGCACTTTTTCTGTTTTCTCCTATGGTTACACTCGTTCCTTGCATCTTCTTCATATCCTCCTCTTTAAAGAATCTAAACACACAAAAAATGATTGTGATATTATTCCCATTTTTCGTCAACTCCCCATAAAAATCCTTTAATATTGTATCAGATTCCCCTCTTCCCATCAATAAGAATTCCGCTTAACCCGTATGGTATTAACAAGACAGGGGTTTCGGCGCAAAATGATCTGAAGTTGTCGACTTTACGAGTAAGACAGGGGACGGTTCTCTGTCTTCCCCTTGATTTTACTGGAAAAGACAGAGAACCGTCCCCTGTCTTGTATGTAGGTCTGCGCAAAACCGACGTCCACCGGACGTCGTGCGCCCTGTCTTGCATTTACCGACTTTATTATTTTACCCAAACAACATTTTCAACTCGTCATTTACCGATCTTTCCATAAAACTGTTTAAAGACTCTCCCATCATCATGGCACCTGCTACTGCCCTTTGATGCAGTTCCGGAGTAAAACGTACATTGAACCTACCGGAATAAGGCTTCTCGGGATCAACTCCATCCTCCTTGCACCATTCCAGGTAATCATCTACCGATGCCCGAAATTCTTCCTCGATCTCCTCAACATTGGTCCCTTGGAAAGTAATAACCGTTCTGGTATTAATTACAGTTCCGGAAAAAACGTGATTAACATCATCATATTCTACTTTACCAATATACCCCTTATAATTCATCATAACTTCACCCCTGCATTCTCTAAAAATCTGCGTACTGATTTCACTGCGCCTTTATCTGTATTATCATCCGGATGGGGCCTGTGAAATACTGCCCGTTCGCCATTAAGCTTAATACGGATTCTTGATCCGTTTCCTTCGGATATCTCCGCTCCCAGAGATTCAAGGAGTTTCTCAATATCAGTCCATCTGATGTTCGGCTTAACCGGATTGGTGTATATGTCCTTGTACACTTTCTTATTTGCCTTATTCATGTGTTAATGGTATCATTTTCCGGTACCATTGTCAAGGGGACGGTTCTGTGTCTTGTCCTTGATATTACTAAAGAAGACACAGAACCGTCCCCTGTCTTAGTCTGTCTCCTCTCCCATGTAAAATCATATTATAGTAAAAATTGTAAATATTAGTATTGATAAAATTTTACAATCATTCTATAATCATCTTGTTTGTCGTTCCCAATCCGGCAACGGAGAGGAGGTGATTTCTTGGAGATTATTTGCTCTATCATAATCTCTGTCATAGCAGGTATAGTTTGTCACTATATTTGCAAGTGGCTCGATAGAAACAAGAGCGACAAAATCGAGTGGGAGGCGGTGACTGACCGCCGTCCCCTCACAGCACCGTACGTACCGTTCGGTATACGGCGCTTTCAGTGGTTGACGTGCACAGACTGATAGGCTGTGGCTAAATCATAAAAGCCGCTGT
>JAFZQH010000011.1 GCA_017550165.1 Lachnospiraceae bacterium | reverse complement strand
TCGATGCTTAGCATCTTAATAATTTGCTGGCAATTTAATTGAGTAAATTGCTCAAAACTCATTAATGAATTTCAAGGTTTTCAAGGTTTAAATTCTTTTTCAGTTATCAATGACCAATAGGCTGAATGCTTCCGCATTCAAGACGCCACTATAAAACGCTATCTCAAAGCGATAGCTTAATTAATATATCACGCGTAAAACCCCATGTCAACACTTTTTTTCAGAAAAAAATGAAGTTTTATAGGAAGCCTTATTTCACAGGCTCCTCCGTTATGATTTTCTCCTCCGGGAGGTAGATCCGCAATATCTCATCCAGCTCACCCATATTCATGGGCTTGGACAGGAAATCGGAGAAACCGTTATCCAGGAACATTTCCTTGGCTCCGGATACGGCATTTGCCGTAAGCGCGATAATAGGGGTATCGCTGTTGCAGTTACCGCTTCTCTCCTGCATCTTATGAACAGTCTCTATGCCATCCATCTCCGGCATCATATGGTCCATGAAAATGATGTCGTACTTCCGGTCCTCTGTAAGAGCCAGAGCCTCTTTCCCGCTGGATGCGGTGGTAATCTTCATTTCATAGCCTTCCATAAGGCGGGATTCAACCCGCAGATTGATCCTGTTATCATCCACCATCAGGACGTTTGCATCAGGAGCCGTAAAGCGCCGCAGCTTCTCGGGGGTCTTTACGACAGGCTTAATCTTATCCTTTTTATTAAGGAAGTCTGCCACCACAAGAGTGAAAATGGGCTTGTACATGATCTTCTTATCCGGCGGCAGCTTATTTTCGCTGTAAGCATCATCTATGATAATGATCTCCGGACGATTGGGCAGCTTGTCAATGAAGTGCTGATGCTTCTTATATACAAGCCCGTCTATGAAGAGATGGGTCAATCGCTCCCATTCACGAGTGGCAAGGCCGTTCCCGGGAATCTCCAGCCTGTCCATTCCCACATGGTTGCACATGCTGTATATGGTTCTGTCGTAAAACTTTCTTAGCCTCTCATCCAGTGCCGTAGTGTCGGTACAGATCCCGGGCTGGATCCCGGCATACAGATGGCGGCCCACTACAGGCTCCATATCAACGATCCCCACAGGGACTCTCAGGGTAAATGCGGACCCCACACCGTACTCGCTCTCCACAGTGATCTCTCCGCCCATAAGACCCGCCAGCCTCCTGGAGATGGAAAGACCCAGGCCGGTGCCCTCTATGGAGCGGTTTCTCTTGGTGTCCACCTGCTGAAAACTGTCAAATATCTTATCCAGGTTGTCTTTCCTGATACCGATCCCGGTATCCTCTACTCGTACTGACAGCACAGAGCCTTCTGACCGGTCCACATATATATTGATATACACTCCGCCGTTCGGAGTATATTTGATGGCGTTGGTAACCAGATTGATAATGATCTGACGGATACGCCCCATGTCTCCGTGAAGTTTCCTGGGCATACGTCCGTCGGCATTGATGATGAGCTCCAGCTGTTTCTCCTTCTTACGGGCCATGGCAATGTTCACCACATCCTTAAGAAGGTCTTCCGGCTCGAAATCGTCCTCTATGATCTCCAGCCTTCCCGCTTCTATCTTGGAAATATCAAGGATATCGTTGATTATATATAGAAGATTCCTACCGGATGACTGTATCCCCAGGCAGTATTCCCTGGCATTATCGCTTAATCCTTCCTCCCTCAGCACCAGTTCGCAGAATCCCAGGATGGAATTCATGGGCGTCCGGATCTCATGGCTGGTATTGGCCAGAAAGTCCGTCTTGGCCTCATTTGCGTATTCGGCGGCTTCCAGCGCAGCCTCCTGCCTGATAATAGCCTTTACCGTCTCGAATTCGACCAGTGCGCATATGACCAGTTCCGCAAGAAACATCATGGGGAGGCGTCTGAAATACAGGTTGGGAAATGCGTATCCATGCAAGTACAAGTGGAGCGGTGTCCACATATAGACGGCCATTCCCAGGAAAAGCACGCCGGAGAACAAGAGGCCCTAGACCATATTAAAAAAGTAGAAACTGATGGGAGCAGCCAGGAACACCAGAAAGATACTGGTCCCGCCGGTTCCGCCGGTATAGAAGAAAATGCCGTAGGTCACCCAGAACACTATGCAGCCCACTACAACCGTGATATGAGGTATCACCTTGTGGGACCTCTTCCCGAATCTGCATACCACCACAACGCATGATCCAAGAGCAGTGATAATGGCGCAAAAAAGCGCAAGCATCCCTATGGTAGGACTTCCTTTCCTATAACTGTCAAATGCCAGATACGCCTCATATATCGTAAGAAGGACGTATATTACCAGCATTCGCATCAGATTAAGGGCTGTATAATTCTTATTGACAGACGGTAATCCCTTTTTATTCAACATCGCACCTGTAAAGAATTCCATGAACAGTTTCTCTGGTAACGGCCGGATTGAGGGGCTTGGTAAGATAATCATCTATGCCCAGCTCTCTGATCTTGCGGACCGTCTCCTCGCTTTTGTCGCCGGTCATCATGATAACAGGGATATCGTAAGTCTCCCGGATCTCCGTAAACAGGGAGAAACCGTCCACATCAGGCATCTTCAGATCCAGCATGATCAGGGAAATATGCCCGGGCTTAAGGGCTTCAAGAGCTTCTTCCCTATTGTAAGCACCCATGATCCTGAAATACTCGATATCCTCCATGATAAGTGCCACACTGCTAAGTACCATCTTATCATCATCTATGACCAGTATATTCTTAACGTCATCATCGTTCTGACACAGATCGTACTCCCTGTCATCATCTATGATCTCGATCATGGCATCAGCCACCTTGGGGTCAAACTGGCTGCCTTTGCCCCGGATGATCTCTTCTCTGATAACATCCTGGGGGAGAAGCTTGCGATAACTCCTGTTGCTGGCCATGGCGTCATAGGCATCAGCCACTGCGATAATACGGGCCACCTCCGGGATACTGTCACCCTCCAGACCATTGGGATAACCTGTTCCGTCGTATCTTTCATGGTGGTACTTTGCTCCGTAGCCCACATCCTCGTCATCATTTACGTCTTTTAGAATATGATACCCGCTGGCAGGATGGACACGGATCTGGTCGAATTCCTCCTCCGTAAGCCGTCCCGGCTTATTAAGCACATCCGCAGATACACGGATCTTTCCCACATCATGAAGAAGTCCGGCGTAAAAGATGACTCTCTGCTCATCCTCAGACTTGCCGAGTTTCTTTGCTATACGCACGGAATAATCCGCAACACGCTGGGAGTGACCGCTGGTATACCGGTCCTTGGCATCAATGGTGGTGGCCAGAGACCGTATAATGTTCATATTGATACTCTGAAGCTGGTGAAGGCTCTCCTGCTCCCTGGCTTCCGCCCTGGCGATCTTCTTCAATGAGAAGATGCAGAAGAAAACGATGACCGCAAATATGAGAAGGGACACAACTATGCCGACCAACAGCTGGGTACGGACTCTTCGGTAAAGCAGGTCATTATCGGTGATGATCACTACATTCCAGTCCCCCTGTATGGGCTCGGTAAATACAGTGGCCTCTCTCCCCTTGATATTTATGGGAAAGCTTCCGCCCGGATTATTCTTTGCCGCACGGACCACCCCTGCCATATCAGTATTATCAAGGTAATTCTTACCTATCTCATTCTTATCGTAGTGGGCGATGACCAGGCCCGTATCATCAACGATGAATCCGTATCCGATATCCCCCATGGTCATCTCTTCCGTGATCTTCTGAACCTCATCCAGCACTATGTCCAGAGACAGAACACTCTCACCGTCAGAGAGGAGCTGTGTAAATGAGATGATAATCTGTCCGGTCTGGGCGTCCACATAGGGATGGGTCATGACCATCCTGCCTGCTGCCGCCTTACCCTCCGTGTACCAGTCACGGGTCCTGGGGTCGAAATCATTCGGAGGAACCCAACCCGCTCCGTCCAGATATGTACCGTTTAAAAGACCGTAGATCCCGGTAAAATTATCATCATATTGCTGCTTCATCCGGGCAGATGTAACAACAAGGTATTCCCTGAGATCAGCAGAGCTGATACCCTTACCCAGCATATGATCCACCGATTCTGCGGCAAACCACAACACATCGCTGCCCTTACTGAGATAATTGTCTATCATGGTGGCCTGGCTCTTGGTATTGCTCTCGCTCAGGTTCTTGATATCCTGTTCGGAACTTGAATAAAATGATGTAAAGATATATACAAGCATAAATGCCTGCAAAACAAACACAAGAATGATAGTAGCAAGAAACTGCTTCTTCGCCGTACCCTTCATCAGATTAGTTCCCTTCCCAAAACAAATAATACGTTTCGCGACAATTATATCATTAAAATCCCCTCATGTTAAGAAAAAAAGAGAGTACACGGATAATCCGTGAACTCTCTTTTCACCACCGGAGAAGGAGGGATTTGAACCCTCGCGCCGCTATTAACGACCTACTCCCTTTCCAGGGGAGCCCCTTCGGCCAGCTTGGGTACTTCTCCTTATGTCATAAGCTGTCGCCGCAGGCGACTGATCGCTTATGACACGGCGACATTTCGCGTAATGATGACATTCCGAAGGAATGTTATCTAATGAGCGAAATGTTGGGCCGCGTAAAACATACAATATATGCAATGACTCCAAAAAAAAACCGGAGAGGGTGGGATTCGAACCCACGTGCCCTTGCGGACAAACGGTTTTCAAGACCGCCTCGTTATGACCACTTCGATACCTCTCCTTATGTCATAAGCTGTCGCCGCAGGCGACTGATTGCTTATGACTCAGCGACATTTTCGCACCAGCGAAAATGTTGTCATAATATACGTCAACGACTAAATAATATTATCATCATGCCTATCCCTTGTCAATATCATTTTTACCGCCTCCAAATCCTCCGGGGTGGTCACCTTGAAGTTCTCATAGTCCCCCATCACCAGCTTCACGGGTGCGGCTCCAAAGCGCTCCACCACCATAGCATCATCGGTGATACCGGTAAGATCCACACCGCCACCTGCAGCAACGTAAGCCTCTAAGATCAGGTCATAGCGGAAAGCCTGGGGAGTCTGAACAGCCCAAAGTAAGTCCCTTGCAGGAGTATCTGATACAAAACCGTCGGGATCCGACACCTTAATGGTATCCTTTACGGGAACGGCAGCCACGCAGGCGCCTGAGGAGATCACAGCCTCCCTGACCCTGGCGATCACATCCGGACTGATACAGGGTCTGGCACCATCATGAATAAAAACATAATCCGGGGTGTCACATGCCCTCAGCCCGTTATAGACTGAATCAAAACGGGAAGCCCCGCCACAGACTATCCCGGATACCTTGTCAAACCCGTACTTCTCCACAATATCGGACCTGACAAGATCCAAATACTCTTCAGAGACCACAAGGATGATATCATCCACGGAAGAATCCTGCCATGCGCGGAGTGAATAATAAAGCATGGGATATCCGCAGACATCCATATATTGCTTTGGCAGACCGCTTTTCATTCTGCTGCCCGAACCGGCAGCCACGATAATACAGGAAAATTTCATAGCAAAAACCCAAATATCCTAACCAAGCTTGAGATTCGGCACGGCATTAAGATCCCAACCGTGACGGACTCCGGCCATGAATTCATAATAACCGGCGCAGGCGATCATGGCGCCGTTATCGGTACAAAGTACGGGGGAAGGTCTGAACAACCTGTAGCCATTGGCACTGCAAGCCTTCTCAAAGGAAGCCCTCAGCGCACTGTTGGAGGCCACCCCTCCTGCCAGGGCGATCCGATCGATCCCGCACCGCTTAGCCGCCTCCATGGTATGCTCAGTCAGTACCGACACCACGGCATTCTGAAAGGAAGCTGCTATATCAGCTTTGCTGTACGGCACATCCTTCATCCGGTAGGCATTGACGTAATTAAGAACCGCCGTCTTGACCCCGCTGAAAGAGAAATCCAGATCGGCGCCGTTAACCTTAGCCTTTGGAAAAGGAACCGCATCGGGATCACCTTCCCTGGCCAGCTTATCAATCTTGGGTCCACCGGGATAGCCCAGTTCAATGACCCTGGCCACCTTATCAAAGGCCTCTCCGGCAGCATCATCTCTGGTCCGGGCCAGGATCTCGTACTTTCCGTAGTCTGTCACCCTCACGATATGGCTGTGTCCGCCGGATACCACCAGACATAAAAAGGGGGGCTCAAGTTCTGCATTCTCAATATAATTGGCTGAAATATGGCCGGAAATGTGGTGTACCCCAACCAGGGGTATGTCTCTAGCCCAGCAGATAGCCTTGGCCTCAGCCACGCCTACAAGTAAAGCCCCCACAAGTCCGGGACCGTAGGTTACAGCCACCCCTGACAGATCGTCCAGGCCGACTCCTGCCGTATCCAACGCTTCCGTGATCACCTGATTGATGATCTCAGTGTGCTTCCTTGAAGCGATCTCCGGCACAACGCCACCGTATAATTTGTGAATATCGATCTGGGAAGAGATTATGTTTGACAAAACCTCCCGGCCGTTTTTTACCACGGCAGCCGCTGTCTCATCGCAGGAAGTCTCGATCCCCAGCATATAATTATCCTTCATTTTATAACCCTATGAATCTACCTTTTTATAACCGTAAATCTTCCATCTTCCCTTAGCATCTTTCCTGAAAAGGAACTGCTGGAAGGTCTTCGAAAATGTGGAGTCCGTCTTCTTGATGAAATATGACACCTTAACTCCGGCACATTCCGCATTTTCAAATTCAAAGTATTTAACCTCGGAGATCGCAGGCAGCGTGTAGCTGATGATCTCCTCATTGTCCTTCTTAAATGAGGCCTTTTCCGCCTTCATCCCCGCAATGTGGGATTTAATGGGGTTCTGCGTCAGGAGTTCGTCATCCATCAGCTTTCTGGCTGTGTTAGCCAGTTTCTCGATGTCGGAATCCGAACAATCCTTATTATAGAGATACAATACTATATCGGAATAGTCCGCTGCCACCTCCCTGGGGGTAGCCGGATAATTCCTTTCATAATTCCTCTCAACGATCTTGCCCAGGTCACTGACAGTGGTGTTCCCCTCTTCCGTCGACGGTTTCCTTGTTACATAGAAGAACAATCCAACTCCGAAAAGCACCAGAATCAGTGCAAAAATGGCCGGTCTGTATTTTTTCATGGAAAATGCACCTCTCACTCTTCAGGAAAATCGATATCCACCGTCTGCCCGTCCTTGGCGGCAATGGATTTTGCAAAGATCTTCTGTACGTCTTTCATATAATTACCCGGATAAGTCAGTGACGGGGAAAAATGAGTCAGCCACAGTTCCGAGACACCGGCCGCCTTGGCCAGCTTCGCAGCCTCATACATGGTCATGTGCTTATACTCTTTAGCTTTGGCAGCCTTCTCAGGCTCGCCGTACATACCCTCACAGATAAAAAGGTCCGCACCCTTTACATGGTCGGATATAGTCTCCACGGGCCTGGTATCCGTAACATATCCCACACGGACACCTTTTCTCTCGGGGCCGAGGACCATATCCGGGGTAAATGTGCGGTCTCCGTCGGTTATGGTCTCCCCCTTCTGAAGCCTGTTCCAGAAGCAAAGGGGAATATCGGCGCTCTTGGCCCTGTCTGCATCAAAACGCCCTGTCCGTCTGATATCTATAGTGTACCCATAGCAGACCATATTATGATTAACACGGAAAGCAGTGATGACATAACCGTTCTTCTCCACCACCTGCTCTCTGTCCCTGATCTCGATGAATTTAATGGGAAACGGCAGTTCCGGAGCGATAATGCGCAACGAGTTCACTACCTTCTCCACGCCCTTGGGACCTATGATGGTAAGAGGCTCTGTCCTCTCGGAATTGCCCATGGCCAGAAGAAGGCCGGGAAGCCCGCTTATGTGGTCGGCATGAAAATGAGTGAAACAGATAATGTCGATCTGCTTATAACCCCAGCCCTTATCCTTAATGGCTATCTGGGTTCCCTCACCGCAATCTATCAAAAGGTTGCTGCCGTTATATCTCGTCATAAGAGAGGTCAGCCACCGATATGGAAGAGGCATCATGCCTCCCGTTCCCAGTAAACATACTTCCAGCATCGTCTATCCTTTCTCAGTGTTCCTTATCATAACGCAGGCATCTTCCGTGGGGTGCTCGTAGAATCCTTTACGGACTCCCACCTCCTTGAAGCCCAGATCCGAATACATCCGCTTGGCCGGCTCATTGCCGGCCCTGACCTCCAGGCCTATCATCCGTACACCTTTATTCTCACAGGTATCAATGACCTTCTCCATAAGAGCCCTTCCGATACCCTGCCTTCTCGAATGGCTCTCAACCGCGATATTGGTGATATCCGCCTCGTCAATGCTTATGTAGAATCCCGCATATCCCAGGATCCTCCCCTCACGCTCTGCCACAAAAAAGATGGTATCCCGCCGCTCCAGTGCCGTCCTGAACCCATTGACGGTCCAGGGCACCGAGAACACAGCAGTCTCTATGGCAGCCACAGCCTCAGCGTCAGTACTGACCATTCGCCTTATCTCAACTCCGCCCATAATATCAGCCTTTCTTAGCTCCCGCTTCCTTCTCCAGCATCTCCCGTTCTGCCTGGGACAGTCTTAAGTATTCCGGAACGAAATCGGCAGCGGATTCCCGCCTCACTCCCGGGTAGGAATCATCATCGGCATATCTGAGTGCCAGGGCTCCCACAGCTCCGGCCCTCTGTCTTCCCAGATGGGCAGGGGCATAGAAGTAAGCCGTCGTAATGTTCTCATCAATGTATGTGCGATTAACCGGCAGCCCGTCCCCTAAGAAGATCACCGGTTCATTTATCTCATTGACACAGGAGATAATGTCTCCGATCCCGACAACGCACTGGGGCCTTACTACCTTAAAGTCATCCCCTTTGGATCTGTAAAGGCCGGTATATACCTGGCTTCTCCTGGCATCCATCAGGGGGCAGACAAGGCCTGTCGTACCGTAGAGATTATAGGCCAGGGCGTCCACCGTCGGCACCCGGATAAGGGGCACATCAAGAGCCAGGCCCAGACCCTTTGCGGTAGCCGTGCCTATGCGCAGGCCGGTAAAAGACCCGGGCCCCGCCGCTATGGCAATGGCATCTACGGCTCCCTTATCCATCCCCGTAAGACGAAAGATCTCGTCTATCATGGGAAGCAGAGTCTGTGAATGGGTCATTTTATTGTTAACGGTATATTCTGCGATCAGAGACTGTTCTTCCATCAAAGCAACGGAAGCCACCAGCCCTGAGCTGTCAATGGACAGGATCATCGCCATTCTCCTCTGATAGAAACGATCCGGTAGTCGTCACCCTTCTCCGGATCTCTGTCGATCCGAATGCGGATGGTCTCCTCCGGAAGAAGTTCATCGATCAGCTCGCCCCACTCGATGAGGCAGACCCCGTCGCCGTAGAGATAGTCATCCAGGCCTATCTCGTACATTTCCTCCGGGTCGCTGATGCGGTACACATCAAAATGATAAAAAGGCATAACTCCTGATGTATATTCGTTTACTATGGTAAATGTGGGGCTGGACACCGGTTCCCTGATCCCCAGGCCCATGGCAAAACCCTTGGACAGTACAGTCTTGCCTGCTCCCAGGTCACCGCTTAGGGTGTAAATGTTGCCCTTCTTTGCCATTCCTCCAAAGAGAACACCCAGTTTCTCGGTCTCCTTGGCATTAAATGATTCATATTTCATCGATCAGATCTTAACCTTTCCCTTTGGGGTCTTTAATGTCATGAAATCCACAAGGCCTTCGTAGTCCTCTATGCAGCGCTTGGGAATGATGGAGGCATGCATACGGTCGGTGTAGATGTAGATATAATCCTTTATCCCCACGATCTTGAAGAGGTTGATCCATTTTACCTGGACAGACTGGTCTTTTAAAGAAGAAACGATCCCTTCGTCCGAAAACTCATAAGTCATCTCTTCCTTCAGATCCGGCACCAGCTGAAACTGCCTTTTGGCTTTGAGCTTAAGGCTAAGGGGCGTGTATACCAGAAATAATACGCCGCACACAATGTACGCCACAGTGTAGAACATCTCCACCCTTCCGAAGGTGATAACCGCTGCCACGAAGGCGAGAATGGCAATAAGTATTCCCAGCTTTCCCTGAGCTCCGTGAAAATTATGATATAACAAAAACCTGAACAGATCCTTATCATCTACATTGACCTTGATGGTATAGTTCATCTCATCTACTCCTTTATATCCTTATCAAATGAGTATATCACAAGGGGACTCCCACTGTCCAATTCAGGGGGATATCCTTCCTATTGAATATCACTCCTTCATGCTGAGCTGGATCCTTTTCTTATTAAGGTCAACACTTAAGACCGTGACCTCCACGATATCCCCTACACTTACTACTTCCAGGGGATGCTTGATATATCGCTTGCTCATTTGGGATACATGCACCAGACCGTCCTGGTGAACACCTATATCCACAAAGGCCCCGAAATCTATTACGTTACGCACCGTCCCTTTGAGCTTCATGCCGGGCTGCAGATCTTTCATCTCCAGCACATCCGTCCGGAGGATGGGTTTGGGCATCTCATCTCTGGGGTCCCTGGCGGGTTTCTCAAGTTCTGATGCTATATCGTGCAGGGTTATCTCGCCGATCCCCAGTTCTTCCGCAGTCTTCTTATAGTCCGTGATCTTGGATGATATCCCTTTGATCCCGCCCTTGATATCTGCCGGGGAGTATCCGCATTTCTCCAGCAGGGCTGTAGCCGCGGCATAGCTCTCCGGATGGACTGAAGTCCCGTCAAGAGGATTCTTGGCCCCGGTAATACGCATAAAACCGGCACACTGTTCGTAAGCCTTGGGCCCCAGCTTCGGCACCTTAAGGAGCTCTTTTCTGGACTTGAACTCTCCGTTAGCCTCCCTGTATGCAACGATATTCTTGGCAACTGCCTTGGTTATACCGGAAATATATTCAAGAAGGGAAACCGACGCAGTGTTAAGGTCCACACCAACGCTGTTAACGCAGTCCTCCACAACTCCACCTAAACTCTCGGAGAGTTTCTTCTGATCCATGTCATGCTGGTATTGGCCCACGCCTATAGCCTGGGGATCTATCTTGACCAGCTCCGCTAATGGGTCCTGCAGCCTTCTTGCTATGCTTGCCGCGCTCCTCTGACCCACATCGAAATTCGGGAACTCTTCGCTGGCCAGCTTGCTGGCAGAATACACGGAAGCCCCTGCCTCATTTACGATAATATATTCTATTCTTACAGGGAGTTCCTTTAACAACTCTACTATAACCTGTTCGCTCTCTCTCGAAGCCGTTCCGTTACCCACGGAAATGAGGGAAATGCCGTATTTGTCGATAAGCTTCTTAAGGATCATCTTGGATTCGGCGATCTTCTTCTGGGGTTCCGTAGGATAAATGACCACCGTATCAAGAACCTTACCCGTAGCATCAACCACTGCCAGCTTGCATCCCGTCCTGAAGGCGGGATCCCATCCGAGAACAACTCTTCCCGTTATGGGCGGCTGCATCAGCAGCTGTTTTAAGTTCTTTGAGAAAATGACGATGGCGCCGTCCTCGGCCTTTTCCGTAAGGATATTGCGGACTTCTCTCTCCACCGAGGGGAAGATGAGCCTGTTGTATGCGTCAGCGATGATCTCTTTAAGTACCGGGCTTGTATTGGGATTGTCCCTGATGATGATCTTCTTCTCCAGATATCCCAGGATCCTCTCATTCTCTGCACTGATCTTTACCGTCAGGATTTTCTCCTTCTCGCCTCTGTTAAGGGCAAGGATTCGGTGGCCTGCCACCTTTGCCACATCCTCACTGAAATCGTAATACATCTCATATACGGATTCCACCCCCGGATCCTTGGCTTCCGAGGAAATGATACCCTTCTTCAATATGAATTCCCTGATAGTCATTCGGAAGTCCGGATCATCGGAAATGTTCTCCGCAATAATGTCTCCGGCTCCCGCAATGGCATCGGCAGCATTTTCGACTCCCTTTTCGGGATTGATATATGAAGCAGCCTCTTCTTCCAAGGGCTTGTCCGTCATCTGAAGTGATATTATATTTGCCAGGCCTTCCAATCCCTTTTCCTTGGCGATACTTGCCCTGGTCCGGCGCTTGGGCCTGTAGGGACGATAAAGATCATCCACCTCCACCTGGGTCATGGCATTCTCTATCTGGACCCGAAGTTCCGGGGTAAGCTTGCCCTGCTCCTCTATGGTGGAAAGGACCTGTTCCTTCTTCTCCTCCAGATTGCGAAGATAGGTAAGACGTTCTCCCAGGTGGCGCAGCTGCTCATCATTTAAAGATCCCGTAGCCTCTTTTCTGTATCGGGATATAAAGGGAATGGTGTTCCCCTCATCTATAAGGGATACGGCCGCTTCCACCTGCCATGCTTTTACCTTCAGTTCCTCTGTGATCACTTTTACTATATCCATCTTGCTTCTCCTGTATCCATTATCCGAAAATATATTTTGACCGCTTCTATATATAATGATAGAATAAACCTTGTTAAATCGGTCGCATCTGCGCCGCTCATTTAAAGGAGTTAATATTCATGCCTACAAGATACAAATACGACCCCGCCAAATCCATGTCCACTACGGCTCTGATCCTGGCCATCGCTTCGATCATATGTATATTCACCCCGGCGCTTGCCATGGCTCTTGCCCCTTTAGGCATCATAGTGGCACTCCTGTCAAGGGAAGCGGACTGCAAGCTCAACACCCTGGCTATGGCCAGCATTATCATATGTGCCATAGTATTCTTCCTGTCCATAATCCTGGTGATATTCAGCCTGCTCTTCCTCATAAGCCAGGCCGGCGGCGTAGACAAGTTATACGATTTCCTTATGGAACGAATGATGTTGTATCAATGATAATTTATCCCCAATGAAAAGTCAAAAGGAGTTTCGTCATGAGTAATTTCTCAAGAATCATCAAGGGAAGAGCAAGATGCGCCCTTCACGGCAAATACGGTGTCCCCATGATATGCATGGTGATACTGGTCTTTGCTTACCTTATCATCTCCTCCCCCTTTAATTACTCCGTTATCATAAGTCAGAAGAGTTCTTCCGTGATAATATATGTTATAGCCAACATACTCCTCTTCCTCGTTCTCTTTGAAGCGGGAGTAGGGTTTTCCTATATGCACCTGAAGATTGCCAGAAATGAAAAGCCGGAGATCAAGGACCTGCTCTTTGCCTTTTTTAACAGGCCGGATCGTTTTATCCCCGTTTTCCTGGTAAAGGACGGCATCTTCTTTGTCTGCC
The DNA here is from genome assembly GCA_017550165.1 of Lachnospiraceae bacterium. Lineage (GTDB taxonomy): Bacteria > Bacillota > Clostridia > Lachnospirales > Lachnospiraceae > SIG280. The sequence goes on along the minus strand of JAFZQH010000011.1, from coordinate 11,140 downwards.
TCCTTCCTTCATTTATCCTTATGTTCATGCCTGTGACGGAGGCGACTTTTCCGGTGTACTCACTTATCGGGTCTTTACTGACCCTCATCGGCTGCATAGCCGGGGTACTTATTACTGTGCGCTTTGTCCTGGCTGAGTTTCTCATGATCGATCACCCGGAGTATTCCGGCATGGAGGGGATCCGCGAAAGCATGCGCCTGATGAAGGGAAGGAACAAGTCCATGTTGTACATCTACGTCAGCTTCCTGGGCTATGTGGCGCTGTGCATCCTGTCCTTTAACCTGGGCTTTCTGTGGGTTGCTCCATACATGGCCGAGACCTTATGTTTCTTCTATCTGGATACCATCGGGGAACCCATGGTCATCCCGGAATCCCAACAATAACATGATAACAAAAGAGCCGCAGGTCATAAGACCTGCGGCTGACTTTTATCCTTTATCTGATATGGTCATTGCCCTTAATGATGGGTGATAATCTCTTGTACACCAGAATGGTGATCACCACGCTGATAAGTCCTTTAACAAATGTGAAAGGCATGTTGAATACCAGGAGGCAGGACAGCAGCCCGTCTACTCCGGGGTTAATGGCCTGGTACATTCCGATGATCTTGTCCAGGGGCAGGAACTTCGTATACATGGGATATGTAATGAAGAAGTTGATGGGTACTGAAAGTACTGCCATTATAGCTGCGCCGGAAAGGGATCCGATAATTGCTCCCTTCTTGGTCTTCAGGTTCTTGTAGATAAGGCCTGCGGGAAGAACAAAGGCTACTCCCAGAAGGAAGTTGCACAACTCGCCTACACCGCCTGTGGTGGTCGCGAATACATTTATAACGTTCTTGATAAGGCATATTGCCACACCTGAAGCGGGTCCCATGGCAAATGCCCCGATAAGTGCCGGAAGCTCGGATAAGTCCATCTTGATGAAGCTCGGCATCAGCGGAACGCTGAATGAGAACATCATCAGAATAGCCGATATTGCTCCGAACATGGCCGTTACGGTAATGGTCCTTACGTTGATACGCGAAGTAGTTACTGCTTGTGTTTGTGTTGACATCTCTCTCTCCTTTACTGCTCTGAGGATTCCTCATTCCGGAATAAAACATGGCGAAAATATTCGAAATGAAAAATCCCCGAGAGCTTTCCCGGGGAATAATGCAAATCTTGCATAAATACATCACAACAATTGCTTCTTCTCTCATCCAGACTATACTGTCGGTCCCGGAATCACACCGGATCGGCCTTATAAAAAGGTTCGCGGACTGTCACCGCCGGTTGGGAATCAACACTGCTTAAGTGTCTCACCCTGCCCCGAAGAAATTATTATTTTATATTATTTGCCGAGGCTAAAGTCCTCAGCCAATTGTTAGTTTATACGCTAACGGCCTCCATGTCAAGACATTTTTAGTCCTGGATAAAGGCGTCATGCACTGCCTTCATGGCCTTATCTGCGTCCTCTCTTGCGATAAGCACCGTGGTCCTGATCTCCGATGTGGAGATCATCTTGATGTTAACACCCACATTGTAGAGAGCTTCGAACATTTTAGCCGCAACTCCCGAATGGGTCATCATTCCGGCACCCACTATGGATACCTTGGCTACGGTATCATCGGACTCGATCTTCTGGGCCGTGATCTTCTCCTTGTTATCATTTAAGATCCCAATGGCATCCTTAAGATTATCCTCAGCAACGGTAAATGATATATCCTTTGTACCGTCACGTCCGATGGACTGCAGGATGATATCTACGTTAATATTGCTCTTGGCAAGAAGATTGAATATCTTAAATGCAATACCGGGCTCATCTTTAAGACCCATAACTGCTATCCTGGCTGTATTTTTATCTGCGGCAACCCCGCTTACAAGCATGCTTTCCACTTTTGCTACCTCCTTAACTACTGTTCCTTCCGCTTCTGTCAGGCTGGACCTTACTACCAGCTGAACGTCATATTTCTTCGCCATCTCTACCGAACGATTGTGGAGTACCTTGGCTCCTAATGTAGCCAGCTCCAGCATCTCATCGTAGGTGATCTCCGAGAGTTTCTTTGCATTGGGAACAATCCTCGGATCTGCGGTATATACGCCTTCAACATCGGTAAATATCTCGCACACGTCTGCGTGAAGGGCAGCCGCCAGTGCAACTGCCGTGGTATCGGATCCACCGCGGCCCAGGGTGGTGTAATCATCAAATTTGTTAATGCCCTGGAAGCCCGTCACTATAACTATCTTCTTATTCTCAAGCTCCGTCTTGATACGTTCGGAGTCTATCCTTTTGAATTTGGCATTGGTATACGTAGCCGTGGTGTGCATGGATACCTGAAATGCATTGAGAGAAACCGCCGGAACTCCCAGCGCGTTCATGGCCATGGCCATCAATGCTACGGATATCTGCTCTCCCGTGGTAAGGAGCATGTCCATCTCCCTCTTGGGTGCATTGGGGTTGATATCGTGAGCTTTTTCAATAAGCTCGTCGGTAGTATCACCCATAGCGGAGAGCACCACGATCACATCATTTCCTTTTTTGTAGTCCTCGATGCAGCGCCGGGCCACATTAAAAATGCGTTCCTTATTGGCTACGGAACTGCCTCCGAATTTCTTAACTATTAACATCTACGTTTTCTCCTCATTTGGTCTGTATATACAGCCCTCTATATGTCAGTTTTAACATTATTTCTATAATCTGTCAATCATCTGTTTTTCATTGGGATGATGTGCGTCATAGAAATACATTTGTTTTTCACCGAGGGATATAATATCATATCAAAGTACTAATTGCAATACAATAATTTTGTGTAATAGTCTGAAAATTAATACATTTTACCGTTTGTACTCAGATAATAGCCGTTGGTTGTAAATTGCAAAATAAGATCCTTATGCGTGGTAGAATGAGTTCATTATTCATAATAGAAAGGGGAGTTGTTATGAAGAGTAAGAAACTCACTAAAGTTTTGTCTGTGATCACGGCGGTGATCATGACGTTCTGCATGATGTCGGTGACGGCTTTTGCAGCGTCCAGGTATGCCGAAGGAAAGGGACGGATTAAGGAAATAGAGTTCTACGGAAATTACCCCGACTCATATCCCGATCACTGGAAGGGCAATCCTGTTGCCTGGGTTCATTTTGAAAATCCCAACAAATGTAAAGAATACGAGCTGTATTTATTGGAGGCTGTCGCTTCTGAAGCAGAAGCAAAAGGTGAGATGGGACCCGGTCTCTATATCAAGGGAAAATGGTATAAGCTCATCGGCATAGATACCGTGCCATCACAAGAGGTGATGGAAAAAAATCCGGGGGAATATGCACTCCAGGTATGGGTTTATATGGCATCGGAAAGACATCTGACTGAAGGGGAAACCGTATACCTCCTCCTTACCGACGAGACCAACATGCTGACCGTCGGTGATCCCGTCAAGATTACTGTACCGAAGGACGGTGAAAAAACAAAGGTTACCGTTACCGAAGGCGGCGGCAATGACATCGGCAGCTGCACCATCGAATCCGCAACAGGCGATCTCGTTTACACCGGCCGGGCACAGAAGCCTGAACTGGTTGTAACTAATGGGGATACCCAGCTTGTGGAAGGTAAGGACTTTACGGTAGCATACCCCGAGAAGATGGTGGATGCCGGAACGTATATCCTTACGGTTACAGGCACGGGAGATTACACCGGATCCCAAACTGTTGAGATCCTTGTTGACAAAGCGAATAACTCTCTGGAGGCCAAGGCTTTCCCCGTGAAGAAGGCCTTAAAGTTTAAAGCCTCAAAAGTAAAGAAAAAGAAGTATACCATCAATCTTAAAGATGTAATGGAAGTCCCAAATACGGGACAGGGGACGATAACATACGCCAAAGCCGGCGGAAGCTCTAAGCTTTCCATAAACTCAGCAACAGGCAAGATTACCGTAAAGAAGGGAACCAAGCCCGGAATCTACCGCATGAAGGTTAGCGTAGGCGCATCCGGAAGCAACAATTACTCATCCTCCTATAAACAGGCGTGGATCACGGTAAGGATCAAGAAATAAGGGGGTGAAGGTGTATGAATAAAGGAAATTTTAGATTTAAAAAACTTGCAGGTTTAATAATTACCGTAATAATGATGACACTCCTCTTTGCCGTAAATGTATTTGCAAACTCGGATGAGGGTGAGCTGATCAATCTGAAAAAATGTAAGATCGCTGCCATTCCCAATGTTCCCTTTGCAGGAAGCGGCGTTCCCCATGAGCCGAAGATAGTTTTAACCTTTGACGGCGATGAGATAGAGGAAGAATGCTATACCCTTTCCTATAAGAGTAACACCAATAAGGGTACTGCAACAGTTACCGCTACCGGTATTGAAGACATGGGCTTCACCGGCAGTTGTTCCAAGACATTCAAGATCGTAAAATCCAACAGTAAGCTCAAAATCTCAGCCATAGCCGACCAGAATTGGAACGGAAAAGCCATCAAACCGGCTGTTACGGTTAAGGACGGCAGCAAAACTCTTAAAAAAGGCAAGGATTACACCCTTGAGTACTCCAACAATATCAATCCCGGCCCCGGTGTTGTAACCGTCACAGGTATGGGAAGCTATAAGGGTAAGTCTTCATCGGCATCATTTAAGATAATCGGTAACGCAAAGGATGCCACCATAATACCCTACAACTGCGGCTGGCATTCGGGAGATATAAGTCCGGTTCCTACCGTCAAATTCGGAGACAAAAAGCTGCTTTACGAGCCCATCCCGAAAATGAATAAAAACAAGATAGTGGGTGATTTCACCTGTACATGGCAGAAAGTAAAGCGGGTTGGTTCATGGACGGGTACCGTTACCCTTAAAGGAGCATATTATAAAGGTACAAGGACATTTACCTTCAAGGTACTGCCCAACATTTCGCTGGAAAATGCCGAGGTAAAAGGCATAAACACCAGGTCAGGGTATTCTTATACCGGAAAGAAGATAACTCCGGAGATTTCTTCAGTAGTTGTTAACGGCAAGACTCTTCAAAAGGGTGAGGACTATTCTGTAACCTATGGTGAAAATATCAACGTCGGAACGGGCTGGCTGGAGATCCGTACAGGTATGAACGTGGTCTATACCGGTGTCAAGAGAGTTGAATTCCCTATAAAAAAGACCCAGTGGGCTATTGATGCCTCCGATAAAAGAGTATATCAGTCTGCCGACAGACATGCCGTTGATGTTATAAAGAGTGTAGACGGTAAGAAGAGCGGATACAACTACCAGGTATACTACAGAGGAAATGACGGGAAGCCTATATATGATTACGGTATTGATGTTTCAATCCAGGAAAAGAACTGGGGCGGAATATGGGTACCCGCTTACACCATCGGCAGTTATACGATCCATGTAACCAAGGCTGCCGACCAAAACCACTATAAGCTGGACAGGTATTACAATCTGGATATCGTTCCGAAGCAGGCGCCGACAATTACCGGTGTTAAGAATACTGCCAAGGGGGCCCTGGAGGCGAACTGGAAGAACATCCAGCTTATAAGGCGTGTCAAGAAGGGCAAAAAATCATATTACCAGACCGTTTATGAAGTAATGTATTCCACAAGGGAGAGCTTTACCAACAGTTCATATAAACGTTATGTGGGTACTGCTCAGACCCATAGCGGATACAATATAGTTCAGCTTAAAAACATCAAGGATGCAGATCTGCTAAAGAAAGGCGCTACCGTATATGTTAAAGTCCGGGTCGGTGTCCTAAACCATTATGCCAATAAGGCTGACGGCGCTGCCTGGGGTGACTGGAGCGCAGTCAAGACCATCAAGATGTCCAAGTAATGTTATCAGCACGGGAAATACACAAGGAGAGACAGGGTAAATTCCCTGTCTCTCCTTCATTTTCTTAATCATATAATACTTTTCGGGCGCATCTCTTATTAGTCTTTCTTCTCTCTAAATGCCCTCAATTCTTCATTCATCCTTTTTACTTTACGTTTGTACGAAAAATACTGCGCCAGCCAGATAATGATGTAGGCAACAACAAAGGCCGCCGTTACGATCCAGAACAGACTGCTTCCTATAACCAGCCACCCGTCCTGGATGGTTCCCATGAGATAAAAGGCCAGCAGGGTTGTTATAAAATGAGTCAGGGTACACCTGAGGATGCTCCAGCTCTCGATATCATACATAGTGGAACCGCCCATGGCCCATGCAGCATAGATACCTCCCACAAGGAAATGGAATATACTTACGGGGGTGATCTCCCTGCCGCCGGTCATGGTAAATATGACCACGCCGATGATAATACCCATAACAAATCCGACCGCTCCCAGGATGAGGCCTTTTTTTAATACTCTATTCATGGTGCCCACCTCCTTTTCTTAAGGAAAGGCGCTCGGAGATATCACGAACATACCTTCTGGCTACCCAGGTTTCGGTCCCGTCATCAAATTTCACCCTGATGGTGCCGGAAATGCTCAGATCAAAGGAAGTGATTTTTTTTAAGTTTACTATCTCAAATCTGCTTATCCTGATAAAGCAGTCTCTCTTTAAAAGATCCTCCAATTCCTTCAGGGTGAGCTTTGTTTCATATGTTCCGGTCACGGTGCAGACCCTGACCCTTCGGTTTTCGGTATATACCCTTATAACATCCCATTGATTTACCAGAAATATCCGGTCCTCATCAAATACCGACAGTTGGGGATATTCTTCCTTTATGCACTGTTCCAGCGCATAGACCAGTTTCTCCGTCAAATGGGTCTCTTTACTTGTTTTTATGATCACCTCGGGCTCTTCACAAGAGGGATCCATCAAGATGCTGATATTGATCTTTTCATCCATTTTCGATCAGTTCCATCGGATAATCCTAAGTCTATCCTACCTTCCGTGTTCTTCGATCCTGATCATTTTGATCACGTCAGGAATGTCCGCGATACGTTTGTCGTAATCCGTCTCAGGCATATTGCTCGTAATAAAGGCGAATTCGCCTTCCACACCGGGAGCCTCGATAAAGATCACCTTGCCGAAGGCCTTCTCGACGGCCTCTATTCTTTCTCCGATGGTTCCCTTTACTCTTACGAAATAACCGTGCTCTATCATCTTCCTATCAAGCAGGGTGAGCTTATCCGGACTCCAGCCCATCTTGATATTACTCTTGAAATGCTTTATCAGGTCAATAACATCAGATACAACCGCGGAGGCCGTTGGAAGCTTCCCCGCGCCGCTTCCGTAGAGCATGGTGTCTCCCAAGACGTTGCCTTTTACAAATACTGCGTTAAAGACATCATTTACTGCAAAAAGGGGATGCTCCGGGCCGATAAGGACCGGGGATACCATGGAGACTATACCGCTTCCCTGAGGGGAGCCTGTCTCAAGCTGTCTGGTGGTGGCAAAAAGCTTTATTGACTTATTGATAACCTTGGCATACTTAAAATCCACTGCGGAAATGTCGGTGATGCCTTCGGTGTAGATATCCTCGAAGTCCACCTGCTTCCCGCACATGAGGGATGTTAAAATGGCGATCTTACGGCAGGCATCGAAACCTCCCACATCAGCAGTGGGGTCCTTCTCGGCGTAGCCTAAGTCCTGGGCCTGCTTTAACACATCATCAAACTCCAGGCCTTGGTTGGCCATCTTGGTAAGCATGTAATTGGTGGTCCCGTTAAGGATACCGGTAATCTCAAGGATCTTATCCGCCGTAAATGATGAATACAGGGGACGGATTATGGGAATGCCGCCGCCTACTGATGCCTCAAAGAGGAAATTAGCCCCGTTATCCTTTGCAACCTGCAAGAGCTCTGCCCCGTGCTTGGCAACAAGAGCCTTGTTGGATGTAGCTACACTCTTTCCTTTTAAAAGAGCATTTTTAACAAAGGTATGAGCAGGCTCAACCCCTCCCATAACCTCAACGACCACTTTTATATCCGGATCATTTAGGATCACGTCGTAATCATGGACTATCTTATTCTCAACCGGAGACCCCGGGAAATCCCGAAGGTCCAGCACATATTTCACATTGATCTCGTCACCGGCACGTTCTGCTATGCTCTCACCGTTGGTATCGATAACCTCCACCACTCCCGAGCCTATAGTACCGTAACCTAAGACTGCTATATTGATCATTTGACTTACTCCTTTGCAAGTACTTTCACATAATGGATACCGGGCTTTTCTTCGATATCCGACATCATGGTGGTGATATCCCCGGTGGAATCAGTGGTCTCCACGCTTATGGTAAGTGAAGCTATGCCGTTAATGGGAATACTCTGATGAATGGTAAGGATGTTGGCGTGATAATCGGCGATAACCTTCAACACGTCAGATAAAAGCCCGCTCTCATCGTCCATCTGCAGGACCCATGTAATAGTCTTGCCCTTGGTGTCATCATGGAAGGGAAAAATATCATCCTTATATTTATAGAAGGAACTCCTGCTGATCCCCACGGTATCCGTGGCTTCCTGAACTGAAGATGCCCTGCCGGACTCCAAAAGCCTCTTGGCATCCACCACCTTAAGCAGGACCTCCGGAACTGCCTTTTTATCCAAAACATAATATTGGTACTTCTCTGCCATAACTGCCCTCTCTGTATGTGACACACACACATTTGTTTTTCTACGAGGGATATGATAACACAAAGAAGTACCTTTATCAAGGGTTTATTTATTCAGATTTATCCACTTCAGATATGCATTAATAAAGATATCCAGATCCCCGTCCAGGACGGCGTTCACGTTGCCTGTCTCCGCCTCCGTCCTGTGGTCCTTCACCATAGTATAGGGCTGCATGACGTAGGACCGGATCTGATTGCCCCAGCCGATCTCCGTAACATCACCCCGGATGTCTGCTGCCTTGGCCGCATTCTCCTCCTGCTTCATGATGTAAAGCTTGGCTTTCAGCATCTGCATGGCCTTGTCCTTGTTCATATGCTGACTTCTCTCGTTCTGGCACTGCACCACGATCCCCGTGGGTATATGAGTGATACGGATGGCAGAACTGGTCTTGTTGATGTGCTGTCCGCCGGCACCGCTGGACCGGTAGGTATCTATCCGGAGGTCGTCATCATTTATCTCGATGTCCAGATCCTCTTCTATATCAGGCATAACGTCGCATGAGGCAAATGATGTCTGCCTCTTTCCCGCCGCATTGAAGGGGGAGATGCGCACCAGACGGTGAACGCCCTTTTCAGACTTCAGATAGCCATAGGCATTCTCCCCATTTACCTGAAACGTCACGGACTTTAAGCCTGCCTCGTCCCCGTCCAGGGAATCCAGCACCTCAAGGCCATAGCCCTTGGCATTGGCCCATCTGGAATACATTCTAAAAAGCATGGCTGCCCAGTCGCAAGACTCTGTGCCCCCGGCCCCTGCATGCAAGGTGACAATGGCACCGTCCCGGTCATACTCACCGGAGAGCAATGTCTTAAGCACTGCTGCCTCCTGCATGTTCTTAAGTTTCTTTAATGATTCTTCTATCTCAGGGAAGAGGGATGAATCTTCTTCTTCGTAGCCCATCTCTATAAGGGTCTCAATATCCTCATAGAGGCTTTCCATCTCGGCATAGCCCGAGACATCGTCCTTGAGGCTCTTTAATTCCTTTGTCTGTTCCTGGGAGACTTCCGGGTCATCCCAGAAATCCGGCTCCTCCATCCTTCTTTCCAATTCTTCTATCCTGGCTTCCTTTGACGCTAAGTCAAAGTGAATCCCTCACTTCCGCCAAAGGTTCTCTGTAGGATAATAATTCCTGTTTGAACTGATCGAGTTCAACCATTCGCGTCACCTTCTTTCATTTTACATACTGAGACATTTTAACATATATCAAGTTACTTGGAAATAGTCCCTCCGCCTATGCACATATCCTCTTCGTCGTAGAACACTGCCGACTGGCCGGGGGTGGCGGCTCTTACCGGTTCTTCAAAGGTAAGTTTAACCTTGTTCCCGGGTAATGCCTCAAGAAGGGCAGCCGAACCCTCATGGCGATAGCGGATCTTGGCTGTGCATCTTATCTTCTCGCCGGGGTCCGGGTCTTTTATGCTCAGGTAGTTAACATCACGGCATATGACCTCCCGGGTAAAAATGGCCTCTTCTTCTGAGATGACTACCTCATTTTTCTCTGCATTTATCTCTTTGACAAATATGGGATGGCCCGCCGCTATCCCTAAGCCTTTGCGCTGTCCGATGGTGTAGTGGATGATCCCCTTGTGACGGCCAAGGATGTTACCTTCTTCGTCGACGAAATTCCCCTCCGCCAAACCTCTTATTTTGCTTTTATTCTCTTCGTCCCCATTGGTACGATTAATGTAGGCATCATAATTCGCCTCAATGTAACCTGCGTAATCTCCATCCGGTACGAAACATATCTCCTGGGAATCCGGCTTGTTGGCCACGGAAAGTCCCAGTTCACCGGCGATGCGCCGAACCTCATCTTTTGTCATATTCCCCAGAGGCATTATCGTTGCGGCCAGCTGCTCCTGGGTCAGTTTGTAGAGCATATAGGTCTGGTCCTTGGGGTTGCCCGGATCACGCCTTACTGTATATCTTCCGTTATCGAGACGGACTATGGTGGCATAGTGCCCTGTGGCGATGAAGTCTGCTTTCATCACTTTGGCATAGTACATCATCCGGTCCCACTTGACGTAACGGTTGCATTCCACACAAGGATTGGGCGTTTCTCCGGAAATGTAACTGCTGATGAAGGGCTCCGTCACAAATTTGCGGAAATCTTCCTTACAATTAAGGGCATAAAAAGGAATGCCTATCTTCATAGCCACATATCTTGCATCATCTATCTCGCAACACCTGTTCTGCTCTTGATCTTCCGCCTCCCATGTCCGGAGAGTGACCCCTGTCACGTCATAACCCTCTTCCTTCAGGAGGTACGCCGCTACGGCGCTTTCCACACCCCCGGACATCCCGACTAAAACCTTCGCCATACATTTACTCCTTCATTTCACCCGCTATTATACCACATAATTTACTCGCATGTATGAACCCTCCGTTGCGCCACGATATAAAATCGTGGCATATTATACCACATAATTTACTCGCATGTATGAACCCTCAGTAGCGTAGAGATACATTCGGATAATTAAAATATAGAGAACTCTTTCTTTTATGATAAAGTATTGTTTGGACAAAACAAAAAAATCAGGAAGGAGTTCTCTATGTATAGCAGTATAACAGATTTTATTGAAAAAGGC
>JAFZQH010000010.1 GCA_017550165.1 Lachnospiraceae bacterium | reverse complement strand
TATCAGAATAACTCCTTTCTCAGTATTGGTCAGTGTTTCTTGTCAATTCTATTGTACCATATCTGGTGAGGGGTTATTCATTTTTATTAATGAAAAAACGCTGTATTTATGCGGCTTTTGGCGTTTCGCAAACGCCTAAAAAGAATAAACGAAAAGGGGGAGTATCTATGTTTTGTACAAAATGCGGTGCCCAGGTGCCGGAGGGAGTTAAATTCTGTACCGCCTGCGGAAGTCCCATGGAGCAGGCGCCGGCCGGGCAGCAGCAATACCAGCAACCTCAGCAGCAGTATCAGCAGCCCCAGCCGCAATATCAGCAACCTCAGCAGCAATATCAGCAGCCCCAGCCGCAATATGGGCAGCCGCAGCAGCAATATGGGCAGCCACAGTACGGTGGCTACAGTCAACCGCCTAAGAAAGGCGGCAAAGGCCCCATCATCGCCATCATAGCGGTTGTAGCCCTTATCGCCATTGGCGTAGCTGCTTTCTTTATCATTAGAGGAATGAATAATGGTGACAAGCAGCTATCAGACGCTGAGAAACAGGCGATATCCTCCAGAGTGAATGACATGATGTCACAGGCTCAGTCGCAAGCTCCGGCTCAGTCACAGGCTCAATCTCAAGCTCAGTCGCAGGCTCAGCCCTCTCAGGCTCAGTCTCAGGCTCAGTCTCAGGCTCAATCCTCTCAGGCTTCGAGCGCCTCATCAGAGATTTCCGAAACGAAGCTTAAGCAGCTGTACGCTACTGCGGTGAAAGATGAATACGGTTCATTGGGTAATGCGAGCATGGATTACTCCTGTTCTTACGGGGATGAGTTTGGCGAGTTCAAATCTTCCAACGGCAAAAGCGGTGCTGTAGCATTGGGTTATGTTGATCTGGATAATGACGGGCAGCTGGAGAATCTTCTTGTTATATGGAATTATAATGCAAACACGGGAGCCGGATATAATCAGTTATTTGTATATGATTATATTAACGGCAAGGTTCAGAAAGTCAACTGCGGACGATCGGCAGAATACGGCAATTGCGATAATGTTGCCCAGGTAGCATACGAGAAAAGAGACGGCTACTCATACATCTATTTCACGGATATTTATTCAGTTACCACCCATGAGGCAGGTTTTTGCAATCCTTCCGTGGTGATCTACAAGTATACCAACGGTAAGGCCGAGCAGGTATGCAATACTGCTGCAAACCTTAATAATGAGACACCGCCTGAGAAGTGGATGGAATCCTTCAGTCTGGCTAAGGACTATATGCCGAATGTGTACAGCAAATGGTCTGCAAAGGTTAATAAGAATACATACAGCCAGATCTGCGGATGGAAAGTGGCACAAAAGGACCAGGTTCCCTTATTCGGTAAGCTGAGTAATTTTGATCCCAATATTATCGTATTATGTACCAATTACTTTATGAGAACCAGAGGCAACATGGACAGTTCCGGAAGCGGCGGTAAATATAACGGTTTCTGGGATACGGTAGGATTTTTCGGGACCAATTAACATCATAAAGTATACAAAAGGAGCGGCTCGCCGCTCCTTTTTAGTTGCTTGGTTTTAATCTAAGTGTGCCGAGATTCATGGCGTACCTCCTTGTTCCCGGATCATCTTCATCTATGAACATCAACATATATATCGGCAGGTATAGCATATCTTGCTCCTCATATAACTTTTCCAACCCCAATATATCATATTTTTATAACTTTTCCAACCAAAAATTTGCAGATTTCTGTGATTTTTCTTTTTTTCGCATTTTTATTTATGACGTTTCAGTCCAATCTTCCAGCAAAATGCCTTCTATCCTCCCAAATTCTGATGTATTATGTGTGATCAGCCTTCCTCCCATGGAAAGAGCGGTGGCGGCTATGATAAGATCATTAGGCCCTATGATATCTCCGCGTTTCTCAAGGTCTGACCTGATACGTCCGTATTCAATACTCATATTGCCATCAAATGGAACGATCCTGAATGCTTCAAAAAACTTTCGATATATTTCAATGGTTTTCTCGTAATCACGGCTCTTCCTTGCTCCGTATTCTATCTCAGCTTTGACGATAGCAGGAATGAAGACAGACTGTGCGGGAGTATTCTTTAAACGCGTTTCAAGAGATGGGTATGTTCCTTTGATAAAATATATTATTGTGTTGGTATCAAGAATGTAGTTCATAGTACCTCTCTCTTTACATCATTTGAAAATGACAATTCTTCCGGTGACTCGTCAAGCCCCAGTGCCTTTCCCGAACCAAACAGTTCAAAAAAACCTTCAGGGTATGTATCTTCCGCACTCGTCCCTGCGGAGACCAGGCCGGAAAGACGTTCAGCATACGCCTTCGCACGAATAAGCTGTTGGTACTCTTTCTCAGAAAGGATCACAACATTTTCATTCCCCGGACGAGTAATAATAAATGTCTCCCCTTTATTAGCAAGTTCACATATCCTCTTGAATTCAGTTTTTATAGTTGTTCCTTTTATCGCAGTCATATATGCCTCCATAAAATAATACTTATTTTAGTATCATTTTTCATACTTATTATAATATCATTCCAACGATAAATCAAGCACCTTGCTCATTAATCCACAGGAAAGAGTTCAAATAAAGAGTCAGGGCAGAAGCCCTGACTCTCCTTATAAAAAACTATTTATTTTACTTCTACTGACCATCCGGCAGGTCCTTCGATCCTGCCAAGCTGGATGCCTGTCACTGTATCGTAAAGCTTCTGGCTGATAGGCCCGATGCCGCCGTCATGGATCTGGATAACCTCGTTCATCCAGCGGAGGTGTCCTACAGGTGAGATAACTGCCGCTGTTCCGCTGCCCCAGCACTCATCAAGACGGCCCTGCCTTGCTGCGGTAAAGAGCTCCTCAGCAGAAATCCTTCTCTCTTCTACCGGCAATCCCCACTCCTTGCACAGTTCGATGCAGGAATTCCTTGTAACACCGGGAAGGATACTTCCGTTAAGCATAGGTGTAACTACTGTTCCGTCTATCTTAAAGAAGATGTTCATTGCTCCTACTTCTTCGATATATTTTCTTTCAATACCGTCAAGCCACAGAACCTGTGAATATCCTTCGTCATGAGCCTTAACCTGAGCTGCAAGTGAAGCAACATAGTTACCGCCGGTCTTGGCCTCGCCGATACCACCCTTAACGGCTCTTACATAATCATCCTCGATCCAGATCTTAACCGGGTTAAGTCCTTCCGGATAGTAAGCGCCTACCGGCGAGCAGATGATCATGAAGAGATATGTATCTGAAGGTCTTACACCTAAGAATTCATCTGTAGCGATAACAAAGGGCCTGATGTACAGGGATGTTCCGGGCTTTGTGGGGATCCACGCCTCATCAGTCTTAACAAGCTTCTTGATGGCCTCTAAGAAGAGATCCTCCGGGATCTCCGGGATGCAGAGTCTCCTGTTGGAATTGTTGGCTCTCTCGATATTCTTATCAGGCCTGAAAAGAAGGATACGTCCATCATCCGCCTTATATGCTTTAAGTCCCTCGAACATTTCCTGTCCGTAATGGAATACCATGGCAGAGGGCTCTAAAGCTATCTTCTGGTACTCCACGATCCTGGGATCAAACCATCCTTTTCCCGTCTGATAATTCATAATGAACATATGGTCCGTGAAAATGGTACCGAATGTCAACGGATTGTCCGGGCCGGGAATCGGCTTCGGGTTTTTAGTCTTCTCGATTCTGATGTCTAACATTTGTTATGCCTCCAATTATGATTAAAATAATAACGCCTACAGATAATGAATGCTTATATAATTAGTACCTATCTGTTACGCTTACTGATTCGATGGCTACGTTACCGCCGCGGACGATCTCAATGGTGGAGAACTTGGCTTTAAGCAGCTTTATCATCTCATTGTTCTTTGATTCCGTCTGGACGCACTCGATGGTGGCTGTCTTGGTTCCCATATCAACCACCCTGACTCCGAAGACCTGGGCGATCTGGAAAAGCTCCGTCATCTTCTCCGCATTGATGTTGTTGATCTTGGCGAACATGATCTCCTTCATGTGGGCGGGAACATTTTCAAGGTCAATGACCTTAATGACCTCTACCATGCGGTTTAACTGTTTCTTTATCTGCTCGTACGTCACATCATCGGCTGCTACGCCAATGGTCATCCTTGATACGCTCTCGTCCTCGGTGGTTCCTACGGTAAGACTCTCCAGGTTATACATCTTGGCGGAGAACAGCCCCGAAATCTTGGAAAGGACACCCACCTGGTTCTCAACGTAAAGTGACATCCATCTTTTTTTCATCTCTGCCATGCGCTAGACCCCCTTCGGACTGAATATCATTGAGCTGATAGGATTGCCCCCCTTAACCATGGGCAACACGATCTCGTCGGTATCAATGATGAACTCTATAAGGGTGGGCCCGTTCTTGTTGGCCGCTGCATCCCGAAATGCCAATTTGATATCCTTAGGATCTGTAACTCTTATTCCCAGAGCACTGTAGCTCTCTGCCAGACTGACAAAATCCGGTACATAGGGCGGGCACTGGTCTCCGGGGCCCTTACAATGATCCGGGCACTTATCCTTTTGCCAGCGAAGACATGTTCCCACATATCTCTTGCCGTAGAAGAGCTGCTGCATCTGACGCACCATACCCAGATAGGAGTTATTGAATATGCAGAAAATGACGGGCAGCTTGTGGCATACAGCCGTAGCCATCTCCTGGATGTTCATCTGGGCTCCCCCATCTCCCGATATACAGATGACCTGTGCCTCGGGGTTCCCGAACTGGGCTCCTATGGCTGCGGGAAGACCGAAGCCCATAACGCCCAGACCTCCGGAAGTCAGGAGCTGACGTTTGGAATTGATCTCAAGATACTGGGTACACCACATCTGATGCTGTCCCACATCAGTTACGGCAATATACTCAGGGAACATCTCATTAACGGTCTCAAGGATGACCTGGGGGGAAAGGCCCTTGCCTTTCTTCATCTCCAGAGGTCTTTCCTCTTTCCATCCGTTGATGGTGTTCATCCACTCACCCGTATCAAGGGGCGTGGCCCACTCCAGCATCTTCTCCACCGCATTCCCGGCATCTGCCACGATGGGAACTTCAACGGTAACATTTCTGGAGATCGCCGAAGTATCTATATCAATATGTACTATCCTTGCATTGGGAGCAAATTCATTAAGATCTCCCGTTATCCGGTCATTAAACCTGGTCCCGATGGAGAATAACACATCACAGTTCATTATTGACATATTGGAAGCATATGATCCGTGCATTCCCACATTACCCACGAAGTAGGGATGGTCCGAGGGTATGGCCCCCCTTCCCATAATGGTGGAGATAACCGGCACCTTCATGATATCTACCAGTTTCAGAAACGAGTCATTGGCCCTTGAGATGTTCAGTCCGCCTCCCACAAGGAAAAGAGGCCTTTTTGCGCTCTTTAACAGTTTAAATCCCCGCTTTAACTGTCCCACATGGACCTCTGTCACAGGCTTGTAGCCCCTGATGCTGACCTTTTCGGGATATTCTTTGGAACCCGGGGCAACCTGGACATCCTTCGGCAGGTCTATGACTACAGGTCCCGGCTTACCCGATCTTGCTATATAGAATGCTTCCTTGATGATACGGCCCAGGTCCTCCCTGTTGCGGACGGTAACACCGTATTTGCAGATGTTGCGGGTAATACCTATGATATCCACTTCCTGAAAAGCATCATTTCCGATGAGCCCCGTAGGAACCTGTCCCGTAAAGCACACAAGGGGAACAGAATCGTAGTTGGCGTTGGCAAGACCCGTAACTATATTGGTGGCTCCCGGTCCGCTTGTGACCAGGCACACACCCACCTTGCCGGTGGAGCGGGCATAACCGTCTGCAGCATGGATAAGCCCCTGCTCATGCCGGGGGAGGATAAGCTGAATGTCGTCCTGCTTGCCTATCTCATCAAAAAGGTCAGCGACGACCGCACCCGGGTAAGCAAAGATCTTGTCTACGCCCTCTTCCTTTAATGCATTAACGAACAGCTTGGCACCTGTTATCTGCTGCATAGTCTGCCTCCTTCTATCGATCTTCTCGTATATTCATGGATTATAGCACTGAATTATTCTTTTACAAGGACTATTCTTGTACTTTTTTATACTTTATTTTTCTAAATCATTGATGTTTTTTAACATATGTCGCAAATGTGTACTCAAGGTCAAAGTAGGTCTGTTCCTCACTTTCGTCCCTTTTCTCCCACTGCGGATCCTTATCCAGGTCCGGAAAATGAGCATCTGCATTATATTCATATTCTATCCGGGTGATGTAGGCCATATCGCATTTGTCCAGAAGTTGGGCATATACACTCTCTCCGCCCACAACAAAAACATTGTCGGTATCAAAGCCGCTCAGGACCTCGCTTAGTTCTTCAAGATCGTGAACGATGACGGCATCCTTCAGCCTGTAGTCCGGGTCTTTGGTAAGGATTATATTGGTCCGCTCAGGCAAAGCCAATCCCCCGGGAAATGTAGCTACCGTCTTTCTTCCCGCAACTATAACTTTGCCCACCGTCAATTCTTTGAATCGTTTCATGTCCGAAGGGATGCTGACCAGGAGCTTCCCGTCCTTGCCAATACCCCATTTTCTGTCACACGCTGCTATTATCTTCATTCTTCCTTTTCTCCTCGCTATCTACAATTATCGCATACCCACCCCCACTGCGCAAGAAAAACAAGACAAGGGACGGACCTGTCAGGTCCGTCCCCTGTCTTGTTTATTATGATACTTTTACTTCACATGTTGCTTTCTTTCCGCTGGGAGCCGTAACGGTAATGGTCGCTGTTCCCTTTGACACGCCTTTTACAACTCCTTTGGATGAAACTGTCGCAACCTCCGGTTTGTCACTCGTAAATGTCAGTTTCTTTTCCGTCGCATCCTTTGGTGTTATCTTTGTACTCAGTGTAACCTTTCTGCCCACCCTGACAGATACACTTTCCTTAGTAAACTTGACCTTCTCAACGGGTGCATAAACCGTTACCTTACAGGTTGCCTTCTTACCGCCGCATTTTGCTGTAATGGTCACCTTTCCGGGTTTATAAGCGGTAACATATCCGTTGGTATTGACATTAACCTTCTTGAAGTCAGACGTCGACCAGGTCACCTCTTTCGGCGAGTATACCGGACTAACCTTTAGGATCAGCTGGACACTCTCCTTCTTTGCCAGCTTAACGGATTTATCGCTTAACTTTATGCTCTTTACTCTCGAAGGGATATTGTATTCTATCTTGGGATTTACTCCAACGAAAGCCTGTTCATATCCTTTGATCTTCTTCCAGTCAGTTTTCTTCCCAACGTACTTTACCTTAGACAGTCCACACTGGGTAAAGGCTCCTGCTCTCATGGTTTTAACGCTCTTGGGGATGATCACCGTTCCCAACCCGGGGCATCCAACAACGGCGCCTGATTCTATGGTTTTTACCCCTTCACCGAGTGTCATGGTCCGAAGACCACATTGAACAAAAGTTTTTGCTTTTATTGTTTTCACGCTTCCGGGAATTGTAATCTCCTTCAGGCTCGCACAGCCCACAAATGCGCCTGCATCAATATCTTTCAGGCTTCCGGGAAGTTCTATGTCGCTAAGGGCAGTGCAGCCGTAAAATGCCTTCGCCCCGATGTTCCACAGATAATTACCGACAAACTTAACGCTCTTAAGCCCGGTACATCCTTCAAAGGTACTCATGTTTAAGTACCTGATACTGCTTGGGAGCATCATGCCTGTAAGTCCCGTGCAATCTTTAAATGCCGAACCACCCAGGTTTGCCAGCGGACCTGTTATAACCGCCGCCTTCAGACTGCTGCATCCCTCAAAAGCAGATGATCCGATATACCCCAAACCTGCCGGAAAAGTCACATTTCCAAGACTGACACATCCGCTGAATGCTTTATTTCCTATGGATGTCAAACTCTTGGAAATGGTAAGATCAGCAAGGCTCTGACAGCTCTTAAATGAGCTTGATCCAATTGATACTACACTGTCAGGAAGCTTTATACTGCCCAGTCTTGCACAATTACTGAATGCGCTGTCTCCTATTGAGACCAATCCGTCAGGAAGGGATACACTGCCCAGTGCTACACATTTATCAAAGGCATAGGAGCCTATATGCGTAACTCCTTTTCCTACCTCAACAGATGCAATGAACATATCAACACTTACTTTATTACCATCAACATTAATTGTTTTGTTTTTATTGATCCATGGCGCCTGCCCCTTGCCTGTCGCAGAATAATCAGTCATTTTTCCGGTTCCGCTGATAGTCAGCTTATGAGTGGTCTCATCCAGGTTCCATGTCAGATTATCACCGCAGGTGCCGCTTTTTGCCTCTGCCCTGCCCGATATGCCAAAGGCAAGTAAGCATACACAGGCAAATCCAAACATCATCTTCTTAAGTGCTTTCATTACAGCTCTCCTTTACATATATTGATCGTCCATATATTCAAATATTTGTACGGTTCCGTCTTGCTTGAAAGACAGAGGGCGTTTTAGGCCCCCTGCCCCTCAATAATAGGAATACAAATGTTGGATGAATCTCTTAGTTATTGTTCTCGGGTTTCTTGATCTCTTCGGTCTTGTATACAAGCTTGGTCTCCCCGTCCATTCCTGTGCCAAGACCTGAGAAGGATTTATAGCTCTTTGCAACATCAACTACTGCCTTGATCCTTGATGATGCATTACCCAGATCTCCGTCTACGAGATCAGTGATCTTTGATATGCCTTCATCATTGAATTTCTGTAACCCGTCGGATAACTCCATGGCTCCGTCCTTAAGCTTCTCTATTCCTTCAATGAGAGCCGGCATGTTATCATCTATCTCCATAAGACCCTTGTAGAGCTGTTCTGCCCCGTCAGCCAACTCGCTTGTTCCGGACTTGATCTGCCTGGTTCCGTCATAGACACCGCCGGCTCCGGTCTGAAGCAGTCCGACATTTACATCTATCTCCTGTGCACCTGCATTGAGCTTGGCAATTCCCTGGCTTACTTCTGCTGCACCATCAACAAGAGCATTTACATCGCCTGCTCCTGATTCAACCTCCGATGCCAGGGCATCTACATTATCTGTATAGTCATCGATCGCACTGAGCACCAGTGCTTTATGAGGATTATCTACGCCTGCATCTTGAAGAATTTTTTCAACATCTTCATGCAGTGAGTCACCTCCGGCGGACAAGCTCTTAAGCGCCATTCCCATAGTCCCAACCGACTGACTTGCCGAGTATATTCCCTCCTGAAGGACCGTATACCCTTCAGCAAGGTCTGATGTTCCTGCTGATAATGACTCTGTTCCGGCCTTAAGCTGATTAATGCCTGCTGCCAGCTGAGCTGCCCCGTCCTGAAGATTGGCGGTTCCGTCGTCCAGTCTCTGTGCACCTATACGAAGCTTCTCAGCCCCCTCTGTCAGTTTTCTTATCCCGACAACCAGGTCGTAAGACTTATCCAGAAGAGTTGCGATACCGTCGTAAAGCTCTGATGAACCGTCAAGGAGCTTTTGCATTCCGTCCTTAAGCTTGTCCATATCATCTTTGAGAGAATCAAGATCAAACTTGGATGTATCAAAGTCATCGAAAAGAGAACTTGTTGCTACCGTTACGGTATTTTTCATTTCGAAGTTCTTGGCATCTGCCGTTATCTCTACATAATTCGGTATTTCAAAATCTTCTCCGCTTAAGTTAAGGCTTTCCTGGAGACCCGGGAACGAAAGACCCGTAACTATGGTGGTCTCACCCTGATTTACGATCTTGCCGTTGGTAACCTCGATATTTGAGAATATCTCATTGTCCATAAGGGTTCCGGTCAGCATGGCAAAGGGTACATATATCTTTTCCTCTTTGCCGTCTATCTTCTCCATCTTGTATTCATTATTAGTGTAATCGAATCTTATGGTAACCTTGCCGCTTTTTCCCGCCAGATCTTCGGGAGCGATGCTGGCTCCATCCAGCTTATACGAAACCTTAATGTCTACGGGAACAGCCTTGTCTGCCGTTCCTTGATAATAAATGTCATGTCCCTTGGCATCCCATACACACATACCGTCTCCGTTCATGGTATATGTCTCATCGCCTTTGACATTTACGATGTCCTTTAATTTGGTGGCATCGCTTATGGTCATGCTTCCTGTGTTGTTTTTGATCCAGTTGCTTACAATGACCTTGTCAACCTCTCCGCCGGCTCCGGCGATAACATACACGGTCTCATCCTTGTAGAGGCCTTCACTTTTCGCGTCGGCAACATCCTTATCAAGGATCTCGTCAACAACCGATTCGGAATCTGACGCATTTGTCACATTGCTTTCGGGGTTATCACTTTTTTTGTTTTCCTCGGCATATACTGAAGATGCTACGCATCCCATAACGAGGATCCCCGAAAGAACTACTGCCAAAATCTTTGTTCCTTTGTTACCCATAGATATCATCCTTTCCGTATTCCTTCATTGTTTACATTATTGTTATTCCTATTTATATCGTTCCATGCTTGGCTTCCGCTTTTGCCTTCTTGGGTCTCATACCCATGGTCGTATGGCAGATCAGCTTGTCAAACACCATCAGAAGAGCCGGAAGGACAAATATTACCATCAGCATACTTATCACTGCTCCTCTTGCCAGCAGCATGCATATACTGCTTATAATATCTATCTTTGAATATAAAGCCACGCCGAAGGTTGCTGCAAATAGTCCCATACCGCTGACGATAATGGAGGGAATTGATGTTCCCAGAGCTATGTCTATAGCTTCTTTCTTTTCCTTACCGGCGAAACGCTCCGTTTTATATCTGGTAGTCATCAATATCGCATAATCGACAGTCGCTCCCAGCTGGATAGTACTTATACATATAGGCGCGATGAAAATGATCTGCTGACCCAGGTAATGCGGTAATCCCAGATTGATAAATATTGCCAGCTCGATGACCGAGATAAGGATAAAAGGCAATGTGATGCTTCTGGTAACACACAGGATTATCACAAATATGGCAATTACGGATACGGAATTGACCACCTGGAAATCATGTCCCATGATATCGGTCAGATCCTTCATACAAGGTGCTTCACCTATAAGCATTCCGCTATTGTCATATCCTTTCAGGATACTGTTTAGCTGCTCTATCTGTTTGCCGACCTCATCAGTGCCAATCTTATAGGATGAGTTGATGATCATCAGTTCCCAATGATCGCTCCTGAATACGTCATTTATCTTAGTCGGAATGATCTCCTGCGGCACAGCAGAACCGACAACGCTTTCCATACCTAAGACACTCTTGACGCCATCCACTTTTTTCATCTCATCTATCATGCTACGCTTATTCTTGTCTGCCATATTCTTATCCACCAGGATCATATAGGTAGAGGCAACATCAAATTCATCTATCAGCTTATCATTCGCTATTACGTAATCCATGTCCTTCGGCAAAGCCTTGCCGATATCATAGTAAACCTCATCATTTGTCTTGGCATAACCAAAATATGCAGGAGGTATGAGAACCAGGAAGAGACAAACGAACACAGGTGCTATCTTTGTTATCTTCCTTGCGAATTTGCTCATATCCGGTATAACCGACTTATGCTTGGTCTTCTGCAGCGGTTTATCAAGTATAAGTACCATTGAAGGAAGAACGGTTACGCAGCCGATAACGCCCAGGGCAACACCCTTAGCCATTACGATACCCAGATCCAGACCCAGCGTAAAGCTCATGAAACAAAGGGCTACAAATCCGGCTATGGTTGTTACAGAGCTTCCCACAACCGAGGACATGGTATCCTTTATGGCATATGTCATGGCTTCTTCTTTATTATCATACATACCCAGCTTCTCGTTGTAGCAATGCCACAGGAAGATGGAGTAGTCCACGGTTACCGCCAGCTGCAGTACCGCTGAGAGAGCCTTGGTTATATATGATATCTCTCCCAGGAAAATATTTGTTCCCAGATTGATCATTATCATCATTCCGACACTTGCCAGAAAGACGAAGGGTACCAGCCAGCCGTCCAGGAAAACTATCATTGCAAGGCATGCAAGGACAGCCGCCATAGCAACATATATGGGCTCTTCTCCCTCGCACAGAGCCTTTAAGTCAGTAACCATAGCCGACATGCCCGATACGAAGCACTGATTGCCTGCCACATTTCTTATGGCTCTTATGGCATCCAATGTCTCGTCTGCTGATGTGGATGTATCATAGAATACAGCCATCATGGTACATTTGCCGTTATTGAATGCATCTAAAACCTTGGTGGGAAGCATTTCCTTGGGCACGGAGATGTCAAACAGGGAGTCATACCAGACTACTGTTTCAACGTGATCGATAGCCTCTATCTTTTCCTTAAGCTTGACCACATCCTTGTCTTCCATGCCCTCGACTACTATCATGGAAAACGCGCCCTTGCCGAATTCATCCAGAAGGATGTCCTGACCCTCAACGGTATCGATACCGCCGGGAAGATAGTCAAGCATATCGTAGTTGATCCTGGTGGCCGCCATTCCTATAAATGAAGGGATCATCAGAGCCAGCGTCACGATCAGGATCATATGCCTGCACTTGACCACTGCTTTTGCAAATAACATTTGATTCACTCCTCTTTAATATGTATTCCTATTATCATTCTTTCCTAATCCTTTGATAGTATAAACCCCCGTATTTTAAATAAAAACAGGCAAAAAATAATCTCGTGCCCAAAATTTGGGCACGAGGCCAAAAATGTCTAAATACTGATCGCCATTATGACGGTTCTTCCAGGCTTTTTAATATCACTTCCTCTATATGTCCCTTATTCAACTCACACAATTGACGGAAGGGCTCTCTCAGGTCATCTTCCATACCTCCCAGAAGCCAGTCCATCATTTCCCCGAAGCACAGGCACTTAACCAACTGGACAAGGATCTCCTTCGCTTCCTTCTTAACCGGACGATCGGATATTGAAGCATTGAAATAATTCGCGACCGCATATTCGCACATCTCCATCAATGATTTCTCGATAATATCCCTGCTTCCGGAATTGAAGATATGAAGGACCATCTTCTTCCTCTCATATATGAAAGTAAGTGATACTTCCAGGATCTCCTCAATGGAGTCGATACGCGGAAAACGTTCTATACACCGGTCCACATGGTCCTTTATGATCTCCTCCAGCAATGTGGGTATGTCCTGGAAATGATAATAAAAAGAGTTACGGTTGATACCGCATTCCTTCACAAGATCCTTTACCGTGATCTGGTTTAAAGGATGCTCCTCCAGCATTTTTTCAAATGTTTCCTTTATCGCCCTGTTTGTTAAGTTAGACATCGCCTGCTCACCCTAAACCTCATACCCTGCTTTTTTCAAAGCAGCAACTACGTCTTCCTGGTTAGTGGTCTTAATGACAATAGGACCGTCATCACCCAGGGAGGTGTACATATATCGGATATTGTTGCCTGAATCGGCTATCACCTTAAGAAGCCCGAAAAGCGTTCCTTCCTCATTGGGGAGCTTAACCGTGATGACATCGGTAAGCCTCGCAGAGTATTCCCCCTCTTTCAGCACCTTAACGGTCTTTGCCGGGTCGGAAACCACCATGCGGAGCATTCCGAACTCTTCAGTCTCTGCTATGGAAAATGATATGATGTTGATATTGTGATCTTTCAGAAGCTCCGCTACGCGAAGAAACCTACCTTCCTTATTCTCAATAAAAACCGAAACCTGTTGTGTGATCATATCTAATACCTCCTACCGTATTAATCAAGCACACGCTTGTCTATCACTCGCTTTGCCTTGCCTTCCGATCGCTCAATGCTCTTGGGTTCTACCAGTTTAACCTTGGGCTGGATACCCAGTGCCTGCTGCAGGGTATGGGCTATCTTCTTGGAGAGTCTCTCCAGTTCGCCGATATCATCAGAGAAGAATCTCTCCTCCACTTCAACCAGCACATCAAGTGTATCCAGATTATTGACACGATCCACCACAAGCATGTAATTAGGTGTGGTCTCCGCAACCTCAAGGAGCGCTGCCTCAACCTGTGACGGGAATACGTTAACTCCGCGGATAATGAGCATATCATCGCTTCTGCCCTTGAACCTGGAGATACGGGCGCTGGTCCTGCCGCATTCGCATTTCTCATATGTGATGCTGGTAAGATCCTTGGTCCTGTATCTGAACAATGGCAGTGCCTCTTTCGTCAATGTGGTAAATACCAGTTCTCCCGTCTCGCCTTCCTTTACCGGCTCCAATGTCTCCGGATCTATGATCTCCGGGTAGAAATGATCCTCTGCGATATGAAGGCCTGTGTGGAATTTGCAGTCTCCGGCCACTCCGGGACCCATAACCTCGCTTAAGCCGTATATATCATGGGCAGAGATGTGAAGCCTGCTTTCTATCTCACGTCTCATGTTCTCTGTCCAGGGCTCTGCGCCAAGAAAAGCTTTTTTAAGCTTGATCTTATCCACCATGCCGTTCTCTTCCAGGGCTTCCGTAAGATACATGAGATATGAAGGTGTACAGCAGATGGCCGTAACACCGAAGTCTTCCATCATTGTTATCTGTTTCTTGGTATTACCCGTAGACATGGGAACAACAGTAGCTCCCAGGTTCTCAACGCCATAATGAGCGCCTAAGCCTCCCGTAAACAAGCCGTATCCGTAAGAGATCTGGACTATGTCATCATGATCCAGGCCGCCCATTACAAGTATCCTGGCCACACACTCCTGCCAGGTCTCTATATCCTTTCTCGTATAGCCAACGACAGTTGCCTTGCCTGTAGTTCCGCTTGATGCATGGATCCTTACTATCTCAGACCTGGGAACCGCAAAGAGTCCGAAAGGATAATTATCCCTTAAGTCCTGTTTCGTAGTATAGGGGAGCTTATTTATATCCTCTATATCCTTGATATCTCCGGGTTCCAATCCTATCTGCTGCATCTTCTTGCGATAGTACTCCACGTTATGATAAACGCGGCTTACCATCTTCCTTAGTCTTGCACTCTGCAGGTTGGCAAGTTCGTCTCTGCTCATGCACTCTTTGGTTTCATTCCAGATCATCTCTCTTCTCCTTTTTTGCTGTTAACAGTTACATTTGTATCCCTATACTAATCCAGGCAGAATCCTGCCAAAAAAGCCTTCTTATTCAGTTCCACTGTCTTAGGCGGAACCGTATTCTCTATCACGGTCAGCCACTGGTCCTTCTCAAAGTCCATATGTGAAGCCACCACACCAAGAACAACCACGTTAAAGGTCCTGGTATTCCCGATCTTCCTGGCCTCATCCATGGCATCAACCCTGATCACCTTATATTTCTTCTCCAGATCTTCTATGATATTCTCCGGATATTTTGCGTTTCCTATGACAACAGGCATGGGGTCGATCCGCTGGTCATTAACGACCATCACACCGTCCTTCTTAAGGAAGTGAGCATACCGCAACGCCTCCAGCCTTTCAAATGCGATGAGTATATCCGCCTGTCCTTCCTCAACTATAGGCTCCGCCACATTGTCCCCGTAACGCACAAAGGTAACAACAGACCCGCCTCTCTGGGCCATGCCGTGAACCTCAGAAAGCTTGATATCATACCCGTTTGCCAGGATGATGCCGCCTAATATCCTGCTTGTAAGAAGAGTTCCCTGTCCGCCGACGCCGACGATCATAATATTCTTAGTCTCCATCAGCTTACACCTCTACTTTCTTTATCGCATCATTATTGCAAATGCCCGCGCAAAGTCCGCATCCGTTACACATGTCGGGATTTATACCCGGCGTATCATTCTCACCCTTAGTGATGCAGGGGCATCCGGGCTTCAGGCACAGACCGCATTTCTTGCATTTATCAGTATCGATCTTATATTTGAACTTGGCCGGAGTCTTGTCAAGAAGTGCGCATGGAGCCTTGGAAATGATGACCGAAAGCTCATCTTTTGCCACCTCCGTCTTGATGGTCTTCTCCAGTTCCTTGATATCGAAGGGATTAACGACACATACGTTTGGAACACCAATAGACTTGCATAGCTCAGGGATGTTGATGGCATATGTATGATCACCCTTCAAAGTCTTGCCGGTGGCGGCGTGGTCCTGATGCCCCGTCATTCCCGTAGTGGAATTATCTACTATGATAACGGTTCCCGTAGCCTGGTTGTATACCATGTTAACAAGGGAATTGATACCCGTATGCATAAAGGTGGAATCACCGATGACTGCTACCCAGTCCTTAACATATTCCCTGCCCCTGGCCTTCTCCATTCCGTGAAGAGAGCTGATAGACGAGCCCATGCAGATAGTAGTCTCAACCACATTTAAGGGAGCCACCGCGCCCAATGTATAGCATCCGATGTCTCCTGCCGCATGAAGCTTTAATTTGCTAAGCACATGGAAAGTAGCCCTGTGGGGACATCCGGGACAAAGAATAGGGGGACGGCCCGGTGCAGCTGCCGGCTCTTCTATATCAAGGTTCTGCTTTAATATGGCCTTACGGAGCATATTGGCGCTGTATTCGCCCTGTACCGTAAATATCTCCTTCCCGATGGCTTTAATGCCCCAGGACTTAACCTGCTCCTCAATGATGGGATCAAGTTCTTCTACTATATACAATGTCTCCACCTTGGAAGCAAACTCCTCGATGAGCTTTCTCGGAAGCGGGTTCACAAGACCCAGCTTCAAGACGGACGCATCAGGCAGGACCTCCTTAACATACTGATAAGGGATGCCTGATGTTATGACACCGATCATTTTGTCATTATATACTGCTTTGTTGATATCGAAGCCGCATGAATCTTCAATGAGCTTCTTCTCCCTTGCCTCAACGTGTAGATGACGGCCCTTGGCATTACCGGGCATCATGACGTTCTTGGAAATATTCTTCTCATAGGGCCTGTCAGGAAGGTCCTGCCTCTCCCCCAGCTCCACAAGGCCCTGGGAATGAGCCAGCCTTGTAGTGGTCCTTATCATAACGGGAGTATCATACTTCTCACTGAGTTCAAATGCGAATTTAGTGAACTCCTTTGCTTCACTGCTATCCGACGGCTCAAGCACGGGAACCTTGGCGGCTCTTGCAACGGCCCTTGAATCCTGCTCGTTCTGTGAACTGTATAATCCGGGATCATCAGCAGCCACTATCACCAGGCCGCCGCCTGCGCCTATATAAGAAATGGAATATAAGGGATCTGCCGCCACATTAACACCAACGTGCTTCATGGACGCCATGGCCCGCACACCGCTTATGGATGCGCCGCAGGCCACTTCCATGGCCACCTTCTCATTGGGAGCCCACTCAGCATAGATCTCCTTATATTTTACGATATTCTCACTGATCTCCGTACTTGGAGTGCCGGGATAAGCCGAAGACACCTTGACGCCCGCCTCCCAGGCTCCCCTGGCGATGGCTTCATTACCCAGCATAACCTTTTTTTCTGCCATATACGATCATCCTTCCTCTTTCATAATTCTTTTCATTAATGATCATGTCCGCCGCATAATGTCTTTACGCCGCCCTTTTCCACCTTCATGGGCAGATAGTCGATATTCCCTTCGGTAAATGCATCCCCGTTCGGAATAAAACCTATGGTCTCAAAGAAGGGGACTGACGCCTTTATAACATTTGCGTAGATGGTCTTACCATCTGCTAAGAACACCTTATCAAGAAGCATTCTCACCACAAAGTCGGCATATCCGTTTCTCCTGTGATCCGGAAGCACAGCCACCTTATCCAGCTCAAAGGTGTCACCGTCGTACTTCATCCGGCCGGTGGCCACCATCCCGCCTTCCGCCTCGAGAACGGCATGCATGGCCATCATATCATTATCATCACGTTCTATATCCTCCGGGATCCCCAGTTCATCGGTAAATACCGCCTTTCTGATATCATGGACATCCGTAAGGTCATCATTATAAGAGAGATACACGCCTCTTATCATCTTCCCACCTCCGTAACCTTTCTCACCATGATATCACACTCCATTCCAAAACACCACAAAATCGAGTAGGAAAATCCTACTCGATTTCGCGTTGGCCGTCAAATGAGTATAAATACTGTCTGATCTATCCCTTCTTGACAGCGGCTCCCGCTATGGCTGCTGAGAGTTCAGCGAGATCTGCCGTCCATTTGTTACCGTCTTTTTTAACCGTGACGGTAACTGTTACCTCCTCAGATGAAGGAGTGAATTTGGCAAGCCCCTCCTTTAATTCGGAAACATATGTGGGGATAAGCACCTTATTGTACTCTGCGGAAGTCTCATATTCAGATGCCTTAACCTTGGACTGTGCTGCTTCCATCGCCTTGGAGACGATAGCCGGCATGTCAAGGACGGTGGTGGATACTTTGACCTTATATTCCTTGTCCGTGCTTGATTCCAGGGATGTCTTCCCCGACAGGCGTTTCAATGCATTAATGTACTCCTGCCCGCATGCTTTTAACAGTTCATCATCCACGGAAACCCCAAACTGTTGCTTGAAACTGTCATTCATGCTGCTCATGGTATCATTTACGGATTTCTCGATGGCTTCCGTATATTTCTTGACATCACTGTCGGATACACCGAGATCCTTTACACCCTCGGAGTCCATGTTCACCATCAGTTTATAAATTCCCTGGACATATTCCTCGGCAGTAATGTTCTTGCCGCCGCAGCCCGATAGAACAAGTGCTGCCACAAGGACCCAGGCCGAGATAACTGTTGTGAATGCTTTATTTCTCATAAGATCATCTGTCCTTTAATGTCTAATACAATCCTTCCATGGAAAGGATCAATTCCGTGATAGCCGTTCCTGCCTCATCATAATCAACAAATTCCCATGAATCTCCGGATTTCTTAACCTCAACCACTGCGGATTTTTTTTCCTTGGGAAATTCATATTTGTAGAGCCCGTCAGCCATTGATATAAGGATTTTGTTCACTGCCTTAGATATCTCTTCCTTACTGGAAGCAGAGGTGAGACCGGCGATGGCTCCTATAACGGCAGCCTGACCGATGCTGGTCATATCAATGGTGTCTGAGGAGATCTTAACCTTGACCTTATCACCGCTTGAAGACTCCTCGGTAGCTGTAGCCGTAACTCTTGATAAAACACCGCTTAAAGCACTGGCAAACTCAGTAACCGAATTCTTGTCTACCAGATCGGCCATATCCGAATCAAGGCTCTCAGCCATAAGTTCGCCTATATTGTCCATCTTGCTTCTGACTTCCTCTATCTCTTTCATGACATCGCTCTGCATCTTAACATCTTCAGCGGCCTTCTTATCTCCCGTGCAGAGATATTTGTGAAAGGCAAGTACATAATCCGTCGCCTTGATTTCCTTAGGTGCCTGGCTGGAAGAGACTGCAGCTGCTGCCGAACTGCCGCCGGCACCTCCGGCCGGAGCAGCACATCCTGCCATCATGAATAAGGCAAGACATACAGCGAGTATTGAAGTAACTGTCTTTTTGATCCTCTTCATACAAATCCTCCTGTCCTGTAAAAGGATAACATTGCTATCTTTTATTTTAATGATTATCAGCTCCTGTGTAAAGCACGAAATGAGACAGCCCTTGACTCACTTCAGTATTATGTGTTAAACTGCTTTATGTCACTTTAAAGCGCAACGCTTTAAAGTGTAAAAGTGTTTTCCGACACAGTCAGACACAGTTAATTTACAGGAAATGAGGTATCATCATGGCTTTTAAGATAATCCTGCTGCTTGTATTTGCAGCTATTACTCTGGGCATTGGCTTCTACACCAAGAGTCACGCCACGAATGTTAACGGTTTTGTTCTGGGAGGACGTACGGTAGGCCCCTGGCTTACGGCATTTGCTTACGGTACTTCTTATTTCTCCGCCGTTATCTTTGTCGGATATGCAGGACAGTTCGGATGGAGATTCGGCATTGCTTCCACCTGGATCGGGATCGGTAATGCCTTTATCGGATGTCTTCTTGCATGGGTTATCTTAGGCCGCCGCACCCGTGTCATGACCCAGCATTTAAACTCTGCGACAATGCCCCAGTTCTTTGAAAAAAGGTTCGATTCCAAGGCATTAAAGATCGCATCTTCCATTATAGTATTTGTATTCCTCGTGCCTTATACCGCATCACTATACAACGGTCTTTCCAGGCTTTTCGGCATGGCATTTAACATAGACTACTCCATATGCGTTATAGCCATGGCCATCCTGACATGCGTATACGTTATAGCCGGGGGATATATGGCTACTGCAATGAACGATTTCTTTCAGGGTATCATCATGCTTATAGGTATCGTCGCAGTTATCCTTGCTGTTCTTAACGGACAGGGGGGATTTCTGGAGGCTTTAAAGGGTCTTGCCCTTGTAAATGATACCGCTGTATCGGAGACTCCCGGAGTATTTGCTTCCTTCTTCGGGCCTGACCCCTTGGGGCTCCTGGGAGTTGTTATCCTTACATCCCTGGGAACATGGGGGCTTCCCCAGATGGTTCAGAAGTTCTATGCCATCAAGAGTGAGAAATCCATAAGTACGGGAACCGTCGTGTCCACCTTCTTCGCTATCGTAGTGGCCGGCGGGTGCTATTTTCTCGGAGGTTTCGGAAGACTATTCTCCGGTCAGATAGATATCAAGGCAAACGGATATGACTCAGTGGTTCCTACCATGCTTTCATCATTGCCTGATATCCTCATAGGTGTTGTAGTCGTGCTGGTTCTTTCGGCATCCATGTCTACCCTCTCTTCGCTGGTGCTGACATCAAGTTCCACACTTACGCTGGACCTTATCAAGGACACCATGATAAAGAAAATGGACGAAAAGAAGCAGCTTCTCTGGATGAGAGTACTTATAGTATTCTTTATCTTAGTATCTGTAGTACTTGCGATCATTCAGTACAGATCAAACGTTACCTTTATCGCCCAGCTTATGGGTATCTCCTGGGGTGCTCTGGCAGGAGCCTTCCTTGCCCCCTTCCTCTATGGCCTGTACTGGAAACGTACCACCAAAGCCGCCGTATGGGTCAGCTTCATATTCGGCGCAGGCGTTATGATCGTAAATATGGTAGCAAAGGAGATCTTCCCACCCATATTACAATCCCCCATTAACGCCGGAGCTTTCGCAATGATCGCGGGCCTTATACTCGTGCCTGTGGTAAGCCTTATATCTCCCAAACCGGATAAGGATTCCGTAAACAGTAAATTCAAATGTTTTGAAGAAAAAGTCCTTGTTTCCAAGACCAGAGCCCTTGATGATTAAAAGATTTTAGATTATAATGGTACATAGTTTATTTAAAGGAGGTATATGTGTATGAACAGAGTTAAAAAGACATTAGCATTGATCCTTGCATCATTTTTAGCTTTATCTATGATGGCAGGTTGTGCCGGCGGCGGTAATACAGGGAGCAGTGCAGCCGTAAGCAGTGCAGCCGGGAGCAGCGTAGCCGTAAGCAGTGCTGCCGTTAGTTCCGCAGCAGCTTCATCAACAGTAGCTGCTAAGGAGATCAAAGCAACAGATTATGTTCTTGGTTTTCACAAGTATCTGTGCACCGGAGATAAGAAGATAGCCGATGATCTGAAACTTCCTGAGGATTTTGTTAAGGAAATGGACAAGGCCCGTTCAGAGATGGATAACATCACGGAGCTTTTGAAAGAAAGCGTTGATGCAGATACATCCAAGTTAATAGATGATAAATCCATCGCTGATTTTGCAAAGGCATTTTCAGGTCTTCTTTCAAAAGTATCGGCTACAGCCACAGAAGAGTCCACAAAGGGCGATGTTGTTACCGTTAAGCTTTCATCGGATACCATAGATATGTCAACTATCGGACAGAATGTTCTTGTAAGCGCTTTCGCAGGTTTTGATTCCAAGGGCGGCGATGAGCAGGTTAAGAAGCTGATGGAAAAAATATTCTCATCATTTACCGAAGAGCTCAATAAGTATGAGTTCCCGAAAGAAAAGGGATCCTGCACCGTAGAAGTTAAAAAGAAAGGTGATTCATGGGAATTTGCTGATTCCGAGAAAGCAATGACAGATATCACCGGAGTGATCATAAAAATGGATTATCAATAAAAGAAAATGAGACAGGGCTTATGCCCTGTCTCATCTGTTTTCATAGTATCAGATCTTCTTGATCACGGTTATGGTGATGTCATCATCCTTGACACCCACCTTGATATCATCTGCCAGGTTGGCCAGGATGGATTTCTCAAGTTCATCAAGGTCTTCTTCTATCTGCTGACCCTGTTCCTGTCCACTCTCCAGGTACTGCTTGTACTGCATCATGGACCATGCCATAGAGGTTTGGGATATGCAGCCATCCATGGCTCCCACATACATAAAATCTGCAGTGGTGCTTTCTCCCATGGCATCCAGAAGCTCATCCATGTATTCACTATGGTGTCTTATGAACCGGGAGATCTTAGCTCCGAATCCCTTGACGGAAACATTAACACCGTCCTTCGATGCGGAAAGGAGTTCTCTCTCCTTCTCCAGATCTATCTCAGCGGTTCCGTCCAGATGTATCCTGAATTCCTTTCCGGTGGATTCCACCCAGAACTCACCCTTAAACTCACCTACCATGGTCTTAACCATCTCCAGGACCTCTTCCGTGAGAAGACGGATACGCAGGGTAGTCTTCTCGTCCAGGTTAAGTTCCTTTAAAAAGTTCTCGGCCTCATTCATAGCCGCGGAAACCTTACTGTTGTCATTTCCTACTTCGAGTCTTCTGGAACCTGTAATGTTTGCCATCATGTTCCCCCCTTATGCTTTAATCTATAATTATTTATGAGTTCTCTGCTGTTGCTGTCCGAAATATGGGCACACGCGAAAGCGCCATCATAAATATGATCCCTAATGCTCCTGCGGAGATCAACTCACCTGCTCCTACTGTAGCAAAAAGATAGAAATATGGCAAGTTTTCTCCGTAACCGTATATGAGAACCAGCGGAACTATAATTGCATTTGCAAGGATAGTCGGTAGCGGGATCAGGAATCTGTACCTGCGGATCAGATACCCCAATGATGCTCCTATAAGGGTCGCCACGCTTCCGAATATAATGTCGATCAGGCAGCATCCCGTTAAAGTGTTAGCCAGAAGACATCCTATGGTAAGTCCCGGGATGGCTGCAGGTGTAAAACAGCATAACGCACACAGGGCCTCAGACAATCTGATCTGAATAACCCCGGAGGCAAGGCCGAAAGCGTTCGCCACAAAGGTCAATACCACGTAGATCGCAGCGATAAAAGCCGCATTGGTAATAAACAGCGTCTTGTTACTTCTCTCATTAGTATTCATTTTTAAAATCTCCTTTAGTTTTGTTTAAAGAGTGGAAGGTCTCGAACACTCTGTGTCAGATGAATAATATACACTATCCTTTCTTTCTGTGCAAGTAAAAACTCACAAGGATCGAACAGATCACTGACGGTAATGCAATTCCCGTCATCATGGTCATTACTCCGATATAACCGGCAGAGTCCAGGACATGACCGGATGTGGACTCAATGAATGCCGCTATCCCTATGGCGATATTGCATAAACCGAAGTTCTCGGTGTAGTATTTTGCTCCGAAAGTAGTCTTGATAATGGCGGGAAATGTGGAATTACTGCCACCGTAGGCGTATCCTGTCAGAAGTATCCCCACAAGTATAACCGGGAAAGACGCAGAGTAATGGCCGCATAAAAGGATGATCCCTGCCACAAGCATCAGAAGTGATGTGATTAGCATCACTTTTTTCGTACCTATCTTATCAAGCATGGTCCCCAAAGTAATACATCCCAGCCCATTACAGGGAGAAATGAGCATTCCCACTATGGCTATGCCGCCGTAGGCCATGGACAACCCTGCTACGTGATCCAGCATTATAAGGCCTGCAGTACGTGTTCCGATATTCCATAAGAGGAACATCCAGAATGCGGGATTTTTCAGCATTTCCTTCGGACTATCCCCCGTAAGATGGGCACCGTCTTCCGCTGCCACTTCCACGGGAGGCAGGCACATGGACCTGCGGTCACACAGTATGATCATGGAACCCACAAGTATCATCGCCCCAAAGACCAGCATGGTACGCTTAACCCCCAGGGCCGGAAGGATAACTCCCGAGATAAGGGACAGGATAACCGACGATAAGCCAAGGGACATATATAAGAGTCCCGAGATCTTACCGCTGCTCTCAGGAAACCAGGGAATGGTATGAGACTGGACAGTCGCGATACCAAGGCCCATTCCGGTAGCTGCGATTATGCAGAATAGCGTAAATGCCATATAATATGCAAGCTCCGGATTATCCTCCGGGAGCAGAGCAAAGCCTGCCAGCCCCGCAGACGCCATGATCATGAATATCTTGAAAACGAATCGCCCGGAGAATCTCCTGATCAGTTTGCCTGCCGCCAGGATACCCAGACAGATAAAGAGATTATGCAATCCGAAGATTATGGAGAGCATACCCTCCGTCCAGGAAGGAAATAAAACCAGCAACGGTTTTCGAAGCACCGTCCATACAAATAAAAAGCCTAAAAAGAAATTGCCCAGTATTCCTTCTGCAACTATCAGACCCCGGTTACGAGAGTTGTGTCCTTTCAAAACTAATTACCTTCCTTAATCTTTTCTATCTCCTGAAGCCATACAGAGGCGCAGGCATCGCTGGGCATCACCAGTCCTCCTCTCGGGGATACACCCACAGATCCCACAGCAGGTCCGTCACAGAGACAGGAACGTTTAAATTGCTGAGAGAACAACCTCTTATAGAAGATTTCCATGTATTTTAAAATAGTCTCACGATCATAACGATCTTCAAATGCTTCCCGGGCCATAAAGAGGATCTTTTCCGGCTCAAAGCCCCATCGAAGGGCATAATAGATAAAGAAATCATGGAGCTCGTATGGTCCTACGATATCCTCAGTCTTCTGGGCGATCCCTCCTTTGTCATCCGGAAGAAGTTCCGGGCTTACGGGAGTATCCAGGATATCATTCAGAATATCGGACAGCTCATGGTCATTACAGGTCTTTGCATAGGATCTGACCATATATCTGATAAGCGTCTTGGGTACATCCCCGTTAACGGCATAATTGGCCATATGATCTCCGTTATAGGTACACCACCCCAATGCCAGTTCCGAAAGGTCTCCCGTTCCGATGACCAGACCACCTATATCATTTGCAATGTCCATCAGTATCTGAGTTCTCTCTCTGGCCTGGGCATTTTCATAGGCGGAATTATGAATGGTCATGTCATGCTTTATATCCTTGAAATGGCCTGTAACAGCCTCTTTTATATTGATCTCCCTGAAAGAAACGTTTAATGTTTTGATCATATTCACCGCATTGTTATATGTGCGGTCCGATGTGCCGAAGCAGGGCATGGTAACCGCTACGATATTCTCACGGTCCAGACCCATCTTATCAAAGGTCTCCACCGTCACAAGAAGTGCCAGGGTGGAGTCAAGTCCTCCGGAGATTCCTATGACAGCAGATTGACATCCTGTATGAAGGAGGCGCTTCTTAAGTCCCAGCATCTGCAGCTCCATTACCTCACGGCATCTCATATCGGCAGCCGCCTCATCTGAGGGAACAAAAGCAAGGGGTTCTATCCGGCGTCCTAAAAGAGTCTCTTCTATATTGAGGACAAAGGGCACCTGGATAGGGGTTCTCTCTCCGTGATTCATGAAACGGTCATGTATCCTCTTCTTGGCTATGCGGTCCACATCAATATCACCGTAAATGATGCCCTTGCCGGAAGCCTGAGATAGTATTTCTCCGTTCTCTGCTATGATCCTGCCTCCTGTAAAGACATAGTCCGTGGTAGATTCGTCTTCTCCCGCATTTACATATACGAATCCCATATCCAGCTCACCGGACAGGGTCCCGGCAAATGACTTCTTATATTCATCCCTGCCCACAAAAGCAGGTTCTGCAGCCGGGTTAATGATAACAGATGCACCGCCTTTGGCCATGGCTCTTCCCAGACCGGCGGACACTCCGATATCTTCTCCGATGCATACACCCAGGCTCAATGTACTCAGACCACTGCAAACAAATGTAAGATCAGTCCCCAGCGGAACCACCTTTCCCGGAGAGATTTCCAGAGCCTTGGCCTCCACGGGACCGGGGATGAAAAACCTTCCGTCACCCCCTATCTCCGAGATATCTGACTTCACTGCTATCCCTATGATCTCTCCGTAGTTAATGGCTGAGACGCAGTTGTAGAGGTGTACGCCGGCAGCGATGGGGTGTCCCACAAAGATCAGGGCATCATAGGCTTTGGACTTATCCGCGATGTATCTTAGCCCCTCTTCCACTTTGTTCAGCAGACTGCTCTGATAATACATATCCCCGCAGGTGGCTCCCGTAAGGGCAAGTTCGGGAAATACTATGACCTTGGCCCCGTGTTCCGATGCCTCCTTAATGGCAGAACATATTTTTCCGCAGTTATACTCCACGTCACACACCTTAAGTTCCGGTGTAACTGCTGCAAATTTCACAAATCCGCGATTCATTGACCTTCCTCCTCTTTCAGGATATCTTCCAGTTCTTCTGTCTTAAATTCATAAGATGTATTGCAAAAATGACACTCTACATTGATGGGCCTGCCCTCATCTATCATTTCCTTTATATCACTCTTATCTATGCTGTAGAGCACCTTTCTTACTCTCTCTTTAGAGCAGTTGCACTCAAATCCCGTATTGATCCTATCCGTGATCTCGGTGCCGAATTCCCCAAGGATTTCTTCAATGATATCCTCGGGACTCTTTCCCGAATCCAGCATGGCGGTAACGGAATCGATAGCCCCCAGCTTTTCCTCCAGCCTGTCAATGATCCGGTCATCCGTAAAGGGCATAAGCTGAATGATAAAGCCTCCGGCCTGCTTAACCGTATTATCCCGGTTCATGAGTACTCCAAGGCCCACAGAGGACGGGATCTGTTCGGAGTTGGCAAAATAAAAGGTTATATCCTCTGCTATCTCCGATGTCTGAAGGATAGTCTGCCCCACATAGGGTTCCTTAAGTCCCATATCCTTGATAACATTAAGGATGCCGTGGCCTATGGCTCCCGCAACATCAAGTTTTCCCTTTTCATTGGCATGTATCAGGACCTGCGGGTTAACAGGATATCCCTTCACTCTTCCCCCGGAATCGGCAGTAACGGTAAGCCCCTGCAAGGGACCATCGCCCTTGATCTGAAGGGTCAGAACATCTCCGTCACCCTTCATCATGACTCCCATCATGGCCCCTGCAGTAAGGAGCCTTCCCAGGGCTGCCGTGACAACCGGACTTGTATTGTGAGCCTTCCTGGCATATTCCACCGTTTCCCTGGTGGTAGCGGCAAAAAATCTGACGGAAGAATCCGCCGCAGTTCCTCTTATTATGTAATCCGACATTATATCACGTCTTTCCTCTATCCTGAAAAAGGCAGGAGAATCTGATCTCCTGCCTCTACGATTCTCTTTTCTGTGTGATCTTTAGAGCTTTCCCTTGTCGATCACTTCTGTCTCAAACTTATAATCAGCTGCGGTAGTACCGGACTCCTTGATCTTAACGAGCTCATATGTCCCGTCGTCATTAATGGTAAGTTGGTTCTCGGGTTCTACCGGAACTCCCAGCCTCTTCTCAGCCGCTGCGACCACCGGTGCCTCAAGGAGGTTCTTGCCTGATGCATCATTGGGGTTATAAGCCTGGGCCAGTTTCAGATACTTGGCGGGATAATTATCCTCCATCCACTTCTTATACGCTGCTGCATCGGCACTCCATAC
The DNA here is from genome assembly GCA_017550165.1 of Lachnospiraceae bacterium. Taxonomy (GTDB): domain Bacteria; phylum Bacillota; class Clostridia; order Lachnospirales; family Lachnospiraceae; genus SIG280. The sequence goes on along the minus strand of JAFZQH010000010.1, from coordinate 8,574 downwards.
AACTTCCTTAAGCTTGGGTCCGCTGGCCGCATATTCGAAATTGATGATAACATCACCGGATGATCCCTGCATATCATATGCCTTTGCCTTAAATACGATGTATTCAGCGGTGTAGAGGCGGGCATACATCTTACCCTTATCGCCTTCTCTGTCTATTCCGTATACATGGGCGGTGGCAAAAAGCTGATCTGACTGCTCATTAAGGAACTTGACATATCTCTTCTCCAACTGATTATCCGCAACCTGCTGCATAAGGTCCTCGAACTCGGCAGTGCTGAGATCGGGTGTTCCCGATGAGGCTGCAGAACTTGAGGCAGCCGCACTCGATGCTGTCGAACTTGCCGGTGCCGCCGAGCTCTTAGCCGCTGAACTTGCTGCGCTTGAGGCTGTACTTGAGGCTGCTGCGCTTGAGGCTGCTGCTGATGATGCTGCGCTTGAAGCTTTGCTGCTTCCTCCTCCGCTGCCTCCGCAGGCCGCTGTCGAAAATGCCAGAACCACTGCTATGGCGGTAACCAGTAGTGATTTAATTATTTTTTTATTGACCATTAGAATACCTCCCTGATATCAGTTCTTCTTTTCTAAATGTAATATAAGTACCCATGAAAGTCAAACTGTTTTATGGCACGGAAGGCTGCCTGTCACACTTGAAATCAGATCGGCTATAAGGCATAATAGTGGTATCATTTTCTGATCAAGAAAAAAAGATATGGGGGAACATTATGAAAAATAAAACTAGATTTTCCATAATACTTACAGCCATAATGATCATGGCGCTTATTACAGGCTGCGGCGGTTCTCAGCCCGGAGCCGGTTCTTCATCTGCCGCTTCTTCAGGAGCATCCGACGCCCCAAGCGGCGATCTCTACCTCGGCACCTTATCTCTGCTGAACATGACGGAGGATGAGTATCTTGCCATTACCAAGGGCAAGGTTATCGCCAATGAATTTCTTGAAAAGCAGGGAGTCTATACCGGTCGTAAGGTTGCGGAGTTTCCTCAGTTTAAGGGTGTAAAGTTCTATGACACGCTGGATGCCATGGTCATGGCTCTTGAAGCAGGTGATATCTTATCTGCGGAAATGCCCAAGTGCACGGCTGATTACCTCTGCGCCCACAATGACAAACTATCTGAAGTCATAACCTACAACACCAACAAGGCTGATGATTTTTCCAAGAAACTCCTGGCCCGTATGGAGGTAGGCTATTCATTTATGCTGAAAGAGAGCAATACCGCTCTCAGGGATGAGATCGACAAGGCCATTGGCGACATGAAGACGGACGGAACCCTTAAGAAACTGATAAAAGAATATATCAATGATGGCGTATTCTCTGAACAGAAGGAAGTCAAGTTCGATAAAGTGCAGGGCGATACCATCAGGATCGCTGTCACCGGGTCTGTACCTCCCATGGACTATGTAGCTCCCGACGGCAAGTTCGCGGGATTTAACACAGCCATGTGCGCAGAACTGGGCAAGAGACTGAAAAAGAATATCGAACTTGTTCAGGTTGACAGTATGGGCCGTGCTGCCGCTCTTTCTTCCGGACAGGTTGACGCAGTATTCTGGACCATCGGTCTCAGCGAATCAGACAGCGGCATAGGACAGAACTCCGAAGAATTCGAAAAAACCATAAATGAACGCAAGAAAAACAGCACTGAGGAACAAAACAAAGTAATGGAAGCCCTTAATGCAGGTATGGACTTTGATAAGAGACTGAAGAAAGACCGGCCTGACGGCACGATCATCACTCAGCCCTATTACAGCGACCTGCTGATCCCCGTAGGAAAATGATCTTATTTTCGGCGATAGAACATAAAGATCAGCATCCTTATCACGATCACCGCTCCCACTATCAGTAGAAGCATATTATAATCATACTTATTACCCGAGGAGGCAGTTTCATTTGCCTCCTTGGTTTCTTCTGTCTTTTCTTCTGTCTTTTCTTCTTTCTTCACTTCCTGCACATCTTTCTCGTCAGGAAGCTTGGTGTATACCGATGCATCAAGCTTAACCTCCATGGGGTCAAGCTTTCTCTCCGTCTTATCATATCTGCCGGTCTCGGGATTCTTGCCCAGCTTCATGGTATTGCTGTTCTTAGACTGGGTAAACATAACGGTATTAAGCAGACTCTTTGCGTCTGTAAATGCCCGGTCCTGAATAGTGTTGCAATACTCGGAAATGTATGATGCCGCAGCAGTTTTATCCTCCATGGCCGTCGCCTTGGAAAGGACCTGCTGCATCCCTGAGAACATCCCCGTCTCTGCCTTCTTCCAGTAATCCCTTACAGGCTTGCCGTAAACCTGAGATGACTTGCCTTCCACACAGAGGGTGGTCAGCTCTTTATATGTATAATAAGGATATTTATATATTTCAAAGTTTCCGTATTCATCTCCCGGCTGGTTCAGGCCGTAGGCAGACGTAACCTCGGTCATGGCGTTGGATACCGGGACAAATACCCCGTATATGGCCGGGCCTACACTCTCCCAGGTGACACAGGACATCTCTGCCGGGAGGTCCTTATATACCTGGAGCATATGTACTGACATTGCGGTATCCGTACCGATAACGCGCATATCTATCCTTCCCGTATCATCCGGTGAATACCCGGTCCCGTCATAGCGGTTCCTCATTATGGCCACCACATCCTCCGGGCCCACTTTTTTATCAGGCTCGAAACATAAGGGGTATCTGGCATTGTGGTCGTAATCAGCGCCATATTTCGAGGGGGATAGGATCTGATGCCCGATCCATGTCCTCATATGACTGTAATCGGAAGTGATGGAGGGGCCGGCATAAGTATCACACAGACACAGCTCATGGTCCTTTCCGTATACCGCAAATCCATTCTTCTCCGGCATGGTTAACAAATCCGGTGACTTGATACTCTCTTCGTATTCGGAAAGATACTCCAGGGTGTACTCATTACCGAAGGCAGCCACCTTATCATCCGGAAGCTTTACCGCAGCATACTGGTGTCCGGTATAGGTTTCAAACAGCCATGTCTCATTTTGATCCGCAATAAGGCCAATGTTGCTCTCAGCGGTACCGTATTTATCCATAATAGAGGCCAGGACCTGCACTGCTTCACGGGCCGTCTTGGACTGGCAGATCACCAGATCGTCAATGCAGTCCTCGATCAGACCGTTCTCAACGAGAGGGTCAGCATCCAGCGCAGCTTTATTGGCAAAAGCAGTCACTGACATGGTCATTGCAACTCCGTATTCGTTGGCACATACGGCAGCATCCCTTTGTCCCCCCTCCCCTGTCAGCTTGGCATCCATAAAAGGCGTCGCCGTATACTTATATGTAGTATCCGGCAGATCCACCCTGATCTCTCCGTTGGCGTTAACGGGCATAGTCCTGCCCGGCTTATTCTCTTCCCTTGGAGTAACCAGTACGTAATTGGGCCAGATATGCTGGGAATCATTGGACCTTGCCATGATAACCGTACCGTCAGTGCTCACCTTGGATCCTACATAGACGGCAGTACAGGCCAGACAATCCGTTACAGCAAAGCCAAAGGTCAGTGTCAGTGTTGCAGCTGCGATAAAAATAATATGTTTAAATGAATGATCATGTCTCATCTTTTTGTTCCCCTTGCTTTATACAGTCTTATTACAGTCTTTCCCTTGCATTTTACCTTTAAATAAAGAAATCCGCAAGCAAATGAAATCATCCATATTATTAACAAAAAATTAATTCAGGTTTAATGTCAAAAAAGACTGTTAAGAAAACATCACTTGCCTCCGATATTAAAAATGTCAGGAAGAAAGATTAAAAAACATCAAGCCAAAAAATTCGACTTGGAGGGTAGAAATGAGAAAGAATCTGAAGAACAACATCGCAGCAAAGTTAACCGCAACAGCACTTGCTACAATGATCGCATTCACCAGTATTCCTGTACAGGTATTTGCAAAAGAAAGTACTAACGTTGAAGAAGCAGCCGCAACAGAAGAGACAAACGAAACAACTGAAACAGCTGCAACTGAGGCAACTGAAATAGATGATGCAAAGGAAGCTATCGCAGCTGCAGAGGCAGCTTGTGAAGAGCTTGAGACAACAATTGAAGAAACCGCATCCAAAGAGGATGGCGGCGCGATCGCTCAGGAAAAGGTTGAAGACTTCGTTGAGAAGGCAGAGAACCTTGGGATATCAGAAGAAGTATCTTCTGCAGCAAAAGAGATCAAGACAGTTGAAGAAGAAATAGCTACAGCAAAAGAGGCTGATAAGACTGCAGATGAGAAAGCAGCAGAGGCAGCTTCAAACATCGCAAAGGCTTCCGAGATCGCATCTGAAGCAGTTAAGAACGTAGAAGAAACAAAGACTCAGGCTGATAACCTGGTTAACATCATTAAATCTTCCGATCCTTCATCTAAAGAGATCACCGATGCACTTGATAAACTCGATGAGATCACAAACAGTGCAGAAACAGATTTAGAGACAAAGAAGGAAGTAGTTGAGGCCATCAGCAATAAGTTCGAGGAGGCTAAGAAAGAACTCGAGGCAGCTCAGAAGGAATATGAAGAGACAGTTAAATCCCTCAAGAGCGATATCGGCAGCGCAGTTAAAGCAGCCAAGAAGCTTGAGGATGCAAAGAAGGACGTTGACGCTCTTTCAGAAGCATACGATAACGCAATGGATAGCCTTAAGAAGGAGCAGGATCTGGTAAATGATATCGACGCTAAAAAGGCCCTTTCCGATAAGAGTTCCGATTGGAAGACACAGAACAATCTTATGAAGAGCATCATGACAGGCTATATCATTCCTAACATGATCGACAAGGATGCAACTGACATCACATACAGCACTGAGACACAGAGAGGATTTGACCTTCAGAACAGTTCATACTGTGTAGTATCATACAAAGATAAAGATGGAAACAGAGTAACCCGTTACTTCAACATCGACAGATCAGACAGACAGTTTAAAGACAATGATCAGTGGTACAGATTGGGTAACTCAAGAGAGATCATCATTTACGAGAAGCCCGAAGAGGATATTACTTCTTCCCTTTATCAGAAGCAGCATTTCGGTAAGATAACATCTTCTACCAGCGAGTTCAGAAAAGACGTTAATAACGGAGTATACGATGTATACGCTTTTGAAAAAGCAGACGGCTCCAAAGAATACAAGTGCATAGACGAGATCAAGACCGGTATCGAGAACGGCACAATAACAGAAAAAGACGGCGTTTACTACATGAATGATGCAGCAGGCCGCAAGATAGTTCAGACAACCAGCAGGAACGCAACAGGCATCAAGGTTTCAACAAAAGACGATGAAGGTCTTAAGGCATACATCGAGAACGCTTCAAAGCTTGTTGAGAAATATGAGAAGTTCAGTGAGACACTTAATGATACAAAGGATAAGATCGATGAAGCATCCGATAAGGTAGAGGCACTTGAGACCGTTATCGGTAACATCGAGGAGAATAAGTCCAGAAGATCAACCATAGTTGATGGACTTAAGGGATACATCAGCGAAGAAGATATAGCAAAGCTCCTTGCCGCTGAGTCTGATGAGAAAGCAGTTGAGATACTTGAAGGCATCCTCGCAGGTGCAAGGAATGACCTTGAAACAGCATCAACTGAGCTTAAAGAGATCATCACAAAGCGCGAAGAGATCAGAAAGCAGCTGAACGATAATGATAAGGTTGTTGCTACAGAAACTACCGTAGTTCCCGAGACACCCTCAGTTCCCGAGACACCGGCAACTCCGAAGACCCCTTCAGATACAGATGTATCTTCTGCTTCAGGATCATCATCTTCTTCAGCTTCATCCTATGAATTGGACGATGAGATCCTCGCGATCCTCGAGAACATTGAGCTTCCCGAGAACAAAGAGATGGTACCCGCAACAGGAACAACTGCTCCCGCAATCGCAAATAAGCCCGTAAACGTAAACAAGACAGAAGGCAGCAACAATGAGGCAACAGAACTTGTAAGCGAGGCGATCAAGAACCTTAAGAAGGCAGAGATCATCAAAACAGCATTAGCAGCAAATGCAAACACCGCTTCCGCAAAGACAGCTCTTCCCTTCAATATGAGCACAAGTGCAAGCGAAGATGGCAACATCTGGTGGCTGGCATTCTCAATCGCAGTACTGGAAGTATTAAAGAGATTCGTACCCATCCTTTTCTAGATTTGATAAAGCAAGCAGGACCGCCCCTGACAGGGACGGTCCTTTTTTGCGGATATTATTACAGGGTACTGTTAGAATAACAGTATATATGATAAAATAAACAATAGATCATTTTGGAGGCATTTTAGGAGGACTGTACATGAAAAAACTTGAAGAATGCATAAGAAGCATCCCTGATTTTCCCGAGCCGGGGATCATTTTCAGAGATATTACAACCGTACTGAGTGATGCAGATGGCTTTAAACTGGCTATTGACGAGCTGTCCAGGCTTCTTGAGGGCGTAGATTTTGACGTAATGGCAGGTACCGAATCAAGGGGGTTTATATTCGTATCACCCCTGGCTTATGCATTACACAAGCCCTTTGTTCCTATACGAAAAAAAGGAAAACTCCCCTGCGAGACCGTATCTGAGGAATATGATCTGGAATACGGTACCGCCACGATAGAGATCCATAAAGACGCCATCAACCCGGGACAAAAAGTTGTCCTGGTTGACGACCTTATAGCCACCGGCGGAACGCTGGCTGCATCAGCTGACCTGATTGAAAAGCTTGGAGGCAAAGTCGTGAAGATAGTATGCCTCATTGAACTTGCCGGTTTAAAGGGCCGTGAAAGGCTCAAGGGTTACGATATCGGTTCTGTCATCACATATGAAGGGAAATAAACCGGTTTCTTTTAGGGGTGCATAATATAGACTTTTCCGTATCAATATAGTCTACGGCTCCTTATACTGTGCATCAGATATTGTTATCCCTTCAGGATAGATCTGTGCGAAATCATTCTTCATAGAAACCGGAATGTAGCCTTGTTTCTTATACTCCTCCGATTTCTCGTCCCAGTTCTGGGGCCCCCATTCTCTTTCTCTATCATCGCCAACAACCATATAGGCCTGTGACCTGTACGGGTTTCTCTTATCAAGGGCGTAATTCATCATGCTGGTATCACTGCCGCTGTTACCGAAGGCCAATACCGGCATCTGCCCTATCTCTCTCTCGATCCAGATAGTCTTATTGGCATTCAGGTTCTTCTGGATGAAGCCACCGGTAAATACCAGCTCATCTCCGTCCTTGTATTTGTAGTCCATGTTGGAACTGACGGTCTCATTTCCCTTGACCTTCACCTCGAACTCCGTTCCGATCACATGATTTGAAGGCACATAGTCTTTTATAGGTGAATTATCGACTATGGCTCTTGTGGTAGTCCGTTCAGTCCCGCTTACCACATATATCTCAAACCCGTTTTCATACAGGTATTTTACCACTTCCGCCATGGGAAGATAAAACCCGTCAATATAACGCATGTTGTTAAAACTGTCGGTTTTCTTTTTACCGAATTCCACGGCGTAGTCATAAAGCTCCTTTATGGTCATTCCGGCATATGCCTTGGCAAAATTCCTGGCAAGTTCCTCTCCCGCTGTATATCCGGGCTTGATCTCCCGCGCTGCATTTTTCAGTTCATCCGACACCTTCTCAGGGTGGTCAATGAGGCAGTAATTGATGAACATCATTGTGTCGTAATATGTGTAAAATGTCTCACAGGTCAGGGTTCCGTCCATATCAAATACGGCGATCCTGTCCTTCTTGGGAATAAAATGTTCAGACCCTTCCGTAGTCACATCCTTAACGTACTCTTTTAAGGACGCTGTGACGTTAGATCCTTCTGTCCAGTACTTTAGCTCAACCTCCGCTGCCGCCACTGCCGCAGAGGACTCAGCCTCATTTGACGGTCCAACGCTGCCTGCGGCCACTGCCGCTGAGGATGATCCTCCTGCCGGTGTATTACATCCCTGTACACACCCCGTAAAGGATGTAACAGCCAGAACCATTGCCATAAATAAACCAAGTATTATCGTCTTTTTTGATCTTAAGTTCATTAATCTACCTCCCGATCTTTATCTTCTTAAAAACTCTGACGATACCGGAAATTCAAAATACGTATCTAACGGTTTAAGTAATTATCACCTGAAAATATAATAATATAGAGATACAATTATCTCAAATATTATAATAAGCGGGTATCAGTCAAGTAAACGTTGGCACTTTTTTCGTAATTAAAAAAAAAATCGCTCTTTTCTCTGAAAAGGAGGCCTTTCGTCCGCTTTGCTCCCGAAAGCCTTTGATTCCAGTCGGCATACCTGCCGCCACTAATCCTTAGTCTGCTTGTTTAACATTTTATCTGCTGCGGAATAGCGGTCAACCCCGTAGCCGCGTAGCGGTGCTTCGCAGGGTTGACAGCTATTCCGTCGCAGATATACTGTGATCAAGCAGGCTAAGTATTATCAGGCGCTTTGAGTCTCAGTCTGTCGAAAAGATTGAATATTACTCATTTCTTATCTTTTGATCATTTGTTTTTTACCATAATGGTGACTAAATCCATCGTTTTTTGCGCTTTTAGTCATCAAATGTGACGCTCTGGTAGTCATCTGACCTCCGATTCG
>JAFZQH010000009.1 GCA_017550165.1 Lachnospiraceae bacterium | reverse complement strand
TTTCTGAGAAAAACAGTATCATAATCGTATCACGACACAAAAAAGGCCTGAAATCATGTTTTCTTAACATGATTTCAAGCCTTGAAAATACTTGATTTGTTATACCAACCTCTAAACCACTTCAGGTCTACTCGTACTCAATGGTTCCCGGGGGTTTGGATGTCAGGTCATAAAGTACCCGGTTAACTCCTTTAACCTCGTTAATGATCCGGTTCATGCAGGTCTGGAGCACCTCAAAGGGGATGGCGGAGCAGTCAGCGGTCATAAAGTCACTGGTATTAACTGCACGAAGGGCTATGGCGTAGTCATAGGTACGGAAGTCCCCCATAACACCCACAGACCTCATATTAGTCAAAGCCGCGAAATACTGAGCCGGGAACCAGGGGGGATCCATCCTGCCCTTGCCGGAAGCATTAGAATCTCCTGCGTGATCCTTCCTCCACTCATCAGCGGCCTTAGCCACTTCCTCCCGGTATATAAAGTCCGCATCCTGAACTATACGCACCTTCTCAGCCGTAACCTCCCCAACGATACGGACACCAAGGCCCGGTCCCGGGAAGGGCTGCCGGTAAACAAGGTATTCGGGAATGCCAAGCTCCAGTCCGGCTCTTCTTACTTCGTCCTTAAAGAGCATCCTCAAAGGCTCAATGATCTCCTTAAAATCAACGCAGTCAGGCAGTCCGCCCACATTGTGGTGAGACTTTATAACTGCCGACTTGCCAAGTCCGGATTCTATAACATCGGGATAAATGGTGCCCTGGACCAGGTAGTCAACTGCACCTATATTCTTTGCTTCTTCTTCAAATACACGGATAAATTCTTCACCTATTATCTTACGCTTCTTCTCCGGTTCTTCCACTCCCGCAAGCTTTCCGTAGAATCTCTCCTGTGCATTAACCCTTATAAAATTAAGTTCATATTTACCTTTTGGCCCAAAAACAGCTTCAACCTCGTCTCCTTCACTTTTACGAAGAAGGCCATGGTCAACGAAGACGCAGGTCAGGTTCTTGCCTATGGCCTTAGACATAAGCACTGCAGCTACGGAAGAATCCACCCCTCCGGAGAGGGCGCATAACACCTTCCCGTCTCCAACCTTGGCCCTGATCTCACGGATCTTCTCCTCCACGAAGGAATCCATCTTCCAATCACCGGCGCAGCCACAGACAGTATAAACGAAGTTGGAGATCATCTTCCTGCCTTCCGCCGTATGCATAACCTCCGGATGGAACTGGGTAGCATAGAGCTTTCGCGCAGAGTCTTCCATGGCAGCCACAGGGCATACTTCCGTCTTACCGGTGATCTTAAAACCTTCCGGAACCTCTGCTATATAATCTGTATGGCTCATCCACACAACTGTATCCTTATCTATACCATGAAAGAGCTTACTTGAATTATCTATATCAACTTCCGTCCGGCCGTATTCACTAACAGGAGCAGTCTTAACACTGCCTCCTAACAGATAGGCCATAAGCTGGGAACCATAGCAAATACCGAGAATAGGAATCCCTAAATTAAATATGGATTTATCATAATGGGGTGAGGATTCATCATAGACACTGTTGGGTCCTCCCGTGAAAATAATCCCCTTAGGGGCCATCTCCTTGATCTGATCTAAGGTCATGGTATAGGGATGCACTTCCGCATATACGCTGCACTCCCTTACACGCCTGGCTATAAGCTGATTGTACTGTCCTCCGAAATCAAGGACCAGGATCTTCTCGTCAGTCATTTATCATACTCCTATACATACTATAAATGCTATCTATACTTCCACCGGTACATGGCAGAACTGCTTCACATCAAAGAGGCCCATGTCAGTAAGCTTCAGGTCCGGTATGACCGGCAGAGCCATAAAGCACAAGGTCATAAAGGGATCTGTATCCTCAGGGATGGAAAGCTCATTAACCGCGATAGAATCTATCTTTTTAATCTCCGCTGTCAGCTCCCCGGCACTTACATCGCTCATTAATCCGGCAATCTCGTGGCACACCTTGGATACTACTCTACCGGCCTTGGCGATCACCATACCCCCGCCCATCTCAATAAGGGCATTAACAGCCACTTCCATGTCTGTATCAGAATCTCCTGCAACAATGATATTGTGGGAATCATGGGCTATAGTAGTAGCTATGGCGCCGCCTTTAAGGCCAAAGCCTGACAGGAGCCCCAGGCCCACATTACCGGTCCCCTTATGCCGCTCAATAACAGCAAGCTTCACGACATCTCCGCCATTTCTGATCCAGCAGCCTTGGCTGTCTCTATTGACAGAGACTATCTCTTCCTCTGTGATAATGGCTCCGGGAATGAGTTTAATAGCCCTGGCTCTATCACCCTTAAGATGGATCTTCAACCTATCAGCTGAGAAATCCTTAACATTCATCCTTCCGGTGACCTTGGTGGCTTCCACATGCAGATCATCTGCAAGATAGGATCCATCAGAGGATACAAGCCTGCCCCCTATCCATGTCTTCTTCACATTGAAGGATTTAAGATCATCCACCAGGATCAGGTCTGCCCTCTTGCCGGGAGCAATGGCGCCCCGGTCCTTTAAGCCGAAACATGTAGCCGGGTTAACGGTTGCCATGCAAATGGCCATGAGGGGATCAAAACCACTCTCTATTGAAATTCTTATGTTGTTATCGATATGTCCCTCAGCAACAATGCTTCCCGGCTGCCTGTCATCGGTACAAAAGGCACAAAATCTGAAGTTATTACGGTTTACTGACGTTAGAAGCTTCTTTACATTACGGCAAACAGTGCCTTCACGAAGGAAAACATACATGCCTCTCATAACCCTTGCATTAAGTTCCTCTGTGGTGGTGCATTCATGATCATTGTACGCTCCGGAAGCGGCATAGGCATCAAGGCCGGTTCCCATAAGCCCGGGACTGTGTCCGTCTATTACCTTCCCTTGCCTTTGTGCCTCAAGGATCTTATCCAAAATGGTATCATCTGCCGCACATGTTCCCACATAGTTCATTAACTCTCCCAGTCCCAGTATCCTGGGATTATCCATCCTTGATGCGATCTCCTCCGGGCCAAGCACAGCCCCTGCATTCTCAAAGGGAGTCGCAGGAACACATGAGGGGAACTGGTAAAAAACATTAAGAGCAATATCCTTCGATGACTCGAGCATATAATCCAGGCCCTCAAGTCCACATACATTGCTTATCTCATGGGGATCGGCAATTATTGTAGTGGTCCCATGGGGAACAACCAGCCTGGAAAACTCTGTGGGAGAAAGATGGCTTGATTCAATATGGACATGAGCATCTATAAGCCCGGGAGACAATACTTTTCCTTCAGCATCAAATGTCTCTTTCGCTTCAGGAAAACCTTCGCCTCCAAAACCTGCTATTATCCCATCAGAAATAAGTATATCCGTCATAAATAGCTTCTGGCGGAATACATCAACAGCGTTGGCATTCTTAATACACAGGTCTGCTGGGACCCTGCCAGTCGCCGTATCTATAAGCTTTTTTAAAGTGGCCTTGTCCATACTCAATTCCCTTTCGGATCATCATCTTCTATTATTTACTATTTTTAGATTTTATGCAAGGAGACAGGGAATTCTTCCCTGTCTCCCGAACTGATCAAATCTTTAAATTATTATTGCTTCTTCAATTTAAAGCCTGAGTACTTCTCCTTGAGTTCAAGGTTGTTGCCATCCAGAGTATAATCATACTCCTTGGTCTCAGTCCAATCCTTTAGCGTGATCGTTATCTTCTTCGCAGACTCATCTACTTTATAAGTGCCCTCACTTTGGAATCCTGTGGTCTCACCTACCAGCTTGGCCTTGCTTCCGTCACTGAAAGTCCATGTCCAGTTGCCGTTAACTTCGTCAGTCTGTTTCCATGTACCGGTGAAGGCGTCAGTCTTACCGCCGCATGCTGCAAGAATCCCCATAAGCATAAGGCCGCATAAGAGTAGAGCCAGTTTCTTCCTAAGTTTCATAGTATACTCCCCTTTCTGTTAACTACTACGTTCCTCATTATAAATCATTTATTTTGAATTGTCATCATTTTTGCCCTGACAATACTACTCATCATTCAGCAAAAGGATCATCTGTGCCGATTCCACCAAAGTCCGGCCTGTGTCCATGCTTGACTTCTGGATAAACCTGAAGGCCTCCGGCTCCGACATGTCGTTCCTTTCCATCAGGATAGTCTTTGCCCGGTCGATCAACCGCTGTTCCTCCGGGGAACGCATCGGTTTTTTCTTCTTCCTGGGGTAGTACTCGTAGGAAAGAAGGGTTCTGAGCGTTCCGATGAGATCCACGACCTTAAAGGGAAGCAGCAGTTTTACTATCTCCTCCGAAAAAGGCACCAGATCCGGATCCTTGGTCAAAAGAAGCATTTTGATATGAGACGGGAGCAGGCCCGAAAGTTCTTCATACCCCATATCTTTAAGCTTCCTGACACAGATCACTATGGACACGTCCATATCTTCTACCTTACGCAAAACATCAGAACCGATGGTACAGATACTGACATTCTCAGTAATATCACTTCTTCTGATGATCTCGGCCAGCTGATTAGCATTGTCATATTTGGGCGTTGCAATGATAATACTGCCCATAAACGCTGCCCTCCGCTAAATCCTTGTAAGGTATCTGTCTATCTCCCATGATGAAACATCACACATGTAATCTCTCCACTCACGATATTTGATATCGCAGTAAATATCGGTAAACTCCTCTCCCAGAGCCTTTCTTATCAGTTCATCTGCCTTCAGTTCATCAACAGCCTCCCGGAGGTTCTCCGGCAATGTATTATATTCCTTATCTGCAGGAGCCTGCTTTAAGTTCTCCCCTGGACCCGTCTTCTTCTCAATACCATCCAGCCCTGCCGTAATGCAGGCAGCCAGAAGCAGGTAGGGATTACATGAACCATCGGGAAAACGAAGTTCAACCTTGGTATCGGAGATCCCTGAACTCACCTTGACCAGGGCATCCTCTCCCTTATAATCCCAGCATATCTTATTGGGCGCATCAAATCCCGAAAGCAGTCTCTTATACGAATTAACTGTAGGATTGGCAATGGCAGAGAGGGCTCTTGCATGAGCAAGGATACCTCCCGTAAAGTACAAGGCCTCTTCAGACGGGGTGCCGTCCTCGTTCCTGAATATATTCCTGCCGTTTTTTAAAATGGTAAAATGAGTGTGCATTCCGGATCCCGCCACGTCTTTATTGGGTTTCGGCATAAATGTGGCATAAAGCCCGAAACGCTTGGCAATGGATCTTACGGCAAACCGGAAATTCTGTATGGAATCTGCGGCAAGCAGCGCCTCTGACTCTTCAAAATCTATCTCGTGCTGTGCAGGAGCATGCTCATGATGAGACGATACTATCTCAAAACCCATCTCCTCAAGCATGAGAACTATATCACGCCTTGCATTTTCACCGAAATCCGAAGGCCCTACATCCAGGTAACCTGCCATCTCGTATGATTTAGTGGTAGGGAGCCCGTTCTCATCGGTATTGAAAAGGAAAAACTCGCACTCCGGATCGGCCATCACGGTATAACCCTTATCTTTTACCCCTTTAAGGACATTTTTCAGAATATATCTTGAGGAAAGCTCAAAGGGTCTTCCGTCTTCATAGCAGACATCACATACGATCTTGGCAACCTTTCCCTGCTGAGGCCTCCAGGGAAGTATCATAAATGAATCCGGCTCCGGGTACAGGTAGAGCATGTCATCATACTTAAACCGTTCTCCGAAAAGCGCGCTTCCCACAAAAGAATACTTATTATCAAGAAGCTTGTCGATCTGGCTCGGTGTCACCGCGATATTCTTAAGCGCACCGAATATATTGGTGAACTGGAGTCTGATAAACTCCACTCCCTCCTCACCTATCATTTTTAAGATATCTGCTTTTGTACTCATTTTTAATACTCCTTTCATTGTAAAGAGACATAAGATAAGTCCTATGTCTCCTGATTATATACGATATTTAAAGGTTTGAATAGCCCATAAGGGACTGGTCTACTGCTCTTGCCGCCGCACGGCCTTCGGCTATAGCCCAGACCACCAGAGATGGTCCTCTTCTTACATCACCTGCCGCAAATACACGCTCTGTGGAGGTGGCATAATCGGAGTCGGAGGCTTTGACATTGGTCCTTCCGTCAGCCTCCACATCAAAGGTCTTCCTCAGGTACTCCTCAGAACCGGTAAAGCCCGCAGCTATAAGGACAATATCCGTCTTTATCTCCTTTTCGCTCCCGCTTACGGGTTCCATGGAAATGCGTCCGGTCTTTTTATCCTTCTTTGGCTCCAGATCAACCGTCCTGACAGCCTTTAATCCGCCTCTTGCGTTCTTGATGAATTCCGTGACCGTGGTCTGATACACTCTGGGGTCCATTCCGAAGAAAGCGATGGCTTCCTCCTGACCGTAATCGGTTTTAAGAACCTTGGGCCACTCCGGCCAGGGATTGGCCGCATCCCTTTCGGCCGGTGGCTTAGGCATCATCTCAAGCTGAGTAACGGATGAAGCTCCCAGTCTTATGGAGGTACCGACGCAATCATTTCCCGTATCTCCGCCGCCTATTACCACCACCTTCTTCCCCTTAAGGGACCCAAAGATAAAATTATCTGCTGATTTAACTTTTGAATAATCGAACCCGCTATCGACAACCTTTTTGGTCACTTCGCCCAGAAAGTCCACTGCGAAATAAATGCCTTTAGCATCCCGTCCCGGAGCCTTTATATCTCTGGGAGAAGAAGCTCCGCAGCAAAGAATGACCCTGTCGAAGGTCTTTAGAAGTTCTTTTCCCGTAATATCTGCTCCCACATTTACGCCGCATTTGAATTCAACACCGGCCTCCTCCAAAAGCTTGACTCTACGGTCGATGACCCTCTTATCAAGCTTCATATTTGGGATCCCGTATCGCAGTAATCCTCCCGGTTTATCGCTTCTCTCGAACACAGTCACGTTATGCCCTCTTCTGTTAAGAAGCTGGGCTGCAGCAAGTCCCGATGGCCCGCTGCCTATAATGGCGATGCGTTTCTTTGTCCTCACCTCCGGCTTTTCTTCCTTGACAAGCCCTGCCGAGAAGGCATTCTCGATTATAGCCAGCTCGTTTTCCCTTGTGGTTACCGGTTCGGAATGAAGGCCGCAGGTGCAGGCTTTCTCGCAAAGCGCCGGACATACCCGCGCCGTAAACTCCGGCAATCCATGGGTCTTGGAAAGCCGCAGATATGCCTGTTCCCATTTGCCGCGGTACACAAGATCATTGGTCTCGGGAACCAGATTATGCAAAGGACAGCCTGATGTCATTCCCTCAATGGCTGCTCCTGCCTGACAAAAAGGAACTCCGCATTCCATGCATCTTGCTCCCTGAAGCTGCTGATCAGCGTTGGAGAGCCTTCCGTGAAACTCTCCGAATCCCTCTGCACGTGTCTTCGGCAAAAGGCATTCTCCTTCACATCTTTCATATTCCATAAAACCTGTTGATTTTCCCATGAACTACGCCTCCTTTCCGGTCCGATTCCCGGTACATTCGTAAAATGCCTCTATCTGTGCATCTTCTCTGCTCATGCCCTGTTCCTCGTACATTCCGGTGTAGTAAATGAGTTTCTTATAATCCTCGGGAATGATCTTCTTAAACTTGGGAAGATTTCCTTCAAAATCCGCAAGGATCTTTTCTGCCTTCTTGGAGCCGGTATATTTCAAATGATTCTCCAGCATCCTCTTCAGTTCCTCTCTGTCGGTCTTGGTCTCCACCCTTTCCATAAGGACCATTTCCTTGTTGAGATTACGATACAGCCTGTTATGTTCATCAAACACATAGGCGATGCCTCCGCTCATGCCTGCAGCAAAATTCTTGCCCGTGGGACCTAAGATGACCGTCCGGCCTCCTGTCATATATTCACAACCGTGCTCTCCAACACCTTCTACCACAGCTACGGCGCCGGAGTTTCTGACAGCGAACCGCTCCCCGGCCATTCCCGCAATATAGGCTTCTCCGGAGGTTGCACCATATAATGCAACATTTCCTGCAAGAATATTGTCCTCTGCCTCATATCCTGCATTTTCAGGAGCCTTAAGGATAATCTTTCCGCCTGATAGGCCTTTTCCCAGATAATCATTGGCATCTCCCGTGATATTAAGGGTGAGTCCCGCCGGGATGAAGGCACCGAAGCTCTGTCCGGCTACACCGATGCAATCGATCACAAGGGTATCCTCCTTCATGCCCTCAGGATGCATCTTGGTGATCTCATTACCCAGTATGGTCCCGAAGGTCCTGTCTCTGTTAACCGTATTTACCGTCATCCTGACAGGGGTTTCTTTCTCAATGCACTCCTTAACTTTCTTTTCGGAGAGGATCATTGACAGATCCTTGGTCTCTTCAAGCTTGAAATCATACAGGGATTTGGTGGTGAAGTTGCCTGCATCGGTCTCCATAAGTATCTCACTTAGGTTAAGGCGGCTTCCTCTGCCCTGTAATCCCTCCTTCTTCTTGAGAAGGTCAGTTCTTCCCACCAGTTCATTGACACTGCGAACCCCAAGGCGGGCCATGTATTCTCTCAGCTCTCTCGCGATAAAGAACATGAAGTTCTCAACGTACTCCGGCTTACCGGTAAAACGCTTACGCAGGGCGGGATTCTGAGTGGCAACCCCCATGGGACAGGTATCCAGATTGCAGACGCGCATCATCACACAACCCATGGTGATAAGGGGAGCCGTAGCGAATCCGAATTCCTCTGCGCCTAATATGGCGGCTATGGCTACATCTCTTCCGGACATGAGTTTACCGTCTGTTTCAAGGATAACCCTGTTGCGAAGACCGTTCTGTATCAGTGTCTGGTGAGTTTCTGCCAGGCCCAGTTCCCAGGGAAGACCCGCATTGTGTATGGAACTTATGGGAGCAGCACCGGTCCCTCCGTCATGACCTGATACCAGGATGACCTGTGCCCCGGCCTTTGCAACTCCCGCTGCTACGGTCCCGACCCCGGCCTCAGCCACTAGTTTTACCGAAATACGGGCATCTCTATTCGCATTTTTTAAATCGTAAATTAATTGTGCCAAATCCTCAATGGAATAGATATCATGATGGGGCGGCGGTGATATAAGGCTGACACCCGGTGTGGAATGCCTGGTCTTAGCTATCCACGGATACACCTTCTTCGCCGGAAGATGCCCGCCCTCTCCGGGCTTGGCCCCCTGTGCCATCTTTATCTGTATCTCTTTGGCTGAAGACAGGTATCTCTCTGTAACACCGAAACGTCCTGATGCTACCTGCTTGATGGCAGAGCTTCTGTCAACCTTCTTTCCTGCGGATTCCAGTCTCTCGTCAGACTCTCCGCCTTCACCGGAATTGGATTTACCGTGAATATGGTTCATGGCTATGGCAAGAACCTCATGAGCCTCTTCGGATATGGAACCGTATGACATTGCACCGGTCTTAAATCTTTTGACTATCTCTTTTTCGTCCTCCACTTCCTCAAGAGGAATGCCTTTTTCCGGGAAATTAAAATCCATCAGGCTTCGGAGGTAACCTGTCTCCTCTACATCTACCATGGATGTATATTTCTTAAACTCTTCGTAATTACCGTCCCTGGTGGATTTCTGGAGCATGTGGATAGTGCGCGGATTATATCTGTGACGCTCTCCCCCGGCTCTCATTTTATGGCGTCCCACGGAATTAAGACTTAAGTCCACAGCCAGCCCCAGTGGGTCAAAAGCCGTTGTATGCTGCCTGTCGGCCGCCTCTGCTATATCTTCCAATGTAATGCCGTCCACAGGACTTACAATCCCTGTGAAATATCGGTCTATAACATCCCCTGATATTCCTACTGCCTCGAACATTTTACTTCCCTGATAAGACTGGATCGTGGAGATGCCCATCTTGGAAGCTATCTTAACGATCCCGTGAAGGATTGCCCGATCATAATCATCAACGGCTGCATAATAGTCTTTATCAAGAATTCCCCGGTCAATGAGCCTTGCAATGGATGCATGCGCAAGATAGGGGTTAACGGCACTGGCTCCGAATCCCAGGAGGGTGGCAAAATGATGTACAAGCCTGGGTTCTCCTGATTCAAGGATAATGGACATTGCCGTACATTTCTTGGTGACGACCAGATGCTTGTGAACAGCTGCCACGGCCAGTAGCGAGGGAAGGGCCACATGGTTCTCATCAACACCCCGGTCCGAAAGCACAAGGATATTGGCGCCTTCATGGAAGGCCTTGTCCACTTGGACAAAGAGCTGCTCCATAACACGCTCAATGGGGGTGCTTTTATAGTAAATGATGGGGATGGTGGTAACCTTAAAGCCTTCCTTCTTCATCTCCTTTATCTTTAAAATGTCCAGATCGGAAAGAATGGGATTTTCGATCTTTAACATATGGCAGTTTTCCGGTTTTTCTTCAAGAAGATTACCGTTCTTACCCACATATACCGTAGTTGAAGTCACTATCCTTTCACGTTCGGCGTCGATAGGCGGGTTGGTAACCTGGGCAAACAGCTGCTTAAAGTAGTTAAACAGCGGCTGATATTCCTCGGAAAGAACGGCAAGGGGAGTATCTACACCCATAGAGCCTATCATTTCCTTGCCTGAAAGGGCCATGCCCTCAATCTCCTCCATGTACTCTTCATAACTGTAACCGAAGGATTTCAGCAGCCTTGAGAGTTCATCCTCCCCATAGGTCACCGTACGCAGATTGGGTATCTTCACGTCCTTCAGATAGAGAAGGTTGGAATCAAGCCATTCTCCGTAGGGTTCTTTTCCCGCAAATGTCTCTTTCAGTTCTTCGTCGGAGATTATCCTGCCCTTCTTGGTATCCACCAAAAGGATCTTTCCCGGATGAAGCCTTTCCTTCTTGATGATATGTGCCTCATCGATATCGAGGACTCCCACCTCGGAGCTTAATATAAGCCTGTCATCATCAAGAACGTAGTATCTGGAGGGGCGAAGCCCGTTACGGTCAAGTATGGCTCCCATAACATCTCCGTCGGAATACAGTATGGAGGCCGGGCCGTCCCAGGGCTCCATCATTGTGGCATAATACTGGTAAAAATCCCTTACCTCCTGGGAGATGGTATCATTGTGCGCCCAGGGTTCGGGAATGAGAGTGCTTGATGCCAGGGCGATATCCATTCCGGACATTACCAGGAATTCCAGGGTATTATCCAGCATGGCTGAATCTGAACCCGAAGATGAGATCACCGGCAGTATCTTGGTCATGTCCTCCGGAGAAAATGCGTCCGTTGACATGGTCTCTTCTCTTGCCAACATCTTGTCGGCATTGCCTCTTATGGTGTTGATCTCACCGTTATGGACCAGCATCCTGTTGGGATGGGCCCTCTCCCAACTGGGATTGGTATTGGTGGAAAACCTGGAATGAACCATGGCTATGGCTGAATCATATGATCGATCCTTAAGGTCCACAAAGAACTTACGAAGCTGATCCACCAGGAACATTCCCTTATATACTATGGTCCTGCATGAAAGGGAAGGAACATAGGTCTTATCATTGCTTTGTTCAAAGACTCTCCTGACCACATAGAGCTTCCTGTCGAAATCGATGTCGGAAATGATGTCCCCGGGTCTTTTTACAAAGCCCTGGTATATGACCGGCATGCTCTTTAATGCTTTCTCTCCCAGGACTTCAGGGCAGGTTTCAACTTTTCTCCAGCCTAAGAACTCCATACCCTCTTTTTCTACGATAACCTCGAACATTTTCCTGGCCTGCTTGCGTTTCAGTTCATTTTGCGGGAAAAAGAACATTCCTACTGCATATTCCCGTTCATTTCCAAGGGAAATGCCTTCCTTTTCACATATCTTCTTAAAAAATTTGTGGGGAATCTGTGTTAAGATCCCCACTCCGTCTCCTGTCTTGCCTTCAGCATCTTTTCCCGCTCTGTGCTCTAAGTTCTCCACAATGCTCAGTGCATCGTCAACCAGCTTATGGCTTCTTTTTCCCTTTATGTTCACTATGGCTCCGATACCGCAGTTGTCATGTTCAAACTCCGGTCTGTACAGCCCTTTGTTATTACCCTTCATTATTGACTACCTCTCTTGATCTTCCCGATACTTCAGTGCGGCTCCTACCAGTCCTTTAAACAGCGGATGGGGTACGTCCGGTCTGGACTTGAACTCCGGATGGGCCTGGGTTGCCAGAAAATAGGGATGATCCTTAAGCTCTATCATTTCAACTATCCTGCCGTCGGGAGATATTCCGGAAAGCACCATGCCCTTCCCCTCAAATCTCTCTCTGTAATCGTTGTTCACTTCGTATCTGTGTCTGTGTCTCTCGGAAATATCCTTTACCCCATAGAGTTCCAGCGCTTTGGTCCCCTCCTTCAGGCAACAGGGATATGCCCCCAGCCTTAAGGTTCCTCCCAGGTTCTCTACGCCCTCCTGATCAGGCATAAGGTGGATGACCGGATCCGGTGTGTCGGGATTGAACTCTATGCTTGAAGCTTCCGTAAGTCCCAGAACATTTCTGGCATATTCTATGATGGAAAGCTGCATCCCCAGGCACAGTCCAAGGAATGGAATCTTCTTTGTCCTTGCATATTCAATGGCAAGTATCTTGCCTTCTATCCCCCTCATTCCGAAACCACCGGGAACAAGTATCCCGTCCAGGTCGTGCAAATGCTCCTCCAGATTATCGGGGGTAAGTTCCTCGGAATCTATCCATCTGATGTTGATCTCCGTCTTATACGGGATTCCTCCGTGCTTTAACGCTTCTACAACACTTAAGTATGCATCGTGCAGCGCCACATATTTTCCTACAAGTCCTATAGTCACCGAATGAAGAGGATTATGAAAGTCTTCCACCATCCGTCTCCATTCCGTAAGATCGGGTTCCGGACAGTCGATATGGAGGCATTCGCATACTGCCGATGCCAGATGTTCCTCCTCAAGCATAAGGGGCACTTCGTAAAGGGATTTGGCGTCAAGGTTCTGGAGTACATGTTCCGGTTTTACGTTACAGAAGAGGGCGATCTTTTCTCTCATGCCTTCTTCAAGAGGATAATCCGATCTGCACACCAGTATATCCGGCCAGATTCCCATACTCTGAAGGGACTTGACCGACATCTGGGTGGGTTTGGTCTTCATTTCCCCCGAAGCTTTGATATAGGGGATAAGGGTAACCTGGATCATTATGGCATTCTCTCTGCCTATCTCAGCCTGGAACTGCCTGATAGCCTCTAAAAAGGGCTGACTTTCGATATCTCCTACGGTTCCTCCGATCTCGATGATTGAAATGGTCTCTTCCTTTTCATCCTTAGCCTTATAAAATCTCCTTTTAATTTCATTTGTAACATGCGGGATAACTTGTACGGTTCCTCCGCCAAAGTCCCCATGTCTTTCCTGATTAAGTATGGTCCAGTATATCTTGCCGGTGGTTACATTTGACTCTTTTGTGAGGCTTTCATTGATAAATCTCTCGTAGTGTCCCAGGTCTAAGTCCGTCTCCGTACCGTCGTCGGTCACGTATACCTCACCGTGCTGAATGGGGTTCATGGTACCCGGATCCATATTGATATATGGGTCGAACTTCTGCATGGTCACATGATATCCTCTGGCCTTGAGCAGTCTTCCCAGAGAAGCAGCCGTAATTCCTTTGCCGAGTCCAGATACAACACCGCCTGTTACAAATACATACTTAACCATAGTCTTTCCTCCAAAACATGAAAGAATCCTTACGGATTCTACTTTTGCAATTAAACAAAAAAGGTGTCAGGTAACCCGTGTTACCCGACACCCTTGTCTCATTCCACTAAAAATTCTAAACCAGGCACAGTTGCTTGTCAACAGTTAATTTCCGTAGGATACCGTCCGTCAAAGCATGCCCTGCACAGCCCCAAATCTCCCGTCATGGATGAGAGATCCTCCAATCTCATATAGCCCAGGCTGTCGGCGCCGATCCTTTTCCTGATCTCTTCAACCGAGAAATTATTAGCAATAAGCTGAGTATTATCCGGCACATCGGTTCCGTAATAACAGGGATGAAGAAAGGGCGGCGAACTGATCCGCACATGGACTTCCTTTGCGCCGGCATCACGCATCATGGTGATAAGATTAGTAATGGTAGTTCCCCGAACGATGGAATCATCGATCAGAACAACCCTTTTATCCTTGACCACGTCTGCGATAACATTCAGTTTTAACAGGACTCCTGCCCGACGTTCCTTAATTGTAGGTTTAATAAATGTCCTCCCTACATAGCTGTTTTTATGGAATGCAAGCGCAAAGGGTATGCCGGAACCCATGGAATAACCCATGGCAGCAGCCAGTCCGGATTCCGGAACTCCCGTTACTATATCGGCATCGATAGGATAGGCCTTTGCAAGAGCCTTACCACCGTTTATCCTTGAGGCATGTACGCTGATCCCGTCTATCTCTGAATCGAGCCTGGAAAAGTATATATATTCGAATATGCAGTGGGCATGCTTCTTTCCGCACATTTCCCTGTCGCTGGTCACTCCTTCTCCTGAGATACACAGGATCTCACCGGGTTCCACATCTCTGACAAATTCAGCTCCGATGGAGTGAAGGGCGCAGCTTTCCGATGCCAGTACCCATCCGTCATTTACCCTGCCCAGACACAAGGGCTTGATCCCTAAGGGATCTCTCATGGCCACCAGCTTTCTGGGGCTCATTATGATAATTGCATACCCTCCTATGAGGTGGGCTGCCGCCATCTTAATGGCAGTTTCTATCCTCCCTGTCCTTGCCCTCATTTTTGCCACAAGAGTTGCTATTACTTCAGAATCGGTTGTGGCGCGGAACATCATTCCCTCATTCATGAGTTCGTCTTTTAATAATGATGCATTTACGATGTTCCCGTTGTGAACTACCGAGAGAGTTCCTTTCATGTATCTGTAGCAAAGGGGCTGGGCATTTTCAATACTGCTTCCCCCTGTGGTGGAATACCTGACATGGCCTATGCCTATATTTCCTTTCAGGGAGTTTATTATCTCTTCGTTGAAAACCTCCGATACAAGCCCCATGTCCTTGTGAACACAGAGGTTCCCTTCCGGTCCGGTGGTGTCACACACAGCTATCCCTGCAGATTCCTGGCCTCTATGCTGCAGTGACATGAGCCCGCAGTATATATCATGAGCAACATCCGTGCCATTGCCGCTCCATATCCCAAAAACACCGCATTCTTCCCTCAAACCACTCATTTTCGTAATCCCTTTCAATAAAACGATAAAAAGACCCCTGACACATGTCAAGCGCCTTTGCTTTCCATCACATTATAAACCTTTCATTTTTTCTTTTCAATATGATCCGTAACACTATATCAATAACAGATAATGTGTATTATAATGTCATCGGAGGAATACCATGAAAAAACGATTATTGTCATTGATCCTGTTGTTGATCGTCATATGTGTTCCCGCTTCATGCGCGGCTGCCGATCCGACCGCTTCCGTAGAGAGCACAGTTGAGGAAGAAAGCGTCTCCCGGGCTGAAGAGTTCTCTGTTACGCTGGGATTTGCAGGTGATATGTGCTTCTCAGACCCTGAAGCCGTAATGGTTCACTTCCATCAGACAGGTGATGATATCCGAAAATGCATTGATCCCACATATATCAAGGCTATGAGCGATATGGACGTCATGTGGGTCAATAATGAGTTCTGTTACAGCGACAGGGGAACCCCCATGGCAGGCAAAGCCTGGACCTTCAGGAGTGCCACAAAAAATGTGAAGCTTTTGTCCGAAATGGGAGTTGATATCGTGGGGCTGGCCAATAATCATGTGTATGATTACGGCAGGGAAGCATTCCTTGATACTCTTGGGACTTTGAAGAAGGCCGGAATACCCTATGTAGGAGCCGGAGCAGATATAAATGAGGCATCAAGTCCCGTATACATTGACGTTGGAGTCATCCGTATCGCATATGTGGCAGCCACCCGGGCCGAGAAATACATCCTGACTCCCGAGGCCGGAAAGGACACCCCCGGGGTATTTCGTTGCTATGACAATACGCTGTTCATAGAAAAGATAAAAGAAGCCCGTGCAAATGCTGACTTTGTGGTCGTGCTTCCCCACTGGGGCACGGAGCATACCACTGTTCTGGAACCGGTGCAGAAAACCACAGGTCGGGAATACATTAATGCCGGCGCCGATATTGTGATCGGTGCGCACTCCCACTGCCTTCAGGGCATGGAATACTACAAAGATAAGCTCATCGCCTACTCTCTCGGCAATTTCTGGTTTGACGAGTACAATGAGGATACAATCCTTCTTAAGGTCACACTGACCGGAACTTCTGCCGACAATATGAAAGCTGAAATATCAGTCATCCCCGGGACCCAGAAGAACACAGTAACGACCTGTGCTTCCACTACAGATGAGAAGAACAGGATCTATAAGTATCTGGAGAAGATCTCGGTAAACATTACCGTAACCCCGGAAGGGACGGTTCTAGCTGACAGAGGTAGCTGACAGGGGGACCGTCCCCCTGTCAGCTAATATTTCTGCTTTACTCTACATCCTGTAATGCAGCGTAGTCTTCCTCACCCGTTCTGATCTTGACTACCTTATCTACGGTGTATACGAAGATCTTACCGTCGCCGATATGGCCTGTGTAAAGCGCCTTCTTGGCAGCTTCGATCACGCTCTCAACGGGGATCTTGCTTACGATGACTTCAACCTTAACCTTGGGAAGAAGCGTGGCATCAACCTCAACACCTCTGTAACGCTCTCCTGCGCCTTTCTGGATACCGCAGCCCATTACCTGGGTAACTGTCATACCCGTTACGCCAAGGTCGTTCATAGCCTTCTTCAGGGCGTCGTAGCGGCTGAGTTTTGCAATAATGACCACCTTGTGAATTGCTGAAGGTGATACCGCTATAGGAGCCACTGCAACAGGTACTGCCGCATTGATCTTAGCCTCGGAAGCAGCCTCGTAGTCTGACTCACCAAGGTCCGTGTTCTCATTTACACTCATGGTCATGGTGTTGGAGATATCCATGATTGAGAATCCGGCATAGGCTGAAGGAAGTCCGTGCTCTGTAGCATCAAGACCGGTGATCTCCTCTTCTTCTGATACACGCAATCCTACAGTCTTCTTGATTATCGTAAATGCAATTATTATAGTGACAACCGTCCATACTATGGTGATTCCCATACCACCCAGCTGTTTGATCATCTGGGATAAGCCGCCGCCGTAAAAAAGTCCCTTTTCGATACCTGCAACCGCAAATCCGGGAGCCGTATCGGTTGCGAAAAGACCTACTGCTATGGTTCCCCATATACCGTTGAACATGTGGACCGCAACCGCACCAACGGGGTCATCTACATGGGTTACATTATCGTTGAACCATACACCGAATACTACCAGGAGTCCTGCAACCACACCGATTATCGCAGCTCCTGCGCAGTCTGTTACGTCACAGGGTGCCGTTATGGCTACAAGTCCGGCAAGTGAAGCATTCAGGCACATTGAAACATCCGGCTTACCGTATTTGATCCAGGTAAAGATCATACATACAACTGTTGCAACTGCGGGAGCTACTGTTGTTGTGAGGTATACAGATCCAAGTGTGGGTACATCTGTTGCCGCTGCACCGTTGAAACCGTACCAGCCAAGCCACAGGATAAATACTCCCAGTGCTGCCACAACCAGGTTGTGACCCGGAAAAGCATTAACCTTGGTAACTTTTCCGTCCTTGTCTCTCTCAAACTTACCGATCCTGGGGCCTAACATCCATGCACCGATAAAGGCGCAGATACCGCCGACCATGTGGATACAGTTGGAACCTGCATAATCGTGAAATCCCCACTGTGCCAGGAAACCGCCACCCCAGGTCCAATGAGCTTCTATGGGGTAGATTATGGCCGATATTACAGCAGAATAGATACAATAGCTTGAAAACTTTGTTCTCTCAGCCATGGAACCTGATACGATGGTAGCGGTGGTGGCACAGAACACCAGGTTAAATACAAATGCGGAATAATCAAAGTTTCCGTAGTTAGTAAACACATCAAATGAAAATCCTCCTGCAAAGCCGTTCAGGATGTTTTCACCCAGCATTAAAGATGCACCGCAGATAAACCACATAACAGTACCGATACAGAAGTCCATCAGGTTCTTCATGATAATGTTACCGGAGTTCTTAGCCCTGGTAAATCCGGCCTCACACATTGCAAAACCTGCCTGCATCCAAAATACCAGCGCGGTTCCTACCAGGAACCAGACGGCGAATATCTCGCCATGGATCACATCAAAAATCTCTTCTAACATATACTCTTTCCTCCTTATGTCGTAATGCAATCCAGAACGGACTGCTCCTTATAAGACAGGGGACGGTTCTCTGTCTTATCCTTGATAATACTGAAGAAGACAGAGAACCGTCCCCTGTCTTATGGGATCGGCTTCTGTCTTCTTTGACGAATCCTTATTAATATACACTGAACAGCAGTTTTCCGTAGCTGGGGAAGGGCCAGTATTTCTCACCCGTAAGCATCTCCGCCTCGTCTACGTGCTTTCTCAAATGCTCCATCTTGGGGATCACGTCGTCCCTGATGAAAGCTGATGTTTTAAGGACATCTTCCATGCCCTTGACCTTATCAAGAGACTTCTCAAGATCCTTTACTCTCTCCAGGATATAATCCGTAAGCTCTGAAAGCCTCTCCATAGTAGATACTTCGTAATTACATTTAACCTTTTTGCTTACCGACTTCATCAGGGAAGTGGTCTGAGCCAGGTTAAACAGATACTCTTCTATGGCCGGCAGGTAATCCTTCCTTACCATATCCACCATAGTGTGACCTTCGATATTTACTGTCTTACAGTAGTTCTCCAGCATGATCTCGCATCTGGACTCCAGCTCGGTCTTGGTAAATACCTTATGACCGGTAAGCATCTTAACATTCTTGGCATCCAAGAGGTGTGGCATTGCATCCGGGGTGGTCTTCAGGTTGGATAAGCCCCTCTTTTTGGTTGCCTCCTTAACCCAGTCATCGCCGTAACCGTTGCCGCTAAAGAGTATTCTTTCGTGTTTCTTAATTGTATCTTTAATTAATTTGTGAAGGTCCCCCTTGAAGTCCTTGGACTTCTCCAGCTTGTCTGCGTACTGCCTTAAGCTTTCCGCAACGGCCGCATTCAGCATGATATTGCAACATGCAATACTGTTAGATGAACCGAGAGACCTGAACTCGAACTTGTTGCCCGTAAAAGCGAAAGGCGATGTCCTGTTCCTGTCTGTTGTATCCCTCGAGAATTTGGGAAGGGTGTTAACTCCCAGCTTAATGGTAACCTTGCTCTTTCCCTGATAGGGCTTATCAGTCTTGATGGCCTCAAGGATCTGGGTCAGCTCATCTCCCAGGAAGACGGAAATGATGGCCGGAGGCGCCTCATTTGCACCCAGTCTGTGGTCGTTTCCTGCTGTAGCAACCGAGAGACGTAAGAGATCCTGGTAATCATCAACAGCCTGGATGACCGCACAAAGGAAAAGCAGGAACTGTGCGTTCTCATAGGGTGTATCTCCGGGGGATAAAAGGTTTACTCCTGTATCCGTTCCCATTGACCAGTTATTGTGCTTTCCTGATCCGTTGACCCCTGCAAAGGGCTTCTCATGAAGGAGGCATACCATGCCGTGCTTTCTTGCCACTTTCTGCATTATCTCCATGGTCAGCTGGTTGTTATCCGTAGCCACATTAGTGGTGGAATAGATAGGTGCCAGCTCATGCTGGGCCGGGGCCACCTCGTTATGCTCTGTCTTGGCCAGGATCCCCAGCTTCCAGAGTTCCTTATTCAGATCCTCCATAAAGGCTATTACCCTGGGCTTGATAACACCGAAGTAATGGTCATCCAGTTCCTGTCCTTTGGGAGGAAGAGCCCCGAACAATGTCCTTCCGGTATACACAAGATCCGGTCTCTTTTCGAATAATTCCTTGTCAACAAGGAAATACTCCTGCTCAGGGCCTACACTTGTCCTTACGTATTTAACTTCTTTTCCGAAGAGTTTCAATATCCTCTTTGCCTGGGTATTAAGGGCTTCCATGGAACGAAGAAGCGGTGTCTTCTTATCCAGGGCATCTCCCGAATATGAGCAAAATGCCGTGGGGATGCATAAGGTGTGATCCTTTATGAATGCATATGAAGTGGGATCCCACGCTGTATACCCTCTTGCCTCAAATGTAGCTCTAAGGCCGCCTGACGGAAATGATGATGCATCGGGCTCTCCCTTTATAAGTTCTTTGCCTGAGAACTCCATGATCACTCCGCCGTCGGGCGAAGGCGAGATAAAGCTGTCATGCTTCTCTGCCGTTACTCCTGTTAAGGGCTGGAACCAATGTGTAAAATGAGTCGCTCCCTTTTCCACTGCCCAGTCTCTCATCTCGGCAGCAACAGCCTCAGCCACTGAAGGATCAAGAGGCTCATTTTCATCAATGGTCTTTCTCAGTGATTCATAAACCTTATCTGAGAGTCTTGCTCTCATTACTCTGTCGTCAAATACCAACGAGCCGAAAAGTTCCGGTACCTTTGTTTCCATAGTTATCTCCTTTCTTAATAAAAAAGGGGCTTCACCTTACTTAAAAGAATGAAGCGCCTTTGCTCAATTTCATATTAATCTAACATCCGCTTGCTCCGTAATTGGACAGCACTCTGGCTGACGGATCGTTTACATTGCAGCCTTCCCAGGACTTATTGGGCATCCAGAAGTCTGCCACCATCTCTGCCTGCCCGGGATAATATTTCTCGAATATCTCCCGATACAACAAGGATTCTTTGGTAAAGGGCCTTGCATAGTCATATAACTTGATTTTCTCCTCAAATTCTTCCTGACTGTACAGGCCCTCGGCATATTCCTTGAGATCATCCACCATGGAGTGCCCCACGGCGTCTGAGAATGCTGCCTTCTCCCGATACAGGATGTCCTGTGGAAGATAATCCCCCTCAAATGCATGTCGGAGCAGGTATTTCCCCTTTTTATACTTGTTCATCTTCTTCTCCGGATCGATGGACATCACATAATCCACAAAATCCAGATCACCAAAGGGAACCCTTGCCTCCAGGGCATTTACGGAAATGCACCGATCTGCTCTTAGCACATCGTACATGTGAAGCTCTCTTATCCTCTTCTCCGATTCCTTCTGGAACTCGGCTGCGTTGGGAGCAAAGTCCGTGTATTTATATCCGAAGAGCTCATCCGATATCTCTCCGGTAAGGAGTACCCTGATATCGGTGTTCTCATGGATCCATTTACAGAGAAGGTACATTCCCATGGAGGCCCTAATGGTAGTAATGTCGTATGTTCCAAGAAGGTGTATAACGTCCTCCAGGGAATCAAGTACCTGCTGCCTGGTCATAAAGACCTCTGTGTGGTCGCTGCCGATATATTCGGCAACTTCCCGTGCGTATTTCAGATCTATGGCATCCTTTTCCATTCCTATGGCGAATGTCTTTAAGGGTTCACTCCATTTTTTAGCGGCTATTGCACATACCAGAGAAGAATCCAGGCCGCCCGAAAGCAGGAAGCCTACATTAACGTGAGCCACAAGCCTCTTCTCCACTCCGGCGATAAGCTTGGTCCGAATGTTCTCCGAAATGGTCTCCGGATCATCATATCTGACCTTCTCTACCCTGGTCATATCATGGTAACAAATGAATTTGCCGCCCTTGTAGTAATGTCCGGGAGGAAATGGCTTTATATGCTGGCAGAGGCCTGTAAGGTTCTTGGCCTCACTGGCCATCACCATGTATCCGTCTTTATCATACCCGTAATACAGAGGCCTGATACCGATAGGATCTCTTGCTGCGATGAATTCGTTCTTCTCTCCATCGTATATTATCATGGCAAATTCGGCATCCAGCTTCTCAAACATATCTGTCCCGTATCTCTCATACATGGGAAGGATCAGCTCACAGTCGGAACGGCTCTTGAAAATGTGGTCCGGATATTCACTCCAAAGCTTCTCGTAGCCATACAGCTCGCCGTTACACACCACATAGTTATCACCCAGTTTAAAGGGCTGCATTCCCTTCGGAGTGATACCCATGATAGCCAGTCTGTGAAATCCCAGGACCCCACCGGGTACATCTATCACCCTTGTATCATCGGGTCCTCTGGATTTGGTCCGGTTGAAACCTTCCATAAAGGCTTCCTTATTCACTGTTTTTCTGAAATAACCCATTATGGAACACATGACCCTATCCCTCTTCATCTACAATGTAAGAATCCTTACGGATTCTCTTTTTGCGCTCAAAGCCGCGCGGCTCCCCCGATCAAGATCGGGGGCATACAAAAAAGCGCCTTGGATACTATCCAAAGCGCCTTTGCTTTTCATGTATTAAACTGTAACTCTTTTGTTTATAATTTGTCAATCCGTTTTTTTGAATTTTGTTATTTTCTGACAAATAAGCATGACAGGGGGACGGTCCTTTTGTCAACTTGTCTAAATGAAGCTTTATTTGTTGTCAATGGTTGACACACATATTGTCAACTCTTCCAGCACATCAAGCAGGACTCTCACTGTATCAAGGGATGTGAACATGGTGATATTGTTCTCTGTAGCACACTGGCGGATGGCCACTCCGTCCTCATAATGAACTCCGGATTTGATGGCCCTTGTATTGATAACATAGCTTACATAGCCTGCGCGGATTGATTGGAGTATCTCATCCGACCCCTCGGAGAGTTTTCTTCTTATACGTGTCCTTATGCCGTGTTCTTTAAGAAACTCGGCAGAACCCACGGTTGCCTCGATATTGAATCCCAGCTCGTAGAATCTCTTAACAAGAGGCAGTGCCTCCTCCTTGTCTTCATCCGCCAGAGTAACCATAACGGTTCCGTAATTATGAAGCTTAACTCCTGAAGCAATGATGGCTTTGTACATGGCACGGTGCAGTTTCTCATCATATCCAATGGCTTCACCGGTGGACTTCATCTCCGGGGAAAGATACGCATCCATGCCCTTAAGCTTGGAGAATGAAAAGGCGGGGACTTTGACGTACCATCGCGATGATCCCTTCCCTGTTACCTCCTCAGCAAGTCCCTGTTCTTTCAGGCTCTTTCCCAGCATTACTCTCGTGGCTATATCAGCCAGTTGATAACCGGTGGCTTTGGAGAGGAAAGGCACGGTACGGGATGATCTGGGATTGACCTCTATTATAAAAACATTATCCTCTGAATCTACGATAAACTGTATATTATAAAGACCTACTATGCCTATTCCAAGGCCAAGTTTTTTTGTATATTCCTTAATTGTATCTTTAACTTTTTCAGAAATACTGTAGGGCGGAAATACGCTTATAGAGTCACCCGAATGCACACCCGTGCGCTCTACGAGTTCCATGATGCCGGGAATGAATACGTCCTTACCGTCACATACGGCGTCAACCTCAACTTCCTTGCCCCGGATGTATTTATCAACAAGCACAGGCTTATCCACGTCTATCTCAACAGCAGTCTTAAGGTAGTTGCGAAGGTCTTTTTCCTTGGATACGATCTGCATCGCCCTGCCTCCGAGAACAAAGCTGGGGCGTACCAAAACGGGATATCCTATATCTGCGGCGGCCTTTACTCCATCCTCAATATTGGTAACGGCAACTCCTTTTGGCTGGGGGATATTCAGCTCCTCAAGGACTTTTTCGAACTCATCCCTATCTTCGGCTCTGTCGATGGCGTCACAGTCGGTTCCTATAAGAGTCGCTCCGTATTCTTTCAGATGATCTGCCAGATTGACAGCGGTCTGACCTCCGAGGGTCGCAATAACTCCCTTGGGCTTTTCCATATTGATAATGTTCATTACATCTTCCACGGTGAGGGGTTCAAAATACAGCTTATCCGAAGTGGTATAATCTGTGGAAACAGTCTCAGGGTTGTTATTGATAACTATTGCCTGAGCTCCCATCTCGTGAATGGTCTTTACAGCGTGAACAGTTGAATAGTCGAATTCAACTCCCTGACCGATCCTGATGGGACCTGAACCCAGAACGATTATTTTCTCGGTATCATCTATATGGGACTCATTTTCACCCTCATAAGCCGAGTAAAAGTAGGGTATATAGCTTTCAAACTCTGAAGCGCAGGAATCTATCATCTTATATGAAGGAATGATGCCTGCCCCATTTCTGAAGTCGAAAGTTTCCTTCTCAGTCATATTCCACAGGATACCGATCTCTTTATCGGAAAAGCCCATTCGCTTGGCATCATATAATGCCTCCTTATCCTTAGGCAAACCGATAAGGCGTTTTTCCATCTCAACGATATTTTTAAACACATTTATAAACAACTTGTCAATGCCCGTGGCAGCATGTATATCATCGATGGATATTCCCTTCCTTAAGAGCTCGGCAATGGCAAATATCCTATCATCCGTGCCGATCCTGATATAATCCATCATCTCGTCTGTCTTACGGTCATCAAACCCGGGACTGTGAAGGTGGAACACCCCGGTCTCTAAAGATCTTATACCTTTAAGGATGCTCTCCTCAATGGTGCGGCCTACACTCATTACTTCACCTGTAGCCTTCATCTGGGTTCCCAGCTTATTATTGGCATCGGTGAATTTGTCAAAGGGGAATCTGGGGATCTTGGATACCACATAATCCAGGGATGGTTCAAAACAAGCCGGTGTATTGGCAAGTTCAATCTCATCGAGACGATAACCCACACTTATCTTGGCAGATACTCTGGCAATGGGGTAGCCGCTGGCCTTGGATGCAAGGGCAGAGGACCTTGAAACCCTGGGATTAACCTCAATGAGGTAATACTTAAATGACACCGGATCCAGGGCAAACTGAACATTACAGCCGCCTTCTATCTTCAAAGCCCTGATGATCTTCAGCGCGCTGTCTCTGAGCATCTGATATTCTTTGTTGGCAAGGGTCTGGGACGGGCATACCACTATGGAGTCACCGGTATGGATCCCCACCGGATCAACGTTCTCCATGTTGCAGATGGTAATGGCGGTGTCATTGGCATCCCTCATTACCTCATATTCTATCTCCTTGTAGCCCTTTACAGACTTCTCCACGAGGGCCTGTCCAACAGGGGATAATTCTAATGCAGATTTAAGAATTTCTTTTAATTCTTCTTCGTTGTCAGCAAAGCCTCCCCCTGTTCCTCCAAGGGTAAAGGCAGGACGGACAACTACCGGATAGCCTATATCTTCTGCTGCCTTGATCCCCTGCTCCATAGACTCGGCTATCTCTGAGGGAAGAATGGGCTCCCCCAGCTCCAGGCATAATTCTTTAAATAATTCCCTGTCTTCAGCCTTTTTGATGCTTTCAAAGCTTGTTCCCAGAAGTTCAACCCGACACTCCTTTAAGACCCCCTTGCTTGAAAGCTGCATGGCAAGATTAAGACCGGTCTGACCACCTATTCCGGGAAGAATGGCGTCGGGACGTTCCTTTCTTACTATCTTGGCAATATATTCAAGAGTCAGGGGCTCCATATATACCTTATCAGCAAGGCTGGGATCCGTCATGATGGTGGCGGGATTGGAATTGCACAGGATAACCTCGTAGCCTTCTTCTTTTAATGCAAGACAGGCCTGGGTTCCCGCGTAATCGAATTCGGCTGCCTGTCCGATGACGATGGGGCCTGAACCGATGACAAGTATTCTTTTAAGATCAGTCCGCTTGGGCATATCAGCAGCCTCCTTTCATGAGATCGCAAAAATGATCGAAGAGGTATTTGCTGTCCTGGGGGCCCGGGGCACTCTCAGGATGGTATTGCACGGAAAAGGCCCTATCCTTAACATGCCGTACTCCTTCCACAGTATTATCAAGGAGGTTCAAATGGGTTATCTCTAAGCCTGTTCCCTTAACACTGTCCGAATCTACCGCATATGAATGATTCTGTGAGGTTATCTCGATCTTATCCGTAAGAAGGTTCTTTACAGGATGATTGCCGCCTCTGTGACCGAACTTCAGTTTATAGGTTTTAGCTCCATATGATAATGAAAGCATTTGATGTCCAAGGCATATGCCGAATATGGGATATTTTCCATGAAGCCGGCGAAGAAGCTCTATGGTTTCTTTTACATCCTGCGGGTCTCCGGGCCCGTTTGACACAAAAATCCCATCAGGTTTTAATTTAACGATATCTTCAAATGAGGTGTCAAATGGTACGACGGTAACGTCACATCCCATATCCACCAGGGATTGAACGATGCTTCCTTTCATTCCGCAATCAATGGCAACAACGTGAAGACCCGATCCTCCCCTGACAACCTTTAATGATTGGCGGCCGGAAACAGTAACACGGCTTACCTGATCGTGGGCATAGTTCCAGTCAGCCAGACGCTTCTTTGCCTCATCTTCCGGCGTTGCAATATCGGTTATAAGCACCTTGCAGCTTCCTATATCTCTTATCTTTCTCGTGATCTCTCTTGTATCCACATCACGGATGCCAACTATCCCGGCTTCCTTCATGTACTCTGACAATGTCTTATTACATCTGAAATTGGAGGGGGTATCAGAGTATTCACGGACAATAAGTGCACCGATGCTCGGAGCCTCAGTCTCAAAATCATCATCATTTATCCCGTAATTACCTATCACGGGATAAGTCATAACTACCGCCTGGTCGGTATATGAGGGGTCGGATATGATCTCCTGATAACCCACCATGGATGTGTTGAACACCAATTCGAGGAAGACTTCCTTTTCGCTTCCGAAACTTCTTCCTTCGTAGACGGTCCCGTCCTCCAGGACCATTTTCTTATTGTACTCCATGCTCCATACTCCTTCTGTTTTCATAAAAAGGGCGCCTGACAACAGTCAAAGCGCCTTTGCTTTCTCATCATTATAATTCTTATGCTAGATCATTTCAACATTTTTTATCTTTTCATCCGGAATGTAGCCCCTGACCATTTCTTCCAGCTTAATGGCATCAACCGGTTTTGACAGATAATCATTGAATCCTTCTGCAAGATACATCTCCCGTGATCCGGAGATGGCATTGGCCGTGAGACAGATAGCCGGCGTATCCCGGTTAACGCCTTCTGCATCCTCTCTCATCTCATGCAGGGTCTCTATACCGTCCTTCTTCGGCATCATATGATCCAGAAGGACCAGGTCATATTTCTTTTCGCGGGCCTTTTCCAGACATTCATCCCCGCTCAAAGCAGAATCGATCCTTACCTGAGTTTTCTTTAACAGTCCCTTTATAAGCCTGATGTTGACCTTATTGTCATCCACCACCAGAAGATCGGCAGTGGGCGCAACAAAGGTCTCTTTGTACGCAGGCCTGTCTTTCAGGCCCGTCTTATGCGCTGCATTATAGTCCCCAACGGGATCCCATTTGGTAACTTTCTGCCTGAGCCTGAAACTAAAGACCGAACCTTTGCCGTATTCGCTTTCCACTGAAAGGGATGACCCCATCATTTCAAGCAGGCTTTGGGTAATGCTTATTCCCAGCCCCGTTCCTTCGATGCTCCGGTTACGCTCCTCTTCCAGTCTTTCAAACTGGATGAAGAGTCTGTCCATATCCTCTTTTTTGATACCAATGCCGGTATCCTTTACCGCCACATCAAGGATGATAAGCCCCTCATCCTCCGGATCCTTATCATAACCTACACTGAAAGTAATGGTCCCTTTCTCGGTAAACTTAACCGCATTAGTCAGCAAATTGGTGATGATCTGCTTAATATGTATCTCATCTCCGTTAAGTATCCCCGGCATGCTGCCGTCTATATTCAGTTCGAAAATAAGTCCTTTTTCATCAGCTCTGGGCCGAACCATATTAACAAGATCACTTACCATAGAGGATACTTCGTAATCCGCTGAGATCATCTCAAGTCTGCCCGCTTCTATCCTTGACAGGTCAAGGATGTCATTGATTATCCCCAGGAGGGTATTGCCCGCATCCCTGATGTTCTCGGCATACCCCAAGATCTCCTCATCCTTACAGTCCCTTAAGATCATCTCATCCATTCCCAGAACAGCATTGATGGGAGTTCGGATCTCATGAGACATGTTGGACAAAAAGGCCGACTTCGCCTTATTGGCGGCTACAGCACGTTCCTTTTCAAGACTGAGGCTTCTTGCCAGAGCACTCTTTCTTCCGGAATTGATCAGGATGACAAGCAGCACGATGACTATGACCACAGCCACCAATACTGTAGTGTAGAAGGGCATGTTAAGTTGATCAAAGGCCGAGGTGGCATCCGTTATGGACAGGAATATCCAATTGTTCTCCAAAGGCATGGCATATACCACATATTCCTTACCCCCGGACTGTATGGAATAGTACTCCTTATCCGCCGCTTCCAATCCTTTTATCAGGGCCGTACCCAGTTCACCGCCATCCTTTGAATAATCCTTTCCTATCTCGGCTCTGTCTGAATGGGAGATAACCTGATAGTCTTTGTCAAGAATGATCCCAACATCGGAATCCATCTTTGTGACCTGATTTTCCATTATACTCTGGAGACGGTCCATGTTGATATCCATAGCTAAAACACTTTTTCCGTCAAGAAGGGTCTTGGCTATGGTAACCACCAGACTGCCTGAATACTCATCAACATATGGCGCTACGACAACGACCTCTCCCGGGTGTTTGACAGCCTCTTTATACCATTCCCTCTCCACGGGAACGTAGTCTTCTCCCGGCTCCCACCCTATGCCGTCCAGGTAGGTTTCGTTGATATAGGCGTAAAATCCGCTTGTGCTCCCCTGCATAACACCGGAGATGGATTTGGACCAGTTCATGATCAGCCTTCCCACCTCTTGTACACCGACACCTTCATGAACCATACCGTTAATGGAGTAACCTACAAAGACAAGATTATCCCTTGCAACCGAGAGATATTTATTGATCTCCGCCACGGAATTCAAGGCATTGACTTCCCCGGATTTAATGATATTCTCTCTTGTCTGCGAATGCAGCATCATATAGTACTGAAATATGATAGCAACAAAAAATACCACAACCAGTACAGATGCAATAAGTCCTTTTATTGAGCCTATGAGCGGTGTTTTGTTATCCTTGTCCATCAGTTTCTTTCTCCAAAAAAGCGCCCGACAAAGTCCGGACGCTTCTTCTAAAAAACTACAAGTTTATCTCAGCGACCTTGATATCCGAGGACGCAAGTATGGGCTTAACCTTCTCTATAAGAGCGGTTACCTGGGCAGGGCATCGACCGATGTAAGCTGAAGGGTCAAGTATACCCTTGATATCTTCAAGGGTAAGCCTCAGTTCGGGCTCTGCAGCCAGATCTGAAAGAAGATCCCATGGCTCTCCCTGTTTCATCT
The DNA here is from genome assembly GCA_017550165.1 of Lachnospiraceae bacterium. Classification (GTDB taxonomy): domain Bacteria; phylum Bacillota; class Clostridia; order Lachnospirales; family Lachnospiraceae; genus SIG280. The sequence goes on along the minus strand of JAFZQH010000009.1, from coordinate 5,189 downwards.
TCGCTGTAGCTGCCATAGAACACCGGCGGATGGCTTCGTGGGCCTTCTGCCTGTCAGCGCCCTTCTTTACGGCCTCCATCATTATATTCTCGGTTGCGATAAAGGGAAGATAATCCATTACGGTCTTCTCAATGATCTTGTCGTTTACTACCATTCCGTTAACGACATTCTGTGCAAGACGAAGGACTGCATCACACGCAAGGAATCCTTCAGGAAGGGATATCCTGCGGTTGGCAGAGTCGTCAAGAGTCCTCTCCAGCCACTGCACGGAAGCTGTCATGGTAGTATTGGCCACATCAGCAAATATATATCTGGAAAGAGAACATATCCTCTCACATCTCATGGGATTGCGCTTATATGCCATAGCCGAAGACCCTATCTGATCTTTTTCAAAAGGCTCCTCGATCTGCCGGTCGTGCTGCAGAAGTCTTATATCATTTGCCATACGATAAGCAGACTGGGCTATAGATGACAAGGCATTTAATATCCTGGAATCCATCTTACGGGGATATGTCTGCCCACATACGTCAAAGCGCTCTTCAAAGCCGAAATCAGCTGCTATCCTGCGGTTCATCTCGTCAATCTTGGACTCGTCCCCACCGAAGAGTTCCATAAAGCTGGCCTCGGTGCCGGTGGTTCCGCGGCAGCCGAGAAACTTTATATTATTCAATGCAAATTCAATTTCTTCATAGTCAGATACAAAGTCCTGAAGCCAGAGGCAGGCTCTCTTACCGACTGTAACAAGCTGTGCCGGCTGATAATGAGTGTATCCTAATGTCGGCATATCCTTAGTCCTATCGGCAAAGTCAGCCAGAAGGGTCATTACCTTAACAAGCTCACCCTTGATATATCTCAGGGCATCACGATATATGATTATATCAGCATTATCCGTAACGTAGCAGCTGGTAGCCCCCAGATGGATGATGCCCGCCGCTTCCGGAACAACCTGCCCGTAAGCATACACATGAGCCATAACATCATGGCGTACCTCTGCTTCACGTTTCCTGACACATTCATAGTCAATATCATCTATGTGTTCCGAAAGTCCCTGAACCTGACTGTCGGTAATGGGCAGCCCCAGTTCCTTCTCGGCTTTCGCAAGAGATACCCACAACCTCCTCCAGGTGGAATAACGAGTATCTGAAGAAAAAAGCTTCAGCATGTATTCGGATGCATATCTGCTTGATAAGGGTGATTCGTACCTGTCTGTCATATTGATCATTTAACCTTTCTGTATATGATGCTGTCTCTCTCAGCACCTACGGATACATAAGTTATGGGACACTCTATGGCTTTTTCGATAAATTCTACATAATCCCTCGCCGCAGCCGGAAGGTCTTCCCACTTCTTGATCTTTGAGATATCGCACTTCCAGCCTTTCATATATTCGATAACCGGCTCGGAATCATTCAATGCGGCAGGGAAGGGGAACCGTGTGGTCTCCTTGCCGTCAACCTTATACTTTGTACATATGGGGATCTTGTCCATATAGCTTAATACATCAAGCTTGGTAAGGGCTATCTCCGTAGCGGCCTGAACCTCTACTCCGTAGCGTGTAGCAACTATATCAAGAGCGCCTACTCTTCTTGGGCGGCCCGTCTTGGCGCCGTATTCATTCCCCTCTTCTCTCAGTTTATCAGCCTCGGGGCCGAACATTTCGGATACAAAAGGACCCTCTCCCACGCAGGTACTGTATGCCTTGACTATACCCAGCACCGTATCTATCTTAGCCCCCGGGAATCCGGATCCTATGGGAGCGTAAGCAGCCATGGTATTGGAAGAAGTGGTAAAGGGGTGGATACCGTAATCGATATCACGCAGAGACCCCAGCTGGGCCTCGAACATTATCTTCCTGCCCGCCGCTGAAGCATCCTTGAGATATGTCCCCGTATCACATACAAAGGGACGTATCTTCTCGCCGAAATCAGTTACCCATTTATCAAGCATGTCCTCTGTGTAAGCCTTGGAGTTATATACCTTGGTAAGGGTAAGATTCTTCCACTCTGCAAGATCCCTTAAATGCTCCTTTAAATGCTCGGGATAGAAAAGCTCTCCCGCTAAAATGGTCTTCTTCTGGAACTTGTCTGAATAAAAAGGCGCAATTCCCTGCTTAGTGGAACCGAACTTCTTATCAGCAAGACGCATCTCCTCCAGTTCATCAAGATCCCTGTGCCAGGGAAGAAGGAGTGATGCACGATCACTGATCTTAAGATTATCAGGAGTAATTGCTACTCCACGTTCGGAAACCTCTCCCATCTCCTTTAAGAGGCTCTCCGGATCCAGGGCAACTCCGTTACCCAGGATGTTCACCACACCGTCCCTTACAATTCCAGAAGGAAGCAGGTGCAGGGCAAATTTGCCTTTATCATTGATAACGGTATGTCCGGCATTGCCGCCACCCTGAAACCTGACAACAATATCATATTCCTGCGAAAGAAGATCGACCATACGGCCTTTCCCTTCATCTCCCCAGTTGATGCCAACTACTGCACAATTAGACATTTTATATCTCCTGTAATTAAATATAAATTTATTATTTGCTTTCTGTAAGACGTCTCATGACTTCTTCATATGCTTCCTCGACGCCCCCCAGATCTCTTCTGAATCTGTCTTTATCCAGCTTCTCACCTGTCTCTGAATCCCAGAGCCTGCATGTATCCGGGCTGATCTCGTCTGCCAGGACTATAGTCCCGTCAGAGGTCTTGCCGAACTCAATCTTGAAATCAACAAGGGTAACTCCACAGCCCTTCCAAACTTCCTTAAGAAAATCGTTTACGATAAAGGCGTACTTCTTGACAGTCTCCAGTTCATCCCATGTAATCAGGCCAAGGGCAACCGCATGATAATCATTCATAAGGGGGTCACCCAGATCATCATTTTTATATGAGAATTCGATGGTGGGCTCTTTAAAAACAATGCCCTCCTCAACGCCGTATCTCTTGGCAAAAGAACCGGCCGAAATGTTACGGATTATAACCTCCAGGGGCAGTATCTTCACACGTTTGACCGCTGTCTCCCTGTCACTCAATTCCTTTATAAGATGAGTGGGAACACCCTTCTTCTCAAGCTTCGCCATAAGGATATTGCTCATTCTGTTGTTGATAACACCCTTGCCGGCTATGCTTCCTTTTTTAAGGCCGTTAAATGCCGTGGCATCGTCCTTGTAGGAAACTATGAGTACTTCCGGGTCTTCCGTCTCAAATACCTTCTTTGCTTTACCTTCGTACATCTCATTTTTCTTTTCCATAATACGCCTCTTTCTCCATAAGATTCTTCGCTCCGCTCAGAATGACATTTAACGTAATTAAATGTGTAACTGACCACTAGAAAAATATATATCATAAGAAGAATAAAAGCAAGTAATAATCTCCCAAATATGCCGTATCTAAAGGATTAATTATTTGAGTATTTCATCCGATATAATACATGTAGATTGAAAAGGGATATTCGGGTATCAATAGGGATTTCGATGCCGCATGGAATGCACCACATCACGGAAGACATACGATAACATATCTTCCGGGACGGAGGTGTTATTTTTATACCCGAAAATCCGAAAAGTCTTAACTGCACTACGTTGTAGCGCTCATGAAAATGAGCAATATTTTACATGGGGAGGTTTTTTATGAAGATTTCTGACAGCAACGTAACGATGGCTTCTCAAAGAAGCTACCGGCAGGGAAGCGAAACAAGGTCAGGGGTGATCGGATCGGCTGCCCCGGGTCTTTCAGGGACGAAAAACAACACTTCATTTGACTGGAAGGACGTTCTCAGTCTGTCCGGTGAAAAGGACGATAATCTGAATTCACCGGGATACGACAGGAACGGACTGACCATCGACGGGAAGGGCATCCTTCCTACCCCGGCGGAATTGTATGACATGAGGTATAACATGGTATCTTCCGTTCTGGAGAGGATCCGGGGGGCCATGTCCAACGGTGGTCTGACCACATCCACTTACTATGAGGAGGAAATGACCAGCTTTTCCGCCCAGGGAAAAGTATGCACCGAGGACGGGCAGATCATCGATTTTAATATCGAGCTCACAATGACCAGGTCCTTTATGCAGACCACCAGGACAAGTCTGCCCGGACTTATGGGTGCCTTTATGGATCCTCTGATGATCAACACGGATGCATCGATCTCAAGAATGGCAGATCAGAAATTCCTCTTTGACTTAGACTGCGACGGAACAGAGGAGTGGATCTCCATGCCTTCTGCCGGCTCGGGATTTCTTGCTCTTGACCTGAACGGGGACGGCAGGATTGGTGACGGAAGCGAGCTCTTCGGGACAAAATCCGGAGACGGTTTTGCCGACCTGGCTGAATACGATTCCGACGGCAACGGATGGATCGATGAAAATGATGATATCTTTGACAAGCTTAAGGTATGGTATAAGGACGAAAGCGGCAAAGATGTACTTATGGACCTTAAGGAAGCTGATATCGGTGCAATTTATCTGGGGTCTCAGGCTACCGACTTTTCACTGATGGGGTCTGACTTTTCAAAGGATGCCATGATCCGGTCCACCGGCTTCTTCCTTCGTGAAAGCGGGGGGACGGGAACCATCCAGGACGTAGATCTTAAAGCCGAATCCCAGGAAGAGAGATTGCTAAAATTACTTCAATCATCATTTAATTTTTCTACAAGTCAGATACAGGAAACCCACAGCAGCCAGTACATTGATCTCTCGGGAATAACAAGCTTCCCCGGAACGGACCGGCAGGTAATATCAACCACAAAGTCCGATACAAAGGAGCAGGAAAAAGGAAATAAAGACGACGAGGCCATAGAGCGGGTAGATAATATGGCACTTCGCCGCAGGCTGCAGCAGGCAAGATATCACAAACGGGCCGATGAAAAACGGAGGGAGCGAAAGGAACTCTTAGAGGAGGAACTGGAGAGACTGCGTGAACACCGGTCAGAAGAGGAAGCACGCTTAGAGGCCCTGTTCGGTGAGAGGGAAGATATTTCCGAAAAGCTTTCAGAGCAGGTCGCAGAAGCACTATAAGGCTATGACCCACATTCGGAGGAGACAGAGGACCATACTCAGTAGCGTAGAGATACATTCGGATAATTAAAATATAGAGAACTCTTTCTTTTATGATAAAGTATTGTTTGGACAAAACAAAAAAATCAGGAAGGAGTTCTCTATGTATAGCAGTATAACAGATTTTATTGAAAAAGGC
>JAFZQH010000008.1 GCA_017550165.1 Lachnospiraceae bacterium | reverse complement strand
GTGAGCTGTGAGCTGTGAGCTGTGAGCTGTGAGCAATTATCCCTTCTTCTTCGCATCATGTCAATCCCTTCATAAGAAAATCATTACTCGAAAATACTACCATAAACTCTCATAATTCACAACTCTATATATAAAGCCAGTTCGTCATTAATTCTTACAACTATGGAAAATTATCCTTGACAGTAATTTACAATGATGTTAATATCTTGGGTGCGGGCTGACTTGTTCATTGATATCATTTTTTTAATACTTGTTATAAAGGAGGGATATGATTTATTGGAAAACGAGCGAATTTATTGGCATGCAGCTTTCCCGGCCGCAATGAAACTAGAATTTAGGGAGAATAAAGAAAATCTTGAATATGAAACGGAATTCCAGCTTAACGCAGAACCTATTTCAGTTGATCTTCTCATTATCAAGAAACCTCCGGAGGTCATGATAAAAAATGAACTGGGACGGTTCTTTAAAGAATACAATTTACTGGAATACAAAGGGCCTGGAGACGAACTGAATATTGATGTTTTCTTTAAGGGCCTCGGGTATGCTTCTTTATATAAAGCAGGGAGCGAAAAAGTAGATTCCCGAAAAAGCGAGGATATTACCCTGACCTTTGTGCGGGAGTCTTATCCCCGAAGACTCTTTCAGAAGCTAACAGACATGAATATCGAGATCACAAATACCGGCAAGGGACTGTACCGGATCGCCGCAGGTTTTTTGTTTGACATTCAGATTATAGTTACAGGAGAACTTGATGAAAATGAACATTTGTGGATCGTTTCTCTGACGAAAAAACTACATGATAATACCGCTAGGAATCTTGTATCTGCTTATGAAATGATATATGATAAGGATGAAAAAATCAGTGCTCACGCCGTTTTTGATGTGGTAGAAAGAGGAAACCGGGAAGTGTTTAAAAAACTGAAGGAGGAACCAGAAATGCATGAAGTACTAATGGAGATAATGAAGCCGGATATCGATAAGAAGATAGATGAAGCCTGCAAAGAAAGAGATGCGATAATAGCAGAGAAGGATGCAGATATTGCTCAGAAAAATGCAGATATTGCTCAGAAAAATGCACGGATCAAGGAGCTTGAAGCCCTGCTGGCTGCAAAATAAGTGTTGAAATTAGATAATAAGAGAGGTGGCTGTCCCCGTCTTTCCCTTATATTTGCCATTCTTAACGGTAAGGGTTACGGTGTATTTCCCGGCCTTCTTAACAGTCTTTGGTGAATAGGTGAGTTTATAATCCTTGGCCTTGAGGCTTACTTTCTTTCCTGCGAAACTGATGCTCTTAACCTCGATCTTGGGAGTTTTTCCGTTATATCTTAGACATGGTGTTGCCATGATCGGTGTTGAGCTGTTTATTGGCATTCTAAGCTTCGGCATAGGATGTTTCAGCGTCGGATACATGATCGGACGCAATAGATGATAAAATAATTCGACCGCCACTCAGTCCAGAGTGGCGGTCATTTCGCTATAAAACCTGGTCAGCCGTTCACCGGCAACACCCTTTTATGGCTATATGATAGAATCCTTGAGGGCTTTTGTCAAGAAAAACCAGCTATTACACGATCCCCTGAGCCTTCATCGCATCAGCAACCTTTAGGAATCCGGCGATATTAGCCCCGGCAACATAATCCCCTTCCATGCCGTACTTCTTGGCAGCATCATCAAGGTTATGGAAGATGTTGACCATGATGTTCTTCAGCTTGGAATCAACCTCTTCGAAGGTCCAGGACAGTCTCTCGGAGTTCTGGCTCATCTCCAGCGCGGAAGTAGCAACACCGCCTGCATTGGCAGCCTTACCGGGAACGAAGTAAACCTTGTTCTTCTGGAAGTACTGGGTAGCCTCTAAAGTGGTAGGCATGTTAGCGCCCTCGCATACAGCGATAACACCGTTGGAAACCAGAGCCTTGGCATCATCCAGGTTAAGCTCATTCTGAGTAGCGCAGGGAAGCGCGATGTCAACCTTGATGATCCACTGGTTATTTTTCTCCTTAGCCTTGTCATGATACTCGGCAGATTTTCTCTTGGCAGCATACTCGGTAAGACGAGCTCTGTTAACTTCCTTAACTTCCTTAAGAAGGGCAACGTCGATACCCTCGGGATCATAAACCCAACCTGTGGAATCAGAGCAGGTTACAGGCTTAGCGCCAAGCTGGATAGCCTTCTCGATGGCATAGATGGCAACATTACCTGAACCGGATACAGCAACAGTCTTGCCCTTGATGTCAACGCCGTTGCACTTAAGCATCTCCTCGGTCATGTAAAGAAGACCGTAACCGGTAGCCTCTGTACGGGCAAGAGAACCACCGTAGCTTAAGCCCTTACCTGTGAGAACGCCTTCGTAAAGACCGGTAAGTCTCTTATACTGACCGTACATGAAACCGATCTCTCTTGCGCCTGTTCCGATATCTCCGGCAGGAACATCCGTATCAGCCCCGATATATTTGAAAAGCTCACTCATGAAGCTCTGGCAGAAAGCCATAACTTCTCTGTCAGACTTGCCCTTGGGATCAAAGTCGGAACCACCCTTGCCGCCGCCGATGGGAAGGCCGGTAAGGGAATTCTTGAATACCTGCTCGAAACCAAGGAACTTAATGATACCTAAGTTAACCGAAGGATGAAGTCTAAGGCCTCCCTTGTAGGGTCCGATCGCAGAATTAAACTGCACACGGTAAGCGTTGTTAACCTGAACCTGTCCCTTGTCGTCTACCCAGGGAACTCTGAAGAGCAGCTGACGCTCCGGAGTGGTAAGTCTCTCGAGAAGAGCATCTCTCTTGAACTCTTCCTCATTCTTCTCGATCACTACTCTGAGTGACTCAAGAACTTCCTTAACTGCCTGATGGAATTCCGGCTGTGCGGGATTCTGCTCTACAACACGATCATAAATCTCGTCAACGTATGACATAATCTTCATCCTCCTGTAATTGATCTTAAATATAAAGGCATCTGAAGAAAGAACGTTCAGATGCCTTTTTCATTAAAAATGATAATACAATGATTTTTGCAATACTGCAATATATTTTTTACATAAAATGTAATAAAGGCTTTAGCGGTTTATTGTGTAAAATAGACATTTGTCTTTTTCACGCGGACAGATTTACCAACCTCCGCCTCCGCCTCCATGGGTTCTTCCCGAGGAAGACGTATGGGTACTGGAGCCGCCGCTGGACTTGGGCTTCTCCGTTCGGCTTACGGTAGTAAAGAGGAAGGTATCCCTCTGGTTGGTGAGATTCAAGCTTCCCTGCTTTGTATAGAAGTCTGCCGAGGCCTGGAACCTGACGGATTTAAGCTGTGCGGACAATCCTCCTACTGCGATAAAGGCGATGACCAAACCCGCCACAACCGCGATAATAAGGGCTTTGACCAACCCGAAGGGGGCCTTGGGCAGAGTCTTCTTGGTTACGGGGTGTCCCGCTTTCGCCTGGGTTATAAAATCGTCAGCCAGATCACAGTAAGTATTAAAGGCCTTGTTATAATCAGACTCCTTGATATAGGAGGTAACCTGTTCCCCGATGTACTGTATACCTGCATCGGTAAAAGCTGTTATGCCGTAGCCCTCCGTAGAGATCTGCCATTTTTTCTTATCCATGACCAGCACAAGGGCAACACCGTCATGACTGCTGCCATATCCGTAACCCAGAACCTCATAGAAATCATCTGCCAGCTTCTCCATATCGGAATAGCCTTGCGGCATGGTCTCAAATGTAGCAAGGACTACATCCACATTATGGGCTTCACTGATCTTATCAAGCCTGCTTTCGATCGCCTGCTTCTCGCTATCGGATAAAAGGTTGGCGCTATCCTGCAGCCGACTGTATTCGGAGGCTGCGAACACCGGAAGGGACAAAACTGTCATCAACATGATCGCAAGGACCATGACCGAAATTCTTTTCATTCTCTTCATCCGTGCACCTCCTATAACAACCACAGTACGTACTGCACTGCCATGGCGATGACCGCCACGCCTGCAAATACGCCTGCGAAGATAGACGTTGCCTTACCTGAATCCTTAGGCAGGTCGCCGACAAATTTACCTGTCTGACCGTTCATTGCAAAAAGGAAATGCTGTCCGTTCCAGGTTGTATTAAGAAGCCATACGGGATAAAGGGCGTACTTGACGGTCCCTCCCGAAAGCCGCACGTTTGAACTCTCCGGTACAACAGTTTCGTAACCCGATACGGTATTACGGAACTCCTCTTCCACGCTTCGCTGAACTCTCTCATTTGCCCTGCCTTCACTGGCTTCGGCATCCACATCGTACCTGTCTGCCAAATATCCTGCCAGGTAGGCTGTCTGGAAGGGAACTGCCTCTTCGAAATTAAAAGGCTCTATGGATTCCATCAGGTCATCGGGCATCTTGGAGGATCCGTCCACCGGAATGGTCTCAAATCCCACCGATCCTGCTCTGTATATGGAATAGTGGCTGGTCTCTACATAATTGTATTTGCTGTCTGACCAGGCACGGGTTCTTGTGGCACGATAGTTGATATCTGCATCTGCGTCCGTATCAAAAAGCCAGAAAGGAACATATACTCCCTTTATCTCATCTATATGATTCTGGTCTGCAAATATCTTGGGAACCAGAGTCTTGCCCTTCAGGTGCTGCTTATATCGGGCCATAGCCGCCTTCTTATCCAGCTTAAAGGGTATGACATAGTCGGGCCGCAACCCTCCGTCAAAGCGGTCTGTCATAACAATGGGATTGTCACAGTAGGGACATTTTGAAGATGCAAGGGTGGCATCTGCCAGGATCTGAGCTCCGCAGGACTGGCAGGAATAAGCCTTGAACTGATCCTGTTCTCCCTCTGCCCATTCGCCTCCGGCCTTGGTGTCCCATTTAAGCTCACCGGACTCAGCGTCTGTAGTCGCCTCCGTCTTAATGGCCTCTATTGCTTCTATGTCGAATTCCGTCTCACAGAAGGGACATTTCAGCTTCTGAATGCCACTGTCAAATTGAATCCCGCCGCCACAGCAGGGACATTTATATTGTTGAAGATCTGACATATCTTTCTCCTTTTTTTCTATGATATACGGATTGCTTCGTTGCTAAAGCAACTCCCGCAATCCTACAAACATTCGGAATCCGCTGAAATGCTTGATCCCTCAAGCATTTCGCTACTTCCTCATATTTGTTCGCGTCCCAATGTCAATCGGCCTGTTATGCAAGCATAAGGCCGTTGACCTTTGTACGCTATATCATATTATGTCTCCGTCATCAAAGGGGTCGCCGCACTCGGGACAGAACTTGGGCGGATTGGTCTTATCTGCCGGCTCCCATCCGCACTTGTCACAACGGTATTGGGGTACCCCATCCGGCTTCTTGGCCCCGCACTCCTTACAGAACTTGCCCTGGTTAGGCGTTCCGCAGGCTGAGCATACCCATGAATTAAGAGGAACTTCAACCTGTTGCGGTGCCTGCTGCTGGGGAGCCTGCTGTTGCATCTGGGGCTGCATTCCCTGTTGCTGCATCATCTGCTGCTGCATCCCTGCCTGCTGATACATTGCACCCATGTTCATTCCGCCGGTGTTCATGGCCATGCCCATACCCATGAAGCCCATTCCCGCTCCGTTGGTGTTATTGGCTGCATCCTGCATTGCAGAAGCAGTAGCGGTTGCCATAAGGCCTGCGCCCATTGCGGGATTGGAGAATACCTTTGCTGCTTGGTAATCCTTGATCCTCTTCTCGTCTTCCTCGTTGGCTGAAAGACTGGATACACCGAAGGATACGATCTCGATACCGCGCAGCTCTTTCCACTTGGCTGAAAGAACCTGATTAAGCGCATCTCCGATCTCCATGGCATGCCCTGCCAGCGCAGAATAACGGATCCCCATCTCGGATATTCTTGCAAAAGCCGGCTGCAGCGCTGTAAGAAGCTCTGTCTTTAACTGGCTGTCAATCTCTTCTCTTGAATAATCATTGGAAATGTTACCGCATACGTTGGTGTAGAACAGAATGGGGTTGGTAACCTTGTAACTGTACTCACCAAAGCATCTGATGGCAATATCCATATCCAGTCCGATATTGTTGTCTACTACACGGAAGGGCACCGGGTTGGGTGTTCCGTATTTATTGCCGATGATCTCTTTTGTGTTGAAATAGTAAACTCTCTGGTCCTTGGGAGCCTCTCCTCCGAAGGTAAACCTCTTTCCTATGTTACCGAATACGGCTTTGATGTTATCTCCCAGCTTGCCTCCGTCAAATAAACTGGGCTCTGTAGACGTATCATAGGTGAATTCACCGGGCTCGGCGCAAAGGTCTACAACCTTGCCCTGCTCTACGATGATCATACACTGTCCGTCTGCTACCGCGATAACGGAGCCGTTGCTGATGATGTTCTCATCTCCCTTTGTGTTGGAAGATCTCCCGGACACCTTCTTCTGTCCCTTTCTTACCAGCACATCAGCGGGTAATGCTTCGCAGTAAAAATACTCTTTCCATTGGTCCGCGAGAACTCCTCCCGCAGCACCCAGTGCAGCTTTAATTAATCCCATATCATTTTTCCTTTCCTTTACGTTATATTTTTATTATGCGGTGCTTTGCTCAGCGCAGCATAAAAAGAAATCAATGTTCCGCTTATAAGCAGTCCGCCGATAATATCGGTAAACCAGTGGGCTCCCGAAAGAAAACGGCCTGCCACGGTTATTACTATAAGCGCCACCATCATGCATCTTATAATGTTATAAGCCCTGCCTGCCCCGAGGCGGTGTTTAAGGTCTATGAGCGCCGCTCCGAACACACATACCGCCAGCATGGTGTGGGATGACGGGTATGATGCCTCCAGGACGGATTCTCCCGGAAGCAGGACCGGCCTGTAGTTAAGGGCCACTTTATCAAAGACGATATAAAGCAGGAACAGTACCACAAACATACATCCCATAACGAGGATGCTCTGATCTACCTTAAAAAAGGATTTCCTTTTAAGAAGCTGAACAACCCCGCATATGGCAAAAAACAGGAATATCACTATGGCCAGATATCCCAGAAGCTGTGTAAGCTTGTACCATACATGATTGTATGGGATCTTCTCGGCTATGGCTCCGTTGATCCCTGCGAACCCGACGCTGCTCCCGTTAGGTCCGATAGCCCTCACGTCCACCACCGTCACCAGGATGGTAAACAGTACAGAGAGCGCTAAAAGCGCTACTCCGATGTAAAGCATAGTATTTGATCTTTCTTCCTTCATCTTAGTTTCTTTTCTCCATTATCTTTTTTATTCCGATATTTATACATTATAACACATTATTATTCTACCCTTGGAATTTCATCTGTTTTTTTGATAAATTCATCCACAGGAATGGGCTTGGAGAAATAGTATCCCTGGAACATATCGCATCTCTCCTCGGAAAGGAACTTCGCCTGTTCTATGGTCTCAACGCCCTCCGTGATAACATCCATTCCCAGATTCTTGGCCAGAGAGATAACACTCCGAAGGATCTCCTTACTTCTCTTGTCCTCATCTGCCCGGCTTAAGAACTTCATATCGATCTTAAGCACATCTGCCGGGAAATCCTTTAACATATTAAGACCGGAATAACCGCTTCCGAAATCATCTATCTCTACTATGAAACCAAGCCTCTGGAGCCTTGTGATAAGCTCCGTGACCGTAGCCACGTCCTGGGCTATGGCAGACTCGGTGATCTCCAGCCTGATCTTGTCTGATGCTATCTTGTACTTGGCAACAAGCGTGGTAAAGACATCAAATATATCAAGGAAATATATATCCTTGGTGGAAATGTTGACGGAGATAAACCAGTCCCGTCCTTCTTTTTCCCATTGTGCCAGCAGTTCGCAGGCCATTTCCCATATATAATAATCCATCTTGACGATAAGGTTTCTCTTCTCGAATACGGGAATGAACTCTCCCGGCGGGATAAGTCCTCTTTTGGGGTGGATCCATCTGGCCAGAGCCTCAGCTCCCACCACCTTTCCGTCTGTCTTGACAATGGGTTGCAAAAACAGGGTCATATCTCTGTTCTTAAGGGCTTCATCCAGCTCGGAGATCATTTCCTGCTCCTTCTTAACGGATTCAAGAGATGCCTCGTTGTAGTACGCCACATATTTTCTGTAATCCTCTTTGATCGTAGAAAGGGCGGCCTGTGCCCTATCGCACATTATGGACACGGGCATTGTCCTGTTAGCGACCTCGTATACACCGAAGCACATCTTAACGGTATAAGCGTATTCCCTGTCTCCCACGTTAATAGCCTCGGCGATATTGACCAGCATCTTTTCCTCCAGATACTTCCTGGGGAAAAGCATGGCGAAACGATCGGCATAGAGCCGGCCGTAGAGGGCACCTTCCGGAAGCTTTTCCCGGAATTCTTCTGCGATACGGATGATAACCCCGTCTGCAATATCCTCACCGAAGAGGTCGTTAATAAGACTGAACTTGGTAATATCCGTACAGATCAGGACGTACTTGGTGGTCAGGTCTTTCTGGATACGGTCTGCCGCAACCCTGAGGAAATAGTCCTTGTTATAGAGCCCCGTCAGGGTATCATGGGTCGCCAGATACCGCTGTTTACGGAGTTCTTCATCCTCACGGGTCTTGTCATACATGATCAGGGAGGTCCCGATGGTCTTTCCTTTTTCATCGTATACCCCGCGATATACCGACTTGTAATAATATGTTTTGCCGTCTTCCTCATAGTTGGTCTTGAATTCACGATAGCAGATCTCTTCCTGGTACTCGGGATAAATGTACTTCCTGATCAGGTCCCCCCGGCTCATCCCCACAAGAGAGTCCCCCTCGGAATCCTCAAGCCTGAGCATTGCCTTGGCACTGTTGTTACAGAAGATACATCCCACCTCATCGAAAATGATGATACCTTCCTTAGACTCCTTCGATACTATGGAAATGGTCTGATTCATCAGCTCCTTGGGGATAAATGACAGGGCGAAATAATACATCAGAGCCGCCGCTACAGCATATCCGTACACCGTAAAGTCCACGGTGTCGCCCATAAACATGAATACACCCTCCAGAATGACCAGAAGAGAGAATAAGATAAAGAACACGTAATACTTCTTCTTGTATATGCCCGGACTCTTAATAGTCTTGATAAGAAAGGTAAGAAGACTGGTTATAACAAGGAAGTATACTATAACTCCGTGAACCTGGAAAAAGGGGCCGGGGACGAACTTATAAAACTCTCCTACGAAGGTCTGTATCCTTTTTACGCTGAAGGCGTACTGGTACCACACATTGAGCGCCATAAAGAACACATCGAACACCAGGGCGGGAAATGCGTAATTAATGTGTTTCATGTATTTTTCATAGTTGGTGTATTTCAGGGCGAACCTGGCTATAGCGAACATCAGCCAGTCCGTCAGGCAGAAATATGCCCCGAACAAAGCCAGACTGATCCTCTCATCCGTGCATAAGGTCTGCAGGATGATAACGATGGAAATGCTGGTTCCCACCGCGATGATGGCCTGAATGCTCTTGGACAATTCGGACTTGTTCTTCCTGCATAGAAGCAGGAGATATATAAGAAACAATGTGACAAAGATCACCGATCCGATAAAAATCTTCATTTTAAATCCCCCACATGCTGGAATTATAGCATTTTCCCACGTATTTATCAACACCAACGAAATTTCTTATGTACTATTATCCACATTTGTTATAATATACTCTGTAGATATTTTATAGCTGAGGAGGCTTAATATTTTATGTTATCAGAGCTTATGTCCGCCGATACCTGCGCGCAATGCAAGTATTGCTGTAGTTTTAAAAGCACGTCCCTTTGGGAGCTTCCCACCTTCCCGGCAGAGGCTGTTAAAAAACTGGCTAAGGATACGGACGCAAAATTTTCTATAGAAAAAGACGGCAAATATTCCTTTGCCCGTCCGGATCTCTCCGGAGAATATCTTTCGGCAAATCCCGCGGAGGAAGTGCCCTGTCCCTTCCTGGATACGGATACCGGCTGCTCTCTCTCCGAGACGGACAAGCCCTTCGACTGCAAACTGTGGCCCCTTCGGGTTATGCGGCGTGAGGACCATTTGCTTCTGACCATGTCCATTGCCTGCCCCTCCATTATGACCTGGGAACTGGAGCAGCTCCGTTCCTACGCCCAGGAAAAGCTTCGTAAGCCCGTCAGGGAGTACGTAGATAAGCACCCTTACATTGTTAAGGATATGATGCCGGGCTATGTTGCCCTGATCGAGATCTGACATGCTTGATTTTAAAGAATTGTCCTTTCAGGACAAAGAACTGATCGAATCCTATCTGTATTCCTTCGGGGAGGATTCCTGCCAGCATTCCTTCACACAAATGTATCTTCTTAAGGATAAGTATCACGACCTTTTCTGTGAAGAGGACGGCATCCTTTATATCCTCCGCTCCGGATTATGTACCGAAGGCCTGAGGGTGTATCTTTTTCCCTTTTGCAAAGAGGAGCTTCTTCCCCGTGCTTTGAAGATCATAGCCTCCGATGCTGCCTCTTACGACTCCGCCCTTCGCTTTTTCCCCATAACCGGCCATTCCTGTGACTTTCTTGAAAAATATATGCCGGGTTCTTTTAAGATCGAGGAATCCAGAGACTACGCGGAATACATCTATACCTCCGAGAAGCTGGCCTTCCTTAAAGGAAGGAAAATGGCGCAGAAGAGGAACCACATCAATACTTTTAACCGCTCCTATGAGGGACGTTTTTGCGTCCATCATTTCGGATGCGAAGATACGGAAGAAGAACACAGGATCATCAAGGATGTTCTCTGCTTTCAGGCGGAATGGCTCTCTGCCAGGGAGAAGCAGGATCTCTATGAAGAGCTCCTGGCGGAGGATTTTCATATTAGTACGGCATTAAAGCATCGCCATCGCCTCAATATATGCGGTATAGCCCTTTACGTAGACGGAGATCTGGCAGGCTACACCTTCGGTAATCCCATTTCGGAAGACTGTGTAGATGTCATCGCCGAAAAAGGGAATATCAATATCGGCGGTGTCTATCAGGTACTAAACAATGAATTTGCCAGGATGGCACAGACCCGCTTTACTTATATAAACCGAGAGGAGGACCTGGGGGTTGCCGGTCTTCGCAAGGCAAAGCTCAGCTACAAGCCGGACATTCTTCTCGAAAAATACATAGCAACAAAAAAAGAGTAGGGAAATCTTCATTTCCCCACTCAAGTTTTATCTTCAGATCATGATTCGATTATCTTCTCCGGCGGTAAATATGCTCTCATGATCCGGTCCATGTTCTTCGGATCCAGGGGCTTGGCCAGAAAATCCTGAAACCCCATTTTCTTATACTCCACCGCTGCCCCGGAAAGGGCATTTGCCGTAAGAACGATTATAACCGCATCCTTTCCTCCCGGCAGTTTTCTTATCTTTTTCATGGTCTCAACTCCGTCCATGACCGGCATCATATGATCCATAAAGATAAGGTCATATTTATCGGGCTCATACATCTCTAAGGCTTTCTCCCCGCTGTCGGCACACGCCGCCTCTATTCCGTAGGGCTCCAGTATCCCTGCCGTAACCTCCAGGTTCATCTCGTTATCATCAACCACAAGTATCCTGGCATCTTTGGCAACTATGCTGGGTCTGTATATGTCCGCTGTCTGCTCGCTGTGGACCTCATTTAGTTTCCCCATGGGGGTCCAGTCTTCCACCCGAACCAGGATATCAAAGAAAAATGTACTGCCTTTTCCGTAAACGCTCTTTACGCCGAGCTTCCCTTCCATTTGCTCTGCAAGCCTTTGTGATATTGCCAGTCCAAGCCCCGTGCCTTCCTCAGAACGGTTCCTTTTGGTATCTACCTGGGTGAAGTCCGAGAATATCTTCTCAATATTTTCGTGCTTGATCCCTATTCCCGTATCCTCTACCTCCACAAAGAGGCGGCAATGACCATCATCCACCTTCACAGACCGAACACTCCATCGGATATATCCCTTCTTGGTGAATTTAATCGCATTGGTCATGAGATTAATAAGGATCTGCTTGATACGGCCCTCATCTCCGAAGAGCATGACCGGAATATCCTCATCTGCTTCAAGCCGGAATTCCAGCGGCTTATCCTGTATCCGGATCCGCATCATGGTAGCAACATCATTTATCATGGAAGAAGTCATGAAGGGATCATTGACAAAATCCATCTTCCCCGATTCTATCTTGGAGAAATCAAGTATATCATTGATGATGGAAAGGAGCGATTTAGAAGCCGCCTTGATACTGGAAGCATGTTTCTTCGCTTCTTCGTCGTGACTGTCTCTTAATATGAACTCGCTCATACCCGTTATAACGTTCATGGGGGTCCGTATCTCATGGGACATATTTGCAAGGAAATTGCTTTTGGCGCGATCAGCGGCCCTTGCCTGTTCCATATTGCTGACGATCTCCGTCATGTCCAGCTGGAGGATGCTAAGGCCTGTAATCTTGGAATCCTCCATCATGGGACGGATATTCACTTCTATGGCAAATCTCCTTCCGTCCTTTATGAGATACTGCATATAAGGCTTGATCTCTTTTCCCGCCAGGCATAGGCGGCATTTTTCAAGAAGAATGCTTAAGGCCGGTCCGTAAAAGAAGTCCGACAGCAGCCGCTTCGCATCGACTCCCTGTAATACTTCTTCCTTGGTCAGGCTGTGGGGATATTTGAAATACTGGTCCGATACCATCACCGTCCGGAGCCGGTCATCCGTTATCAGCATAAAATAGGGCGCAGACCTTAAAAACTCCGTAATATAAGAAGCCTGCTTGGTAAGAGACCTCTGAAAATAGGCCTGGGTGTTGGCAGACTGTTCATTTGCAACTCTCAGTATATCGTTGTCTTTTTTTAGTCTCTTGACCTCTCTGGCTAACCGCTTATTCTCTATGGTCAGCCGTTTTTCTTCATCGGTCATGGCAGTATCTCCTGTGATCCGGTTCCTTAGAAGGCAAGTATGGAAAATGTATAATTATGAAATGTGTTGTATAGCTTTCCTGTCTTGCTGCCCTCAGAAGGACAATATTCCCCGTACGCATACATCCCCATTAAGGAGACGCCTTCCGGCACCCGTCCTGCATATGTCTCTCCCTCCGCAGAGGTGTTGCTTGCAAGACCCATAAACCGCGCCGCGCATGAAGCACAAAGCAGGGTATCATACTTATACTCTCCTGTTTCTCTTTTTTTGAATAGGTCTGTAAAGGCCAGCGCTAAGGTGCTCTTTAGCTCATTTCGGTTAATGAGTCCGATGTTAACCATGGAACCCTCGGGCATGTTCCCCATAAAAGATCCCACTCCCGTCTCCGGGTTAAGGAGGGACAGGTTCCTTGTTACCTCAACCTCATCACCGTTTTCCTTTTTTATGGTAACTAAAAAGGGTGAAAGAATGTAATCTCCCATTACATCTATCTTGCCCGTTTTCATTCCTTCTTTTTTCAGAGCATCTTCAAAGGTGATCTCTCCAACCTTAAAGATCCTGTTCCCTTCGGACCTGGTTATCTCGTATTGGAAGGGCGCCTTCTCCCCTACGGAATTGATCCTGACAAAATGCGGGTCGATATTACCCGTCACAAGGGCTATGGCCTGTCCGTTTTTCGTTACCCTCTCGTTATAAAATACACGGCTTCCCGTAAATGTGAAACCGTCCGATGCCGATGCCCCGAAGACAAAAGCATCCCCACTCAAACGGGTCAGTTCATCAACCAGCCAATCTCCTGCTACATCTTTTTCTTCATAGACAGCTCCGCCATAACTAATGACCAGTTTTTCAGGAGAGGACAGCTTTTTCTTTAAATCGTTATATGTCTTCTCCATCTCTCTCTTGTAATTGTTTATATCCAGTTCTTCCGTTATCCCCGCCGAAAATTCCACATCGTCCCCGGTAAGGATCATCAGGGACATTCCCGTGGGGCAATACCCCTGCTCTCCGGTGAGCATAGCCATGGAGGTGCATCCGATAATGGGAAAATCCCATTTCATAGACAATATCCTATAGAACTCTGCATAATCCAGATCTTCTTCCGCAAAAAAAATACCCATGGTATTCTTTTCAAAGACAAAACCTTCGGTTTGTGCGTAAAACTCTTCAACTGCTCCATCCAGATCATCTATCTCTTCTGTGTATAATGTGATAGACCTCATATATGCACTACCCCCCCCTGTATGATATTTTCAGCTTTTCTTTCTATTTCAGTTCCCCACAATCGACAAATTGTGACTATATTCTACTAAAATTCTTTGAATTTGTCCACAATTCTGAAAATAATTAATTGAACTGAAAACGGGCAGGATTCTCTTCCTGCCCGCTGACGTAACATAGTCTGTTATCCTATGCTCCGCATCTCTCTTTAAGCTGCTCCCATCGCTTATCTACTTCCTTCTGATACTCCGCGATCAGGTGCTCATTTTCTTTTTTGAACAGGTGCTTAAACCTGCCCTGGGTTTTTAAGAATTCCTCTATGGGAAGCTTCTCCTTAGGTTCGTAGGAGAGGATCCATTTACCCTCGATCACTTCAAACAGAGGCCAGTAACAGGTCTCCACTCCCAGCTTGCAGATATTGATGATAGACGGTGCATCATATCTCCAACCTCTGGGACAGGGAGCCATGATGTTTAAGAACGCCGGTCCCGGTGTATATATGGCCTTCTCTGCCTTGGTGTAGAGATCCTTCATGTTGCCTATAAAGGTGGTCTGACCCACATAGGGAACCTTATGCTCTGCAATGATAGCTGCCAGGTCTTTTCGGTACTGGGTCTTTCCTGCTGAACACTTTCCCGCCGGAGTGGTGGTGGTATCCGCATACATGGGCGTTGCAGAAGATCTCTGGATTCCCGTGTTCATATATGCCCCGTTATCGTAGCAGACATATACCATGTCATGACCGCGTTCCATGGCTCCGGAAAGGGACTGGAAGCCGATGTCATATGTTCCTCCGTCTCCGCCGAAGGTTATGAATTTGTAGTTTTCCTTGATACGGCCCCTCTTCTTTAAAGCATTATAAGCCGTCTCTACGCCGCTCATGGTTGCCCCGGCATTTTCAAATGCATTGTGAATGTAGCTGTCTTCATATGCCGTATATGGATATGTGAAGGTGGATACCTCCAGGCATCCCGTTGCATTGCCGATTACTGCCTTATCTCCCGGGTGCAGCGCCTTAAGTACGTTCCTTACTGCGATCGTACCGCCGCAGCCTGCGCACATTCTGTGTCCCGGCGCCAGACGCTCCGGTCTTGACTGTATCTCTTTGAATTCGAATTTAGTTTCCATCCTGCACCTCCTAATCTCTCAATCCCAGATACTGATACTCGCGGCCTGCTGCCCCGTTCTTTTCAATATCCTTTAGCTGTGCATAGACTTCCCTGATCTCTGCCACGTTAACATCTCTTCCGCACAGACCATATACTATGTTAATGGCCTCTGCCTTTAAATGTCCGCGATACATGGCAGCCATAAGCTCCGAGCCAAGGGGTCCTCCCTGGGAGCTGTAGCTTTCCGCACGATCCATTATGGCAACGGCCTTGGCTCCCTTTATGGCGTCTGTGAATTCTTCTGCCGGGAAGGGTCTGAATACGCGGACCTTCATAAGTCCTGCCTTAACTCCCTGACTGCGGAGTTCATCTATGGCATCCTTGATGGTTCCGCATACCGAGCCGATGGCAACGATGACGTATTCCGCATCCTCCAGCTCGTAGCCTTCGTAGAGGCCGTATTTCCTGCCGGATACTTTTTCAAATTCCGCTGCCACGTCAAGGATAACCTTCTTTGCGCTGTCCATAGCGTGTGCCTGGGCCTTCTTCCCTTCCATTCCGAAGTTGGTTATGGCATAGGGGCCTACGGAGCATACCTCATCTTCTTTGAGGAGATAGTGCTCGGGATGGTATTCTCCCACAAAGTTCTTTACCTTATCGTCCTCTAAAAGCTCTATATTCTGCACTCCGTGGCTGATTATAAATCCGTCCTGGCATATCATGATGGGAAGCTTAACGTCCTTATGCTCCGCTATGCGGTATGCCTGAAGGAAATTATCGTATGCCTCCTGATTGTTCTCTGCGTATATCTGAAGCCATCCTGAATCCCTGGCTCCCATGCTGTCGGAATGCTCACAGTTGATGTTAATGGGGCCGGAAAGGGCTCTGTTGACAACCGCCATGGCTATGGGAAGCCTGTTGGATGCCGCTACATAAAGCACCTCCCACATAAAGGCAAGTCCCGCCGATGACGTAGCCGTCATGGTCCTTGCTCCCGCCGATGAAGCTCCGATAGCCGCGCTCATGGCACTGTGCTCACTCTCTACAGGTATGAACTCCGTATCCATCTCCCCGTTGGCGATATAGTTGGATACCATCTGGGGAAGCTCCGTTGAAGGAGTAATGGGAAATGCCGGCATAACATCCGGGTTGATCTGCTTCATGGCATATGCTATAGCTTCATTTCCCGACATTCTCTCTTTAATAGCCATTTATTTGCCCTCCTTCATGGTTATTGCGTCAAAGGGACATGCGGCAACACATATCCCGCATCCCTTACAGTGATCAAGATCAAAGTCTTCTCTCTTGCCGTCTTTAACGGGAATGGAGCTGTCCGGACAGTAAGGAACGCAGCGAAGACACTGTGTACATTTATCCTTATCAAGAACCGGGGTCTGTGTTCTCCAGTCACCTGTATTGAAATCCCTTGACGTGCCCGGCTCAAAGATCTGCATGCCTTCCGTTAAGTCCTGCCATCTTGTCTCTACATTGATATCTTTTGCTTTAAGAGCCATCAGTGCACCTCCTCTAATGCCAGTCTCAGAGCCTTCATATTGCCCTCCAAAACCTCGGGCTTTCTGGCAAATTTGTGTTTCAGGGATTCTTCCATCTCTTTAAGGAAGACATCCTGGTCCAGGACGTTTGATACCTTAACGATAGCTGCAAGCATGGGGGTGTTGGGGAAATATTTACCCAGTGTCTCCATGCATACATGCCTTGCATCAATGGTGAAAACCCTGCCCTTATATCCGTTTAACAGCGGGATTATCTCACTCTTATCCTTTGCGGTATTAACAAGGATCGCACCCTCTTCCTTCAGGCCGTTGGTGACATCTACCGATGATAAAAGAGTCTCGTCCACAACCACTACATAATCCGGCTCATATATATTGGAATGAACGCGGATATCATGATCGCTTATCCGGTCATATGCGGTAATGGGCGCACCCATTCTCTCAGGACCGTATTCGGGAAAACCCTGAACGAATTTCCCTGTTGAAAATGCCACGTCTGCCAGAAGCAGCGCTGCTGTCTTAGCTCCCTGGCCGCCTCTTCCGTGCCAGCGGATCTCTGTTAAATTAGCCATATAAACCTCCTATGTATTTTCATTTTGCTCGTTTTCGATGGTTATCTCTTCTTTTTTCTTCCCCGTAAGGGAAAAGATTGCGGTTATCACGGCGCTTATGATAAGAAGAAGATAGAAATTAATGCCCCTGACCACCAGCATTGATGCTGCAAGGGTATTATTGATAAAAACGGTATTGAACACATTGACGTATACCAGTTCCGTGATCCCCTGGGCTCCGGGGATGGGGAGCATGTCAACGGCTATGTAGACTGCTGCCTGAACCAGGATCACTGTGAACAGGCTTGTTCCCGACAAACCCAGCCCTGCATACACAAGCGCCGTTACCACAAAGGCACTGCCTCTTTGCAAAAAGGTCATCAGTGTCACCAGGACAATCTTGCCCTTGTTGGCCCGAAGGTATTTAACTGCCGCATCGTAGGAAAAAATGAATTCCGTTACTTTACGTTCTCTGGCTCTTGAGGGCTTAAGGATCCTCATCTTTACAAGGAGTCTGTCAAAAAAAACTATGATCCTCTTGATGGATATGGGATACATCATGACCATAACAAGGATTATCACCAGTACCACATTTAAGGTCAATCCTAAGTAATACAGGTAGATGTACCCTTTAAAATAACCGATCAGGGGACCATACCAGAAACCAAGGAGCAGTATCCCTATCACCGAAAGCACGAATTTGTATATGGTGGCAACAACCATAAGGATAACCGATGAATCCGACAGGTTATTACCATCCTTTTTCATGTAATACAGCTGCATAGGCTGCCCGCCGGTAGCAGAGGGGGTAATGGCGGAATAGAAGAATCCCACAAAGGAATAACCGAAGCATCTGGGAAGTGAACTTACACCGCCCCTGGCCTTAAGAAGATACCATATCATGCTTCCCTCGGCACATACAAAGAAAACCGCAAGAAAAACAACTCCCGCAAGGCAAAGGATGTTCATGGAACTCAATGATGCCAGTAACTGCGGCATATCCTGCTCTTTGAATACCGTATAAAATGTTAGCAGCATTATCGCTAAGAACAATGCTGCATTACCAATCTTCTTCCATTTAGATTTCATCTAAGAAAAATAGCCTTCCGATCGCCTATCCGATCTCCACTCCGTATACTCCGGTAGGCGTGATCTCCCGGAGATAGCCTTCAAAGATAGCCTTATCTTTTCCGTGCTCGTAGAAATCCTTGGGTGTTACCAATGAAAAATGCTTATCAAATAAGGTGATCCCGCATCGCTCCAACACTCTTGAAGCATATGAGGAACAGGTGTAATGGTTCCGCTGGTAGAACTCCTTCCCCAAAACCAGGAAGGGAAGCCCGATAACGGCATAGTGCAAACGAAATCTTCTTTCCATATCGGAACGAAGCTGTGCCGTGATCATTTCTTTCTGCTCACTTGTGCATTCTAATTCATAAATCATGTACTTGGCTTCCGGGAACTTCTGAAGGATCTTTATCTTGTCTTCCCGTTCAAAGCCTGAAATAATGGGGATGCTCGGATGTCTTCTTCCGATACTGTATGCCTCGTTCAGGTCCCGGTCAAGTCCCAGGACAACATGAACATAGTCCTGCTCTATGGTGCGGCGCACCATATTTGCAAAGAACCCCGGTGTACTCACCAATCCAATATAAATTCTCTCCATACCTCTATCCTTTTAATTAAAATGATATACCTTACCGGCAGCGCGATATCCCGCAATGGTAAGCCGCGCTCCAAGCCTTCCGGGAAGGTACGTCAGGCCGCATAGCGTCCTGTATCTAAGCCATCTATATAAGAATATATCATACTCTTTTATGTATTTCCATAGTTCTTCTCTTTTTTTCATAGCCTCTTCATCTCCTATAAGAAGAAGATGAATGCAGGAAATGCTCATCATTATTGAAGTATTGCGGCGAAGATACCTTGCCAGCTTGGGATATTTTTTCTCTACTTTCCACAATTTCGTGCAGGTTGCCACCATCTTGGTTACTTTGATCTGCTGGTCAATGCGCTTCATCAGTACCTGCTCATTAACTGACTGGTCTTCTCTCCCCAGGTAGTAATGATACATATCAAGATCTCTGTAGAAAATTTTTTCCACATATGGCAATGGTTTGTTTGAAAACAGATTATCTACATAAAAGGTGTGCTCCGGCAGGCGGACTTTTGCCTTTCTTAAGATTTCCGTTCTAAAGAACAAACTGTGCATAACCAGGTATTGCGACGGCCTGAAATGTCCTATCGTGTTCCAAGTACAGAATTCCCCGTCCCGGAAGACATTTCTGTAGCGCATCACCTTCTGAATGCCCTCATCAAAATGGTCATATATGTAATTACACACTATCAGATCGGGTTTGGGGTTATCCACCGAACTGTCCACTTTTTTACAGAAATTGTGGATATCTCCCATCAAGACCGGGAAGGCTTCTTTATCTAAAAAATCATCAGAATCCACTACCTTGAAGAATTCCCCCCGGGCTCTTTCAAGTCCCGTATTAACTCCCGAGCCGTGTCCGCCGTTTTCTTTGTGGACTACCGACACTATATCCGGGTATTTTTCATGATATCTGTCTGCGATCATTCCTGTGTCATCCGTTGATCCGTCATTTACTATGATGATCTCACAGGCCTCCCCCGCCGGAAGCAGGGATTCCAGGCACCGATCCATGTATTCTGCAGAATTGTAGCAGGGTACTACAAAGGTGATCTCTTTCACTGTTAATTCCTCTATTCAAGTTCAAAGGCTCCGGTATAAAGCTGAAAATACTTGCCTCTTTTTACTATCAGGTCTTCATGGTTGCCGCGTTCAATGATACGTCCGTTTTCCAGGACCATTATCACGTCCGCGTTCTGAACGGTTGAAAGCCTGTGCGCAATTACAAATACAGTCCTTCCCTTCATAAGCCGGTCCATTCCTCTCTGGACGATGGCCTCGGTTCTTGTATCGATGCTGGATGTAGCCTCATCCAATATCATGACCGGAGGATCTGCAACTGCTGCCCTTGCAATGGCAAGAAGCTGCCTCTGGCCCTGGGATATCCCCGCGCCGTTACCGGTAAGGACCGTATCATATCCCCGGGGCAGCACCCTGATAAATGAATCCGCATTTGCCAGCTTGGCCGCTTCTATACACTCTTCATCCGTAGCATCGAGCCGTCCGTACCTGATATTCTCCATAACGGTTCCCGTGAAGAGGTTCGTATCCTGCAGCACTATGCCCAGAGACCTTCTCAGATCTGACTTCTTGATCTTATTGATATTGATGCCGTCATATCTTATCTTGCCGTCCGCAATGTCATAGAACCTGTTGATCAGGTTGGTTATGGTGGTCTTGCCCGCTCCGGTGGCGCCTACAAAGGCTACCTTTTGCCCCGGCTCCGCAAAGAGTGTTATGTCATGAAGAACTGTCTTGTTCTCTTCATAACCGAAGTCCACCTCGTTCATCTCAACGTGACCGGCAAGCCTGGTGTATGTGAGGGTTCCGTCTCCATGGGGATGCTTCCAGGCCCACATTCCCGTCTTTTCCCCGGTCTCCTTGATCTCCCCGTTTTCTTCTTTAACGTTAACAAGGCTTACATATCCCTCGTCAAACTCGGGATCCTCGTCCATAAGGGTAAATATCCTGTCTGCTCCTGCCAGGGCCATTACTATGGAGTTGATCTGCTGCGAGATCTGTGTCACCGGCATCATGAAGCTCTTGACCAGCTGAAGGAATGTTGCTATAGCTCCGATGGTGATAACGCTGAAGCCGCTTATGGCCATGCAGCCTCCCACAACTGCTATCAAAACGTATAAAAGGTTGCCCAGGTTGGCATTAATGGGCATCAGTATATTTGCAAATGTATTGGCAGATTTTGCGTTGTTGTACAGTTCTTCATTTAAAGCGTCGAATTCTTCTTTTGCCGTCTCTTCATGGCAGAAGACCTTTATGACCTTTTGGCCGTTGATCATTTCTTCGATGTAACCGTTTGTCTTGCCTAAGGACATCTGCTGTTTTATAAAGAACTTTCCGCTGTTGCCTGCTATAATCCTTGATACATTAAGGATGAGCACAAGAGCAATGATCACTACCAGCGTCAGCCATATGTTGGTGTAGATCATGGCCGAGAATACGCCGATTATGGTTATCAATGACGAACAGGCCTGAGGCATGGTCTGTGAGAGCATCTGCCTTAAAGTATCGATATCATTGGTGTAATGGCTCATTACGTCCCCATGAGTATGGGTATCAAAGTATCTGATAGGCAGTCTCTGCATGTGCTCGTACAGGTCTTCCCTGACGTCACGAAGGATTCCCTGGGCTATGACTACCATGGTCCGGTTGTACAGGTATGTTGTGCATATCCCGCACAGGTATATGCAGACCATCACGCTCAGTGCCCCTAAAAGTCCGGAGAAATCAGGATTAACCTGTCCGATAAGAGGTGTAATATGATCATCTATAAGTACCCTGATAAACATGGAGTTGGCCACACCGGTAAGGGAACTTATGAGGATGCAAAACACGACAAAGATAAATAGGGCTGTATTCCTTCCCTTCATATAAGAAAGGATCCTTTTGATAGTCCTGCCTGCGGATTTTTTCATATCTGCCGACAGTTTCATAGTCATGCCTCTTTTGTGACCCGGACCCCTTTGGGAATTCATGATGTCCAGTTCTTCCTTGGTCATGCCGGCTGCCTGCTTCTTTTCTCTTGCCACTATCCTCACCTCACTTTACCTGTGAATCGAATACTTCCTTGTAAATGGAGTTCGTTGAAAGAAGTTCTTTGTGGGTGCCCATTCCTACGATCTTTCCTTCATCAAGCACGATGATGATGTCGGCCTCCTCCACCGAAGATATCCTCTGGGCAATGATAAGCTTTGTGGTGTCCGGGATTTCCTTTAAAAATGCCTTTCTTATAAGGGCATCTGTTCTGGTATCCACGGCGCTGGTGGAATCGTCAAGGATAAGGATCTTCGGTTTCTTCAGCAGCGCTCTTGCAATACACAGCCTCTGCTTCTGCCCTCCCGATACGTTGGAGCCTCCCTGTTCTATGTATGTATCGTATTTGTCCGGGAAGCCCTGGATAAACTCATCAGCCTGTGCCAGGGCGCAAACCCTCTCTATATCTTCATCCGTGGCGTTCTCGTCTCCCCAGCGGAGATTATCCTTAATGGTGCCGGAAAAGAGGACATTTTTCTGCAATACCATTGCCACTTCATTTCTAAGTGTCTCAATGTCGTATTTTCTGACATCAAGGCCTCCGACCTTAACGGAACCGCTTGAAACATCATATAATCTGGGGATAAGCTGAACCAGACTGGATTTGGAACTTCCCGTCCCGCCGATTATACCCACGGTCTTACCTGAATCTATATGAAGGTTAATATCCTTGAGGACGTATTTGTCTTCTCCCTGACTGTATCCGAAGCAGACATTTTCAAAATCTATGGTTCCGTCGCTGACGTCATATACGGGATCATCTCCGTTGGTAAGGTCACTCTCTTCCTTTAAGATCTCTGCGATCCTCTCTGCGGACGCCTGGGACATGGTTATCATTACGAATACCAGAGAAAGGAGCATCAGGCTTATAAGTATCTGCATAGCATAGGCGAATATACTTGTAAGCTGACCGGTGGTCATGTCTCCGGCAATGATGAAGTTGGCTCCGAACCACGAACAGAACAATACCGTTCCGTACACACAGAGCTGCATCACCGGCATGGCCAGAGCCAGGTTCTTCTCCGCTCTGGAACCCAGATCATACATCCTTTGGTTCATGGTCTTAAACTTCTCAATCTCGTGATCCTCACGTACATATGACTTAACAACCCTTATTCCCCGTAAGTCCTCCTGAACTACGTTATTCAGGCTGTCGTAGGTCTTAAAGAGCTTTTCGAAAATGGGGTGTGTCTTTTTCATAAGGATGGCAAGGGCAATTGCCATGATGGGAATAACCGCCAGGAAGATCAGGGATACGGTCACATTGATCCGGACTACCATTATAAAGGAGAAGATGATCATCATGGGGTTTCTCACAGCCACACGGATAACCATCATAAAGGACTGCTGGACATTGGTAACGTCTGTGGTGAGCCTGGTTACGATACTTGCCGAAGAGAACTTATCTATATTGGAGAAGGCGAAGTTCTGTACCCTGTAGTACATATCCTTTCGGAGGTTTTTGGCAAAGCCCGCAGAAGCTTCCGCAGCATATTTACCGGAAAGCATTCCGAATAATAAGGATAAGATGCACAATACCACAAGTATGATCCCGGTACGGATGGTATAATTCAAGTCTCTTGCCTGTATTCCGTTATCAATAAGGGATGCCATAAGCAGGGGGATGATAACCTCTAAGATAACCTCCATGGCCACACATACCGGTGCCAGCAAGGTGGCTTTTTTGTATTCTCGCACACTTTTTAAAATGGTCTTTAACATTTCAACCTCCTTTGTGCTTCTTTCAGGGGCATTGGACAACTCTGTCTTATTATGCGGAAATAATTGTCCTGTATTGTCTGTCAACTCGTGTAATTATGTCTTGTTTTAAAATCTTGGACATCCCGCTCCTGGTGGGGCATCCGACGATCCCCTTCAGCCTCTCTTCTCATCCCTGCATAGTCACTCTAAATTCGTTTATTTTCTTCTTGACATGGAGCCACTTGCGAGTTATAATACTCTTCGTCAGTTGACAGACAATATGCACGAGTGGCTCAGTGGTGGAGTATCGCCTTGCCAAGGCGAGGGTCGCGGGTTCGAATCCCGTCTCGTGCTCTGAAGGGATCTGAGAGTTCAGATCCTTTTTTTGTTTGTTCGGATAAAAATAGAATCTGCGGTGCAGATTCTCTCACGTAAGGATTCTTCCCACGCTTCGCGCGGGCCCCTCCTTGCGGCATATAGCGGGTGATGGGAATCGAACCCACGTATCTAGCTTGGAAGGCTAGTGTTCTACCATTGAACTACACCCGCGTAATACAGATATCGTACATAGTACGATGTCTGTACGCGGAGGCCCCATTCTGGATTGCTGCGCAATCCTTGGCGCCACCCCCTCACAAGTGAGGGCATGGCACATAAGCCGACGCTCCTTTCATACTGCCCAGTTCCGGAATCGAACCAGAGACACGAGGATTTTCAGTCCTCTGCTCTACCAACTGAGCTAACTGGGCTTTGCCATCAGGAGGGGCCCGTTGCAAAGCAACGGGAAGATCCCTTATGGCCTAGTAACGCACGCAGTGCGTTACAGAATTAATTGCGGAGACAGGATTTGAACCTGTGACCTTCGGGTTATGAGCCCGACGAGCTTCCAGACTGCTCCACCCCGCGTTATGTCGTAAGGAGGGACCCACGAAGTGGGAGGATCCCTTGCGACTAAGGATTGCTTTAGCAATCCAGATGTGCTAAGTAACATGCGAAGCATGTTACAGAAGACTCTTCAGAATCCCTGGCGACATTCTGCGCAAGCAGAATGTTGGTCCGCATAGAACCGATACCAGGCTTTTTTAAACTGGGCGGAGGTGGATTCGAACCACCGAAGCAATTTGCAGCAGATTTACAGTCTGTCCCCTTTGGCCACTCGGGAATCCGCCCTTTTAAAAAAATAAAGCCGATGATCGGACTCGAACCGATAACCTGCTGATTACAAATCAGCTGCTCTGCCAATTGAGCCACATCGGCATATGTCATAAGGAGGGGCCCGTTGCGCAGCAATGGGAAGATCCCTTATGACACGGCGACGTCTTGCGACGAAGTCGCAAGATGTTGGACCACATAAAGTCCATACGCCAGTCTAAAAGAAATGGGACCTACAGGGCTCGAACCTGTGACCCTCTGCTTGTAAGGCAGATGCTCTCCCAGCTGAGCTAAGATCCCATTATGTCATAAGCTGTCGGCGAAGCCGACTGATCGCTTATGACACGGCGACATTTTTCGAAGAAAAATGTTGGACCGCGTTCACTATGCACTAGGGTACATGAAAACGACCCGCATGGGACTCGAACCCACGACCTCCGCCGTGACAGGGCGGCGCTCTAACCAACTGAGCCAGCGGGCCACTGAACATTGAAAACTGCATACGTAATGTGCAACATTTGGATAACATCCAAACGTTGAATACCTGAAACCTACTACTCAATCAACGCGGTCCAACATTTTCGCTTCGCGAAAACGTCGCCACAAGGTGACTTCGCGCATTAGAATTCGACTTCGTCGAATAGCGCTCGTCGTGCAGACACCGTACTACGTACGCTATCTGCATTAGTCAGACCTTCGACCTATTAGTGACAGTCAGCTGAACACATTGCTGTGCTTACACCTCTGCCCTATCAACCTTGTAGTCTTCAAGGGGTCTTATAGATTCAAGATCTTGGGATATCTCATCTTAGGGGGGGCTTCACGCTTAGATGCCTTCAGCGTTTATCCCTTCCGGACTTGGCTACTCTGCTATGCCATTGGTATGACAACAGATACACCAGCGGTCCGTCCAGCCCGGT
>JAFZQH010000041.1 GCA_017550165.1 Lachnospiraceae bacterium | reverse complement strand
ATATACTCAGTTCCTTCATATAACCTCTCAACTAAAATGGCGGGGAGTCTCCCCGCCGATTAGGTTGGACCTTGACATCGCTGCCAGCCCAAATGCTAACTATATGATATCATACTCCATCAATTTGTCAAGTTATGTAAAATCCTTTTTGTTTACAAAATTGCCCGATGTGTTATATAATAAGGCATGCAAACAGTAGTTGTATATACAACTAAGGGGGCTAAATGGAAAGATTTGGTTCAATACCGATGAGCAATGAGCTGAAAAACATCGGTGTAGTCGGGCGTTTTGCCGTTGAGATGGATGAAGGCAGACCTGCCCGAATGTATGGTGACGATGCATTGATCTCAATACTTGGGGCAGATCATGTTCCGGCCGGTGAAGAATTATTTGCCTGGTGGCAAAAGAGAGTCGTGGAAGGTTATCTTGAAAGCATTGAATCTGCAGCATCTATCCATAACGACATTAATGACATCCACATTGAGATCAGATATGAATGGAAACACCCGAAAAAGGGTGTTATTACTGTGCGCTCATTTGGTTTTGTTAATCCCGACTACAAGGAAGGCATGCGGACTGAAGGTCTGATCCAGGATATCACCGGATTGATCCGTCTTGAGAGAGACGGATATGAGCTGTTACTGAAAAAAATCAACGAAGACAACCGAACACGTTCCGTTATCTCCTGTCTTGCAAATGACTATGATTTTGTCGCTCATATTAACAGATCTACCGATAGTATTAAAATATACAAGGCAAACGAGCTTTTCCTTAAGCATCTGAAAAGACCGGTCATTGATTTTAATACGGGTTTTGAACTGCTGAATTATTTTGCCGAGAATCTTCATGAGGAAGACAGGGAGATGTTTATCAGAAAGGCCGGCAAAAAGAACGTTGACACTGTCCTTAAAAAGGTAGAGACCTATCAGATCATTGTTAGATTCATGATCGATGGGGAGCCGAAGTTTTACCGCTTCAAATTTGCTTCGGATAAAACCGACAGTGATGAAATTGTAGTAGGTGTTATTAACATAGACAAGACCATTAGGGAAAGGGAGAAGCGTGAGGAACTGAGGAATGCAGTAAAGGTCGCTAATGCTGAGAATAATGCCAAGACAGCATTCCTCTTCAATATGTCTCATGATATCAGAACGCCTGTGAACGCCATCACCGGTTATACTGCTATGGCTAAGAAATATGTAGATTCACCCCAAAAGGTTAAGGACTGCCTGGATAAAGCCGAGATAGCAAGCAAGGGCTTGATGCGTCTTATCAATCAGGTTTTGGATATGTCCAGGATCGAAGCCGGCAAGGTGGAGCTTCATATGCAGCCGGTAAATCTTGTTCAGAGATTCAATGAAGTCCTGACCACCTTTGAGGTAAGAGCCAAAACTAACAACATCCGGCTAACGGGAGTTATTAAGAATGTATCAACGCTCATAGTTTATAACGATGATACCAGAGTCAACCAGGTTATTATGAATATTCTGGGCAATGCCCTTAAGTATACCCGTCCCGGAGGAAAGGTTACCGCGACCTTGGAACAGTTACCATGTGAAGAAGAAGGCTTCGGAAGATACCAAATTACAGTGGCGGACACCGGGATCGGTATGAGCGATGACTACTTAGAGCGCATATACGATACATTTTCCAGGGAGAACAACTCCACCATAAGCAAGATAGAGGGGACAGGTCTCGGTATGTCCATTGTTAAGAAGTTGATGGATGTAATGGGCGGTGAGATTAATATCGTCTCCGAGAAAGATAAGGGAACCACTGTAACCCTCGACTTCAAATTTGAGATCTGTACAGATGATGTCACGGAAGCGACAATGGAAGAGAAAACCGTCGATTCCAACATTTTAAGCGGCAAGAGGGTATTGCTGGTTGAAGATAATGAAATGAACCGTGAGATAGCCAAGTCTATTTTAGAGGAATACGATCTCATAGTAGATGAGGCAGAAGACGGTTGTCAGGCTGTAGGTAAGGTAAAGGAATCCGGTACGGATGCTTATGATGTTATCCTTATGGATATTCAGATGCCCGTTATGGGAGGCTTCGAAGCTACTGAAGCGATCCGGAAGTTGAATATGGAGCAACGGATCCCCATCGTGGCCATGACGGCCAATGCCTTCGAGGAGGACAGACGGAAAGCCCTTGAAGCAGGAATGGATGATCACATTGCCAAGCCTATTGATGTAGATAATATGATAACCGTTCTTACCCGAATGGTAAGTCCTAAGGAAATATGACCCCAAGGCATAAAAAACTGCTCTGGATATCCGGAGCAGTTAGTATAGAGGTCCTGTCTCATCTAGAGGTCCTGTACCCTTCAATGGTCCGGTTTCATTCTTCAGTTCCGAGTCCAGAAGATCGAAACTTACGGGCAGAACTTTGAAAGAGATAAAAGGCTCCGTCCAAATAATTATATTCAATGGGCGTACTCCTTACTTGTCATTTCTGGTATAGCGTGCGTCTTTATATGTCCCGATCTTCTTGATCTTTTTTTCCTTAAGCATTTTCCCGAGAACTAATTCGATTGTCTTAACGCTTATGTCCGGTACTTTTTGTATAATGTCCTGCTTGGATATAGGCACAATCGCATTAAGCAATATACTTTCAACACGTTCAGACTTCTTTGCTTTCTTCAACGATATATCAGTAAATGCCTCGTCAAGATCTTTATAGCATCTGTAAAGGATCTGCATAAAGTTTATGATAAAAGGTATATAGTCATTT
>JAFZQH010000040.1 GCA_017550165.1 Lachnospiraceae bacterium | reverse complement strand
GACAAAAGGACCGTCCCCCTGTCACACCCCCCTGTCACACCATTTGGGCGGCTGCACATTTACTTTATATGTTATAAGGTGTATAATCTGACACGTTGGGTATTGGATCAACTGTTTTGATTATTATCGGGGGAAGGAACCATGGCGAGTATCACAAAGGATTATACCAAGGGCAGTATTCCTAAACAGCTCTTCTTTTTCATGATTCCCTTTATGCTTTCAAATGCGCTACAGGTGCTCTATTCTGCGGTGGATATGGTTATAGTCGGCCGCTTTGTAGGAAGTGCCGGCCTGGCGGCAGTGGCTCAGGGAAGCCAGATCGTCAATTTCGCAGTTATGTTCTTTATGGGCTTCTCCACCGGAGGACAGACCCTCATTGCGCAGATCATCGGCGCCCAAAAGAGGAGCGAGCTCAATAAGGTTATCGGTACGCTCTTTTCTTCCATCTTTTTGTTTGGAATAGTATTTACACTGTTTCTTGTCTTACCCAGAGATGCCATATTACATCTTGTTAATATGCCTGAAGAAGGCTTCGATATGGCCAAGAGCTATGTGCTCATATGCGGTGGAGGCGTCATTTTCACCGCAGGTTATAACTGCGTGGCTTCCGTTCTCCGTGGTATGGGAGACTCCAAGAGGCCTTTTATATTTATCACCATTGCGTCCCTGACTAATCTGGTGCTTGATATCCTCTTTACAGGGATCTTCGGATGGGGTGTTCCGGGCGCGGCTGCTGCTACTATCTTGGGACAGGCATTTTCATTTATTCTTTCTATTGTGTATCTGTACAAACGCAAAGAAGCCTTTGGGTTTGATTTTAAGCGATCCAGTTTTGCAATAGACAGCAATTATTTTAAGATCATCGTTAAACAGGGTATTCCAATGGCTGTCCAGAGTGCAGTGGTTAATATATCCTTTATTTTTGTAAGTGCGCTGGTTAACAGTATGGGAGTTATCGCAGCGGCTACCTTCGGCGTAGGTATCAAGATAGATGATGTATGCACCAGGATCAGTGCAGGTGTACAGTTCGCATCTGCGCCCATGGTCGGTCAGAATTATGCTGCCAAGAAATTTGACAGGGTTAAACAGGTGGTATATTTCTCCTGGATCTTTTCATTTATCTATACCTTTGCCTTTCTGGCATATTACCTGCCCTTCGGAGACTCGCTCTTTGCGTTGTTTACTAACGATCCGGCGGTTATCGCCATGTCTGCCGACTTCAGATATGCGATCTTTTGGGAGTTTCTCTTCCTTTGCATCATGAGAGGGACCAATGGCCTTATCCAGGGAATCGGATTTGCCAACTTAAGCCTTGCTCTGGGCATCTTAGACGGGGTGGTCTTAAGGATCGGATTAAGCGTCCTTTTCGGGCTGGTATTCAACATGGGCTTCGT
The DNA here is from genome assembly GCA_017550165.1 of Lachnospiraceae bacterium. Classification (GTDB taxonomy): domain Bacteria; phylum Bacillota; class Clostridia; order Lachnospirales; family Lachnospiraceae; genus SIG280. The sequence continues at coordinate 73,146 of JAFZQH010000040.1, read as the reverse complement.
GGGATTTGTTCTGGGATTCGGATTGGCACCCATCGGAATATCCATCCCCGGGATGATCTATTTCTTCTCAGGGAAGTGGAAGACGCGAAAGGCACTTGTTTAAAATTTCATATTTCCGATTTTTTCTAAGAAGTCTAGACAAATTCATTGATTTATGTTACGCTACAACTGATCAGAAATAAGATCATTAGGGTATAAATGATATTCACATAAAACCCGGAGGTGACGGCCTCCGGGTTTTATTAGTGCTGATTACCATATCATACTACTTTCTATCCAGCCACTTGCAAATGTAATAACAGATTACACCTGCTATGATAGAAAATAAAAGGTCATAAAGGGTATAAATGATATTCACCCCCTTTCTGTACCAGATTGGGATGGTAACATTAGTATATTAACACGGATATTACTATTATTCAATATATTTGTAAGGATTGTTAATATTATACATTTTATTGGGCTTGTATATTACTTTATTTGTGATAAACTTATACAGTTGATATTTTGTTATATATAGTACGAAAGAAGGATTTTATGAAGATTACAAGAGACGACATCAGAAACATTGCCATCATAGCCCATGTTGATCATGGTAAGACTACCTTGGTAGATGAGCTGCTTAAGCAGAGCGGTGTCTTCCGCGCCAACCAGGAAGTCGTGGAGCGTGTCATGGACTCCAATGACATTGAGCGGGAGCGAGGGATCACCATCCTGTCGAAAAACACTGCCGTCTTTTATAAGGATATCAAGATAAATATCATAGACACTCCGGGGCATGCTGACTTCGGCGGTGAAGTTGAACGTGTCTTAAAAATGGTCAACGGGGTTATCCTGGTGGTTGACGCCTTTGAAGGACCCATGCCCCAGACAAGATTTGTTCTGAAGAAGGCTTTGGAGCTTGAACTTCCTGTTATCGTATGCGTCAACAAGGTTGACCGCCCCGAGGCGAGACCTGAGGAGGTTGTGGACGAGGTATTGGAGCTTCTCATGGACCTTGATGCATCTGACGAACAGCTTGACTGTCCTTTCGTATATGCTTCTGCCAAGGCCGGCTATGCCTTTAAAGAAATGGGGGACCCAAAAGAAAACATGAGTCCCCTGTTTGAGACCATAATAGACTACATCCCCGCACCTACCGGTGATCCGGATGCCGATACACAGGTGCTTATCAGTACCATCGACTATAACGAATATGTGGGTAAGATCGGGGTCGGAAAAGTCGACAACGGCAGTATAAAAGTCAATCAGGAGGCATACCTTTTAAATGCCCACGAACCTGATAAGAAGGAAAAGGTTAAGATAAGCAAACTTTACGAATTCGACGGGCTCAATAAGGTGGAAGTCACCGAGGCAAAGATAGGCTCCATAGTTGCTATCTCAGGTATATCAGACCTCCACATAGGAGATACCATCTGCGGCGTTAATAATCCTGTGGCCATCCCCTTCCAGAAGATAAGCGAGCCCACCATAGCCATGAACTTCATTGTAAATGATTCCCCTCTGGCAGGTCAGGAGGGCAAATACGTTACATCCCGACATTTGCGGGATCGTCTCTTTAAGGAGCTTAATACGGATGTCAGTCTCCGTGTTGAAGAGACAGATACTACGGAGAGCTTTAAAGTCTCCGGCCGTGGCGAACTTCATTTGTCAGTCCTTATCGAGAATATGCGCCGAGAGGGCTATGAATTCGCCGTAAGCAAGGCGGAGGTGCTCTACAAGACCGATGAAAACGGCAAAAAAACAGAGCCAATGGAGCTGGCATATATCGATGTTCCCGAGGAATTCTCAGGCACGGTCATAGATAAACTCAGCCAGCGAAAGGGTGAGCTGCAGGGAATGAGCACCGGAAGCGGCGGAACCACAAGGCTTGAATTTTCGATACCTTCGAGGGGACTTATCGGTTACAGGGGAGAATTCATGACTGATACCAAAGGAAACGGTATCATCAACACCATTTTTAACGGGTATGAGCCCTATAAAGGGGATATACAGTACAGAAAACAGGGGTCCCTTATCGCTTTTGAGAGCGGGGAATCCGTAACCTACGGACTCTTTAATGCCCAGGACCGGGGAACCCTCTTTATAGGACCGGGAGAAAAGGTATACTCCGGAATGATCATCGGCCAGAGCGGCAAATCGGAGGACATCGAACTTAATGTCTGCAAGAAGAAACACCTGACCAACACCAGGTCATCAGGTGCAGACGATGCATTGACCCTGACCCCGCCCCGCATCCTAAGCCTTGAGCAGTCCTTAGAATACGTGGACAACGACGAGCTCTTAGAGATCACCCCCAAGAGCCTGCGCCTGAGGAAGAAGATCCTTGACCCCACGCTTCGCAAGCGCAGCAAGATAAGCCAGCAATCCAACTGATACTTTTGTAACAAGACAGGGGACGGTCCCCCTGTCACACGCCCCTGTCTCCTTTTCTCCAAAATTTGCTTTTTGATAAAAATGTGATATAATAAACCGTGATATTTTTGTAACCGTGGAGGAAGAACATGGCAGAAGGATTTATCAGGGTGTACTGCGGCAAGGGCAAAGGTAAGTCACGGGCGGCAGTAGGACTCGGGATCAGTGAAGCCGGCAAGGGTAATTCGGTTGTTATAATCCAGTTTCTCAAGAACAGGAGAGACGGAGAGATCGAATTCCTAAGAAGGCTTGAGCCGGAGATAAAGTTGTTCCGGTTTGAAAAATCCTCGGAGAGTTTTGAATCTTTACCGGAGGAGGCTAAGAAAGAGGAGGTCATTAATATCAGGAACGGGCTTAATTTTGCCCGTAAGGTACTATCAACGGAGGGTTGCAATCTCCTGATACTGGATGAGGTTTTGGGCCTTGTGGACCAGCACATCATTTCCGCCAAGGAGCTTGTAGAGCTTATAGAACTTAAGGACGAGGAGACTTCCCTTGTTCTTACGGGAATTACCATGAATCCGGAGCTGTCGGACTACGTTGATGAGATTTATAACATTGACATTGTAAAGAAATAAATGCAGCCGGCCCGGGAGGTCGGCTGTAATGCGATTTATTCGAAAGGAAAAAAGGAGGAAGAGGATATGGCAGTATTTAAAGGCGCAGGCGTGGCATTGGCTACCCCGTTCAAAGAGGACATGTCGGTTAATTATGAGAAGATCGAGGAGCTGGTTGAGTTCCATATCAAGGGCGGAACTGACTGCATCGTGGTCATGGGGACCACCGGCGAGGCAGCGACTCTTTCACATGAGGAGCATCTTGAGTGCATCAAGGTGGTCATAGACAGGGCTAAGGGTCGTATCCCCGTAGTTGCGGGTACAGGCAGCAACTGCACGGAGACAGCGGTCTATCTTTCGAGCGAGGCTTGCAAATACGGTGCCGACGGCCTCCTGGTGGTTACTCCCTATTACAACAAGGCCACTCAGCCGGGGCTTATCGCCCATTACACTGAGGTGGCAAAAAGCGTTGACATACCTATCATAATGTATAACGTTCCCAGCCGTACGGGATGCACTCTGCAGCCTGCTACCATAGCTGCTCTGGTTAAGGAAGTTGACAATATCGTGGGAGTAAAAGACGCCACAGGCAATATATCCTCAACAGCCAAGACAGTTCAGCTTACTGAGGGCAATATAGACCTTTATTCCGGAAATGATGACCAGATCGTGCCCATCATGGCGTTAGGCGGCATCGGTGTAATATCGGTCCTTTCCAATGTTGCTCCCAAGGAAACCCATGACATCTGTCAGGCCATGCTGATGGGAGATGTGAAAAAAGCCGCCAAGCTTCAGATAGAGGCGCTGCCCCTTATAGATGCCCTCTTCTGCGAGGTTAACCCCATTCCGGTAAAGACGGCATTGAACCTGATGGGCTTTAATGTGGGAGGAATGAGGATGCCTCTGACTACACTGGAACCGGAGCATACCAAGCTTCTTGAGAAGACCATGAAGGACTTCGGTGTACTGTAAAGTTGACAAAAGGACCGTCCCCCTGTCATAAAGGAGAAATGTGAATGGTAAAAGTTATAGTTAACGGGTGCAACGGCCATATGGGCCGTTTCATCATCGATATAATATCAGGATACGATGATACGGAAGTAGTAGCTGGAATTGACATTGCAGACGATGGCAGGAATGACTTTCCCGTCTTCGATTCCTTTGACAAATGTAATATCAAGGCCGATGTGGTGATCGATTTTTCCAATCCCAGGGCGGTTCCGGCCCTTCTTAAATATTGCCGGGATACGGGAACGGGAGTGGTGCTTTGTACCACAGGTCTTGATGAGGGGATACTAAAAGATGCGGAAGAGACCTCAAAAAAGGTGCCCCTTCTCCGTTCAGCCAATATGTCACTGGGGATCAACCTGCTCCTTGAGATACTAAAGCCGGTGTCTAAGAAACTGGCTGCGGCAGGATTTGATATTGAGATCGTGGAGAGACATCATAAGAGAAAACTGGACGCACCCAGCGGCACTGCTCTTGCTCTTGCGGATTCCATAAATGAAGCCCTGTCAGAGGAATATGAATATACATATGACAGAAGCAAGAGGTCCGAGAAGAGAAGAGAGAAGGAGATAGGCATATCGGCTGTCAGGGGTGGCAGCATAGTGGGCGAGCATGAAGTGATATTTGCCGGACAGGACGAAGTGGTGGAATTCAAGCACACTGCCTACTCCAGAGCATTATTTGCAAAGGGAGCGGTAGAAGCGGCGAGATTCCTATTAGGGGCCAAGCCGGGTTACTACAGTATGAAGGACGTAATCAACAGTGAAAACTAAACTTCAGGGGGAATAATAAATGGCAGAATCAGAGATCAAATATCTAAAAAGCCTTGCGAACCAGTATCCTACCATAGCCAAGGCATCTACGGAGATCATTAACCTTCAGGCGATCCTTAACCTTCCTAAAGGAACGGAGCATTTCATCACGGATATCCATGGTGAATATGAGCAGTTCCAGCATGTCATAAGGAACGGTTCCGGCTCTGTCAAGAGAAAGATAGAAGAGGAGTTCGGATCCACCTTGTCGGCAAAGGACAAGAAGGCCCTGGCGACCCTTATTTACTACCCGGAAGAGAAGCTCCAGCTGGTGAAGAACGAAGAAGAGAATATTACCGACTGGTATAACATAACAATTCACAGGCTGATACAGATAACCAAGAAGGCAGCCACCAAGTACTCCCGTTCAAAGGTCAGGAAGGCCCTGCCTCAGAAATTTGCCTACGTTATAGAGGAGCTTATCACCGAGCGCGGGGACATGCCCGATAAAGAGGCATATTACAACGAGATCATCAATTCCGCCATAGAGATAGGGCGGGCCGATCAGCTTATCGAAGCCTTCTGCAAGGTGATACAGAGGCTGGTCATTGACCACCTGCATGTCCTGGGAGACGTTTATGACAGAGGTCCCCTGCCCCATAAGGTAATGGATATGCTCATGAGATACCACAGCCTGGATCTGCAGTGGGGCAACCACGACATCCTCTGGATGGGGGCGGCTGCAGGCCAGACGGAGTGCATGTGCACATTGCTTCGTATATCCGCGAAATACGGCAACCTGGACATCCTGGAGGACGGCTATGGCATCAACCTGGTGCCTCTGGTTCGATTTGCCCTGAAGACTTACAGGGATGATCCCTGTGAATGCTTCAAGATATCCTTTAGAGAAAGCGAATATAACATACTGGATGCCGATCTGGACAGAAAGATGCATAAGGCCCTGGCAGTCATTCAATTCAAGCTGGAAGGCCAGTTGATAAAGAGAAGACCGGAGTTCAACATGGAACATCGGAACCTCCTTCACAAGATAGATTTCAAGAAGGGAACCGTTACTGTGGAGGGTAAGAAATATCCCATGCTGGATATGAATTTCCCCACTATCGACCCCAAGGATCCATACAAGCTCACCCCCGGAGAGGAAAAGGTGGTCGACCGGCTGCGGACCGCATTTATAGAAAGCGAGAAGCTCCAGAGACACATCAGGTTCATGTTCTCCAAGGGCTCACTCTACAAGGTCTTTAATTCCAACCTCTTATTCCATGGCTGTATTCCCCTGGATAAGGACGGTAGTTTCAAGAAGGTAAAGGTCTACGGCAAGGAGTACTCAGGCAAGAAACTCCTTGATGTGCTGGAGAAGTACGCCAGAATGGGCTACTATTCAATAAAACCCAAGGAGAAGCGGGACGGCCTGGACATCATGTATTATCTGTGGACTAACGCTGATTCGCCCCTGTTTGGTAAGGAGAAAATGACCACCTTCGAGAGATACTTCATTGAGGATAAGAATACTCATAAGGAGCCCAAGAATCCCTATTACTCATGGATCGATAACCGTGAGACGGCGGAAATGATATTCGAGGAGTTCGGGCTTGATTATGAGACCAGTCATATAGTCAACGGCCACATTCCCATAGAGTCAAAGAAGGGCGAGAACCCCATTAAATGCGATGGGAAGGTGCTCATGATAGACGGAGGTTTCTCCAAGGCATATCAGCCTAAGACCGGAATTGCAGGATACACCCTGATCTATAATTCATATGGAATGCTGCTGGCGGCACACGAGCCATTTGAATCAATGAAGACGGCTATCAGGAATGAGAGCGATATCGTGTCGGATACAGTGCTGGTTCAGCATGTGGTCCAGAGAAAACGTGTTGCGGATACCGATGTGGGTAGGGAGCTGGAGGAGCAGATCCACGATCTTAAGAAGTTGCTTAAGGCGTACCGGGATGGTAAGATTCCTGAGAAGATTTAGGTTTTTGTTCGAGTAACGGCTGAGGGAATATGTTCAACGACGGGACGCTCTCGCTTCGTTGGAAAGCGTAACGGTACTAAGCTCATGCTACGCATTCGCTAAGTGCCGACGTTCCCAAAGACCCGTCTTTGAACACATTCCCTCAGCCTGTAGACTGAAAGGACAAAAAATATGAAATTCAGGCCTTGTATCGATATACATGATGGTAAGGTTAAACAGATTATAGGCAGTAGTCTCCGGGAGGGGAAAAGCGTTAAGGAAAACTTCGTATCGGAGAAGGATGCTGCTTACTTCGCGGAACTGTATAAGGAGCATGGCCTGACCGGAGGGCATATCATCATCCTCAACAAGCGGGGGACGGATGAGTATAGTGCTTCACGGGAACAGGCCCTTGGGGCCTTGGCTGCCTTCCCCGGCGGGATGCAGATAGGCGGCGGTATTACTGATGAAAATGCGGCCGAATTTCTTGATGGGGGAGCAAGCCATGTGATCGTTACCTCCTATGTCTTTAAGGACGGCAAGATCAACTATCGGAACTTAGACCGTCTGGTAAGGGCAGTAGGGAAGGAAAAACTGGTCCTGGATCTAAGCTGTATGAAGCTGGAAGGCCGGTATGTAATAGTGACAGACAGATGGCAGAATTTCACCGACGTTGAGGTTAATGGAGCCACATTGGATGCACTCTCCAAGTACTGTGATGAATTCCTGGTCCACGCCACCCACGTGGAGGGTAAAAAAGCCGGCATAGACGAAGAACTGGCGAATCTTCTCGGTAATTGGGACGGGATCCCCGTCACCTACGCCGGAGGCATCCACAGCCCGGAGGACATCGAACAATTGCGCCGCGCCGGAGGTGGCCGCCTGGACTATACCGTCGGCAGCGCCCTAAACCTCTTCGGAGGAACCCTGGATTTCAACCGCCTTATAAATGCCTAGAAGTGGCATGGTTTCACCATAGAGAAAATCTGAATATAATTGATTGATATCATATACTAAACAGCATATTCACACAACGTCACTGGAAAAGGGAAAAAACCAATGATAATAGATTTTCACACCCACGTCTTTCCTGAAACAATGGCCAAGCGTGTAGTCGACAACATGGCCGTGGCCACGGGCATCATGCCCTACCTAGACGGCAGCGTCGGCGCCCTGACGGATTCCATGGCCAGGGCCGGCGTAGACATATCCATACTGCTGCCGGTGCTTACCAAGCCGTCACAGTATAACACGGTGAATAACTATGAACTCTCCATCGCCCACGAATACGAGAACGGCACCAGGCTCATAGCCTTTGGAGGAGTCCATCCCGACAGCCCCACATTGAAGGAAGACATAAAGGGAATACGCCGGATGGGCATGAAGGGCATCAAGCTCCACCCGGATTATCAGCAGATAGACATAGACGATCCCAGAAATATAAGGGTCATGGACTATGCCAGCGAGGAAGGCCTGATCACGGTGGTCCATGCAGGACTGGATATGGCATTTGCAAGACATGTACATTGTACGCCGCCCATGGTGGTAAACGTCCTGAAGGAGATAAGCCCGGAAAGGCTGGTCCTTGCCCACATGGGAGGGCTTTATTATTTTGACGAGGTGGAGGAACTCCTTGTAGACAGGGATGTTTACTTTGATACGGCGTATTTCATCGGCAAGACCAATCCCCGGCAGATCACCAGGATCATGAGGGAGCACGGGATGGATAAGATACTGTTTGCTACGGACTCTCCCTGGGGAGACCAGACACAGAACGTGAACCTGATGGATACATTTGAACTGACGCCGGAGGAGCTGGAAAAGGTATTTTATAAGAATGCTGTTAAACTGCTGGATATGCCGGAACTGATCAGATAAGGGAGAAGACAATGAAGTTTACCAAGATGCAGGGCCTGGGTAATGATTATATATACGTAGACGGCTCGAAGGAACATATAGAGGATCCCTCAAAGCTGGCAGTGCGCTTAAGCGACCGGCATTTCGGAGTGGGAGCTGACGGCCTTATCCTGATAAATCCTTCAAGGAAAGCGGATTTTGAGATGGAAATGTATAATGCTGACGGCTCCAGGGGAGAGATGTGCGGTAACGGCATAAGGTGTGTCGGAAAGTACGTATATGATAACGGCCTGACGGATAAGAAGAGCCTTTCCATAGAGACCCTGGCGGGGATAAAGTATCTGGAACTTACGGCGGAGGACGGATCGGTCACACAGGTAAGAGTGGATATGGGAAAGCCGGTAACTGAGGCTGATCTTATACCCGTGACGGGAGATGCGGTCAGGGATAATAAGGCCATTGACTCGAAGCTGAGAGTGCTGGATACCGACTTCAGAGTGACCTGCATATCCATGGGCAATCCCCATGCGGTGGTGCCTTTAGATGACGTGGAGCATTTTGATATAGAAAAGTACGGGCCTGTATTTGAAAATCATCCCTCATTTCCAAGGAGGATCAATACGGAATTCATACGGGTCATCGACCGGAAGAATATCGAGATGCGAGTGTGGGAGCGGGGCTCGGGAGAAACCCTTGCCTGCGGTACGGGGGCCTGTGCCACGTTGGTTGCCTGTGTCATCCTTGGACTTACGGAGAGGGAAGCTGATGTTAAGCTTCTGGGAGGAAGGCTTCATATACTCTGGGACGAAAAAGATGATCACGTATATATGACCGGGCCGGCAGAGACGGTATTTAAGGGAGAAATATAAGAAAAGGGCACCGCTTACGCGATGCTCTTCTTTACTTTCAATTTGTTAAATATACTATATATGTTAATATAGGGTACACTTACGCATTGATCATAATTTGGTTACGTTGGTTGCCTGAGGTCCCTTAGCACCGTCAACAACTTCAAACTCTACAGCCTGTCCTTCATCGAGAGACTTGAAGCCCTCCATGTTAAGACCTGAATAATGAACGAATACATCATTGCCTGCTTCGTCTGAGATAAATCCGTAACCTTTTTGGTTGTTAAACCATTTAACTGTTCCTTTCATCATGAAACCTCCAAAAAAAACTCTCGTGGAAACCCACAGGTATAACAATAACATATGCTTTCAAAAGAGTAAAGAGTTTACATAAAAAAATTTTATTTGTTTTTCTTTTTCATTGACTTTTTCGGTCAAAAAAGAGATGATGTAGTGTAGGAATTTTATAAGCAGATTTCCTGCTTCAATACAAGATAAAATGAGGAAAAAGGTATGTACAAAGGATTAAGAAAGAGTGTCAAGGCAGTTGTATTTGCAACCGTATTGTTATGCGGATCATTATGCTTATCCACGGGGGTTAAAGCATATGACGAGAAGGCGGCGGAGATAAAGGGGGGCCGTACCAATATACGTGCGGACGGCAACAAAAATGCCGCTGTTATCACCGCCCAGAACGGAGGCTTCAAGCTTACCATAGTCAATGAAAAGAAGGACTCAGAGGGCAATGTCTGGTACAGGGTTAATTTCGACCTGAACGGAGCAACGAAGACAGGATATATCATGTCCGACTTTGTTACCATTACCGGCGATGCAAGTCCTGCCCCCTCAGGTGCTGCGACCGCAGGTTCAAGCGCTGCCCCCGCCGAGAATGTCTCGGTTACGGATCTTAAAGCCGAGGTTGACGGGGTAGTATACAATATCGCTACAGAAGTACCCAAGAGCAAGGTGCCGGAGGGATTTACGGAATTCAATGCCAAGTACCAGGGCAAGGATATCACGGTAGTCAAGAATAAGCAGACCAATGTGGTCTTAGCTTACCTTAAGGCAGAAGGCAAAGAGGGGCTCTTCGTGTACGACCAGAGCGCTTCTACATTTAAGGCATACGATCCTTCAGGCTCTTCAGGCGGATCCAATACCGCGGCGTCAACCGCAGTGAGCCCGTCTTCCGCAGCGAGCAAGACGACGACCGCCGGCAGTACTGAGATCGAGGAACTGAAGTTTCAGAGATTTCTCATGATGGTGGCCATCACGGCCGAAGCCGTTGTCATTCTCGTTCTTATCATCGCTCTTGCTCTGAAGGGAAGAAAGGGCCGGGATGATTATGATGATTTCGACGCCTTCGATGATGATGAAGATGATGAAGATGAAGACGATGACTACGATTATGACAGGAAACACAGAGATAAGGCCGCAGTCAAAACAAAGGCAAGGTCTGAGATCGAGATAGACAAGGCTGTACAGAACATCGTTGCCCGGGAAGAAGCAGAGCGCGCCAAGGTGGTAGACGATTACAAGAAAGCGGATATCCGGCCTGATGATGATTACAGGCCGGCCAAGGTTCCTCCCAGAGGAACAGATGCGGGTAAGAAGACAAGTACTGAATTTGAAATGATAGATTTTGATGACTGAGGGATTTGATCATGCAAAAGAAATACACTGCCAGGGCAAAGAAGGCTCTTTTGCTTGCGGACAGCTGCGCCAGGGAACTGGGACATAATTACATAGGTACGGAGCATTTGCTGGTGGGACTCATTTCCGAAGGAATGGGGACAGCAGCCAGGGTCATGATGGCAGCAGGCATCCAGCGGGAGAAGATGGTGGAGCTTATCACTGAGTTTATCGCACCCAAGGCAAATGAGGCGCTTCTGGAGCAGGGAGGCTACACACCCAGAGCCATAAGAGCCCTGGAGTCAGCCTGGCGTGAGGCGGACAAGTTTAAGAGCGACAGCATCGGAACGGAACATATACTTATAGCGGTCCTGAAGGATACGGAGTGCGTGGGAGCAAGGCTTTTAGGGACTCTCGGCGTCAATCCCGGCAAGATGTATGTGGAGATACTGCAGGCCATGGGAGAAGACGTGGCCAAATACAGCGATGAGTTCAAGGGCGGGCGTTTCCCCCAGAAGAGATCAGGCGGCAGCGAGACTCCGGTGCTGGACCAGTATTCCAGAGATCTGACGACCCTGGCAAGGGACGGAAAGCTGGAACCCTGTGTTGAGAGAGAAAAAGAGATAGAACGTATCGTTCAGATATTAAGCAGGCGTAACAAGAACAACCCCTGCCTTATCGGCGAGCCCGGCGTGGGCAAGACTGCCATAGTAGAGGGCATAGCCCAGAGGATAGTAGACGGATTTGTTCCCGACTCCCTGATGGGCAAGCGGGTCGTGACCCTTGATATGTCCGGAATGGTTGCAGGCAGTAAATACCGTGGTGAATTCGAAGAGAGGATCAAGAAGGTCTTAAGTGAGGTTCATAAGGCCGGCAATATCCTTATGTTTATCGACGAACTCCACACCATTATCGGAGCCGGCGGAGCAGAAGGAGCCATCGATGCCTCCAATATCCTTAAGCCCAGCCTTGCAAGGGGCGAGATACAGATCATCGGTGCCACCACCATTACGGAATACAGAAAATATATAGAGAAGGATGCCGCCCTGGAACGCCGGTTCCAGCCTGTTATGGTGGAAGAACCTACTACGGCTCAGACCCTTCTCATCCTGAAGGAGCTTCGTCCGGGTTACGAGAAATTCCACGGGGTGACCATTTCCGATGAAGCTCTTGAATCGGCGGTTAAGTATGCTGAGAGATATATCAATGACCGTTTCTTCCCGGATAAGGCCATTGATGTCATAGATGAGGCGGCTTCCAGAGTCAGACTGGGTAATTACAAGAGCCAGGGTGACTATGCACAGGTCCGTGAGAAGATCAATGAACTACGAAAGGCTATGGAAGAGGCCATCAAATCAAGAGACATGGCTAAGGCCAAGGAATACAAGGAACTGAAGATAGCTGAGGAGGATAAGCTGGCCAAGATGGGCATGAAGCGCTCAGGCAGGAAGAAGGCCCCCGTTGTTACTTCAAATGATGTGGCCCAGGTCATTTCCATGTGGAGCAAGGTCCCCGTCAGCAAGATGGAGGAGGCGGAAAGCAAGAAGCTGCTGAAGCTGGAGTCTATCCTTCACAAGCGCGTGGTGGGACAGAATGAAGCTGTTGCCGCTATTTCCAAGGCAGTAAAAAGAGGACGTGTTGGTCTTAAAGACCCCGGAAGGCCTGTGGGATCATTTCTACTCTTAGGTCCCACCGGTGTGGGTAAGACCGAGCTGTCTAAGGCGCTGGCAGAGGCTATATTCGGTACCGAGGATGCCATCATCAGGGTGGACATGTCGGAATACATGGAGAAGCACAGCGTATCCAAGATGGTAGGCTCGCCTCCGGGATACGTGGGATATGACGAGGGAGGACAGCTTTCCGAGAAGGTTCGCCGCCACCCCTATTCGGTGGTTCTTTTCGACGAGATCGAGAAGGCCCATCCGGACGTGTTCAACATGCTGCTCCAGGTCCTTGATGACGGCCATATCACGGATGCTCAGGGCAGGAAGATAGATTTTAAGAATACCATCATCATAATGACCAGTAATGCGGGAGCTCAGTCCATCATTGAGCCCAAGAAACTGGGATTCGCTTCAGTAGAGGACGACAAGGCCAACTACGAGCGGATGAAGAACGGTGTTATGGATGAGGTTAAGAGGATCTTTAAGCCGGAGTTCTTAAACCGTATCGATGAGATCATGGTATTCCATTCCCTTACCAAGGATGATATGAAGAAGATCGTCACCATCATGGCGTCCAACCTGGTGGACCGCTGCCGTGACCAGATGAACATCACCCTTATAATTAAGGATAATGTGAAGAAATATGTGGTGGATAAGGGCTATGATCCCAAGTACGGCGCGAGACCCTTAAAGCGTACCATCCAGACTGAGATAGAGGATGCTCTTGCCGAGCAGATCCTGGCAGGCAAGATCAAGGCGGGATCCACGGTTACCGCAACCTTAAAGAATAAAAAGATAGTGTTTGTATCTGAAAAGAATTGATGATATAATCACCCTATCCAAGTTATTTGCATTATTTAGGAGGTTACTGACAATGGCAGTAGTAAATGAATTGATCCGCGAAGAATCTGACGGAAGCATCAGCTTCGGTAATTATGAACTGGCAGCCAAGTCCAAGCATGATGATTTCAAGCATCAGGGCGACATTTACAAGGTTAAGACCTTTAATGAGATCACCAAGCTGGAGAAGAACGGATCGTTTGTATATGAATCTGTACCGGGAACTACGGTTTTAAATCTGAATATCACCGAAGACGGCATGAGCTTCGGAGTGGAGGGCAAGGACAACGCCCAGATCACCGTGGCCCTTGAGGACGAGGCGGAGTACAGCATCACTGTTAACGGCAAGGACGCGGGAACCATTAAGACCAGTCTTGGAGGGAAGTTGAGCTTGAGCGCGGAATTCGGCTCTTCCCACCATGTGGATGTGGTCATAAAAAAGATCTAGCCAGCCCTTCCGGCGAGGGCTTTTAGCGCAAAGGAAGAATCCGTCAGGATTCTTTCCTTGTTTATGTAAAGGAAATGAATTATGGCGAAGAAGATATCTACCGTGTTCTTCTGTACGGAATGCGGCAATGAAAGCTCAAAATGGATGGGGCAGTGCCCTGCCTGCAAGGCCTGGAACACCCTGGTGGAGGAGAAGGTGAGCACCACGCCGGCAGGTTCACGAAAGAGGGCTTCTGTATCGGGAGCTGTGGCCCACCGCCTGTCAGAGATAGATATGGATGAGTCGGTGAGGCTTTCCACAGGCATCCCCGAGATGGACAGGGTTCTGGGAGGAGGCATAGTCCACGGATCCCTGACTCTTCTGGGAGGAGATCCGGGCATAGGAAAGTCCACCCTTCTGCTTCAGATGTGTGAGAATATCTCACGCAGCAGCAGAGTTTTGTATATTTCAGGCGAGGAGTCTCTGCAGCAGATCAAGCTTCGGGCGGACCGTATAGGGAGTTTCAATGACTCCCTCCTTCTTATGTGCGAGAATAACCTGACGGATATCGAGGCTGTTATCCGCAAGGAGAAGCCGGAAGTGGTCATCATTGATTCCATCCAGACCATGGTAAGTGAGGATGTGACATCATCAGCGGGAAGCGTATCCCAGGTAAGAGAGTCCACTGCCGTGCTGATGCAGCTGGCCAAGGGCCTTGGGATCGCCATTTTTATAGTGGGTCATGTGACCAAGGAGGGCACGGTTGCAGGGCCAAGGGTATTGGAACATATGGTGGATACGGTACTGTATTTTGAAGGAGACCGGTATGCTTCATACCGTATTCTCAGGGGTGTCAAGAACCGTTTCGGTTCCACCAATGAGATAGGAGTCTTCGAGATGGGTTCGGAGGGCCTTAAAGAAGTCCCCAATCCCTCTGAGTATATGCTCAACGGCCGTCCCCTTAATGCGTCGGGGACAGTGGTGGCCTGCAGTATGGAAGGCACAAGGCCCATTCTTATAGAGATCCAGGCGCTGGTATGTCAGTCTAACCTGGGCATACCCAGACGGGCAGCCGTAGGGACTGATGCTAACAGGGTCAACCTGCTTATGGCAGTGCTGGAGAAGAGGCTGGGGATCCATCTGTCGGGGGACGATGCCTATATCAATATAGCGGGAGGCATGAAGATGACGGAGCCTGCCATTGATCTGGGAATAGCTATGGCCATAGTCTCCAGCTTCCGGGAAGTTCCCGTGGGGGATGATATTGTGGTATTCGGTGAAGTCGGCCTCTCAGGAGAAGTCCGGGCGGTGAACTTCGGAGAACAGCGTATCGCCGAGGCGGCCAAGCTGGGATTTAAAAAGGCTGTGGTGCCGGCAGTGACCTACGAGAAACTGGGAAAGGTCAAGGGGATAGAGATCATACCCGTAGCCAACCTGTCGGAAGCTATAGAATTGATACGGGTGTGACAGGGGGACGGTCCTTTTGTCACACAATAGGAGAACAAAAATGGATGAATTAAAAGAGTGCAGATTGGGAATCAATGAGATCGATGAGGAGATGGCCAGGCTCTTCGAGAAGCGGATGGGCTATGCCAAAAGGATCGCAGCATACAAGAAGGAAAACGGGCTTCCCGTCCGGGATCCCGGCAGAGAGAAAGAACTGATAGACAGATGCAGCGGCTTCATTTCCGATGAAGAGATACGTTCATATTACGTGTCTTACCTGAAGTCGGCTCTCGATGTGTCCTGTTCATACCAGGAAATGAGGATGAAGGGCATGAAGGTGGCCTATGGCGGGGCGGAAGGAGCATTTGCAAATATCGCGGCAAAGCGCCTTTTCCCGGGGGCAAGGCTCATTTCCATGCATGATTTCACAGAAGCATACAGGAGCGTGGAGTACGGTGACAATGACTGCGCCGTTCTGCCCATAGAGAACAGCATGGCGGGAGAAGTGGGAACCGTTCTTGACCTTATGTTCCAGGGGTCTCTTTATATCAGGAAGATCTACGACCTCCCCGTAAGCCATCATTTACTGGGGCTTCCCGGAAGTAAAAAGGCAGATATTAAATGTGTCATCAGTCATCCCCAGGCTCTGGCCCAGTGTTCCGGGTATCTGTCCGGGATGGACGCGGAACTGAGGGAGGCTGCCAATACATCGGCAGCGGCAAAGATCGTAGCAGAGAGCAAGAATAAGGGACTCTCGGCCATCGCATCAGATGAGACGGCAGCCGTCTATGGCCTGGAGATCTTGGATTCAGATATTCAGAATTCGGGCATCAATACCACCAGATTTGCGGTTTTTTCAAGATGCGCCGGAGATCCGGAACCCGCAGTCAAGAACAGCGAGGAGAATTTTATCCTTATGTTCACCGTTAAGAACGAAGCCGGTGCCCTGGCCTCCACCCTTAATATAATCGGGGCTCACGGCATCAACATGAAGAGCTTAAAAAGCAGGCCCTTAAAGAGCCTGCCCTGGAATTATTATTTCTATATCGAGGCGGAGGGCAACATCCACTCAAGGAACGGGAAGGCAATGATGCAGGAACTCTCCGCGCTTTGCGACAAGCTTAAGCTCGTAGGTTACTACAAAGTTTAATTGCACTATCAGATGATAAAGGTTACAATAAAAGTTGAGAGTTGAGAGAAAGGATTTAATATCATGAATTTAGAGTTTAAGAGGGAACTTCCCAACGCCCGTGTGGTGAAGGAGATGTATCCTTTATCGGATAAAGGAGCAGAGCAGAAAGCTGCTAATGACAAGGCGATCCAGTCAGTTATTCTGGGGCAGAGCGATAAGTTCATCCTGGTCATCGGGCCCTGCTCAGCAGACAGGGAGGATTCCGTCCTGGAATACATAGGGAGACTTCGCACTGTACAGGACAAGGTGGCAGATAAGATCGTCATCATTCCCAGGATCTATACCAATAAGCCCCGTACCACAGGTATGGGCTACAAGGGAATGCTCCATCAGCCGGATCCGGAAGCAGCGCCTGATATGCTTAAAGGAATTATAGCCATCAGAAGGCTTCATCTTAAAGCCCTTGAAGACACGGGATTCTCCTGTGCCGATGAGATGCTTTATCCGGAAAATCACTCATTTTTATCGGATGTATTATCTTATGTGGCTGTAGGCGCCAGATCTGTTGAGAACCAGACCCACCGCCTGACGGCCAGCGGTCTTGATATCCCGGCGGGAATGAAGAATCCCACAGGAGGTATGCTTTCCGTTATGATGAATGCCATTACGGCCGCCCAGCAGTCCCACACATTTGTATATGCGGGATGGGAGGTTAAGAGCAAAGGCAACCCCTTAGCTCATGCCATTCTCCGTGGATACTCACATAAGAGCGGCAGGAATGCCCCCAACTACCATTACGAGGATCTTAAATTCGTCCATGAACTATACACGGAGAGCGGGTTGAAGAATCCTGCGGTTATTGTAGACACCAACCATTCCAATTCGGATAAGAAGTTCGATGAACAGCCCCGTATAGCCAAGGAGATCCTGCACAGCATGCGATTATCCGAGGATATCAGAGGCATGGTCAAGGGTCTTATGATCGAGTCTTATCTGGTGGACGGAGCCCAGTCACCGGGAGGGAACTGCTACGGCCAGTCCATTACGGATCCCTGCCTGGGATGGGAGAAGACGGAACAGATGATATACGATATCGCGGAGTTATTATGATGCGCAAACTTCTTCTTATAGACGGACACAGTATGCTTAACCGTGCATTTTACGGGATCCCCACCCTGACCAATTCAGCGGGGGTTCCCACCAATGCGGTATACGGTTTCCTGAATATCATGTTCAAGGTACTTGATGAGGAACAGCCGGATTTATTGGCTGTTGCTTTTGATGTCAAGGCGCCTACATTCCGACATAAGATGTATGCTGAATATAAGGGCACCAGGAAGCCCATGCCTGCCGAGCTTCATCAGCAGGTTCCCATAATGAAGGAAGTTCTCGCAGCCATGGGGATCACCACATTGGAATGCCCGGGTTTCGAGGCGGATGATATCTTGGGGACCGTATCCAAGGCTGCAGAGAAGGAAGGCATGGAGGTGGCCATCCTCTCAGGTGACCGCGATCTGCTCCAGCTGGCCACGGACAGGATCATGATCCGCATCCCCAAGACCAGCAAGGGGGTTACGCAGGTTTTTAATTACCATACACGGGATGTCGTAGACCAATACGGCATTACTCCGGCCCAGGTCATAGAACTTAAAGGCCTTATGGGTGATTCCTCCGATAATATCCCGGGACTTCCCGGGGTGGGGGAGAAGACCGCGTTGAAGATCCTTACGGACTACGGCAGCATAGAAGAGGCTTTTGCCCATGTATCTGAGATCAAGCCTCCTAAGGCTGCCAAGGCCATGGAGGAGCATATAGATCTGGCGAGGCTGTCAAAGGAGCTTGCCACCATCAATACCGCTGCAGACATAAGTTTTGACCTTGAATCCATGAAGATGGGAAGCCTCTACACACAGGAGGCCTATGTCCTATTCAAACGCCTGGAGTTTAAAAATCTCCTGGGCAGGTTCGAGAGCGACACAGCCAAGGGCGCTGCCAAAAATGCGGCGGATTTTGTACTTGTAAATGACAGGGACGGAGTCGGAGATGTATTTGATAAGGCGATGAAGGCGGATACGGTGGGCCTTGACCTTTTCAGCGAGGAAGGCATAAGGGGCGGAGCCCTCTGCCATGACGGCAAGACCGCTTACGTATTTGTGGAGACTGAGACCCTTCCCTTTGAGGACATTCTTTCAGGCTTTAAGAGGGTTATATCCGGGGCCGGGAAGGTGGCCTTTGCGAACCTTAAGAAGGTCCTTAAGTTCTGCCCTGACCTGGAATTCGATGAGCGTTATGCAGACGTATCCATAGGGGGATACCTTCTTAATCCTCTTAAGGATAATTACGCGTATGATGATATAGGCGGGGAGTATCTGGGGGTGGTGCTTACATCCCGCAAGGAGAAACTGGGGAAGACTCCCCTTGCCGAGGCATATAAGTCAGACCGGGAAGACTTCCTGTATGTTACGGCCTATCCGGCATTTGTTGCGGCAGCGTCCCTGGAGGTGATATGCAACAGGCTCAGGGAAGAGGGAATGTACAAGCTTTATACAGACCTGGAGATGCCCCTCATTTTCACCCTTGATTCCATGGAACGTTACGGCATCGCCGTTAAAAGGGACGAGTTGAGAACCTACGGAGCACAGCTTTCAGGTAGGATAGCCGAGCTGGAGAAGGCCATATACGACCAGGCGGGAGAGGAGTTCAACATCAATTCTCCCAAGCAGCTGGGGGTTATCCTTTTTGAGAAAATGAACCTGCCGGGAGGCAAGAAGACCAAGACAGGGTATTCCACGGCAGCAGACGTGCTGGAGAAGCTGGCTGAGAAGAATCACATAGTATCGGATATCCTGGAATACCGCCAGCTGACTAAGCTGAAGTCCACCTATGCCGACGGCCTGGACGAGTTTATCGGAGAGGACGGCAGGATCCACAGCAATTTCAATCAGACCATTACCGCCACGGGACGCATCAGCTCAACGGAGCCCAATCTTCAGAACATTCCTGTGCGGATGGAGCTGGGAAGGCTGATCAGGAAGGTATTTGTGCCGGAAGAAGGCTTTATCTTCATCGATGCGGATTACTCCCAGATAGAGCTTCGTGTCCTGGCGCATATGTCCGGGGATGAGAGCCTTATCAAAGCCTACCGGGAGGAGGCGGATATCCACGCCATTACCGCGTCTGAGGTATTCCACGTGTCCATATCGGAGGTCACACCCTTGATGCGCCGCAATGCCAAGGCGGTTAATTTCGGGATAGTGTACGGTATCAGTACCTTCGGCCTCAGCAGGGACTTAAGCATCACCCGGAAGGAAGCGGCGGAATATATAGAGAGATACTACGAGACATATCCCGGGATCAAGGCGGCCCTGACGGGAATGGTGGATTCGGCCAAGAAGAACGGCTATTCCGTTACCCTTTGGGGCAGGAAACGTCCCATTCCGGAACTGGGGTCCGGGAACTTCATGCAGAGGTCCTTCGGCGAACGTGTTGCCATGAATGCGCCTATACAGGGCACGGCAGCCGATATCATCAAGATCGCCATGATAGATGTGGACAGGGAGATTAAGAAGCGCGGACTGAAGTCCAGGCTTATCCTTCAGGTCCACGATGAACTTCTCATAGAAGCCCATAAGTCTGAGAAGGATGAGGTAATATCCATTCTCAAGGAGAAAATGATGGGTGCGGCCACCCTGGCTGTACCCCTTGAGATACAGGTAAGTGAAGGTAATAACTGGTACGAGGCAAAATAAATGAGAGTAATAGGGATCACAGGCGGTGTAGGAGCCGGCAAATCAGTAGTACTTGATTTCATAAGGGATAATTACAAGGCTGTCATCATGCAGGCTGACGAAGTGGCCCATGAGCTTATGGAGCCGGGGATGCCTGCCAATGCGGAGATAGCCGACGCATTTGATGAAGACGTGCTGCTGCCGGACGGACATATCAACAAGGAAGTCCTATCAAAGCTCATTTTCGGGGATGAAAGAAACCGGCTTATCGTCAATTCCATAGTTCATCCGCTGGTGAGAGAATACGTGATATCCGCCATCGAGAAGGAACGCGAGGCCGGGAATGCGGATTTCTTCATCTACGAGGCGGCCCTGCTTTTAGATAATAACAATGCGGACTTCCTGGATGAGATATGGTACATATATGCCTCTGACGAGACCAGGAGGCTGAGGCTTAAATACACCAGGGGTTATACCCATGAGAAGATCGATCAGATATTTGCATCCCAGCTGTCGGAGATCGAGTTCCGGCAGAGGTGCGACGAGGCTATAGATAATGACGGGTCTATGGAGAAGACCCATAAGCAGATAAGAAATCTTTTGGAAAGGGAGAAGGGGAGTATGGAAATGGATCATGAAAATGAGGACAGAGCGTATGTCTTCGGACTGGATATCGGTACCAGAAATGTTGTGGGTATCGTAGGATACAGGGAGGATGAGAAGGTCTTTCACGTACAGGCCATGAGTGTTCATGAGCATGAGACCAGAGCCATGCTGGATGGCCAAATCCACGATATCAACAAGGTTGGTAAGACCGTATCCCTTGTCAAGAAGGAACTGGAAGAGAAAATGGGCCGCGAGCTGAAGGAAGTATGCATAGCTGCTGCAGGTCGTGTGCTTAAGACGGTCACCACCACGGTGGAATATGAATTCCCCGAGGAGACGGTGGTCACTACCGAGCATATCCACTCACTGGATCTTCTGGGCATAGAGAAGGCTCAGAACGAACTGGTGGAGAACAATGATACCAAGTTTCGATTTTACTGTGTAGGATATACGGTCATCAAGTATTATCTCAATGATGACATCATTTCCAACCTGGAAGGCCACAAGGCCAACAAGATAACCGAGGATATTATAGTAACCTTCCTGCCGGAGGACGTAGTAGACGGACTTTATGCGGCAGTTGGTCGGGCCGGGCTT
The DNA here is from genome assembly GCA_017550165.1 of Lachnospiraceae bacterium. Lineage (GTDB taxonomy): Bacteria > Bacillota > Clostridia > Lachnospirales > Lachnospiraceae > SIG280. The sequence goes on along the minus strand of JAFZQH010000040.1, from coordinate 51,665 downwards.
CATGTCCTCAATCTGACCTTGGAGCCTATCGCTGCTATCAATGTGGCTATCCCCGAGACCTTCCGAATGCTGAACCTGGCCCTGGTGGATGTGGGAGCCGGTACCTCCGATATCTGTGTTACAAAGGACGGAAGTATCATAGCTTACGGTATGATCCCCTACGCCGGGGACGAGATCACGGAGCTTTTAGTCCAGCACTATCTGGTTGATTTTAACACGGCAGAGCATATCAAGCTTGCTTCCGGAGAGATGGGTCCCATTGAATACAAGGATATCATGTGCATTCCCCATACCATCAATCCCGAAGAGGTATGGGATCTTACGGCAGAGACCGTGGGCAAGATAGCTGAGGACGTATCCGAGAGGATCATGGAACTCAACGGAGCCAGCCCCGTCAGCGCCGTATTTATCGTAGGCGGCGGCGGCAAGATCCACGGATTCGCAGACAGGGTGGCCAAGGAACTGGAACTGGCCCCTGAGCGTGTAGCCCTTCGTGGCGAAGAGGTTCTCGGAAATGTTGTGTTTGAAGAGGAAGGCATCAAAAAAGACCCTCTTATCGTCACACCGGTAGGTATCTGCCTGAATTATTACGATCAGAAGAACAGCTTTATCTTCGTGCATTTTAACGGAGAAAGGATCAAATTATACAACAATGCAAGGCTTACCATCGTGGATGCCGCCGTGGAGGCAGGCTTCCCCAACGAAGGCCTCTTCCCCAAGCGAGGCAAGGAGCTTACCTTCTTCGTGGGAGACAAGCAGAGGATCGTCCGGGGTGAGATGGGTGAGGCTCCTGTTATCAAGCTTAACGGTAAGGAGGTCAGCCTCAATGCTTCCATCAACAATAATAATGTGATCGAGATCACTCCTTCCACGGAAGGAAAAGACGCCCATGTGCGTATAGAGGACCTGCCGGAGTACGAATCCACCATTACCTTTATCGTCAACGGACAGACAGTATACTGCCCCAGATTTGCGGAGGTGGACGGCGTGCTGCAGCCCCCCAGTTATGAGATCAAAGAGGGAGACTGCATCGAGCTCAGGAATTATTACACGGTTGAGCAGCTGGTTAACTTCATGGATGTGGAGATCAGCTACGACTCCGTTATCTATGTTAACAATATGAGTGTTGACCCGGATGAGCAGGTATACGAGAACTTTACCGTGGACTTCATGATCATCGAACCCGATTTCGGAAAGGAAGAGGAAGCACCTGCAGAGGACGAGGAAAAAGCGGAAGAGTCCGTCGAGGAGGGTTTTGAAGAGAATTCCGAGGAGAACTCAGAAGTGAATGCCGAGGAGGATCATCCTGCTGAAGAAAACGCGGTGCTTGAAGGAAATGAGGAACCCCGTGAAAATGCCGATAGTGAGGAGCAGCATGATGAGAATGTAACAGAAGAGAATCCTCAGAATGAAGTTCAGGAAGAAACTCATGAAGAAGAGCCCCCTGCAGAAGAAACTTCCTTCAAGCCCAAGGATACCACAGGAAGTGACGGCTCTTACGTCAATACCTTCAACATGGGGGATGATTTCAACAAGAACCTTGGCATCAACGTCACCATCAACGGACAGAATTTCATGATGACCGGCAAGGACTCATTTACCTATGTTGACATATTTGATTATATAAGCTTTAACCCGGCGGAGAGCAACGGAAGAAGGGTAATCTCCAGGATCAACGGAGAAGACTGCGGATACACCGATGCCCTCAAGGACGGAGATGATATAGAAGTCAGATGGAGTGAGGATTAATGAGACTGTGCAGCATAGCCAGCGGCAGTAGCGGTAACTGTATATATGCGGGATCCGACGATACCCATGTCATGATAGATGCGGGGATAAGCGGTAAGCGCATAGAGGCGGGCCTTAACGACCTGGGCCTTACCACCCGGGAGATGCAGGGAGTTCTGGTGACCCATGAACATGCGGACCATATCGGAGGTCTGGGGGTCATCGCCAGAAAATGCGGCATTCCCATATATGCTACGGAAGGGACTATTGAAGCTATCAGGAATTCTTCCTGTTTAGGAAAGATTGACCCGGAGCTCTTCCACGTGGTCAAGGCCGACCGGCCCTTTACCATCGGGGACATTAAGTTCACCCCCATAGCCACCTCACATGATGCCGCCGAGCCCGTGGCCTATCTTATGGAGAACGGTAAAAAGCGGGCAGCGGTAGTTACTGACCTGGGGGTATATGACAGCTACATAGTTGACAGGATCCGGGGTCTTGATGTATTGTTCCTGGAGGCAAATCATGATATACGGATGCTTCAGGTGGGAGCATATCCTTATTACCTTAAGCAGAGGATCTTAGGGGACAAGGGCCATCTCTCCAACGAGAACTCCGGAAGGCTTTTGGGAGAAGTGCTTCACGACAATTTCAAGGTTGTTATGCTGGGGCATTTAAGCAAGGAGAATAATTACGCCGAGCTCGCCTATGAGACGGTGAGATGCGAGGTCAATCTGGGAGACAATCCGTATAATGCGGCGGATTTTCCCATTAAGATAGCAAAGAGGGATGTTCCCTCGGAGATACTGTATTTTTAAGGATAAAGGAGATCATTAAATGACTAAGACAATCATTACCGTGGTAGGCAAAGACACGGTGGGTATCATAGCTAAGGTATGCACTTACCTGGCTAACAATAAGATCAACATCCTGGACATCTCCCAGACCATAGTGTCCGGGTATTTTAACATGATGATGATCGTGGACATGAACCAGACCGACAAGCCCTTCAATGACTGCGCCAAGGAACTGGAGCAGGTGGGAGAGGAGATCGGTGTTAAGATCACCTGCCAGCACGAAGATATTTTTGAAATGATGCACAGGGTCTGATATTCATAAAGAATATCAGACCCGTACAATGGCAACTCTCGTTAGAGAGTTGTCCAAAGAAAACGTAGTTTTCGAGGATTGATCTGCGGTCATCCGATACCGCAGATCAACCCCATAGGATTTAGGAGAAAATTAATGATAAGTACATTTGAGGTCAATGAGACCAATAAAATGATCGAGCAGGAGAATCTGGATGTCCGCACCATCACGCTGGGCATAAGCCTTATCGACTGTATCGATTCAGATCTGAAAAAACTGAATGAAAATGTATATAATAAGATAACCCGGGTGGCCAAGGATCTGGTGCCCGTGGGCAGGGAGATAGAGCGTAAATACGGCATTCCCATTGTTAACAAGCGTATTTCCGTCACTCCCATTGCGATCATCGGAAGTTCCGCATGCAATTCCCCGTCAGATTATGTCACTCTGGCGGGGACCCTGGATAGGGCGGCAGCAGATGTGGGGGTTAATTTTGTTGGTGGATACTCTGCCCTGGTGTCCAAGGGAATGACGGAAAAGGATGTAATGTTGATGAAATCCATTCCGGAGGCTCTTTCAAGTACCGAGAGGGTCATGAGTTCCGTAAATGTAGGATCCACCAAGACCGGTATCAACATGGATGCCGTTCGTCTCATGGGTGATGTGATCAAACAGACAGCGGAGGCCACAAAGGATTCTGATTCCATCGGATGTACCAAGCTGGTGGTATTATGCAACGCACCGGATGATAATCCTTTCATGGCAGGAGCGTTCCACGGGGTAACGGAAGCCGATGCCGTTATCAATGTAGGTGTCAGCGGCCCCGGAGTAGTCAAGAAGGCACTGGAGGAGGTCCGCGGCAGGGACTTTGAAGAATTATGCGAGATGATAAAACGCACCGCATTTAAGATAACCAGAGTGGGACAGCTGGTAGCCAAGGAGGCATCCAAGGCACTTAATATTCCCTTCGGTATCATAGATCTTTCCCTTGCGCCCACACCGGCAGTAGGAGATTCGGTTGCTGAGATCCTGCAGGAGATCGGCCTGGAATATGCGGGTGCGCCGGGAACAACTGCGGCACTGGCTCTTCTTAATGATTCGGTAAAGAAGGGCGGGGTTATGGCTTCGTCCTATGTAGGCGGGCTCTCGGGAGCATTTATCCCTGTGTCTGAGGATCAGGGAATGATTGATTCCGTAAGGGCGGAAGCGCTTACACTTGAGAAACTGGAGGCTATGACCTGTGTATGCTCCGTAGGACTGGATATGATCGCGGTTCCGGGAGATACGCCGAATACCACCCTGTCCGGTATCATAGCAGATGAGATGGCCATAGGCATGATCAATCAGAAGACTACGGCAGTGAGGATCATCCCCGTTATCGGAAAGAAAGTGGGAGATGAAGCAGAGTTCGGAGGCCTCCTGGGTTATGCGCCCATCATGCCGGTGAATAAGTATGCATGTGATGCATTTGTCAACAGAGGGGGGCGGATACCCGCTCCAATCCATAGTTTTAAGAATTGATAGGGGAGTATGATCATGAAATGCAATAAATGCGGCTTTGAACAGACTGAAGATTTTGTATTTTGTCCGCAGTGCGGTAATCCTTCGGCAGGAGAGCGGGGTTTTGAGAGCAATGCTTCATACCAGGCACCGCCGAAGGTGACAAATTCGGCTAAGACCACCAATGAGACATCATTTTCGGGGAATATCAACTATGTTCCGGGGAATTTCGATCAGCCTCCCCGGGAGCTTTCTGACTTAAGTGCCATGAATCCCTGGCAGAGAGCCAATGCCATGTTCAGGGACGGTAAATTCTTAGGCGTCTGCATCCTGCTCTCGGTAAATGTGCTGATGAGCTTTATTACCATAATCCCCTTTGGGGTCAGTGTGATCAAGGTGCTTTTGACTATCTTTTTCTGGATTGCTTATGCGGCTGCATACAAATACAGGATAGAGCCTAAGCATATCAGATGGATAAGCGGAACAGTCGCTGCCAAGAAGATCGTTCAGTACGTGATCGTAGGGATCGTCATAGCAGTGGGGATAGCATTCATGGCCTTGATGAATTCCGCAGGAGTGGTATCCCTTCTGGAGGATCTGACGAGACGAACGCCCCAGGCTATTCAGTATATCAGATATATTGAGCCGGTTTTATCGGCGTCGGGAGCCCTGGTGCTTGTTCTCTGCATCGTAATAGCCCTGGTCATTTTCCTCTTTACCTTCTTCGGGATGCGGTCCTTCCATTTATTCGTAAGGTCCGTTTACAGGAGTGTTGAGGCAGGAAGTTTTCAGATACAGAAAAGAGGAGCGTCAGCAGCATGGTTTATCGTATATGCGGTGTTTGCGGGACTCGGAGCTTTGGGCGGCATAATTAATATCCTTGGGACCATAAGCAGCATTACACAATGCGTGATGTATGTTCTTATGAGTCTTCTGGTCAACAAGTATTACAAAGACATGTAAATAATAAGCATATTTTGGGGTGACAGGGGGACGGTCCTTTTGTCACCCCATAGAAAAAACTTAGGAGAGTGATTTAAATGGACGAGAACAACAATGTAGTTTATGAACCGGTGCCGGTGGCTCCGCAGAAGGATTTCGACCCGTCAGGGCTCAACCCCTGGCAGAGGATGAACGGACTGTGCAGTGACAGCCTCTTTCTGGCAGTGTGTGTCCTGTATTCCGTAAATGTAGGATGCGCCATATTCGGATGGCTGTCCTTCAGCCTTCCGGTTATCGAGATACTGTTTACCATCTTTCTCTGGATGGCGTACGCGGCAGCCAAGAAGAACAGGATATTCCCCAAGGATGTAAGAAGGATAAGCGGAACCGTCCTGGCCCTGAAGATCGTAAGGATCGTGGAGGCAGCCTTTGTGGTGATAGTAGGATTCCTGCTTAAGGGCCTTATGGGATTCTTTGCATCTGAGAGTTTTGCCAAGCTTTTCATGAAGAAGAAGCCGGAGATCCAGGAGTATCTTCGGATCGCAGAGCCTGTCTTTTCCTTGATGGGTACTGTATTCCTGATAACCATGATCGTTTGCGCCGTCATTGCGCTTGTGCTGGCCATACTGGGAATAGGGTCTATCCACAAGTTCGTTAAGACGGCCTACAGAAGCGCTGAAACGGGAACCCTTGAGATCAAGGGAAGAAAAGGAGCCTGCGGATGGCTTATAGCTTTCGGCATTCTCTACGGCATCAGCGCATTAAGCATCCTCTTTTACGTAACGGGCGCAGTACAGTACGGAACACTTTGCGCAGCCTACATCATATTAAGTAAGCTGATCAATAAGTATTACGGAGACGTATAGTGAGACAGGGGGACGGTGTGACAAAAGGACCGTCCCCCTGTCAACCCTATATACAAATATAGCCGGGTCTTGCGACCCGGCTTTGTTTTTTGAAAGTTCTTCGTGCATCATGATTGCCTGCAATCATGATATATATTTACTGCATTGGCTGCTGATCGTAGGAAACAACATCTCCGAAATACTTTCCGAATGTGATGGAAAGCATAATGTATGCTGTAGCAAGACAAGCCTCTGAAAGGAATCCGAAGATATTAAGTCCCGTTGAGATTCCAAGGGCGCTTAAGGGAACAGGTATCTTGGATGAAACCTGGCTCATTACCGAAGATAAAGCTCCGGTCATCACAGCGCCTGAAGCAAGGGAACCAATAGCGGAAAGACCTTTAACGATACCGAAGATCATAAGCCATACCTTAGCTGTTCCGGGCTTGATCACCATAAGGCTGCCTGCCTCAAGGCTCTTATAAGCTGACTGAGTAAATTTCTGTACAGGTCTGATACCGAAGATGGTAATAACAACAATGACAGCTGCGATAACGATACATACAACAAGTACAATGATCCCTACGGAACCTGCTGCGGAAGCAGCGGCTGCTCCGTATGATCCATAACCCCTTGCTGCGCCGCCAAGTGCGGATACACCTGCCATGGCGATGAATCCCAGCACGAGAACAAGACCTGCTGCTACGTAATTCAGAATGATCTTGGCAAATGTTGTTCCGGAAAGCCATTTGATCTGGTTAGTAGCAACTGCATTCTTCTTAGCTGCGACAAAAATGATCCAGAAGAAGATTGTGTAAAGGATCTCAATAACCGGCAGAGACAGTCTGAAAAGGCTGCATAATACACTAACCGAGAAAAGGATGGTCACTACCAGGAACAAGGTATCCTTGAAGAAGGCCAGTATCCTTTCATTACCGTTATTGTAGAACATGGGCTGGGGCTGGGGTGACTGATAAGGTACATATCCCGGCTGACCGCCGAACTGCTGTTGCTGCTGGAATCCCTGCTGTTGCTGCTGGAACCCCTGCTGTTGTTGCTGGAACTGCTGCGGCTGCTGCTGGAACTGTTGCGGCTGTGGCTGCTGCTGGAACTGCTGAGGTTCCGGCTGCTGAGGCTGCGGTTGCTGCGGCTGAGCCTGCTGCTGAGTTCCGCAATTAGGGCAGAACATGAAATCAGTCTCTGACTCGTAATTACAATTAGAACATCTCATTTTTCTTTCTCCTACCTATATATTATTGGGATTAGTAGTGTTACTAACTCGATATGACGATTTTACTATAACGGACTGCTTTAGTAAAGTAATATGTAAAAAAACTTTGAAAAAACATGCCGTTCTGGTCTATACTGTATTCAGGATCAATATTAATGGGAGGGGAGTTTTATGTTCTGTACAAAATGCGGAAAACAGGTACCGGACGGGTCTAAATTCTGCACTGCCTGCGGGAATCCCATGCCGGGGGCAGGCAATCAGCAGAGTGACGGGTATCAGAAGAATAATACAGGTCCTGCGGTTCAGGGAATGCCTGCGTACGGTGGGCATCCTCAGCAGCAGAAGAAAGGCGGCAAAGGACCCATCATTGCAGTGATCGTTGTTGCGGCACTGGTGATCATCGGTCTTATAGTATTCTTTGTATTACGGGGGATGAACAATACCGGTCAGCCTGCTTCATCAGCCGGAGGTTCAGCTGCCGCGCCGGGAAGCAAAGCGCCATCTCAGGCGGGTTCCGGAGCAGGAGATACGGAGACTCTTCAGATATTAAGGGATTATTTCCGCAATAATCTGGCGGCACAATATGAAGAAGCTGACAAAGACTATTACATGGACTACGGCGGAGAGTACGGAGAATTTAGAAGCGCCGATGTAGATGGCGGAACAGTATCCGCTGCCTATGCTGACATTGATAATGACGGAAAGCCTGAGATGCTGGTAACATTCTGGGATTTTGATAAGTTTACCGGGATCGGTAATACCTCCGTAGGTGTCTTCAAGGCGGATGGTAATCTGGTAAAAAGGTTAGACAATAAGGAAATCCGGTCAGTGTCCTACGGCGGCACCAATTATACTGCCCAGGCTGCGTTTAAGCAGAAGGACGGCGGAATATATATCTACCTTACGACCATGTTCATGTTCACCACCCATGAAGGGGGCTATTTTGACCCGACTATCAAGGTATATGAGGTAAAGGATGGAAGCGTCCGTCTCCTTTGCGACACAACGTCAACTCTCCCGGGTGCGGCTTTGCCCATGGATTTTGCCCGTTCAATCTCCTCCGCAAAGGATTACATGCCGGATGTGATATCTGCGTGGGAGGCCAAGGTTAAGCTGGGCGGCCAATACGATACGCCGCAGATTGACTACTCCCAGGAAGCATCGATCCCGCTTTTTGCAGACCTGAGCAAGTTTGACTCAGATATTAAGATGCTGGCAGTCAATTACTTCATGAAGACACGAAACAACGTGACTACGGATATCCCTGCAGCGTATTATTACGGTTACTGGGAGACCTACACAGGTGACGAGACCCGCAAAGAATATCAGGGCATTGAACATGAGGTTCTTACAGTTCCCACCGGGACTAAGATCGCAGCAAACAAGGATTATATCCTGGAATACAGCAGCACCAGGCCGGTAACGGCAGCGGAGCTTGAAAAACTCAATGCGCAGGAACTCAAACTGGCAAGGAATGAGATATACGCCCGCCACGGAAGGAAGTTCAAGGATAAGGAGCTTCAGGATTATTTCAACTCCAAACCCTGGTATAGAGGCACCATCGAGGCTAATAAGTTTAACGATAATTGGTTAACCGAGATAGAGAAAAAGAACCGGGATCTCATACAGGAATATGAAAAACGGTTTAATTAGACCATCAGAAAAGTATTAACGAGTATTAAAACTGGTACTTTCGTCACATACATCATTTTTCAGTGTAAGGGATGAAATTTTTTATACAATTTTCACGAAAAGTGTGTTATTGTGTTTGCATTTTACAATGTGTAATGATACAATAAATCTAGTGTAGTTTTTATAGGGATATTATTAGGAACTCACGAACAAATCAATTACACCAGGGGGTATATTTTCTATGGAAGACAAGGCAAGAACAAGTATCAAAGCCACGATCCTTGCAGCGGCTCTCGTACCGCTTCTTATCATGGCAGTTGCGACTACGGTCATTGCCAGCATCAGACTGAAGGACAGTACCATTAACGAGGTTAAGGATGACCTTGGAGATCTGGCTAAAGTTATGGCTATCACCTACGGAACCGAGTTCGAGGGCGATTATCACCTTGAGGGCGAAGACCTCTATAAGGGTGATTCGAAGTTGAGCGGCAATTATGATCTGATCGACAATTATCATTTAGCCACAGAAGTTGATTACACATTGTTCTACGGTGACACCAGATACCTGACCAGTCTTATCAGTGTTGATGACGGTAACAGGATCATCGGTACCAAGGCCGGAGATGCAGTTATACAGGCAGTATTAAAGGAAGGCAAGGAGTACTTCGCCGAGAATATCACCATTAATAAGACACCTTATTTCGGATACTATATTCCCATTACGAATTCTGACGGAAGTGTCGTAGGTATGATGTTTACCGGACGTACCAGTGAGGCTGTAAGCGCAACCATCACATCCACGACCGTTACGCTTGTTGTTATCGCTGCAGTACTCTTTATCCTGTCAGTGATCATCATAATCGTTCTTGTTAACAAGATGACCAAGTCAATGAAGAGCGTTACCGAGTCTCTGGCAGTTATCGCAGCCGGCAAGCTGAATCAGCCTGTTGCAGATGAGCCTCAGAAGAGAAGCGACGAGATCGGTCTTATCGCAAGATCCACGGAGAAACTGCGAAGCTCCCTTGCTACCATTATCAGCGAGATCGCAGGTCATACGGGAGAGCTTAACAACTCCGTTGTCGACATTGACAATATAGCATCCGTAAGCCGTGATTCCACCAGCGCCGTTAACCAGGCCATGGATGAACTGGCTAATGCGACCATGCATAATGCAGAGAATACGCAGAATGCTAACATACATATGACAGAGATGGGCGGACTTATCGAGAATATCGCTAATGACGTTGACTCCCTGACAGAGAACGCCAACAGCATGGATAGGATCGAGAAGGATGCAGGACGTAACCTTACAGAGGTTACCGAATACATTAACACTACCATGGAAGCCTTCGATCGTCTGTCACAGCAGGCAGAGCTTACAAATGACGCGGCTCAGAAGATCGGCGCTGCCGTTAACATCATTTCTTCCATCGCAGAAGAGACCACGCTGCTTTCACTTAACGCCAGCATCGAGTCTGCAAGAGCGGGAGAACTTGGAAGAGGCTTCGGCGTTGTTGCAAGCCAGATCCAGAAGCTGGCTGACCAGTCCAGTGAATCCGCAGCTGAGATCGAGAAATCCATCGGAGAGCTTCTTGCTGAGTCTACCAAGACGGTTAACGTTATGGCAGAAGTTAAAGAGACTGTTGCACAGCAGAAGGTTAAGATCGAAGAGACACAGGGCAATTTCGATATCCTTGCAAAGAATGTTGCCGAATCCGTTAAGAGTATCAATACTATTAAGACTCAGGCAAATGAACTTCGTGAGCATAGAGGTCAGATGAACGACATCATCCAGGAACTCTCAGCATTATCAGAAGAGAATGCCGCTTCTACACAGGAGACCACGGCTACTATCGGAGAGTTGGATTCCACCATCTCCAATATGGCTAATAACTCCAAGGCACTCAGCGATATCTCCAATACACTGAAGAGCCGTGTTGATGAGTTCGAGTTCTAGCAGACCATGAAGGTTGCAGGAATCATCGCAGAATATAATCCCTTTCACAAGGGGCACGAATATCATATTCGTAAGACAAAAGAATTAACATCCGCTGATCATGTGGTTGTTGCGCTAAGCGGCGACTTTGTTCAGCGGGGAGAACCCTCTGTTATGAGTAAATATATCCGCACCCGCCAGGCTTTAGCCGGCGGGGCGGATTTAGTTTTGGAACTTCCGACTGTTTACGCCACCGCCAGTGCGCCTTCCTTCGCATTAGGCGGCATTTCTTTGCTTGATGGGATCGGGCTTATTGACTATATAAGCTTCGGATGTGAAGAGACAGATACGGACCTTATTGACAGGATAGCGGGTATCTTAGCGGAGGAGCCACCGGAGTATAAGCAGGTTTTAAATGATGGTCTTAAGAAGGGTTTAAGTTTTCCTGCGGCGAGAGAGGCGGCCCTTATATCCTGTATTGATCCGGAAGATGCAAAACCGGAGAAGATAAGCAAAGTCATGTCAGGCTCCAACAATATCCTGGCTCTGGAATACTTAAAGGCCCTCAAAGTAACCGGATCATTCATGGAACCCCTTATGATCGAGCGGGCAGGGGACGGGTATAATGAAGGAATATCGGGAGGCGGGTTTGCTTCGGCCTCAGGGATAAGAGAAGGTTTGATAGAGGCTTTCTCAGCCGGGGAGGGGTCAGATGGCGGCGCAGTCTTTGATCCGTTAAGAAACTATATTCCCGGTTGGGAAGCTGATATGTTAAAGGAGTTGTGGGGCAGGGAATTCCCCATGGTGGCGGATGATCTTATATACCTTATAGGGGAGAAGATCCGTCATGATAAGCTTACAGGCCTTGACATTATGAGATACTCCGACATGAGATCAGAACTGGCCAACAGGCTCTCTGACCTGCCGGTTACCTGGAGATCCTTTGATGAAGTATGCAAGGCCCTGAAGACAAAGCAGTATACCTATTCCCGCATCAGCAGGATACTTATTCATATATTGCTTGATATAACCGATGACCTTTATCAGCCGGATGGACCGGGATATGCCCGGGTTCTGGGATTCAGGGAAAGTGCAAGCCTGCTTATGAAAGAGATGAGAGAAAGAAGCTCCATTCCCGTTATCACCAAACCTTCGGAGGCAGACAGCCTCTTGTCGGGCAGTACCCTTGATGTATTCCGGAGGGACATTTATGCCTCCGAATTATATGAGGACCTTGTAAGTGCAAAGTTCCGTAAAGATGAAAATGTCCGCTTTAATGAATACAAGCAGAATATGATCATTTATAAAGAATGACCTGCTGTTTTCAGAACAGCCGATTGCGCAATCGTGTAAATGAAATGAGGAAAGATTAACCCCGTACGGTTCGTTGCGAACAGTAATATAACATATTCTTCCAATTATGTCAATACATATTTTGGAATAAATAAAAAAAGAAGGAATACTTCGTATTCCTTTCAGACTGTAGACAAAGCTAGGGTATATCCCTGGCTTTTCTATTTATAGCCTTCCCCTTGAGGGGAAGGTGTCGGCGAAGCCGACGGATGAGGTGTTCCTAATTCAATGTCAGTATCAGATCACTTAGGCATTACACTTAGTGCTCCGGGAGATGAATTTCCACCCTATCCCGTGTATTAATGAATAAGTTACGCTAGCCATATACTTTAGTCTTGCTTTTGAAAAGAAACTATCCATTGATGTTTTCATGTTTTTCGCATATAATAAGGTTGGATAGAGGGTGAGTAATACCGATAATATAAATGAAGGAGGTATGCTGATATGGCTACATCAAGCATTTTTCATAATGTGATTATAAATGATTCCGAAAAAGCGGATGCTTTTATTTCGGCGATAGAGGCATCTATTGCTGATCCTTATAAAAGAACAGAGAATACTCCGGTTACAAAAGTTGAGACTGATCCGGAAAAAATAACTCATATTATTGATAAGTGGAAAAAGGAGGCTGTGAATTAAGTGTCTCCTGTTGTGGTTAATATACTTGATCTGATTGATCTGGGTGGCAGTAGTGTAATTGAACACAAGCTTGCCACCTTTTCGTCTCCAAATAATCCCGAGATTGAAGAGTTTATCCGAAATAAGGCAATCGGTTTTGCCAATGGAAAGCTCTCTATAACATATCTTGTGAATGATGAAGACACCGGAAATGTACTGGGATTTTTCACGTTGACACATAAGTCAATAATTGTAAATGGCGAAAACCTTTCGACCACTTCAAAAAAGAAATTGGCAAGGTACTCCAGGCTGGATCCCTGTACCGGAAACTACATGGCTTCTTCTTTTCTCATTGCACAGTTTGGAAAGAATTACGCTTTGGATGAGATAGATCGGATCAACGGAGCGGATCTTATGAAAATAGCCACTGATGTTCTTGTCAGTATCCAGCGCCAGATCGGTGGTGGAATAGTATATCTTGACTGTGAAGATAAGCCTGAGCTTGTATCGTTCTATACAGGGCAGAATTTTAAAAAATTTGACGATAGATTTTCTGCTGAAGATAACCAAAAGTATATTCAATTTATGCGATTCTTTTAAATCGGGGTATTGTTCCGTATCGAATACAAAAAAGAACCCATAATATCGTGGGTCCTTTCATTATGAGCAGATCGCCTTTCTCCTTTCTTAATCATGTGAGTACTTATGTGAGTACTTATGTGAGTACCTTGTGATTGATAGAAGCTTGAAACACCTGCTATAATAGGATAAGATACAGGGGATGAGAGAATCGAACTCCCGCTAAAGGTTTTGGAGACCCTTGTCATACCATTTGACCAATCCCCTATCCAAATTCAACTATTCATTTATATCATAAGAGAAAATGTCTGTCAAGACACAGAACCGTCCCCTGTCTTCCCCCTGGTATTACTGCATAAGACACAGAACCGTCCCCTGTCTTAACGCTTAAATTCCAAGAAGATGGGTCGCAATGGTGAAGTATATCATCAGCGACAGAGCGTCCACTATGGTGGTGATGAAAGGACTTGCCATTACTGCCGGGTCGAAGCCTATCTTCTTGGCAAGGACCGGCAGGGTACAGCCCACCAGTTTGGCCACGATGACTGCGCTGGCAAGGGTTATGCATACTACCGCTGCGATCATTATGGATACCCGGTCCACCAGGAGCAGCTTGATAAAATTGGCCGCAGCCAGGGTGATACCGCAGCAGATGGATACACGGAATTCCTTCCACATGATAGCCCATATATCGGAAAACTCCAGTTCATTAAGTGAAAGACCACGGATAATGGTAACCGATGCCTGGCTTCCCGCATTTCCACCTGTATCCATGAGCATGGGGATGAAGGAGGTCAGGACGATATATGCTCCCAGGGCATCCTCGTAATGCTGGATGATCTGCCCCGTAAATGTGGCTGAGATCATGAGAAGAAGGAGCCAGGGAACACGTTTCTTCCAGGTCTCGAAGACGCCGGTCTTCATGTATGGCTTGTCGGTAGGCGTGATAGCGGCCATCATTTCGATATCCTCCGTAGCCTCCTGCTCGATGATATCTACGATATCGTCGATGGTGATGATACCCACAAGCCTGTTATCCCGGTCAACAACGGGCATGGCAGTGCAGTCGTATTTCTGGAAGGCTTGGGCGACTTCCTCCTGGTCATCATGGGTATGAACGAAAATGAAGTTCTCATTCATCACGTCTCCCACAAGGGTGTCAGGGTTGGCAAGGATAAGATCCCGCAGTTCCACGGTACCGATAAGCTTACGACGAACGTCCAGCACATAGCATACGTTAAAGTCAGCGGAATCCCCGGCATCTTTACGGATACGGTCAATGGCCTGGCTGACTGTCAGGCCTTCTTTTAAGGACACATACTCCACCGTCATTATACTACCGGCAGAGTCCTCCGGGTACTGGAGCAGATGATTGATGTCCCTTCTGGTCTCGGGGTCGGCATGAGCAAGGAGCCTGGTAACCACGTTAGCAGGCATCTCGTCCATAAGGTCGGCAGCATCATCGGCAAACATGTTGTCGATAAGAAGACCGGCCTCTTTGGCGGTCAATGAAGTAATGATGAATTGCTCAACCTCGATGGAAAGATAAGAAAAAACCTCTGCCGCCAGGTCCTTGGGCAGAAGCCGAAAGATCCTTATGGTCTCGGCATTGGAGAGGTCCTCTAAGATAGCGGCGATATCCGCCGCATTCATCTCAAGCAGTTCACCCCGAAGCTCCATAAACGATTTATTCTCGATAAGTTCTTTTACTCTTTCGATCATAAAACCCGTCTCCTAAACTCAACATTCCTTTATAAATATGCTACGGAAACGCGATTATGTCAAGAGCACAAGACAGGGGACGGTTCTCTGTCTTTTGGCCTGATTGCCTGCAATCGGGCCGCACGGAGAGACTGCGAGCGACCCATAAGACAGAGAACCGTCCCCTGTCTTGTAAGGGGGGAAAAATGAGTGTATGATGGAATATGGGAAGTGGGGGATGAATATGCTGGTTGATATGAAGAAGATGGGGAAGTGCTTCGACCCGGCGCAGATAGAGGAGTCGGGTCAGTGTTTTCGTTTTGTGAGAAGAGAGAAGCCTCTCCTGAATGAAAATGAGGATATAAAAGCGACCTATACCACCATCTCCGGGGGGAGATTCCTGGAGATCGGTGATCTGGGAGACGGCAGGTTCGAGTTTTCCTGCAGTGAAGATGAATTCAGGGACTTCTGGCACGACTATCTGGATCTTGATACGGACTATGAGGCCATCAAGGAAAGGATAGATCCGGCGGACTCATTTCTTACGGCTGCCTGCCGGTACGGCTGCGGCATCAGGATCCTTCGCCAGGACCTGTGGGAAATGATGATCTCCTTTATCATATCCCAGCGCAAGTCCATCCCTGCCATACGGTCTGCGATCGAATCCCTGTGCTCTGCCTACGGTAAGCCCATTACAGTAAAAAATGAGACATTTTACGCCTTTCCTGCACCGGAGGCCCTGGCAGATCTGACGGTAGACGATCTTAAGCCCCACGGAGTGGGATACAGGGATAAGTACATACTCCGCCTGGCCAGAGAGGTAAGGGACGGAATGGTCGTTCCGGAGGATTACCGCAGATATTCTGCAGAAAAGGCCGTCAGTGAGCTTACCAAATTGTACGGAGTGGGAGTCAAGGTGGCCAATTGCATTTCTCTCTTCGGCCTGCATAATATCGATGCCTTTCCGGAGGACGTGTGGATCAAGCGGGTCATTTCCGAGGAATATGGAGGATACTTTGATAAAGACCGTTACAGAGGCTGTGCCGGGGTCATCCAGCAGTACATGTTTTTCTACGGGAAAAGCAGGGAATACGCCCACAGGGGACCTTAGAGTAAGAAAACTGCAAGTAACGGTTGAGAAAAATGCTTCTTTATTATATAATTTAAGCAGTTTTCACCTGATGCGGAGGAGACCCCTATGGGAACCAGAGCTTATAATCCCGGAGATATCATATATCATGAGGGAGAGAAGATAAATGCGATCGCTATAGTAGTTAAGGGCAACGTGCTCGTTTCCAGCGGATACAACAAGGTCACTGTATCCTCAGGGAACATGCTGGGGCTAACGGACGTCTATGCCGGAGAGTATATATTCGATTACGCTGCCGTCAGCGAAGTGACTGTGTTTGAGTACACCTATACCAAGCCGGAGGACCTGGTGAAGATGCTGGCTATCAAGCCGGAACTGGCCGGTATATTTGTATCCACCATGTTCAAGGCGGTGGCTATCAACTTAAATGACCATGAGAAGCTGAAAGAGCAATGTGGCAGCTTATATAAATATATCAAGGACAGCTACAATGATTACCGTGCCCTGTGTACGGAGCTGGGCCTTGCCATCAAGTCTATTCCCGAGATCGAGGATATGGATCCTTACGAGCTCAAGGATACAGTGGATCCCTGGCTTTTCGATTATTACAAGACCCTCCATGCCGTGCCTGCCGACACCAAGAAGGCTTTCTACGGGATGAGCAAAAGCATATGCTACGGCAGTGTTATGGAGGCGGCCCATCATATCATTACCATATTTGAAGCAAATAATGCAATGACGGAGTACATATCCTCCCTTGAAGATATCATCATGAACCAGCGGGAGGCGGATCTCTTCGGCATATATACCGGCGCGGCCTTCAAGGCAAGAAGGGATAACCGGAAGGTGGAGGCTGTGGATGAGAAGATCGATTCCATCGTCAAATACCTGGAGGGTTCCTTCTTTTCCGACAAGGAACTCCTTGAAGAACGCATGAAGGCATATAAGGAGAAACTATCTTCCACGGATTTCTCCGGAAATGAGGGAGAGGACAAGTCTGATGCATCAGACGGCAAGCAGAGAGCCGATCTGGTGGATTCCGTGGATGTCATTCTGGAATATGCCAGGGTTCCCGATGAATACGGGGATGAATTCAAGAAGGCCGTGGAGATGTATAAGGCACTGCCTGATAAGAATGTAGTTGATTCCGAGAGCAGGGCCATCAGGAAGAAGATCACGAAAATGTTCTTCGAGCTATACGAGAATATCGCCCTGCGGACTTTCCAGGATTTCGGATATCCCAATGTCATTAAGATGTTCCTGTATTTCGGCTATGTGGATGCTGAACTGGCAGGACTCCATAATGCTGAAGTTTTATATCGCATGGCTGAGAAGAAAAGGCCTGCCGAAGAAGAGGGAGGCGTATTTGCGCTTATAGACTGGCTCCGCCTGATATATGACGGCAGGAGAGAGCCTTCCAAGAACGAGCTGGATGTTGATTACACCACATTCCTGCGTGAAGAGAAGCGCTCAGGCCGCATCAATGACAGTGAAGAGAAGGACCTTCTCCATGATACCACACGCAAGGTTAAGTACGAGCTGTCCAACTGCGCCAAGTCCGTAAACCAGATCACCTTCGGACGTATATCCAATTATTGCCCGGTATTCTCTGAGCATAACTGTCTTAAGCCACTGGAATCAATGTATGTGATACGTCCCTCCATTGAAGAGTGCCTGGATAAGATCAGGTCCATAGATTATTCGGCATTCTACAGGGAGACATCATTTTCATCTCCCGAGAACGGGATCAGCAAGGAATTTGTTCAGACGGAGATCCTCCCTGACGTTATCCTCATGCCCAACGTAGGCTCAAGAGGAGCCATGTGGCAGGAGTATTACGGCAATTTCAGGAATACGCCCGCCAGGTTCTTCCTGCCCGTTTTCTGCGCAGAGACCCTGGAAGACATGATGATCCGTATGACGGGAGAATTCAGGTGGGAACTTTGCAGACGTATCCAGGGCGCGAGATGGAACGATATCACAGACAAGTCCCTTACCTCGGAATACAGTGATTATGCCCAGTTCTACAGGAAGAACAGTGATCTTTCACCCGAGGCAAAGGAGAAGATAAAGCTTAACCTGGCCAGGTGCAAGAACAGCTTTAAGGAGATGTTCGTCAGGGAATACATGGTATGGATCAAGTTCGAGTCGGCCGGATCAGCCAGACTCAATAAGGTATCCAGGACCATCCTGTATAATTACTGTACATTTTCTCCGGAGATCCGTGAGAACCTGAAGAAGAACCCCATGTTCGCAGATATCATGGAGCGTTTCGAGAACAGGAGGCTTAAGAAGTTAAAGAGTGTCGACCTGCTCTTTGCCAAGATCGAGAAAGAGGGCGGCAAGGTGACACCGGAGCTGGAGGCTCACAGGGCATTTCTGGCATATTAAGCCGGCCAAGAGGTAAATGATGATTAATGAACTGGTGTTTTTAAAAGAACAGGGCGTGTCGGAAGAACTGATAGCCGGAGTGGAAGATTTTCGCGGCAGGTATGACCTTGACCGGGATGTGTCCGGCAGGGTTGCCAAGCCCCGCATAGAATTCTACGGACGAGAGGTTCTGGAGATGGCCATTTCAGCCATACTCCAGGGTGAGAACCTGCTTCTGGCGGGCTCTAAGGCCACGGGCAAGAATGTGCTGGCCGAGAACCTTTCCTTCATTTTCAACCGCCCGAGCTACAATGTTTCATTTCATGTGAATATAGACAGCGGTGCTTTGATAGGCACCGATACCTTTGTCGACAATGAAGTGCGCCTTCGCAAAGGCCCGGTATATAACTGTGCCCTTTACGGAGGCTTCGGTATCTTTGATGAGATCAATATGGCAAAAAACGATGCTGTCTCTGTCCTTCACTCCGTGCTGGATTACAGGCGTATCATTGATATCCCCGGTTACGACAAGATCACATTGCATGAGGCGGCCAGGTTTATCGGGACCATGAATTACGGTTATGTGGGCACCAGAGAGCTTAACGAGGCCCTGGTCTCCAGGTTCATGGTGATCGACATGCCGCCTGTCACGGAGGAGACCCTGATGATCATCTTAAAGAAGATATACCCTGATGCGAATCATGACAGCCTCCGCCAGTTCGAGGGCCTCTTTACGGACCTTCAGACCAAGGCGCAGAACGGCGAGATCACTACCAAACCCTTGGATCTTCGCGGGATGATCGCTGCCATAGGGACCATCAAATGCGGGCTGGCACCTTCTGCCGCCATCCGCATGGGCATTATCAATAAGAGTTTTGATACATTTGAAAGGGAGATCGTGGAGGACATTGTCATGACACGTATCCCGGACACTATGAAGTGCAGTGATATATTCGGGTGAGCAGTATGAATGAAGAGTTTTCCGAGATAGACGTAGAACGTATCGAGATCGAGAACCGTATCAAGAATCTTATGTGGACCGTCAGCGGTGACTACAGTCTGGACATCGTGCCGGATGTGGATTCTTTCCGCATTTCCAAATACATTTCCCTTTATGATGCAATTAAACAGGGGGCCATCGCCGGGTTTTTCGACAGAGAAGAGCTTTCTTTATATATAGTAAAGAAGGTTTTTTTGGGCGCAGATGAGGATTATCTGATCTACATTTCCCAGATGTGCCTGGATGTGGCCATCGGAGAGAGGATCTGTGCCGAAAGGGCCGGAGTACGCGCCATCCGAATGAAGGCTTATGAGGATATCCTGGAGCATAATTTTCAAAGCATGAGCACATCATTTTTGGGTGAGGTCAAGATAACCCTGTTAAAGCGCGAACTGGGGGGTCTCACAGCTTCCCGGGCGCGTGTAGCGGAGGCGGTGGAGCTTATCGAGAGCCTTAGGGGGGAGACGGATACCCGGAGGGTCATCGGGATCATCGATCAGGTATACAACAGATACGTTGATAAGGATTTTGAGAAAATGCACGGGAGCCTGGAGGATGTGCTCTCCGTAACCCTTGAGGAGCTCTCGGAGTATAACTGGAGAGATTTCTTAAAGGATGAGTCATTTGATGAGATCCTGGAGAACCG
Source organism: Lachnospiraceae bacterium (assembly GCA_017550165.1). GTDB lineage: Bacteria > Bacillota > Clostridia > Lachnospirales > Lachnospiraceae > SIG280. The sequence continues at coordinate 31,405 of JAFZQH010000040.1, read as the reverse complement.
GCTGAATACTGTGGCTGAATCTCTTTCGGATATCTCCGGGCTGTCGGAAGGCGGAGGAAGAGAATCCGGGACCGTAATACAGAATAAAGTGATCAACTACACCATCGACAGGGAGATGGAGGATAAGATCTTCAATTACGTGGAGCTTAATTACGGCAGGAGCTTCATGTCAAGGCAGGAGCTTACCCGTCAGGATATCAAGCTTTGCACCGGGGCTCACAATAATTGCAAGCTCTATTATACGGAAGGTATCCTTCGTAATCCCGTTATCAAGAATTACAGATATTCCATGGTCTCCAGGCTGCAGCACAACAATTATATGGCCTACCACAAGAATCACAGGGTGGTAAAAAAGAACATTGCCGAGCTTTCAAATGAGTTGAAAAGGTGTCTGAACCTGCGAAACCAGCGGGAGTTCATCCCCTCGGATTCAGGCAGTCTCATTCCCAACAGGCTTTGGCGGATAGGGCGTGTCAGTGACGCCAGGCTTTTTGACCGGGAGATCATCAAGGACAATTCCGAGTTCGTAGTGGAGATCCTGATGGATGCCTCCGGGTCCCAGTCCAGACGGCAGGAGAGCGTGGCTATCCAGGGATACATCATCAGCTCGGCCCTGAGCAGTGCAGGGATCCCTCACCGGGTAATGGGTTTCTGCTCTTTCTGGAATTATACGGTGCTTACCAGGCTCCGGGATTACGATGAACCGGCTTCCTCCGATATGAAGGTGCTGGAATACATTGCTTCAGCCAATAACCGGGACGGCCTGGCCATAAGGGCGGCGGTGGATGATCTGGTATGCAGGAACGAGGACAATAAGATCCTGATCGTCCTCAGCGACGGTATGCCCAATGATAACACGGTGGCCAGGGAGGGGATCATCCCGCCTAAGCCTTATACCGGCTATCAGGGGGTCAGGGACTCCGCCATGGAGATAAGGCGGGTGAGGAATAACGGCGTTTCGGTGCTGGGAGTCTTTACGGGGAGAGAGATGGAGCTGAAGGCGGAGAAGATGATCTTCGGAAGGGATTTTGCGTATATCCGCGAGATCGACAACTTCGCCAAGGTTGTTAGCGTGTACCTGAAGAAGCATATTCTTGATTACTGATCAATACATGGCTGCGAATAATGCAATCCAACGAAAGGACGCTCTCGCTTAATGTCGCAAGGAGGGACCCGCTTGCGGGAGGATTCCTTACGACTAAGACGTTGTGAATCGTAGCGGACACTAAGCTCATGCTGACGCATTCGCTAAGTGCCGACGTTCACAAAGACCTTTCTTTTGGATTCATTATCCGCAGCCATTTATTTAACTTTGTAATAAGAATAGGTTGTTTTGATACACACTATCTGTGTCGGAATGTTGCTGCCTCGCGGACATTCGTTTTTTGGGGCTGGACATTTTGGGCGATATTGTGTATTATGTTAGGGATTGAGTATTACAGTAGATATTGTTGTGGGTATATAAGGAGGAATATGATGTTTTACAGTGTTGATGTGATCAGGAAAGAAGACCCGGAGGTGGCTGATGCGGTATTGGCCGAGGTTGAGAGACAGAACTCTCATCTGGAGCTTATCGCCTCGGAGAACTGGGTAAGCCAGGCTGTGTTGGCTGCAGCAGGAAGCCCGCTTACCAATAAATATGCGGAAGGATACCCGGGACACAGATATTACGGCGGATGCCAGTGTGTGGATGTTGTTGAGAGCCTGGCTATACAAAGAGCAAAAGACCTCTTCGGATGCGACTTCGTAAACGTACAGCCCCACTCAGGCGCACAGGCTAACATGTCGGTATTCTTCGCTGTTTTGAAGCCCGGAGATACGGTGCTCGGAATGAATCTTGCCCATGGCGGCCATCTGACTCACGGAAGCAAGGTAAATATGTCGGGAAAATACTTTAATTCCTTCTTTTACGGTGTAAATGAGGACGGATTTATAGATTATGACGAGGCCGAGAGGCTTGCCATAGAGCATAAGCCTAAGCTTATCGTAGCAGGAGCCAGCGCATATGGCAGGATCATTGATTATAAGCGTTTCAGGGAGATAGCCGATAAAGTCGGAGCCCTTCTTATGGTTGATATGGCCCATATCGGAGGACTGGTGGCAGCAGGAACTATCCCAAGCCCCGTGCCTCACGCACATATTGTTACGACAACAACCCACAAGACCTTAAGGGGTCCCAGAGGCGGACTGATCCTGGCTGATGCCGAGACGGCTGCCAAGTATGATTTCAATAAGGCGGTATTCCCGGGAGTTCAGGGCGGACCGCTGATGCATGTTATAGCGGCTAAGGCAGTGTGCTTCCATGAGGCGCTAACACCGGAGTTTAAGCAATATTCCGACCAGATAGTGCTTAACGCTAAGGCGCTGTGCAAGGGACTCATGGACCGTGGAATGAAGATCATTTCCGGCGGAACGGATAATCATCTGATGCTGCTTGACCTCCGTGAGGAGAATTTGTCGGGTAAGGATCTAGAGGTCCTGCTTGATTCGGTAAATATCACATGTAACAAGAATGCCATTCCCAACGATCCCAGAAAGCCGGATGTAACAAGCGGGATCCGTCTGGGAACGCCGGCGGTTACGACCCGTGGATTGAAGGAAGCTGATATGGATGTTATTGCGGATGCGATTGTGACCATGCTCCGGGAGGGTGAGGCCAAATCCGCGGAGGTTAAGGCGAAGATCAAGGCACTGACTGATAAATATCCGCTTATTTAAAGACAGTTACGGTGGCGGAGGATAATGCAATCCAACGAAAGGACGCTCGCGCTTCGTTGTGAATCGTAGCGGACACTAAGCTCATGCTGACGCATTCGCTAAGTGCCGACGTTCACAAAAACCTTTCGATTGGATTCATTATCCTCCGTCACCTGTCTTCTACGAAATCATAAAAACCTTTTAATATCTACTTTACTTTATTACTTTAAAATGATAGAATTTTACCGTGGTGATTTAACCAGTTCGGTGAGTCGTCATTACAATCGCCCCGGCGTGGGGCTGGGTTTGGTGGGGGTTTTATGAACGAGAAGATCAGAAAAGAAAGTGTTACCAAGCTGTTCGAGGCTATCCTGTCCTTGAAGGATGTGGAGGAGTGTTACGTCTTTTTTGAGGATATATGCACCATTAATGAGCTGCTGTCCCTGTCTCAGAGGTTCGAGGTTGCGGGGATGCTTTCCGAGGGAAAGACTTATCTGGAGATTGCCGACAAGACCGGTGCTTCCACCGCCACCATCAGCAGGGTGAACCGGTCGCTCAATTACGGTAACGACGGTTATGACATGGTTTTCAAACGTATCAATAAGTAATTTAAAAAGGAGACGCCCGTCTCCTTTTTTGATCATTTCTTCTTTTTGCCTTTGTCCGCCGGGCTTTCGTAATTCTCAAAATACCCGTCTATCACCTGTTCGATCAGGTGTTTTTTGATATATACCTCAAATGCCATGCTGCAAAGGAAGGTGTATAGCTGCAGGTATTCTCTGTCATCGTCAGGCTCCTCGGTAAAGGATTCCTTTGACTTTTCGAACTGCATTTTCACCTCTTCCGTAATGCTGGCAAGATCCCTTTTGGAGTTGGCGTAGATGACCTTGTATATCTCCTCTAAGTTCAGGCCCTCCCGCTTGCCGAAGTACTTGTCGGATATGGGTTTAAGAAGGGTCTGGATATCATTTATGGAGAGCATATGCTTGAAATAATAGATAAAGATCAGGGTAAGCATATGGTCCTTGGAATATTTCTTCTTAACGGGCGCCGGAAGGAGATTGTTCTTGGCATAATTGTTGATCATGGTCTTGGTAAGGATCTTGTCGTCCTCACGGCGCTTGGTCGTGGTGAGACCCTCGTCCATGAAGGTGGTCACCTGATCCATGTAGAGGTCTATATTCGGGAGATTCCGGGGATTGATATGGTTGATGTTCTGGAATTCCTTCACTACCTGCTCAAAGTATTCGTCTAAGTTCATGGTCTCACCTCCGATGGTTTATGAGAATTGTAAATGATGCTCATTCTCATAACCCTTGTGTTTCATTATATAGTATTTAAAACTACATTACAAGTTTTATTTTCCGGGGATGCAATTCAGATGTTTCATAAGAAATATTTTTTGTTCAGGATCATTTGGTTGTGGTATACTAGGAAAAGTGATTATTCTTGTTAGAATTGAGGAATAGGAAATGGATTTAAGTGTTTTAAATGATATGCAGAAGAGGGCGGTTTTGCACACGGAAGGACCGCTTCTCATTATTGCGGGAGCAGGATCGGGCAAGACCAGGGTCCTGACCCACCGCGTTGCATATTTGATAGAAGAGTGCGGGGTCAAGCCGTGGAATATCATGGCCATTACCTTTACCAACAAAGCAGCACAGGAAATGAAGGAGAGGATCGATCATCTGGTGAGTGACGGAGCGGACTCCGTCTGGGTGGCTACCTTTCATTCCAGCTGCGTTCGGATCCTGCGGCGTTTCGGAGACCGTATCGGGTATTCATCCAATTTCACCATTTACGATACGGAAGATTCCAAGCAGGTGATCAAGGATATCTGCAGGCTGCAGAACATTGACACCAAGATCTTCAAGGAGAAGATGATCATGGCCGCCATATCCAAGGCCAAGGACACCTTGACGGGGCCGGAGGAGTATCTGGAAGAGAACATGGGCAAATTCGGAGTGGACCGCATTGCAGGGGTTTACACCGAATATCAGAAGCGGCTTAAAAAGAGCAACGCCTTGGATTTTGACGACCTCATTTTCAAGACCGTGGAGCTTCTGGAGAAGGATCCGGAGGTTTTGAAGTACTACAGGGACCTCTTCAGGTACATTATGGTGGACGAGTATCAGGATACCAATATGGCGCAGTTTAAGCTGGTAAGCCTCCTTGCGGGGGAGGGGGGCAATGTGTGCGTGGTAGGTGACGATGACCAGTCCATTTACAAGTTCAGAGGGGCCAATATTGAGAATATCCTGGGCTTTGAGGAGAATTTCAAAGGCGCGGAGGTCATAAAGCTGGAGCAGAATTACCGCAGTACCCAGAATATCCTGGATGCGGCCAATTCCGTTATCAAGAACAATTCCGGAAGGAAGGATAAACGCCTGTGGACAGATAACGGCACGGGCGAGACCATTGATTTCAGGCGCTTTGACCAGTCCTTTGACGAGGCTTATTTTGTGGCTAAGGATATCAGCGACCGTGTATCGGCTGGGGAGAGCTATTCGGACATGGCGGTTTTATACCGTACCAACGCCCAGTCCCGTGGTTTTGAGGAGCGTTTCGTATCATTGAATATCCCCTACCGTCTCTTCGGTGGCGTGAACTTCTATTCCCGCAAGGAAGTAAAGGATTTACTGGCCTACCTTAAGACCATAGATAACGGGGATGACGACCTGTCGGTGAAGCGTATCATAAATGTTCCCAAAAGGGGGATAGGCGCCACCACCATTTCCAAGATAGAGATGCATGCAGCTTCCAGGGGTATCACCTTCTTTGAGGCGCTGGAGAAGGCCGACGAGGTAGGTATCGGCAGGGCAAGGGATAAGATATTATCATTTACTTCATTTATCTATTCCCTCAGGGCGCAGGCACAGGATATCTCCATTAAGGATCTGCTGGACAAGGTCATATCCGGCACCGGCTATGTGGCCGAGCTTGAGGAGGAGGATTCCGATGAGGCCAAGGCCCGGATCGAGAACATAGAGGAACTCATTTCCAAGGTGGCTGATTATGAGATGAATACGTCAGAGCCCACATTAAGCGGTTTTCTGGAGGAAGTCTCTCTGGTGGCCGACATTGATTCCTTCGATGAAAATGCGGATTATGTGGCAATGATGACCATCCATTCCGCAAAGGGGCTGGAGTTTAAAAATGTTTATCTGGTAGGTATGGATGACGGCTTATTTCCCAGTTATATGTGCATTACCGCCGATGACCCGGACGAGCTGGAGGAGGAGCGGCGGCTGTGCTATGTGGGGATCACCCGGGCTAAGAAGCACCTGACCATGACCTCGGCTGAATGCAGGATGATAAGGGGCGAACTGCAGTACAACGCAGTGTCACGTTTTATCAAGGAGATACCAAAGACCGTCTTCGGGGAGCAGCGCATTCCGGAATCCGCTATAGGCAAGACCGAGAGGCGTGCCAGCGACACGGAAAAGAAGATAAAGGCAAAGGAAGTATTCAAGGCCAAGCCTTTTGAGGCCAAGCAGTTCGCCGTCAAAGGGGATGTTACCCTGGATTACGGCGTAGGAGACCGGGTAAGCCATATCAAATTCGGGACGGGAACCGTGCTGGAGATCACCTCAGGCGGCAGGGACTATGAGGTGAAGGTGGATTTTGACGATGTGGGCGTAAAAAAAATGTTCGCCGGCTTTGCAAAACTAAAAAAAGTGTAGAATAATGACTGCGGATGTGATATAATCTATCTCGTCATCGGAGATAAGTTGATCACGATTTATAAGGATGTATTATTATGTTTGAAAAACTTGGTATTAATAAATTATTTGAACAGGGGGTTCCGGCAATGAACGACAGAATTGACGAATTCATCAAGGCTACTAAGATTGGAGAACTTATCCACAAGAACGAGGTGGAAGAGAAGAAGAAGAATACCTTCCTCTATATCCTTGCAGGTATCGGTATAGCAGCAGCTTTAGCGGCTATCGTATATGGGCTGTACTGCTTCTTTACACCGGATTACATTGATGATTTCGATGATGATCTGGAAGATGATTTTGATGATGATTATTTTGAAGAGGACTAGTCTGCCCTCGGTAAATTTTTGGGAGTGTATGTAGTTTTAACCCCGGGCTTATTATAGGCTCGGGGGATTTTTTTGTGAGAAGACAGAGGACAATAAGACAGGGGACGGTTCTCTGTCTTATGGAGTGAAATATATATGAAAAAAGGCGAGATATACGAAGGGATCGTAAACAGGATAGATTTTCCCAACAAGGGGATCGTGACTATTGAGGGCCGGGAGGTTACGGTGAAAAATGCCCTACCGGGCCAGACCGTTCGTTTTGTCATCAACAAAAAGAGAGGGGGCCGTCTTGAGGGACGGCTTCTTGAGGTTGTCAGGAGGGCAGATTACGAGACAGAGCCGGATTGTCCGCATTACCCTGAATGTGGGGGCTGTCTTTATCGTACGGTAAAATACGAAGACCAGTTGCGGATAAAGGAAGACCAGCTCCGCAGGCTGTTTTTTTCGAATAAGACAGGGGACGGTTCTCTGTCTTATGGCCCCAGTCTTATCTTCGAGGGGATCAAGCCCAGCCCTGCATTCAACGAATACAGAAATAAGATGGAATTCTCCTTCGGGGACGAGTACAAGGATGGTCCTTTGACTCTGGGCCTTCATAAACGTGGCGGATTCTATGATATCGTAAATGTATCGCAGTGCAGGATCGTGGATGAGGATTACCGGAAGATCCTCTCCGCCGTGCAGGATCATTTTCGGGGAACCGGCCTCACATTTTATAAGAAAATGCAGCACACAGGGTATCTGCGCCATCTCGTAGTCCGCAAGGCAGCCGGTACGGGAGAGATACTTGTGAATCTCGTGACAACATCTCGAGGTGAGACTGACGATAAGACAGGGGACGATAAGACAGGGGACGGTTCTGTGTCTTGTGGAGAAGGCATAATTCGTGAAGACGTTGATATTAGCGGACAAGACATAGAACCGTCCCCTGTCTTATCTTTATCAGACAGAGAACCGTCCCCTGTCTTATCATTGGCGGAGGTGCTAAAGGGTCTTGATCTGGAGGGGACCCTGGTGGGGGTGCTCCACACCATCAATGACAGTCTTTCGGACGTGGTAGCGAGCGATGAAACCCGCATATTATACGGACGGGATTATTTCTATGAAAACCTGCTGGGGCTTAAGTTCAAGATATCTCCCTTCTCTTTTTTCCAGACCAATTCAAGAGGTGCGGAAGTTCTGTACGAAACTGCAAGAGAGTACATCCTCTCGAGAGGCGAACAAGACAGAGAACCGTCCCCTGTCTTATCGGATGTCGTGCGCCCTGTCTTATCGACAGAGGACCGTTCCCTGTCTTGTGATGTGATCTTTGATCTCTACAGCGGGACCGGCACCATCGCCCAGATGATCTCTCCTGCGGCCGGGAAGGTCATCGGGGTGGAGATAGTTGAGGAGGCTGTGGAGGCAGCAAGGGAAAATGCCCGGTTAAACGGTATAGATAATTGTGCATTTATAGCGGGAGACGTGTTAAAGGTCATAGACGAGATAGAGGAAAAGCCGGATTTTATCATCCTGGATCCGCCCAGGGACGGAGTTCACCCAAAGGCGCTAACCAAGCTGCTTGAGCGTTATAAAGGCAGGTATATTCTCTATATTTCCTGCAAACCCACCAGCCTGGTCCGGGATATGGAAGTTCTGAAAGACTACGGCTACAAACCTGTGCGGATGTGCGCCGTGGACATGTTCCCGGGCACACCGAACATAGAAGTCATTTCCCTCTTTATGTTGCAGGAATGAAGCGGTTATTGTACATTTATACTATAATTCAAGGAAAGTGACAGGATGCAGATGGGTTACGAGGAAAATGTTAAAACTATAATCGAATGCCTTGGCGGCGCGGGCAATATTGCCGGGGTCAGCAACTGCATGACCAGACTTCGGATCGTGGTAAATGATGAGTCCAAGGTGGATGAGAACAGGCTTAAAGGGCTTTCCGACGTGCTGGGCCTGGTCCATGACCGGGAGTGCGCCTACGAGATTGTTGTTGGACCGGGAAAATGCAAAAAATACGCAGACGTATGCCGCAGCATGGGGGTCGGAGCCAAAGAACAGTCCACGGATAAGAGCAAGACTGCCGCCATGACTGCTTCCCAAAAGAAGGGTTTTAAATCTTACCTGAAAATTCTGGGGGATATATTCATCCCTCTTATTCCCGGCGTCATCTCTGCCGGTTTATGTGCGGGTATTGCAGCCATTATCACTCAGGTCGTACCGGATTATGCCAATAATGAGGTATGGAGCGTCATTTACAATGTCCTTTCCTTTGTAAATATTTCATTTATGACTTATATGACCGCCTGGGTGGGGTACCGCAGCGCCGAGCGTTTCGGGGCGTCTCCCATATTGGGCGGCATGCTGGGAATGATCACTTCTCTCGACGGTATCAATTCCCTGGCCCAGATCATAGGGCTCTATAACAAGGATGCTCCCCTGACGTCAGTGCTCCATTCCGGGAAAGGCGGGGTCCTGGCGGTTATCTTCGGGGTTCTCCTGCTTTCTATAGTGGAGAAGAAGATCCGCTCCATCATGCCGGAGAGTGTGGACATCATTTTCACACCCTTCCTCACCATCATTTTCTGTGTGATCCCCTATATCCTGGTGATCATGCCCCTTTTTGGCTATATCTCAAGCGGGATCACCTGGGTCTTCGGTCAGCTGTGTATGTCGGACAGCCTCATTGTCAGGATACTGGTGGGCTTCGCGTCGTCCGCGGTATTTCTGCCCCTTGTGGCCGGTGGTATGCATCATGGGCTTGTGGCCCTGTATACCATACAGCTCCATGATCTGGGCTTCGTTACATTGTATCCGGCTCTTGCCATGGCGGGCGCCGGACAGGTGGGCGCTGCCATCGCCATTTACAGGAAGGCAAAAAAGGTGGGGAACAAGAGGCTTTGCTCGGTTATCAAGGGTGCTCTTCCTGCGGGATTCCTGGGAGTGGGTGAGCCCCTCATTTACGGCGTTACACTGCCACTGGGCAAACCTTTTATCATGGCGGGTATAGGTGCGGGTTTCGGCGGCGCGCTGGTCATGGCCATGGAGGTTGCGTCCACAACCTGGGGACCTTCAGGCATTATCGGCGCTTTCGTAATGACGGCGGGGCCACTGGGAGCCTTAAGAAGCGTGCTGGTCTACCTCATGGCGCTGGTGATCTCATATGTGGCCGGCTATATCATCACTTTCTTCACTCTTCACGAAAATGAGCTGCTTCCGGAAGGAAAGGCTGCCTCGAAGGGTGTGACTGCAGACGGCGATAAACCGTCAAAGGAGTACAGACACGTAAAACACGGGGAAGTATTATTCCTCGGAAATGATGATGAGTCTTATGGTAACCCGTTTTTCTATTCCATTACCGACGAACTGGGAATCCACGCCAGACCGGCGGGGAAACTGGTGACGGCGGCGAAGAAGTATGATTGCAGGATAACCGTAAGCGCTAACGGCAAGAGCGCAGACGCCGCCAGCCTTTCGGAACTGCTGAATCTGGGAGCCGTCAAAGGAACAGAACTTAAGGTATCCGCGGAAGGCAATGACGCAGATACCGCATTGAAAGAAATAAAGAGCGTGCTTGAGAAGGAATTGTAGGCTGCCTTATGAAAGAAATATTGATGAAAACACCCCAAAATGAATATGCGGCAGGAGAAGTTTTTTTATTGTCACAAGACAGAGAACCGTCCCCTGTCTTAAACCGTGGCCTGTCTTTTGGCGATGCGGTGGAGGCTCTGAAGAAGGAACTGGCGGGGAAAGAGGATAAGATATATGAGGCGGCCGGGATATTCCTGGAGGACAAGGTCTTTCTGGGGAAGGTGGAAAAACTGATGGAGGAGGGAAAGGACGCACAAGCGGCCCTTTCTGAGGTGTGCGGCTCTTTGGCGGCAGAACTGGAGAGCAGCGATAACGAATACCTTCGTGGGCGCAGCGATGATGTTATCGGCTTGGGAGAGCGCTTAAAGGCAATTATCTCCGGAAATGATATCAAACCCGAGCGGCCTTGCATCCTTGTATCTCATATGCTAAGCCCGGCACAGCTGTCGGCCGTGGACCCCGGACTTATCCTGGGGATCGTAACGGAGAGGGGGACGGCCACGAGCCATGTATCAGCCCTGGCAGGGAGCATGGGAGTGCCCTACCTCTTCGGATGTGAGAATATCATAAGTCAAATGTCCAACGGTGACCGGGTCATTATAGATGGAGAGAGGCTAAAGCTTGATCCGGATGACAAGGAGTATGAGGATGCAGTCAGCAAGCTGCATAAAAGGATATCCGCCCCGGCAGACGGGATGCTGATCCCCATGGAAGACATACCGGATGAAGCATTTTCCTCGGGGTCTTTGGGCCAATGCGTGGGCATCCTGCCTGATAACGGCGACATTTATGCACCCTGTAATGGAAGGGTATCATCCGTGGCAGAGACGAAACATGCCATGACCATTACAAGAGCGGACGGATCAGAGATCCTGGTCCATGCAGGTATAGATACTGTCAAACTTAAAGGAAAGGGCTTCAATGTCCTTGTATCCGAAGGTGATCAGGTAAAGAGAGACCAGAAGATCATGGAGGTTGATATTGAGCTTATAAAAAAAGAGGGATATTCCCCCATGGTTATAATCGTTAATTGTAAGTAAGGATGTGGAATAATTCATCTGTGAAAAGATTTTTGTAAAATATACTTGACATAATTCCATAGCCATGATATATTATGTTCAGGATAAGGAATAAGTCCTTATCCGACGCGCGCCGGGAACATAAGAAAAGAATAATAATAGCTTATATTTTGGAGGTTATATCATGGAATTCTTAAGATCAAGTTCATTTGCAATCGGTATTTGTATCGGGCTTATATTTTGCGTCATCATTTTCAGGTTCGCGAACAGGAACAAGAAGCTCAAGTCGGAATACGACGAGAGGCAGCTTCAGATAAGAGGCAGAAGCTACATGTTCGCCTTCTATGCAGTCGTTATATATGAAGCACTTATGACCTGCCTGTCCATCGGCGGGATACTTAAGAGCCTTCCCGTGGAGGAGTACGTTTTCCACGCATGCAGCATTTATGTGGGAGCCATCGTATTGTGCGTTCACTCCGTATGGAACGGAGCATACTGGGGACTTAACAACAATATCAGAAGATATGTGGGGATCTTCATAGCGCTGTTTATCTTAAATCTCTTCCCTATAGTAGGAGTATTGGCAAATGGCGTGAAAACGGTTGACGGATATATCGATTTTCCCTTTATCAATCTTGCCTGCACCATCATGCTGGTAGTTCTGGCCATCACTCTTTTGATCAGAAGACGCATGGACAGCAAGGCTGAGGGACAGGAGGAATGCCTATGAAGAACCTGCGTTTAAAAGCCGCCCGTGCCGGCCTGGACCTGTCTCAGGATGATCTGGCCAAGGTCTGCGGAGTCTCCCGCCAGACCATAAGCGCCATTGAAAAAGGAGATTACAACCCAACCATCAACCTGTGCATAGCCATATGCAAGGCATTGAATAAAACTCTGGACGAATTGTTCTGGGAATAAAATATCAGAAAATATAGCAAATAGAGCGTTATTTTATTGAAAAATGACGCTTTTTTTGTTACCATATAGAGTGAGATATTTTGAGAAACTATGTGGGGGCGAGCCATATGCGGAAGAAAAAGATCAGCTTAGTGTCGCAGGGTCTTATAATTGTTTCCGTATTCGTAATGATCGTTTACATCATTACGGGTTATATTCTTATATACCAGATGAAGACTTCCCTCATGGAAACGATCCATGAGCGCATGCTGGATGTTGCCAATCCTGCTGCTGCTTCTCTTGATGGTGACTATATAAAGGAGATCAAAAAAGAGGATTACGGCACGGTAAAGTTTAATGAAGTAAATAAGGTCATGCGTAACTATCAGAACAATATCGGCCTGAAGTATATATACTGCCTTCGCAAGGATTCGGCAGGCAAGTTTATCATAGTCGCCGGTCCCAGCATGGAGAGCGATGACGAATTCGGTATAGAGGTGGAAGCCACTCCTGTTATGGAAGATGCCATGAGGGGAAAGGCGGGAGCCGAGACGGAAGCCACTACAGATGAATGGGGCAGGTTCTACAGCGCATTTGCTCCCATACGGGACAGTCACCATGATGTGGTGGGCCTGGTGGGGGTAGACTACGATGCCGAGTGGTTTGATGCCCGTGTGGACAGGTTTGCCAAATCCATAATAAACATAGGTATACTATCCATTATAATGGGCGCATTAGGCGTGTTCATATTCTCTGCGGGAGTTTTCAGAAGGCTACGAAGCGTCAATGATCAGCTTAATGAACTGGGTGATTCCGTGGATGACCTGACGTCAATGCTGTCCACGGAAGATGGGGAGCCTGAGACAGAGATAGACGATTCCCATTACGTTTTTGATGAAGATGTAAATGATATGCAGATCATAAGCGATCGTATCAGGCTTATGAGAAGTGAAATAGAGCGTTATATCAATCATGTCAGTGCCCAGGCCTACAGCATGATAGCCGCCCTTTCCGAGGATTACCGGGCAGTATGTTATGTTGACCTGGATGCGGATGAGGGTATATGTTACAGACCTCATAACATGATAAGCGGCACATTCCAGGAGGGGGAGCATTTTCCCTTCAGGGAGGTATTCGAAGGATACGGCAGGGAGTACGTAGAGGAAAGTTTCAGGGAGGAATATCTGAAGTTTATCGACCCTGATAATATAATGGAACTTTTGGAGAGCCAGCCTGTGGCCAGCCAGCTTTACATGGTGACCTTTGGCAAAGTCACCTCATACGAGCTGATGAAGGTCGCCCGGGTAACCATACAGGATGAAGGGACAAGAAAAGTGCACCATGCCATAAGCGTAGGTCTTGCAGATGTTGACTCCGAGACCAAGAGTACCCTGGAGAGAAGCAAGGCCCTGTCGGAGGCTCTGGCCATAGCAGAGGAGGCCAATAAGGCTAAGAACGCATTTCTGTCAAATATGAGCCATGAGATCAGGACCCCCATGAATGCCATCATAGGCTTTGACCACATGGCTTTGAGCAGGGAAGGCGTCCCGGAAGAGGTGGAGGATTATCTCCACAAGATAGACGAAAGCGCGGAACATTTGCTTTCCATCATCAATAATATCCTGGACGTATCCAGGTTGGAGTCGGGGCATTCGACCCTGGAGGAAGAGGACTTCACCCTTTCGGAAGAGATCAGCCAGGTTGACCTGGAGATAGCCATGCAGTGCCGCGAAAAGGGCATTGAATACGAGTATTACCTGGATCCCGCATCGGACGGAGTCTATAACGGCGATCATCTGAAGCTGAAGCAGATATTAAGAAACATTCTCGGCAATGCGGTGAAATTCACCAAGAGCTCCGGCAAGATAACCTTCCGGGTGGAGAAGACGGCGGATTTTGATGACAGATCCAGCATCAGGTTCACTATTAAGGATACGGGTGTGGGAATGGCCCGTGATTTCCTTCCCAAGGTCTTTGATTCATTTTCACAGGAGGATTCCTCTACTAAGACCAGATACGGCAGCACGGGACTGGGAATGGCCATTACCAAGAACCTGGTCAGCATGCTGAACGGAATGATAGAAGTGGAAAGCGTAAAGGGAGAGGGCACCACATTTACGGTGACCGTTACCCTCAAGCGGATATCATCCTTCGTCCCGGTGGAAGAGGCCGCGGAGGAAGAGCAAAGCCCAATTAATCTGGCAGGCAGAAGAGTCCTGGTGGCCGAGGATATGGATATCAATGCGGAGATATTGGAAATGATCCTTACCGAAGAGGACATCCTTTCGGAGCGGGCATGTAACGGAAAAGAGGCCCTGGATATGTTCATTTCCAAGGATCCGGGCTATTATGATGTGGTCCTGATGGATATAAGGATGCCGGAGATGGACGGATTAGAGGCGGCTGCGGCCATCAGAAAGTCAGACCATCCGGATGCCGGCGTTATACCCATCATTGCCCTGACCGCCAATGCATTTGACGAGGATATGGAAAGAAGCCTCCAGGCGGGGATGAACGCCCATCTTACCAAGCCGGTGGTACCGGAAGTCTTGTTTGAGAACATGAGGAAATACCTGAGGAGAAATAATGGGTAAAAAGAGAGTAAGCATAACAACACAGATAATCGTATGTGCGGTACTGTTCCTGGTGGCTTTTTATGCCATTATAGGGCAGCTTATCCTTGATTCTGCCCGCGCCCTGATCAAATCGGATATCCAGGGTCATATGCTCGATATCGTTAAAACAGCAGCGGTGCACATTGATGGAGATGCCCTGAGGCGTGTCACTACTGACGACCCGGAATCGGAAGACTACCAGACCATATTGAAGGAGCTCGACCGCTTCCAGAATAGCACCAATATGCGATACATATATTGTATCACCGTAAAGGGCGACAAGGAATTTGTCTACAATGTAGATCCGGAAGATCCGGAGGATTTCGGCATGGAAGTGGTATATACGGATGCCCTTTATCAGGCAAGCCTCGGTACCGTCTCCGTAGATAACGAACCCTACACGGATGCGTGGGGAAGATTTTACAGCGCCTATGCCCCCATTTACGATTCAAAGGGGGGACTGGCGGGAATAGTTGCCGCTGATTATGAAGCAGAATGGTTCGAGAATCAGGTTAACCATCTGACGGTGTCAATCTTCAGTAATGGGGCCCTTTCCCTTATCATCGGAGCTCTTCTTGTGTTCGTTATAGGAAGCCGCATTGTTAAGAAACTTCGTGATGTGAACAATGAACTGGCACTTCTGGGTGAGGATATAGAAGGTCTTACCGCCAAACTGGCGATCCCCGGAGAAGAAGAATCACTCCATGATAATGATCAGGATACCGTAAGCCCCGTGGCAGGCGGTGACGAAGTTCAGAAACTGGGTGACCGGATCCTTTTCATGAGGCAGGAGATAGAGCAGTATATCAATCATATGAACACTCAGGCCCATATCATGGTAAACTCTCTGTCGGAAGACTACAGGAGCGTGTATTACGTGGATCTGGACGGGAACTACGGAATATGTTACAGGTCTCATGTTTACCTGAATCAGGAAGAGCAGCTGGGTGAAGGCACCAGATTTGATTTCAAAGAGGTATTCCGCAAGTATGCCGAGAATTATGTAAAGGGAGAGTACAGGGAAGCATTTATGGATTTCCTTAATCCCGACAATATCAGAGCAGGGCTGGCTGAAGAGAAGGTTATAAGCTTACTCTACATTTCCGTCCACGGAGGCAAAGAATCCTATGAAATGATGAGGGTTGCCGCTGCGCTTCGCGCTGAGAACCGTGATGACGGTATAATCCATGCCGTGAGTATAGGATTTACCGATGTTGATGCGGAGACAAGGAAGACCATGCAGCAGAGCCAGGCTTTAAGCGATGCGCTTTCCGTGGCGGAGGAAGCCAATAAGGCAAAAACCGCCTTTCTGTCCAATATGAGCCACGAGATCAGGACTCCCATGAATGCCATAATCAGTATCGACAGTATCGCGATCTCAGACCCGGAGATCTCTGAAAAAACCAGGGATTATCTGGCCAAGATCGGTGTGAGCGCCAAGCATTTGCTCAGGATAATCAACGATATCCTCGACATGTCCAGGATCGAGGCCGGGCGTGTCAACGTTAAAAACGAGGAATTCTTAATGTCCGATCTTATCGGGCAGATCAATACAATAGTGGACAGTCAGTGCAACGACAGGGGACTTCACTATAATAACCATCTGGACGACCAGCTCCAGGGGTATTATATCGGCGATGCCTTAAAACTCAAGCAGGTGCTTATCAACATATTGGGAAATGCTGTGAAATTCACGGAACCCGGAGGGACCGTCAGCCTGTCAGTGGAGAAGGTCATCGGTTTCAATTACAAGACCACCATGCGGTTTATCATTTCCGACACGGGGGTGGGAATGGATCCCGAGTTCATTCCCAAGATATTTGAAGCATTCTCCCAAGAGGATTCATCGTCCACCAGCAAGTATAACAGCACGGGTCTGGGCATGGCCATAACCAAGAGCATAGTGGAAATGATGAACGGTAATATCGAGGTGGAAAGCGAGAAGAACGTTGGCTCCACATTTACCGTTACACTGACATTCCTGGATTCCGACAGGGAAGATGACGGACGGGGCAGGTTCAAGACTTCGGACCTTACCGTTCTTGTGGTAAGCGATAATACCGTGGCATGTTCCTATATGTCCATCGAGCTGGGTGAGGTGGGGATCACCGTGGAGACATCTGCATCCGGAAAGGATGCGGTAGAGAAGATCAGGCTGCATGAGGCACGGAATAAGTATTATAACATGGTCATCATTGACCGGGAAATGATCAGAGAAAAATTCCTGGATGTGATCTCTTCCGTAAGGAAGGTGGCTACTTATGAAGACCTGGTCATAGTGCTTATGGGCTATCAGTTCAGGGATATTGCCGACGATGCCAAAAATGCGGGTGTTGACATTCTTTTGGCAAAGCCTGTTACATCACAGAATCTTATTGACAAATATACGCAGAGTCTTAATTCCAGAGGAAGCGAAAAGAAGGAAGTTGATTTTAAGGGACGTCATATCCTTCTGGCTGAGGACAAGGAGATCAATGCGGAGATCATGACAATGGTGCTCCAGATGAGAGAAGTGGAGGTAGACGTGGCCGTTAACGGTAAGGTGGCCGTGGATATGTACGCTGAGAAAGAGGAGGGCTACTACGACGCTATCCTTATGGATATGCGTATGCCTGAGATGGATGGTATCACTGCAACAGGGATTATCAGAGGAATGGGCCGGTCCGATTCCGATTCTATCCCCATTATCGCCCTTACTGCAAATGCTTTCGATGAAGATGTGGAAAGGAGCCTCCAGGCCGGCCTTAACGCCCATCTTACCAAGCCGGTGGAACCGGATCTGCTCTTTGATACACTGCGTAGGCTTGTGAAACCGTAATTTGCTATTGCGTTATGCACTTATGTATGTTAGAATGTTCTTCGTTGTAAGTGTTAAGGATTAATTATTGTTGTGTTATACGGAGGTGTGCGCATTGAGCGTTTTAAGGATTATATTGACTGTATTATTGATATTGGACTGCATTGTCGTTTCCGTTATCATTCTGATGCAGGAAGGCAAGCAGGTTGGCTTGGGTGCCATGGCGGGTGGATCCGCTGATTCGTATTGGAGTAAGAATAAGAGCAGGTCGATGGAAGGGAAGCTGGTGACATTGACCAGGGTGCTGGTGGTGTTGTTCTTCCTTATTTCCATTCTATTGAATCTTAAGGTGATATAAGAAGTTAAGGTACCCTGCGAGGGGTACCTTTTGTTTTAGTTACGGATAATGGTGGCGACAGATAATGTATTCAACGAAAGGACGCTCTCGCTCCGTTTTGAAGCGTAGCGGTTCTAAGTTCATCCTTCGGATTCACTAAGAACCGACGTTCCCAAAGACCTTTCTTTTGAACACATTATCTGTCGCCACTATTTATACTAAAATATGAGAACATAATTCTGCGAGAAAGTGTATAATTACTTATATGGACGATAAGATTCTCGAGAAGAGACTGACTACGATCTACAACTTCATATGCG
The DNA here is from genome assembly GCA_017550165.1 of Lachnospiraceae bacterium. Lineage (GTDB taxonomy): Bacteria > Bacillota > Clostridia > Lachnospirales > Lachnospiraceae > SIG280. Next base: position 13,090 of record JAFZQH010000040.1, on the reverse strand, counting down.
ACCCGGCCTATGTCCCCATGAAGGTGGGGGAGATGGCGGAGGTGCTGTGTGTGGCCAGGGAGGACCGGGATGATCTGAAGGCGGTGCTGGACCGGCTGGTGGCGGACGGCAAGATCGAGGTTAACGGGAAGGGCCGGTATAAGAAGGCGGCGCTCATTTCCAATGAGGGCATATTGGAGGCGACTACCAGAGGGTTTGGTTTTATCTGCGTGGAAGGGATGGATGAGGATATCTATGTTTCCGCCGGGGACATAGGTTCCGCCATGCACGGAGACCGGGTGCTGTTCGAACTTAATCCCTTCTCCCGGGGTAAGAGGCGCGAGGGGCGGATCAAGAAGGTTCTGGCCCGTAATACAAAAGAACTGGTGGGGACTTTTGAAAAGGCGGGCAAATTTGGATTCGTGATCCCCGACAACCCCCGGTATTCCAGGGATGTTTTTGTGGGAAAGGAAGACTGTGCCGGTGCTGAGACCGGGGATAAGGTTGTTGTTCGTATAACTTTTTACGGAGATGAAAAGAAGAACCCGGAGGGCATCATTTCCGAGGTCCTGGGAAAAGCGGATGAGGCAGGCACCGATGTTCTGGCCATCATCAAGGGTTTTGATCTGCCCTATGATTTCCCGGAAAAGGTGGAAAAACAGGCGGAGAACGTGGCTAAGCCCGTTTCCGAGGCGGATATGGCGGGGCGAAGGGACTTCCGAGACCTCAGGACTGTGACCATCGATGGTGAGGATGCCAAGGATCTGGATGATGCGGTGACCATTTCCAAGTCGGATGGAAGATACACTCTCGGGGTCCACATTGCGGACGTCAGCAATTATGTTCAGGAGTCAAGCGCTCTTGACGTGGAGGCCTTAAAGCGGGGAACCAGTGTCTACTTGGTGGACCGGGTAATCCCAATGCTTCCGAGGGAGTTATCCAACGGGATCTGTTCCCTCAATCAGGGTGAGGACCGGTTGACTTTAAGTTGTGTCATGACCATCGATGAGAAAGGCGCCATCATTGATCATGAGATATGTGAAAGCGTGATCAATGTTGATGAGCGCATGACTTATACGGTTGTTAACAGGATCATAAAGTCGGAGGCGGATGAGGGTGAGCTTGAGAAATACAGGGATTTCATTGACGATTTCATGCTTATGAAGGAACTGGCTGATCTGCTTCGGGCGCGGCGTTTCAAGCGGGGCTCCATTGATTTCGATATTCCGGAAACCAAGATCATCCTGGATGAGAAAGGCAAGCCCCTTGAGGTTAAGCCATACGACCGCAACGATGCTACCAAGATCATAGAGGATTTCATGCTGGCGGCAAATGAGACAGTTGCGGAGGATTTTTTCTGGCAGGAGATGCCTTTTGTGTACAGGACCCATGATAATCCCGATTCCGAGAAGATCAGGAGTCTTTCCGCATTTATCAATAATTTTGGCTATTCCCTTAAGTCAGCTCAGGAGGAGATCCATCCGAAGGAACTGCAGAAGCTGTTGGGCAAGATCGAGGGAACCGCTGAGGAGGGTCTGATAAGCAGGTTGACCTTGCGCTCCCTAAAGCAGGCGAAGTATACTGTAGAGTGTACCGGTCATTTCGGTTTGGCGGCCAAGTATTACTGTCACTTTACGTCTCCCATCAGGCGTTATCCGGACCTGCAGATCCACAGGATCATCAAGGATTGTCTTCGCGGAAGAATGAACGGGAAAAAGTCCGGTCATTATGATAAAATATTACCTGAGGTGGCCAAGAAGAGCAGTGAGTTGGAACGCCGGGCTGAAGAGGCTGAGCGGGAGACGGAGAAACTCAAAAAAGCGGAATATATGCTGGGACACATTGGTGAGGAGTACGACGGAATCATCGTGGGCATGAACGCATGGGGCATGTATGTGGAACTCCCCAATACCATTGAGGGAATGGTCCATGTCATGACATTGAAGGATGATTTCTATAAGTACAACGAGAATGCCTTTGAACTGGTAGGAGAGCGAAGAAACCGGCATTATAAGCTGGGGCAGGCGGTCCGGGTGACGGTGACGGGAGCAGACGTGCTGCGGCGGACCATCGACTTCGAATTAGTGTGATAAGACAGAGAACCGTCCCCTGTCTTATGAATGAGAAAATGAGTAAAGACAGTATAAAATTAATTGCGAATAATAAAAAGGCATATCATGATTTCTTTATCGAGGAGAAGTACGAGGCGGGGATCGTCCTCCACGGTACGGAGGTGAAGTCTGTCCGTATGGGCAAATGCTCCATAAAGGAATCGTTTATCTCTATCGACAAGGGTGAACTGATCATTAACGGGCTTCATATCAGTCCATACGAGAAGGGGAACATTTTCAATAAGGATCCCATGAGACCGAAAAAGCTCCTGGTCCACAAGTCTGAGATAAATAAACTGGCGGGGAAGATTTCACAGCAGGGCTATACCCTGGTGCCGCTGCAGGTGTATTTCAAGGGCAGCCTGGTGAAGGTGGAGTTTGGCCTGGCTAAGGGCAAGAAGCTCTACGACAAGAGGCAGGACATCGCCAAGAAGGACCAGAGGAGAGAAGCGGAACGGGATTTTAAGGTGAAAAACCTATAGGAAGAAAGATAGTATAAAATGACCTATTGTTTTAAGATGATGGCCTATGAGGAGGAATGATCATGGCAAGTGAAAAAGTGAAAGAGTTTCTGGAAGCAGCAAGAACTGATGCCAAAGCAGCAGAACTGATCAATAGTTATGCGGCACCGGCAGACCAAAAGGAGGAGGTCCGTATATACGCGGAGATCGCAGCCAAGCTGGGATTTGATGTGACTGAGGCGGATCTTTCGGCATATCAGGAGGAACAGATTGAGGCTATTAAGCAGAAGACGGAGAATACTTCTTCTAAGATAGAGTCGTTGCCTGACGATGCGATCAGCGAGGTGGCCGGGGGTAGAAGAAAGCCTAACGGCTGCTATGATACTTATACGAACAAGGAGAACTGCTGGTTTAATGACGGATGTGATTCGATCATTAACAAGTATGCTAATTATATATGCCATTATTTAGCTCAATGCACTTATGATTATTATCCCATTCGTTAATAAACCCATAGTTTTATCAGGATTCCGGTGTATAGGTTAGAAAAAAGGGGGCAGCGCCCCCTTTTTAGTTATCTTCGTCAGCATCGTCCATGGAGAAGACTGCGCGCTTCCTTGCCATGTCGTCGCTTTCCAAGTACTCGTCGTAAGTGGTTATCTTGTCGATCAGGGTTCCTCCCGGGAGGATCTCCATGATCCTGTTGGCGGTAGTCTGTACGAACTGGTGGTCATGGGATGCGAACAATACCACGCCGGGGAACTTGATCAGCCCGTTGTTAAGGGCGGTGATGGATTCCATGTCCAGGTGGTTGGTGGGTTCATCAAGGATAAGCACGTTAGCGCCGCTGATCATCATTTTCGAGAGAATGCATCTTACCTTCTCACCACCGGAAAGTACCTTGACTTTCTTTATTCCCGCGTCTCCGGGGAAGAGCATGCGCCCTAAGAAACCGCGGACATAAGTGGCGTCCTTGTTCTCGGAATACTGGGAGAGCCACTCCGCGATGGTGTAATCATTTTCAAATTCATAGCCGGAATCCTTGGGGAAATAGGTCTGGGAAGTGGTGACCCCCCACTTGAAGGAACCGGAATCCGGCTCCATCTCCCCCATAAGGATCTTGAAAAGCACGGTCTTGGCCTGCTCGTTGCCGCCCACGAAGGCGATCTTGTCGTCATGACCTACCGTAAATGTAAGATTATCAAGGACCTTGACCCCGTCGATGGTCTTGGAGAGGTCTTCAACGAAGAGCACCTCATTTCCGATCTCACGGTTGGGCCTGAAATCGATGAAGGGGTACTTTCTGCTGGAGGGCTTGATCTCGTCAAGCTCGATCTTCTCCAATGCCCGCTTTCTCGAGGTCGCCTGCTTTGATTTGGAAGCGTTGGCGGAGAAACGGGAAATGAACTCCTGCAGTTCCTTGATCTTTTCTTCTTTCTTCTTGTTGGCTTCCTTCATTTGCTTGATAAGAAGCTGGCTTGACTCGTACCAGAAATCATAATTGCCGGCGTAGAGTTGGATCTTGGCATAATCGATGTCTGCGATGTGGGTGCAGACCTTATTTAAAAAGTATCTGTCGTGGGATACCACGATGACGGTATTGTTGAAGTTGATAAGGAACTCCTCAAGCCATGTGATGGCGTCTAAGTCCAGGTGGTTGGTGGGCTCGTCAAGGAGCAGGATGTCAGGGTTGCCAAATAAGGCCTGGGCGAGAAGGACTTTTACCTTCTCATTACCGTTCAAATCCTTCATAAGAGAGTAGTGGAGCTCAGTTCCCACGCCGAGGCCGTTAAGGAGGGTAGCTGCGTCGCTTTCTGCCTCCCAGCCGTTCATTTCCGCAAATTCTCCCTCAAGCTCACTGGCCCTGATGCCGTCTTCGTCAGAAAAATCGGGCTTTGCGTAAATGGCATCCTTTTCCTTCATGACATCATAGAGATGCTGATTACCCATGATGACCGTATCAAGCACGGGAAATTCATCGTATTTGAAGTGGTCCTGCTGGAGGAAGGACAGCCTCTCCCCGGGAGTGATGGACACGTCTCCCTTGGTGGGCTCCAGCTGGCCTGAAAGGATCCGCAGGAAGGTGGACTTGCCGGCGCCGTTGGCACCAATGATGCCGTAGCAGTTCCCCTCGGTGAATTTTATGTTTACATCTTCGAAAAGGGCGGTCTTGCCCAGTCGCAGGGTTACATTGTTAGCACTGATCATGTGATACTCCTTTAATAAAACGTGTAAATCATACCTCAAACTATTTTACACATATATTATTGTTTTTCAAGGTCTACTTACTAATATGACTATTTTTCTTATTGTGATTAATTCACGACATAATTTCTTTATTAAGAGGGGGTGGCTTATTGACGAACAAGTGTCCGTATGGTAGTTTTATTAGGTGGTTTTCGGAAGTGCGTATTCGAAAGATCATGAAAACGAGTAGTTTTAGGAGGAAAAAAGTAAAATGAGGAAAGTAGTTGGTATCATGGCTACTGTGGCAATGTTGGTATGCTTTGCAGCAGGGTGTTCAAGCTCGGGAGGAAGTGGTTCAGGCGCGGCAGGATCAGGCGCAGCGGCTTCAGGAACAGCAGCGGCTTCAGGCAAGATGAAGCCCATCGCAAAGGATAAGATAAAGGTAGGGGTTATCCATATCACTGACCCGGCTGAGGGGGCAGGATACACATATACACATGATGTGGGAATTCAGGCTATGCAGAAGGAGATAGGTCTGGAGGATTCACAGATCATCAGAAAGAACAATGTTCCGGATACCGATCCGGCTAAGATAGAGACAGCAATGAGAGACTGTATCGATGAGGGATGCAACGTGATCTTCGCCACATCTTTCGGTTTCATGGATGTGTGCGAGAAGCTTGCCAAGGAATTTCCGGAAGTATACTTCTCTCATGGAACAGGATATAAGTGCAACGGTGTTAACTTCAACAATTATTTCGGAAGGATCTATCAGGCAAGATACCTTTCAGGACTTGCAGCAGGTCTGCAGACCAAGACCAATAAGCTTGGATATGTAGCAGCTATGGATAATACAAATGCAGAGGTTACAGGAGGTATCGACGCATTTGCAATGGGTGTTGCCAAGGTTAACCCGGACGCCAAGATATATGTTAAGGTAACAGGCTCATGGTTCGATCCCGAAGGTGAAAGCCAGGCAGCTCAGGCGCTTATCGATTCAGGCTGTGACGTTATCGCTCAGCACTGCGATACAACAGGACCCCAGACCGCAGCAGAGAAGGCCGGCAAATGGGGCGTAGGATATAACTCGGATATGAGCAAGGACGCTCCCAAGGCAGTTATCTGCTCAGTTATGTGGAACTGGGGAGCTTACTATACAGCAGCCGTTAAGTCCATCATCGACGGAACATGGGACGGAACCAACTACTACGGCGGAATGAAGGAAGGTCTCGTTACATTGTCAGACCTGTCCTCATTTGCCGATCCCAAGGCTAAGGAGCTTATCGAGGCAGCAAAGAAGGATATGTTAGACGGTAAGTTCAACGTATTCGACGGCGTTATCGAGACCAACGACGGCAAGAAGATCGGTGAGGAGGGCAAGACCCTTTCAGATGAGGAGATCACCGGTAAGATCAACTGGTATTACAAGAACGTAGAAGTGAAATAATATGGGAAATGAATCATACGCCATCGAATGCAGGGGCATAACCAAGCGATTCGGAACCGTACTTGCAAATGATAATATCAACCTGGCGGTCAGGAAGGGAGAGATACTGGCTCTCCTGGGTGAGAACGGTGCAGGTAAGACCACGCTCATGAACATGCTTTCGGGTATTTATCATCCGGATGCCGGGCAGATATTCATAGACGGGAATCAGGTCAGCATCAACTCGCCCAATGATGCATCAGACCTGGGGATCGGTATGATCCATCAGCATTTTAAGCTGGTGGATGTATATACCGCTGCAGAGAATATCATTCTCGGCACCTCTGGGAAGCTTAAGAACAAAAAGCTGTTGAAGGAGGAGATCACCGAACTGTCCGACAGGTACGGTTTCAACATCGATCCGGACAAGAGGATATACGACATGTCCGTATCGGAGAAGCAGACCGTGGAGATAATGAAGGTATTATACCGCGGCGCCAATATCCTCATTTTGGATGAGCCCACGGCTGTACTGACGCCCCAGGAGACGGAGCGTCTTTTCGTCATTCTCCGCCGTATGAAGGAACAGGGCAACGCCATTATCATCATTACCCATAAGTTAAATGAGGTTATGGCCATAAGTGACCGGGTGACCATCCTTCGTAAGGGCCGGAGCGTAGAGACCGTCAATACATCCGAGACCAATGAGAAGCACCTGACGGAGCTCATGGTGGGCTGCGCCGTGGATCTTCTTATAGAATGTCCCGAGATGGATAACAAGGAAAAGGTTCTGGAACTTTACCATGTTTCAGTGATAAACCCCGATGGCTCAAGAGCATTAAATGACGTATCATTTGACATAAGATCCGGGGAGGTTCTGGGAATAGTGGGCGTAGCCGGAAGCGGGCAGAAAGAGCTGTGCGAGACCATCGCAGGGCTTATCAAGCCAAATGAAGGGACCATGCTATACCGAAAAGAGGATATCGTGGGCAAGACGCCTGCCGAGATCATCAAGATGGGCATTTTCATGAGCTTTGTTCCCGAAGATCGTTTGGGAATGGGCCTTGTATCCGGCATGGGAATGACCGACAACATGCTACTTAAGAAATATAACGATAATAAAGGGATCTTTGTGGACAGGAAGCCGGCCAAGGAGCTGGCTGACCGCCTGGTATCGAAGCTGGGGATCATGACCCCGGATACTGATACGCCGGTGCGGATGTTATCAGGAGGAAATGTTCAGAAGGTCCTTATCGGTCGTGAGATAGAATCCAATCCCAACGTGCTTATAACAGCCTATCCGGTGAGAGGTCTGGATATCAATTCTTCATATATGGTATACGACCTTATCAATTTCCAGAAGATGAAGGGCGCCGCCATCGTGTATGTCGGTGAAGACCTGGATGTTATGCGTCTTCTCTCGGACCGCATCCTGGTGCTCTGCGCCGGTGAAGTTGTAGGTATTGTTGACCCGAAGAAGGTCACAAAGGAAGACATAGGCCTGATGATGGCCGGGAAGAAGTTGGCAGAGGGGGTAGGCGCATATGAGCAGTAAGACAGTACGTGAACCCCTACTTCATATAGTGAAGAGAGACGAGATACCTGCGAAGAAAGCCATGGTGCTGCGGATCGTTGCATTCCTGCTGGCGCTTATCGCCGGCGGCCTGTTCATGCTCTCCATAGGATGTAACCCCATAGAGGTATACCAGACCATCATTGTAGGGTGTTTCAGGAGCAACATGGCCATCCAGGCCACGGTGAAGATAATGATACCCCTGGTCATAGCAGCTCTCGGAGTATCTCTGGCATTTAAAATGAGGTTCTGGAATATCGGAGCTGAAGGCCAGATCATCATGGGCGGCGTGTTCGCCTCTTATTTCGCCCTATTTCACAGTGACTGGCCCCACTGGGTGCTTGTTATCGTAATGTTCCTTGCGGGAGCTTTGGGAGGTGCGATCTGGGCCTACATTCCCACATTCTGCAAGGTCAGGTTTAATACAAATGAGACGTTGTTCACATTGATGCTTAACTATATAGCCTACTATATCATCTGTTTCCTTCGGGACGGCCCGTGGTGCGATCCGAATTCACCGGGATTTGCCAAGATCGCCACATTTGACGACAATGCCACCTTGGATAAGGTCCTGGGCGTCCACAGCGGATGGATAATTGCCATAATCCTTCTGGTGGCGGTCTTCATTTACATGAATTATACCAAGCAGGGTTATGAACTGGCAGTTGTAGGCGGAAGCAGCGCCACAGCCACCTATGCCGGCATGAATGTTAAGAAGATCATGATAAGGACCATGCTCATAAGCGGCGGGATCTGCGGTATCGGCGGAATGATCCAGGCCACGGGAGCTGACGCCACTCTTTCCGTGGGAGTTGCGGGAGGTGTGGGATTTACGGCCATCATAATCGCATGGATGGCAAGCTTAGATCCCAGGATCATCCTTATCATTTCAGCCCTGTTTGCCATACTTGAAAAGGGCAGCAGGGTGGTAGAATCCAATATGGGGATCTCGGCTGATTCCTCGGCTGTGCTTCAGGGGATCATCCTGTTCTTCATAATGGGATGTGAGTTTTTCTTCAGATATAAGTTCCAGGGTCGTGCAAAGAAAGGAAGTGAGTAACTATGGATATGCTGATCAAATTCGTGGTGGCTGCCGTGGTTGCTGCTACACCTATTCTTTACGGTACTCTGGGTGAGATAATGAACGAGCGGGTAGGGCACATCAACCTCGGTGTTGAGGGCATGATGTCCATGGGAGCCTGCGCCGGGTTCATGGTAGGGTATATAACGGATAATCTCTTCCTGGCCCTGGTGGCTGCATTTGCGGCGGGGGCAGTTGGAGCTTTGCTCTATGCATTTCTGACTGTTACGCTAATGGCGAACCAGAACGTGGTGGGACTGACACTTACCATTTTTGGTGTGGCCATAGCCAATTTTGTAGGTTTTTACATGATCTCCAGGTCAGCGACCAAGAGCCTGAAGCTGCCGGAGAACATAACGAGCGCGCTGGGGTCTATCAAGATCCCGCTCTTAGGAGACATTCCGGTGTTGGGTCAGGTGCTCTTCCAGTATAATATATTCGTATATCTGGGAGTTATCATCGCGATCCTCATGGCGGTGTACTTCTATAAGACCAAGACCGGCCTTAACGTCCGGGCCATAGGCGAGAATCCCGGAGCTGCTGATGCTGCAGGTATCCGGGTCACCAAATGGAAATATATCAATATCGTTATCGGAGGCGGCATCACCGGTATCGGCGGCGCATTTACGGCAATGATCACGGCCGGCGGAGTCTGGATAAGCGACTGCGTGGGAGGCTTAGGCTGGATAGCCGTGGCCCTGGTTATATTTGCTTCGTGGAAACCGGTAAATGCCATATGGGGTTCCCTGGTGTTCGGTATATTCAGGATCCTCAAGTATTATGTTCCCAAGAATGTGCCGGTGCCCATTGCCATATATGATATGCTGCCATTCCTTGTTACGGCTATCGTGCTGGTGGCCAATTCCATTAAGCAGAGGAAGGATAATGCGCAGCCCGCAAGCTGCGGTATCAACTACTTCAGAGAAGAGAGATGAGGATGTGACAGGGGGACGGTCCTTTTGTCACATTGAGGAGAAAAAGATGAAGAAACTGCCTTTTATTACGAAAGAAGAATTAGAGAAGATCGCGGAGAAGTACCCTACTCCCTTCCACATCTATGACGAGAAGGGAATCAGGGAGAATGCCAAGGCGGTAAATGAGGCATTTGCGTGGAATAAAGGTTTTAAAGAGTTTTTCGCGGTGAAGGCCAACCCCAACCCCTTTCTTATCAAGATCCTGCAGGAATACGGCTGCGGCTGTGACTGTTCGTCTTTGACAGAACTTATGGAGGCTCACGCACTGGGATTTTCCGGTGAGGATATCATGTTTTCCTCAAATGCAACGCCTGATAACGAGTTCATTTACGCAAATGAGATAGGTGCTACCATCAATCTGGATGATTTCACACATATAGAAGTGCTTGACAAGCTGGTGGGGATCCCTGAGACTATCAGCTGCCGTTTCAATCCCGGCGGGCTGTTCAAGATCAGTAATTCCATCATGGATAATCCGGGAGACGCCAAGTACGGATTTACCAAGGAGCAGATCATAGAAGGCTTCAAGATCCTTAAAAGTAAAGGCGCAAAGTATTTCGGGATCCATGCCTTCCTTGCCAGCAATACCGTGACAAATGATTATTATCCGACTCTGGCGAGGACTCTTTTCGAGACAGCTGTGGAACTGGTTCGGGAGACAGGTGTGGAGTTAAAGTTTGTCAACCTCTCCGGCGGTATCGGCATTGCCTATACTCCGGATCAGATGCCCAATGACATTAAGGTTATCGGGGAGTCGGTCCACAAGGTTTACGATGAGATATTCGGGCCGGCAGGCCTTAACGATGTGGCTATTTATACGGAAATGGGCCGTTTCATGATGGGACCCTACGGCGGGCTTGTTACTACTGCCATACGGCAGAAGCACACCCACAAGGAATACATCGGGTGCGATGCCTGTGCCGTTAACCTTATGAGACCGGCCATGTACGGCGCCTACCATCATATCACCGTCATGGGGAAGGAGAATGCCCCCTGCGACCACAAGTATGATGTGACGGGTTCATTATGCGAGAATAATGATAAATTTGCCATAGACCGTATGCTCCCGGAGATCAATGTAGGCGATCTGCTTTTCATTCATGATACCGGAGCCCACGGCTTCGCCATGGGATACAATTATAACGGAAAGCTCAAATCCGCGGAGATCCTCTATCATACCGACGGAAGCGCACAGCTGATCAGGCGCGCCGAGACACCGCAGGATTATTTCGCCACATTTGATTTCTGCGATGTGCTGGGTGATCTTTCCGGAAAATAAGATAAGCTGTAATTAAGTTTACGGAGGAAATGATGAAGAAGAAGGTAATTGGGGTTACAACGTTATTGCTGGCACTGGTGGTGGTATTTAGCGGATGCGCATCACAGGGGGCTGCGCCCTCAAGCACGGAGACAGGCACTCAGGCTGTTGCTTCGTCCGGTTCGGAGGCAGCTGCTCAAGCTGTGGTTTCTTCCGGCTCGGCGGAAGAGAAGGGCCTTTATGCCCCGGACATCAAGGACGAGTTCATGGTGGGCGGTGTATCGTGGCAATTGTCAGCAGAGTGCAAGGCTCTCATGAAACAGGCCTTTGATACTGCTACCAATAATGTGGACGATATGAAGAAAAAATGCCAGGATCCGGGTGAGCCGGACTGGAAATATGATGAAAGCGCTAATGCCATGTATTATCAGGGAAAGCGCGTGGCGGTAGTCGCGGATATCGATGATACCCTGGTACAGGCATCAGCATATGATGCATGGCTGGTCGCAAGGGACAAGTCCCACAGCAATGTGGCATATGCGGAATTTATCATGAGCGATTCCTGCATTCCGACTCCGGGATCGGTGGAGTTTGTCAAGTATTGTCTGGCCAACGGGATAGAAGTATTCTATGTTACCAACAGGGCTGACGAGGACAAGGATGGGAACACGCCATATAAGGCCTTTGGCAAGACGGTCTACGATATCAGCATCGAGTCAATGACAAAGTTGGGATTCCCCATCGATGATCAGCATCTTATTGTTAATGATCCCGTGATCACGGGAAGCAGCAGTAAGGAGTCTGCAAGACAGGCAATTGCAAATGGAAATGAGGCATTTCCTAACGGTCAGCGTGAAAGCAATTCTTCCGGGACATCATTGACGGCGAAGATTGCGCCTCACCACATTGCCATGCTCATGGGGGATAATCTTAACGACCTTACAGACGCATTTTCAGGAACGGACCTTAATGCTGACACAAGGGCGCAGCTTATTGAAAAGTATGCGGACAAATTCGGGAACGAATGGATTGTGCTGCCCAACGCCATGTATGGCGACAGCTATACATTCTTTGAGAAATACGGAATGACAAAATTGCTGGAGGAGCACTCTTATAAGTAAGGTTCTTGTGGGGTTGTGTGAATGGTGGTATAATAATACTGTAGGACGCTACAGGCCGTTCTGTAACATGCTTCGCATGTTACTTAGCACACCTCCCGTCTTCGACGGAAGGTGCACATTATGTGGCGCACGAAGTGTGCCGCCCAGGATTGCGAAGCAATCCAGAATTTATTCTGTAACATGCTTTGCATGTTACTTAGCACACTTCCCGCTTCGCGGAAAGTGCACATAAGGGGTAGTACTGGTTTCGACAGGGATCCGGAATTTGGAGAAGCTATCCGCAGGCGATGCGTCAAATCGCAAACCTAAATATAAACGCAGACGATAATTACGCGTTAGCAGCAGCCTAGGCTGCCGCTTGTCGGGCCTGATGCACCGGCGCATCAGAATCCCGGCATCATCTTTCGCCGGAAACGATATATACAAAGCTTTGAGTATATAGGCGTATCATGAAGCTACTGAAGTTGTCAGGGTGTCAGCCCCCGGGCAGCGGAGGGAATCATAAATAACTGACTATGATAGTAGAAGTACAATGGAAAGATCTTTGGACACGGGTTCAAATCCCGTCTACTCCATCCAAAACATTTTTTAGGAAAAAGCTTTAGTATCAAGGGATACAGAGCTTTTTTCTTTTTCTCTGAAGGGGATTATTTTGAGGTACCCTGAGGTACCCCTTTCATCTTCAGGTTTTATGCGGTTTTCTGCATTAAATGAATTTATCTTATCATTTAATACATCGATATAATCATCTGTTCTCGCAAAAGTATAAAACCTTAAGTTTTGATTATTTGTGGACATAAAACACTCCTTAACAAAAAGAGGGAGAGACCAAGCGGTTCTCCCCCGGTCACAGGCTTCGCAAGTATCTGTGACACGATCACTATGGTCATAGTAGCAGATAAGAAGTGGGTTGTCAAAT
>JAFZQH010000039.1 GCA_017550165.1 Lachnospiraceae bacterium | reverse complement strand
TGCCGGTCAGACCGGTTTGCGACTTGGGATATCATGTCCTGGAAGTTAAGTATGATGAATTCCTGCCTGAATTTCTGCAGGTACTCATAAATGCTGCGGATATGCGGCGCACATCGTTTTCAAAATACTGTATGGCAAGGCTTGTTTTACGAAATTACTGATATAAGCATATTTAAGCAAGTCTGCAAATAGAAAGTCAAGCAGAAATATGTGAACTTTGAAAATTTTATACAGGTTGAATTTTAAGATATCAAAACAAGACCGCCATAAATGCCGGTCTGCGATGATAAGTATAGCTATCGATTATTCAGATTCGTTAGTTTCGAGCGATGCCAGGTATTCATTTACACGACCATAGTAGATGCGAAGGAACTTGTTGGCTCCGGCAGTCATGTAGACATAGTAGGGCTTTCCTTGGGCTCGTTTCTTGTCCATGAAGTCATAGACAGCGTCTCCAACAGGAGAACGTTGAATGAGTCCGTCCATGATCTGGAAGAGAGTCTTTCTTAAATGCGGAGATCCTTTCTTTGAGGTGTGCACGCTCTTTTGCGCGTATTGCCCGGATTCGTTTTTACCTGGATCCACACCGGCAAATGCTGTCAGAGAACCCCGCTTCTCGAAACGGGTAACATCTCCGATCTCAGCCATAAGCTGAGGGCCAAGAGTGGGACCGACGCCATTCATATCCATAACAACCGGATATTCAGGCAAGGTAGATGCTGTTTCGTCCATTTTAGCTCGAAGCGTTTCGACGGTTTTGGATGCGGCGTTAAGAAGATCAACAGCCTGGCGGATGATCATCTTGGTCACCTCATCTTTGGGAAATACGGCAATAAGGTCTTTAGAGACATCATAGATAGTCCTGGCCTTAGCTGCACTGAAGTTATAGCCCTTACGACTGCACCAGTTATGATAATGCTCTGTAAAGGCGTCAAGCGTCCTTCCTGCCACGCAATCGACATGCCAGTAGGTGTAGACAAAGTCTACCCACTTCTGGCTGCCATCAGGGCGTGCAGGGCTGTCAAAGAAGTCATTAGCACCAGGAAATGTCTGGTCGAGAAGAGAGATGAGATTGTTCTTCATCGAGGTCTTCTGATCCATATAGAATCCAAACTGGCGGTTCATTGTTTTGAGTTGGTTACGTGTTTCGTCCATACGACCATACTGCTTCAATTTCTTCCAACGGTCAAGAGTGTATCTGGCGATTTTCTTGGAGTCAGCTTTATCGGTCTTGGGAGCACGGAGAGAATCATCACCGAAGTTCTTGATAAGTACGGGATTAACAGTACTTACAAAGAGGCCTGCATCTGTTAGCCAGGTAGCCATAGGTTCATAGTACCTGCCTGTACATTCCATACACACCTTAGTTTCTCCGTCAAGACTCTTGATCTCACTTATTAGGGCATCAATACCGGAGCGGGTATGGCGGATATCACAAGGGGCGAGGATGACCTCATCGCCGGGCCTGCGGATCGTGACAGTGCTCTTTCCTTTTGAAACGTCGATACCAACTGCATTCATCATGATAGAAACTCCTTTGAGAATTATTAGCAATGGTCAATACCAGTTTTACTCATTGCCTATTCAATCTACTGGGCGCTTTCACACGAACGGGAGGTTCAACCTGCGTAAAACGAATGCTGCGAATGAGGAGCTGGTTGGCTGACTTAATTACGAACGCAAGGTTCTAGGAGGTGACGGCCAGACCTATTGCCCTACTCATTCTACAGCTTAAGCAACAAGATGGATAACATCCTAGCTGGATGTTAGGAATATTAACCATAAATATATAGTAGTAGAAGGAGAACTGCCATGTATACTTTTGACGCAGAAAAGACTATGATGGATTGTACAGAATGGATACGGGACTGGTTTATTAAGAACGGACCCGATTCGCCTGCTGTTTTAGGCATATCCGGAGGCAAGGATTCAACCGTAACGGCTGCCCTGTGTGTTGAAGCATTGGGAAAAGACAGAGTGATAGGAGTCCTTATGCCCAACGGAACCCAGGCCGATATAGCTGATTCCATAGAGGTTGTGGAGCATCTGGGCATTAAGAACTATACTATTGATATTTCGGGATCCGTATCTGAAATCCTTAAAGAGATGGATGACAAGAATATAAATGTAACCGATCAGTCAAGGATCAATCTTCCTCCCAGAATACGCATGTCTACGGTATATGCAATATCCCAGTGTCATAACGGCCGCGTAGCAAACACCTGTAATCTTTCAGAAGACTGGGTGGGATACAGCACCAGATACGGAGACGCAGCAGGTGATTTCAGCCCTCTTGCCCATCTTACCGTTACCGAGGTAAAACAGATAGGACGTCTGCTGGGTTTACCGGTACATCTTGTTGACAAGGCACCCTCTGACGGACTGTGCGGCAAAACAGATGAGGACAATCTGGGCTTCACCTATGCCGTTCTTGACAGATATATTAGAGAGGGAGTAATTGAAGATCAGGCCACAAAGGAGCTGATCGACCGAAAACATGCACAGAATCTGTTTAAGCTTCAGCTCATGCCCACATTCAATTCCGGGCTTCCGGAATTATGACCCTTTGCAATCAACTGTTATGTGTTCTGCTATGTGACGCAAGTCGTTTCAGTTCTTGCCCGGTATATTATGGTATAATATATAGAACGCAGCTTTGGCTGCGTTCCTTGTTTTTGGGAATTCCATCTGTTATACCGGCTAATGGTTTTGAATATAACAGCAGTTTTTAGCTCTCATTCCCACAGATTACCCCAGACCTCATCACACAGATCCAAACAATAATCCAAAGAAAATTCACCATCCTGTAGCCTTATGGCATTCTCCTGCGCAAGCT
>JAFZQH010000038.1 GCA_017550165.1 Lachnospiraceae bacterium | reverse complement strand
GAGGCTCTTCCCGGCAGCAGCGATAAGGTAATATTTAACACGAATAACGGCAGCATCACAGTACCCAAGGGACTTGCCAAAGGCAAATACAAAGTCAAGTTCCGGGTAACAGCCGCCGGAGGCACCAACTACAAAGCAAAAAGCGTAAGCCTGACCCAGACCATACAGGTTAAATAAAGAAAGAGAGGTGGCGTCGCAGGACGCCACCTCTCTTATAAAGTAAAACACGATTTTAAAGGCCGATTAATTCTTTGATAGGGAAACGCTTCTTTCGTCCCCGTTTTGGCTGAGATCCATGCTCTCTTTGTCTGTATTTAAGATCAGTCTCTTAAAATATATGCCGTGATCTTTTTCAATTCTCTCTATATTCTTAACCGTAAAACGCGACAGATCGGTTCCTTCGGGTACATAAGCATTTATCGTGACTAGGATCAGATCTTTTCGGTCCTTATCCCTGACATAATCCCGCACATTTCCGGCGGAAAGCACGAGAGAGACCGGCAGATGCATGATTTTCTCTTCTTTGGAAAACCACGAGTTCATTGCACCTTCCTTAAGGGCGTCGTCTTTTTTGGTTCCCAGTTTATCAGCTTTGTTATTTATGATACTATCTTCCGCTCCCATTGATAGCACGAATGACATATTGCTGTATCCATTCTTATCCATGACCAGTTCACCCACTCCGAGACTCTCTTTTATAAGGGTGCTGCATTCATCATAAAACTCCTGTCTCATTTTTTTCCCGGGGTCAAGATACAGGTCCCCTTTCTTCACATTCATCAGGTATCCGTAGGTTTTCCTGCCGTCTGAGAATTCTCCCTCTACAAAACCTGACAGGAATATGGGTCCGCCGGTAAGCTGACAGAAGCTGTTCTCCATGGATATAACCTTTCCCTTCGGACAGTTTACACCTATCCATTCCTCCATCTTTTTCGCTCCGGTCTTCATTTCTTCCTCGGCTTCTTCCTTTGTATAGTGCGTCCTTAACTCCCTTGTTATATCGCAGCCTGTAAACATCAGGCCGGACATAGCAAGGATCAGAAATGCGCATATTATTCTTTTAATCCCTCTTATCTCAGGCATAAAGGTATTCTCCTTTCACAGCAATGTTTCATTCCGGTGCGATCAATATGGACACTGTCATCATAACACAACAATGATCTGACTGCCATACAGTCCGGAAGGAAGTTGCACATACTCATAACCTATACTTTTTTCCTCAACACGTAGCATTTCATAAGCAGTAAGGAAACTGCCGGATACTGCATTGTGAATCGTAAGGGGATATGGTAGTATTCTAGGCATAAGGAATCTATTATATGATCATATGATATGAGGGGAGGTATTGACCACATGGCAAGGGAGTTGTTTTTGAGTGGGAAGAGATTACGCATCGGATTAATGATGCTGGCAGGCGTGCTGTTGTTTTCCTTTGGGATGATCAGCGGAGATGTGTTTGCGCTCTCAAAAGAGGGAGGATTTGAAGTGGTACGAACGGATTCGGCAGACCCGAATAGTGGGTTTACTTACGATGGGGAGCAGGTCATTATCAATACCCCCGGCAGCTACACCATCAGCATGAAAGACAAGTCCGAGACGGCACAGACAAGCCATGAAATCACAATTAAATCGAACACAATAAAAGCCGGAGATGAGATAAATCTCACACTTGATAACGTGCATTATACAGGCGGAGGAAACTTGCTTTATGTCGGTACTCCAAATTACGGGGTTTTAAACCTGAGAGTGAAGGGAAGAAACACTTGTAAAGCAACCGCTGCGGTTAAAAGTATTTCAGTAACGGGAGAGGATACAATACTTAATATTACCGGGGAAGGAAAAACAGAAAATGAATTAATATTTACAGAATCAAGTAATGTTCCAGATATAAAGGAAAAAGTGATCGAGACTGCTAACGATATCATTATCGGAAAAAATGTCAAATTGACTATTGATCGAAAAAACACCAATGGAATATCAACCAATACAGATTTATTTATTTTCGGAGGCCATACCAAAATAACAGCTCACAATTTTGGAATCAGAGCTAATGGTAAGACGCTCTTCAGTGGCGGTGATGTTGAAATATCCGTTCCCGGGGGCAATGCAGTTTATGGAGTTCTTTATGATAACGACAACTATAAAATCGATTTTGGCTTAGAGTACCCCCACAAGAACTATTCATATTCTGATGAGGGATGGACTGTTGTTCCGGACGCTATTCTGAAAGAAAACTCTGTGGATGGAACTGAAAGATTTAGTGAGCAGCTTGCGATAGTTCCTATTTACAACATAACTTGCGATCCCAAGGGTGGTGTTATGCCTCCCGGAACACCGGCTACTTATACTCTGATGGATGATGATATAAAGCTGGGGACCCCGGTCAGGGAGGGTTATGATTTTACCGGCTGGACCGGAACGGACCTTACGGGATTGACTAAAAATGTCACGATCCCTAAGGGAAGTACCGGGGACCGTACCTATACGGCTAACTGGGAGAGCAACAAAAAACCTGAACCAACGGATGAACTGAAGGTGACCCTGAAAAAGACTTCCTCGACCTATAACGGAAAGACTCCCAAGATTGAGGTTAAGAGGATCAGTTACGGGGGAAAGAAAGTAAGCCTCAAGGCTAAGGATTACAAGCTCACCTATTCACCAAAGACGGTAAAGAAGGCCGGGGAATACACCGTAACCCTTACCGTTAAGAGCGGAACATATAAGGGAAAGAAGGGGACTGCCACCTATACCATCAAAAAGGCTGCCAACCCCCTGACGGTAAAGAGAATTAAGAAGACTATCACTGTAAAAGCCTCCGATATCAAAGCAAAGCCCAAGACCTATAAGATAAAGAAGGTTGCCAGAATAACCAAGCAGCAGGGAAAGATCTCTTATGAGCTCCTTCCCGGCTCCAGCGACAAGGTATTATTTAACATCACAAACGGCAGCATAACCGTACCCAAGGAACTTCCCAAAGGCAAATACAAAGTCAAGTTCCGGGTAACAGCAGCCGGTAACACCAACTACAAGGCAAAAAGCGTTAGCCTGACCCAGACCATACAGGTTAAATAAATGTTTACTTTTTTAGTTCATGTGGTATAATATGCCCCGATGGAACATCGGGGCGCACGGAGGGTTCATACAATCCGCGTAAAGATTGTGGTATATTATCCTTGATTTTCAAAAGCGATGTTGATACAATGACCAAAGGCGGTCCTCTGTCTGAAGAGACAGGGGACCATTTTATCATAAGGAAAGGGTGGCATTGTAGAATGCAGATTTTTGAAGAATTACAGGCAAGAGGACTGCTTGCCCAGCTTACAGATGAGAAAGAGATAAAAGACCTGGTTAATAACGGCAAGGCCGTATTCTATATAGGGTTTGACCCCACGGCGGATTCGCTTCACGTAGGACACTTCATGGCCCTGTGCCTGATGAAGAGACTGCAGATGGCGGGGAATAAGCCCATCGCCCTGGTAGGGGGCGGCACCGGCATGGTCGGAGATCCCTCCGGCAGGACCGATATGAGGACCATGATGACCAAGGAGGTTATCCGGCATAATTGCGACTGCTTCAAGAAGCAGATGGAGAGATTTATCGATTTCTCCGATGGCAAGGCCTTGATGGTCAATAACGCCGACTGGCTTTTAGACCTTAATTATGTTGATTTCCTCCGAGAGATCGGACCTCATTTTAGTGTTAACAACATGCTCCGTGCTGAGTGCTACAAGCAGAGGATGGAGAAAGGCTTATCCTTCCTTGAGTTTAACTATATGCTCATGCAGAGCTACGATTTCTATGAATTATATCAGCGTTACGGCTGCAACATGCAGTTCGGCGGAGATGACCAGTGGTCCAACATGCTGGGCGGAACAGAGCTTATAAGGCGTAAGCTGGGTAAGGACGCATATGCCATGACCATAACCCTTCTCCTTAATTCAGAAGGAAAGAAGATGGGCAAGACCCAGAAAGGCGCGGTATGGCTTGATCCGGAGAAGACATCACCCTATGAGTTCTTCCAGTACTGGAGGAATGTCGGAGATGCAGACGTTATCAAATGCTTAAAGATGCTCACATTCCTGCCCTTAGACCAGATCGAAGACATGGAGAAGTGGGAAGATTCCAGGATAAATGAGAAGAAAGAGATCCTGGCGTACGAGCTTACCGCTCTGGTACACGGGGAAGAGGAGGCAGCCAAGGCAAAAGAAACAGCCAGATCCCTCTTTGCGGGCGGCGGCAATGCCGAGAATATGCCTAAGGCCGAGATCCCGGAAGCAGACGTTCCCGACGACGGCATCCAAATCCTCGACCTTCTGGTAGCAGCAGCCCTGGCCACCAGCAAGAGCGACGCACGACGCCTGGTCCAGCAGGGCGGCGTGTCAGTCGACGACGAAAAAGTCCCCTCCATCGACTACAAGATCACCAAGGAGGCTCTCCTCTCAGGGGTTGTAGTCAAAAAGGGAAAGAAAGTATTCAAGAGAGTCATAATTTGCTAATAACAGCGAGCAAAGAATAATTCAAAAGAAGTGCCTTTGTGAACGTCGGTTCTTAGTGAACGGAAGAAATGGTATATAATATATCCTACTAGCTTGAGTGAACTTAGAACCGCAACGATTCACAACGGAGCGAGAGCGTCACTTCGTTGAATCTATTCTTTGCGAGCGTCACTAGAATAGAGAAAACTAGAGAACAGAGAGGAGAAAGACCATGATCGAAACCATCACACAAGTCAACGGCGCAGTCAACGACTTCGTCTGGGGCATCCCCATGCTGGTGCTGCTCATCGGAACCGGAATCCTTATGACCCTTCTGACCAAGGTGTTCCAGATATCCCACATAGGACACTGGCTTAAGAACACCATAGGATCCATCTTTACCGAGAAGCACATAACCGAGCATACCGGGGAGCACGATAAGTCCATATCCCAGTTCCAGTCCCTTTGTACGGCCCTTGCAGCCACCATCGGAACGGGAAATATTGTGGGAGTGGCATCAGCCCTCATATTCGGAGGTCCGGGAGCAATCTTCTGGATGTGGATCGTGGCTTTCTTCGGAATGATGACTAACTATTCCGAAAATGTACTCGGTATATTCTACCGAAAGAAGAACTCCAAGGATGAATGGGCAGGCGGCGCCATGTATTACCTGAAAGAAGGACTTGGTTCCAAGCCGGGATGTAAGGGATTAGGCGCAGTGCTGGCAGTACTCTTTTCCGTATTCTGCGTTATCGCATCCTTTGGTATCGGTAATATGAGCCAGGTTAACTCCATAGCCAGCAATATGAACGCAGCATTCAACGTATCACCCATAGCTACGGGAGTAGTGCTTACGGCATTAGCCGCATTCATCATAATCGGCGGATTAAAGAGAGTCGCAGCCGTTACGGAGAAGCTGGTTCCCTTTATGGCAGTGGCATACATCATCGGAGCCGTTGCAGTGGTAGTATGTAATGCGGGATCCATAGGCCCCGCATTTGCAGCCATATTCAAAGGAGCATTTGCCATGGAGGCAGTCGGCGGCGGAATAGTCGGCGGCGGCATCAAGATGGCCCTTACATGGGGAATGAAGAGAGGCGTGTTCTCCAATGAGGCCGGACTTGGTTCTTCCGTTATGGTACATTCCTCTTCAAACGTTAAAGAGCCTGTACGACAGGGAATGTGGGGAATCTTCGAGGTATTTGCCGATACCATCGTAGTATGTACCTTGACAGCCCTGGTAGTCCTTACATCAGGCCTTGTGGATCTGAACACGGGAGCGGTCCTTACTCCTGAGAAAGGATCAGCCCTGGTCGGACACGCATTCGGAAGCGTGTTCGGACAGTTCGGGCCCATGTTTATAGCCCTTGCCATTCTGCTCTTTGCATTTTCAACGGTCCTGGGCTGGAGCCATTACGGATCCACCGCATTTGAATATCTCTTCGGGACCGGGGCGACTACCGTATATAAGGTGATATTCGTTATATTCATTTTCGTGGGATCTACCATGAACCTGGAGCTTGCATGGGATCTGTCCGATACATTCAACGGACTTATGGCAATACCCAACCTTATAGGTGTTATCACCCTGTCACCCATTGTAATGAAGATCACGAAGAATTATGTAGACAGACATTTCAGAAAATCAGACGTGAAGCCCATGTACTCAGCATATGCCGAGATACAGGAGATGCAGGAGCGGGCTCACACCATAGATGACGAAGACTGATGATCACAAGATACCGGCGGGGGACGATGATCCCCCGCTTTTAGTTTGCATTAATTTCCATTACAAAGTAGCCCCGCGGAACTAAATCTATCATTGAATTTAAAGGGATTGTATGGTATCCTATTAGTTAGTTTTGACATCTCGAAAATGAGCACACGCGCGAAGGGAAGTAAAAAGGATGAACAGAGAGTATAAGCGTAATCTTACGCTGTTGACAGACCTGTACGAGCTGACCATGATGCAGGGATATTTCAAGAATAAGAACGAGGAGAATATCGTGGTATTCGACGTGTTCTACCGGGATAATCCCTTTCATGGAGGCTACGCCATATCAGCCGGATTGCAGCAGGTTATAGAGTATATCGAGAATCTTCATTTTGACGAGGATGATATAGGATACCTAAGGTCCACGGGGATTTTTGAGGAGGATTTTCTCGAATATCTTAAAGGGTTTCATTTCACGGGAGATATATATGCCATTCCCGAGGGAACCATTATTTTCCCCAGAGAACCGGTTCTCAAAGTGATCGCCCCCATATCCCAGGCACAACTCGTGGAGCCGGCGGTGCTTAATATATTAAATCACCAGTGCCTCATAGCTACCAAGACCAGCCGTGTATGCCATGCGGCAGGATCTGCGGGGGTTATGGAGTTTGGCCTGCGACGCGCACAGGGGCCGGATGCAGGCATATACGGGGCAAGAGCAGCGGTTATAGCAGGCTGCGTGGGAACATCCAATGTCCTGGCCGGGCAGATGTTCGACATTCCCATTAAGGGAACCCATGCACACAGCTGGATCATGAGTTATCCCGATGAATACACGGCCTTTAAGAAGTATTCACAGCTGTATCCGAACGCCTGCCTGCTTCTGGTAGATACTTATGACACCCTTAATTCAGGCGTCCCCAATGCCATACGGGTATTCAAAGAGATGAAAGAAGCGGGGATCCCGCTGAAGAATTACGGGATCAGGCTGGATTCCGGAGACCTGGCCCTGATGTCCAAGAAGGCAAGGATCATGCTGGACGAGGCAGGATTTGCCGACGCCATCATTTCCGCATCCAATGACCTGGACGAGAACCTGATCATGAGCTTATATGCCCAGGGAGCCAAGATCACATCCTGGGGAGTCGGGACCCACATGATCACATCCAAGGGATGGGCGTCATTTGGCGGAGTTTATAAGCTGGCAGCGGTCATGGGACCGGATGGGGAATTTATCCCCAAGATCAAGGTATCGGAGAATCCCGAGAAGATCACCAATCCCGGCAATAAGAAGATTTACCGCATATACATGGACGGCAAGATAAGAGCAGACCTTATCACTCTGGAGGAGGAAGTCTTTTCAGAGGACGAGGATTTAAAGATATATGATGCCCAGGAGACATGGAAGTTTAAGACATTAAAGACAGGAACCTTTAAGCTTCGGGAACTTCTGGTGCAGGTATTCAAGGACGGTAAATGTGTATACGATTCACCTTCCGTCATGGAGATCCAGAGGATTTGCAGGGAAGAGAAAGAGACGCTTAAGGAAGAGTCGCGCCGTCTTATCAATCCGGAGATCACTCCGGTAGACCTGTCAGATAAGCTGTATACTTTAAAGATTGATCTGCTTCGGATGTCAAGAGCGGATAATGATAACTAGAGTTATTTGGTGTTAGTAAAGGAGACGTTATAGATGCTGTTAGAGGTTAAGGACCTCGTTAAGAGTTTTGGAGATACGGAAGTTCTTCACGGGATTTCCTTTTCTGCGGAAAGCGGAACGGCACTGGGCCTGTTGGGAAGGAACGGTGCCGGTAAGACTACCACCATCAGGATCCTGATGGATGTTTTTCGTGCAGATTCCGGGGAGATCACGCTTGACGGCAACCCCTTCTCGGCAGGGGATCATTGGATCGGATATCTTCCCGAGGAGAGAGGCTTGTATCCCAAGAAAAAGGTATGCGAACAGATGGTATACCTGGCAAGGCTTAGAGGTATTCATAAGACCAAAGCCATGGAGAATGTGGACTATTGGCTTGATAGGCTAGAAATATCGGAATATAAGAATGAGAAGCTGGAGAAGCTCTCAAAGGGAAACCAGCAGAAGGTCCAGCTGGCCGCCACCCTTGTGGCCAACCCGGAGATCGTCATATTGGACGAGCCCTTTAGCGGGCTTGACCCGGTTAATGCCCAGTTGTTGAAGGATGTTCTCAACGAAATGATAGCGGAGGGGAAGATAGTCATTTTCTCCAGTCATCAGATGCCGCTTGTGGAAGAATTCTGCGACGATATCGTTATCCTTAATCACGGAGACGTGGTCGTATCCGGCAGGTTGAAAGATATCAAGAAAGAATACGGCGAGAATCGTCTTATCCTTTCATCGGATAACTATTCCATGCCGGAACTCAGGAAGGTTCTTGAGTCACAGATGAGCGATATCGTTAAGATCGACAAAGAGAAGAAGAATTTTTTCGTGCTTGAGCAGAAGCCAAAGGTTACCAGGGAGCGTATCCTGGGAAGGCTTCTCAACTCCAGCGTCAAAATAGAGAAGTTCGGTGTATTTGAGCCGTCTTTAAGTGATATCTTTGTAGCAAAGGCGGGTGATGAATATGAGTAGCTTCAGGGTAGTATTAGGCTTTGAACTGAAGGAATACTTCAGGAGCAAGGGATTTATGATCACCACCTTCCTGATCGCCATTATTGCCGTAGTGGGACTCTCAATTCCCCGGTTTATCGACCTGGGATTTAACAGGAGCGAGGAGGGCTCTTCCTCCCGGGAATTCGTGACAGACAACAGTCGGGTGATCATATACGACCGGATGGGATATCTCCCTCCCGATGAGCTGCTACAGGCATATTCCAATTTCCAATATGCCGGTTCCGAGAAGGAAGTAGAGGAGGCAGTTTCAGAAGGCAGCGCGGACAAAGGATTTGTCATTACAGGACCTACAAGTTTCAAGAGTTACATATATAATGCCGATATGTTCGCCGATGAAGGCGCCCAGATAGGCCGGCTGCTGTCTTATGGCAAGGCCAGAAAATATGCATCTGAAAATAATATCGATTTTGAGCAGTTCAAACAAACCCTTAATCCCGAGATCAGTTCGGAGAGTGTTATCC
The DNA here is from genome assembly GCA_017550165.1 of Lachnospiraceae bacterium. Lineage (GTDB taxonomy): Bacteria > Bacillota > Clostridia > Lachnospirales > Lachnospiraceae > SIG280. The sequence continues at coordinate 22,751 of JAFZQH010000038.1, read as the reverse complement.
TGGGCAAAGACACCAGGGGGAACTACTGGTACTGCTACGCCCTGGTCATCATTATATTTATGATGATAATCATGTACGGACAGATGATAGCCACCTCCGTCACTTCGGAGAAGAGCAACCGATCGGTGGAGGTACTGGTGACCACCACCAATCCCAACAGCCTGCTCTTCGGCAAGGTTATTGCAGGGGCCATAGCCAGCCTCTTCCAGATGAGCGTGATCCTGTGCGCAGCGGTATTGACCTACAGGGTCAACAGAGAGGCATGGGGAGGACTGCTTGACATGTTCCTTAACATTCCGCTGAGAGTGCTGGGAATATTCCTCCTGTTCGGCCTCTTCGGATATCTGTTTTATGCATTTATTTATGGGGCGATAGGAGCCCTTGTATCCAGAACGGAGGACATAAGCAGGAGCGCTTCCGGCGTAATGATGGTGATAATGGTAGTGTATTTCGCCACCTTATTCCAGCTATCCAACCCGGACGGTATAGTCATCAAGGTCTTATCCTTCCTTCCCATCAGCTCGTACAGCGCCATGTTCGCGAGAGTGGCTCTGGGGACGGTGACATTGGTGGAGGTTATAGTATCTTTTGCGGTATTGCTGATATCTGTCTTCCTGGCAGGATTCCTGGCAGCAAAGATATACAGGATGGGAACGCTCCGTTATGGCAATCCCATTAAACTGGGCGTAGCATTAAAGACCATCAGGCGAGCAAAGAAGCAGGCAAAGAAGCTTGCTAAAGAGCAGGCAAAAGAGGGCATAGAAACAGCAAATGAGGACAGAGAAGAACGATAACTCCGGAAGTCTCGGCTTTAAGATAAATATGCAGATCCTCGTGGATGCGTATGAGGAGAAGCATTCGGGCGTCACGCTTATGAACAGCAACAATGACAGTCCGCATCTGACGGGAGCCCGGCTGTATTCCGATACGACTGCGCTTAAAGAGCAGAATGTATATATAGCAGAATTCGAGAATATCAAGGACAAGCCCATTCCCGAGGGAATATGCCTTGTGGTCATCGGGGGAGACTTTAAAAAGAGCTACAAGGGAGACAACTGCTGCATTGTACTGCCGGAAGCATTGGACCCGGTGGACGTGCTGATGGAGACCCTGGAAGTACTGGATACCAACAAGGCCTGGGACATGAAGCTTCAGAATGCACTTAATCTGGACAGGGGAATAGCTGAATTGTGTAATATCAGTTATGAGTATTTCAAGAATCCCCTGTTTGTTCATGATAATCAGTTTTACATCCTTGCGTGTCCCGTAGTGGCAGAAGGCATGACCAAATGGGAGGTGGACGCCAGAACGGGAATGCAGATGGTATCCACAGAGCTTCTTAATGATTTTAAGATAGATGAAGAATACATTCAGACCCTGTCTACTACCAAGGCCAGTATATTCTCCGCCAACCAGAGGGGATACCGGATCCTTTATGTTAACATGTGGAATGATAACGGATCCTGGAGCGGAAGGCTATGCATAAATGAGGTCCAGCACCCCATGAAACCGGGACAGTTTGTGGCTGCAGAGTATTTTACCCAGATATTGAAGATTGCTTTCAGGCGTCACAATATCGTGTCCGGAGGATATGAAAGACCCTTCGAGACCATCCTGAAAGATATCATTAACCAGAGAATATATGCGGTAGAGCAGATAGAGGAACGCATAAGCTATAATAAGTGGAATCTCTATGACTCTTACGTCTGCATGAAGATAGGACTGGAGAACCGGACCGTTGATCTGATGGCGGCCATCAGTACCTGCAATACCATAGAGAACAGCATAGACGGCAGCTATGCATTTGTATTTGAAGAAAATATCCTTATCGTAGTCAATCTTACCATGGCAGGACTTACCATGGCAGACTGCATGACGAAGATGGCATATATTATAAGAGAGGGCCTTTTCGTAGTGGGAGTCAGCGATGAATACAGTAATTTTGCCCTGACGCCTTACTATTACCGGCAGGCCTGTATAGCCCATGATTACGGGAAGAAAAGCGATAGCACCAGGTGGTGTCACCAGTTTGAAGATTTTGCGCTGGATTATATGCTGGAGAATGCATGCGGGGACATCCCGCCACAGCATGTATGTCTTGGGGGCTTACAGATCCTTCAGGCTTATGATAACAAGAACGAGACTGAGCTATATAAGACCCTGAAGGTATATCTGCAGAACGAGAGAAATGCGGTCCATACAGCCAAGGAGCTCTTTATTCACAGAAGCACACTGTTTTATCGCTTGGACAGGATAAAAGAGCTGATACATATAGACCTGGACAATCCCAGGACCAGATTATATATCAATATATCCTATCGGATATTGGAACAATCATAGTAATTAGAAAGTGTGGAGATTATCATGTACGAGAAAGTATCAACGGATCTTAATTTTGTTGACAGAGAGAAGCAGGTGGAGAAATTCTGGAAAGACAACGACATTTTCCGGAAGAGTATGGAGAATCGCAAGGAAGGGGAGACCTATACTTTCTACGACGGCCCGCCTACAGCTAACGGTAAGCCCCATATAGGTCATGTGCTTACCAGAGTCATTAAAGATATGATCCCCAGATACCAGACAATGAAGGGCAAGATGGTTCCCCGTAAGGCAGGATGGGATACTCACGGGCTTCCGGTGGAGCTGGAGGTAGAGAAGCTCTTGGGTCTCGATGGCAAGGAGCAGATAGAAGAATACGGGCTGGATCCCTTCATTACAAAATGTAAGGAAAGCGTATGGAAGTATAAGGGTATGTGGGAAGACTTCTCGGGAACCGTAGGCTTCTGGGCAGACATGGATGACCCTTATGTTACCTACCATGATGATTTTATCGAGTCGGAATGGTGGGCCTTAAAAGAAATCTGGAACAAGAAGCTTCTATATAAAGGATTTAAGATAGTTCCCTATTGCCCCAGATGCGGGACCCCGCTTTCAAGCCATGAGGTGGCGCAGGGGTACAAGACGGTTAAAGAGCGTTCAGCCATCGTCAGATTTAAGGTAAAAGATGAAGCTGCGTACTTCCTGGCATGGACCACCACACCCTGGACCCTGCCCAGTAATGTGGCGCTCTGCGTTAACCCGGAGGAGACCTACTGTAAGGTTAAGGCAGCAGACGGTTTTACATACTATATGGCAGAGGCCCTTCTCGATTCGGTCCTGGGCAAGCTGGGGAACAAGGAAGAGGGCATCAAGGCATACGAGGTGCTGGAGACGTATAAGGGAAAGGAATTAGAACGCAAGGAATACGAACCTCTCTTTGACTTCACGGGCAAAGAGGTGGAGAAGATGGGTGCCAAGGCTCATTTCGTAACATGTGACGGATACGTTACCATGTCAGACGGTACCGGTATCGTCCACATTGCACCGGCATTCGGTGAAGATGACTCCCGTATCGGAAGAGACTATGACCTGCCCTTCGTACAGTTCGTTAATCCCAAGGGAGAGATGACAGAGCAGACGCCTTACGCCGGAACCTTTGTTAAGAAGGCAGACCCACAGATCTTAAAAGACCTGGATGCAGCAGGCAAGCTTTTTGATGCGCCCAACTTCGAGCATGATTATCCCCATTGCTGGAGATGTGACACACCGCTTATCTATTATGCCCGCAATACATGGTTTATCAAGATGACAGCGGTAAGAGACGATCTTATCCGCAACAACAACACTGTTAACTGGATACCGGAATCCATCGGCAAAGGCCGTTTCGGTGACTGGCTTGAGAATATCCAGGACTGGGGCATTTCCCGTAACAGATATTGGGGTACCCCCCTTAACGTGTGGGAATGCGAATGCGGATACCAGGAGTCCATAGGCAGCAGAAAAGAGCTGGCGGAGAGATCCGGTGATCCCGAGGCAGAGAAAATAGAGCTTCATCGTCCCTATATCGATGAAGTGACCATCAAATGCCCGAAATGCGGCAAAGAAATGCACCGTGTTCCGGAGGTTATCGACTGCTGGTTTGATTCAGGGGCAATGCCCTTTGCACAGCATCATTATCCCTTTGAGAACAAGGACCTTTTTGAGCAGCAGTTCCCGGCCCAGTTCATTTCCGAGGCTGTTGACCAGACCAGAGGATGGTTCTACTCTCTTATGGCTGAATCTACTCTGCTCTTTAACAAGGCACCCTATGAGAACGTTATCGTTCTGGGACATGTTCAGGACGAGAACGGCCAGAAGATGAGTAAGTCAAAGGGAAATGCCGTAGATCCCTTTGAAGCGCTGGAGCAGTACGGAGCAGATGCTATCCGCTGGTACTTCTACATTAATTCGGCTCCCTGGCTTCCCAACCGTTTCCATGGCAAGGCTGTTATGGAAGGCCAGAGAAAGTTCATGGGAACATTATGGAATACCTATGCCTTTTTCGTACTCTATGCCAATATAGATGAGTTTGATGCAACAAAGTATAGCCTGGATTATGACAAGCTGTCCGTTATGGATAAATGGCTCCTTTCCAAGATGAACACCCTCATTTCGGAAGTAGATGACGACCTGGGTAACTATAAGATCCCCGAAGCAGCCAGAGCACTGCAGGAATTCGTGGATGATATGAGTAACTGGTATGTCCGCCGGAGCAGAGAGCGGTTCTGGGCCAAGGGCATGGAGCAGGATAAGATCAATGCCTACATGACCTTATATACGGCTATCGTAAATGTGTGCAAGCTGGCAGCGCCCCTTATCCCCTTTATGACCGAGGATATATATCAGAATCTGGTCAGATCCATTGACAAGACTGCTCCGGAGAGTATCCATCTCTGTGATTATCCGGTGTCAGATGCAGCTCATATAGACAAAGAACTGGAGAAGAACATGGATGCGGTTCTCAAGGTGGTTGTCATGGGACGTGCATGCAGGAACAGTGCCAACATTAAGAACCGTCAGCCTATCGGAAGGATGTTTATCAAGGCGCCCTTCGAGCTTCCGGCCTTCTACCGGGAGATCATTGAGGATGAGCTCAATATAAAAGAGATTGAATTCAAGGATGATGTAAGGGAATACACCTCTTACAATTTCAAGCCTCAGCTTAAGACCGTAGGACCCAAGTACGGCAAGCTCCTTGGCGGCATCAAGGCCTACCTTGAGAGCGTCGACGGCAACAGTGCCATGGATGAACTTAACGCTAAGGGAGTCCTTCATTTTGAAGTAAACGGCGAAGCCGTGGATCTGGAAAAGGATGACCTGCTTATTGAAATGATCCGGGCAGAAGGATATGCCACCGAGGGAGACAGTGTGGTAACGGTAGTTCTGGACACGACTCTTACGCCGGAGCTTATTGAAGAAGGTTTTGTAAGGGAGCTTATCAGCAAGATCCAGACAATGCGTAAGGAAGCCGGCTTTGAAGTAATGGATAAGATAACTATCTACGAGCAGGGCAATGACAGGATCACCAAGATCTGCAAGGACAATGAAGCGCAGATCCTCTCGGAGGTTATGGCGACAACCCTTGTATCCGGCAGTACAGAGGGATACGTTAAGGAATGGAACATTAATGGAGAAGCAGTAACCCTGGGAGTTAAGAAGAATTAGAAAAGGAAAAGTATAAACGGCAAAAACAGTTAAGTTTTTGCCGTTTATATAATAAAAAATACCTTACCTTATGCTATAAGGAGTCATAATAAAGAGGTCCTCGCAAGTCTGATTGACAAGTGTGATATCGAAACCAAGCAAAACTTCGGAGGTGAGCAATTATGAAAAATCACTCGATTTTTAAAAGCTTGGGCGAGCAAATAAAATCTTAAGTTTCGATAAATGGCATATGATCTGCCAATCAGACTGCGATGGTATGTCGACAGAGAAACCGGTAAACCGGCTGGGCTATCTCTGTCAATTGAAAAGATTCACAACTCCAAGTAATACTTTACTAGGATGATGTATATTAATCAACGTATATACCGTAGGAGAAGATTCCGAAATATTCATACAAAATGTAGCAAGGGCTCAAAGCCCTGTTTTTCGGGAAGTTATGCCGCAAATCAAGTCTTGAAATGAAATTATTCCGCGTTTGATTGGCTTTAAGTCTGATAGAAGGTATGATAATATAAATGGTAATTTAGGGGTAACGGGAGAAAAGGGTATGAGTTTTGTTCATCTTCATGTCCATACGGAATACAGTCTTCTGGACGGATCCAATAAGATAAATGAATATGTTGACCGGGTAAAAGAGCTGGGGATGACCTCTGCAGCCATAACCGATCACGGCGTAATGTACGGAGCCATTGATTTTTATAAGGCGGCGAAGGCAGCAGGCATTAATCCCATAATAGGATGTGAAGTCTATGTGGCCCCGGAATCCCGTTTCGACAGGGAGAACGTTAAGGGTGACGACAGGTATTACCATTTGGTCCTCCTTGCTGAGAACAATACAGGCTATTCGAACCTTTGCAAGATCGTATCCAAAGGCTTCACAGAGGGCTTCTATTATAAGCCCAGAGTTGATAAAGAGGTTTTACGCCAATACCATGAGGGTATCATTGCGCTCTCTGCCTGCCTGGCAGGGGAGGTTTCTTCCTATATCCTTAAGGGCCGGAATGACAAGGCAAAGGAGGCGGCCCTTGAATACAGGGATATATTCGGGGAAGGCAATTTCTTTCTGGAACTCCAGGATCATGGCATGCCTGAGCAGCAAAGGGTTAATCCCGTTCTGATCAATATCAGCCGGGAGACGGGGATACCTCCGGTCTGCACCAACGACGTTCATTATACCAATGAAGAAGATGCAGAAGCACATGATGTCCTGCTTTGTATTCAGACGGGCAAGAGGGTATCCGATGAAGACCGCATGAGATATGAGGGAGGTCAGTACTTTGTCAAATCCGAAGAGGAGATGAGGGCGCTCTTCCCGTATATTCCTGAGGCCCTGGATAATACGGCGAAGATAGCCGAAAGATGCCATGTGGAGATTGTCTTCGGAGAGAGGCGCCTGCCGGAATACGATGTGCCGGAGGGTTATACAGCCTGGGAGTATCTGAATAAACTATGCAATGAAGGCTTTGAGAAGCGTTATCCCGATGCCGGGAAAGAACTGAAAGACCGGCTTAAATATGAGCTCGATACCATACATACCATGGGATTCGTGGATTATTTCCTTATTGTATGGGATTTTATCAATTATGCAAAGACCAATGGTATACCCGTAGGACCCGGCAGAGGATCCGCTGCGGGAAGTGTAGTGTCCTACTGCCTGGGCATAACGGACATTGAGCCTTTGCGTTTTAACCTCATTTTCGAGAGATTTCTTAATCCCGAACGTGTGACCATGCCGGATATAGATATTGATTTCTGCTATGAGAGACGGCAGGAAGTTATAGACTATGTGGTGAGAAAATACGGTAAAGACAGGGTGGTTCAGATAGTGACCTTCGGAACCATGGCCGCAAGGGGTGTCATAAGGGACGTGGGACGTGTCCTGGACCTGCCCTATTCATACGTGGACAAGCTGGCCAAGCTGATCCCCCAGGAGCTGAACATTACCATAGCCAAGGCCCTTGGGATGAACCCGGAGCTTCGAAAGCTCTACGAGACAGACGAGACGGTCAAAGGCCTTATAGATATGAGCATGAAGCTGGAGGGCCTGCCCAGGCACACCTCCATGCATGCGGCGGGTGTGGTTATAAGTAAGCTGCCGGTAGTGGAGTATGTACCCCTTTCCAAGGGAAGTGACGAGAGTATCACCACTCAGTACACCATGACCACCCTGGAAGAGCTGGGACTTTTAAAGATGGATTTCCTGGGGCTTCGAACCCTGACGGTTATCCATGATGCAGTAAAAAATGTTAAGAATTCAAAAGGCATCGAGATCGACCCGGAAGCTCTGACATATGACGATCCGGCGGTATTTGACTATATCGGCAGCGGCAGGACCGAGGGCATATTCCAGCTGGAAAGCGCGGGGATGAGAAGCTTTATGAAGGAGCTTTCCCCCAAGAGCCTGGAGGATGTTATAGCGGGGATCGCCCTTTACCGACCCGGACCTATGGATTTTATCCCTGCATATATCAGGGGAAAGAACAACAGCGATGCCGTAAGGTATGACTGTCCGCAGCTGGAACCCATTCTTGCGCCGACCTACGGCTGTATCGTCTACCAGGAGCAGGTTATGCAGATAGTCCGGGATCTGGCGGGATACACTATGGGGCGAAGCGACCTGGTGCGCCGCGCCATGTCCAAAAAGAAGCACAAGGTCATGGAGGAGGAGAGGCGTAATTTCGTCTTCGGAAATGAAGAAGAAGGTGTAAAAGGCTGTGTAAATAACGGGGTATCCGAGGCAGTTGCCAATAAGATATACGACGAAATGATCACCTTTGCCAATTACGCATTTAACAAGTCGCATGCTGCGGCATACGCGGTTGTGGCTTACCAGACGGCATATTTAAAATACTATTATCCCACGGAATACATGGCTGCCCTGATGACCTCCGTTATTGACAATACCGCTAAAGTAACGGGATATATCCAGGCTGCGAAACAGATGGGGATCCGGATCCTTCCGCCGGATATAAACAGCGGAGAGGTTACATTTTCAGTAAAAGATGATGCAGTTGTTTTCGCCCTTGCAGCCATAAAAAGCGTGGGGCGCGGCATGATATCAAGCATCGTCAGGGAGAGGGAGGATAACGGGCTCTTCAGGAATATAGAAGATTTTATCCGCCGGATGACCAACTATGATATCAATAAGCGTGTGATAGAAAACATGATCAAAGCAGGAGCTTTTGATACTTTCGAGGGTACGAGAAAGCAGATGATGTATGTATACGGAGGGATCCTTGACAGTGTCAACAAGGATAAGAAGAGCTCCATGACGGGACAGATGACCCTTTTTGACCTTGCGGGGGATGAGGATAAGAAGAATTTTGAGCTGAAGCTCCCGGATATAGGGGAATTCGACCGGGCCGACATGCTTTCCTTTGAAAAAGAAGTAACGGGATTATACGTCAGCGGCCACCCCTTAGAAGATGATGCGGATAAGATAAGAAAGATAGCCACCACCGGCAGCCTGGATTTTGCCGTAAACGAGGATACAGGCCTTGCCACGGTCAAGGATGGGGAAAAGGTGGTTCTCGGGGGGATCATTTCAAGCGTCTTATACAAATACACTAAGAACAACCAGCGAATGGCATTTATCACCCTGGAGGATATGACGGGGACTGTGGAGGTCATAGTATTTCCCAAGGATCTTGAGCAGTACGCCCCCTTTATCGAAGAGGAGAAAAAAGTCTTTGTAAAGGGCCGGGCAACCGTTGAAGAAGAAAAGGACGGCAAGGTAATATGCGAAAAGATCACCCCCTTTGAGGACACACGGAGGAAATTGTGGATAAAATACGATACAATTAAAGATTTTGAGGATAACAAAGAAGAATTATATGGTATACTTAAGGAGTATCCCGGAAAGGACGACGTGGCAATCTACATCACCGAGGGGAAGAAGATGAAGAATCTTTCCCCGGAAATGCGGGTCGATGCGGAGTCAGGGATACAGGATATACTGAGCAGCAGATACGGTAATGATCGGATATCAGTAACCGATGTAGGTTTATAAGACATAGACTGGAGGCAGGATCATGGAAGAACGTGCAGCAAAGAAACCGGCTAAAAAAACTACGAAGAAACCGGCAAAGAAGACAGAGAAGATCATGGAGAAGAAGGATAAGCCCTTGACCATAGGCGTACTTACCAGCGGAGGAGATGCCCCGGGCATGAATGCGTGCATTCGTGCCGTTGTTCGTGTGGGAATAGCCAGAGGCTGCAAGATGGTAGGTATCAAGAGAGGATACGCAGGACTTCTTGCAGAAGAATTCATCGATATGGATGTGACCACAGTATGCGAGACTATCCAGAAGGGCGGCACTATCCTGCAGACAGCCAGATGCCCCGAATTCCTTACGGAAGAAGGCCAGGAGCATGGGGCCAGGATATGTAAGAAGCATGGGCTTGATGCCCTTATAGTAATAGGAGGAGACGGATCCTTCAGAGGAGCGCAGCAGCTTTCCCGAAGAGGGATTAATGTAGTGGGTATCCCGGGAACCATTGACCTGGATATCCCCTGTACCGAGTATTCCATAGGATTTGATACGGCCATCAATACCGCCATGTCCGCCATCGATAAGATCAGGGATACTTCCTCATCTCATGAGCGTTGCAGCATCATTGAGGTTATGGGACGTAATGCGGGCTATATCGCTCTCTACTGCGGTATCGCCAACGGAGCGGAGGATATCCTCCTTCCGGAGTTCTATGACGGCAATGAGCAGGCTATAATCAACAACATCATTTCCAACAGAAAGAGGGGCAAGACCCATCATATCATTGTTAACGCTGAGGGTATAGGTCATTCCAACCAGCTGGCCAAGACCATCGAGGCAGCCACCGGCATAGAGACAAGGGCCACCATTCTGGGATATCTCCAGAGAGGCGGTAATCCCACATGTACGGACCGTGTTCACGCATCCACCATGGGAGCCCTGGCCGTAGATGTTTTGGTTGCAGGCAAGAAGAACAAGATCATCGCATACAGGAGCGGCCAGTACGTCGATCTGGATATTGAGGAAGCCCTGAAGATGAAGAAGGACATTTCCGAGTATCAATATGAGGTAAGCCGCATGCTTTCGCTATAGAAAGTACATATCATGATAGAAAGCAGATCTAACCCCCGGATCAAGGAATTATGTGCCTTGATCAAGAAGAAAAAAGAGAGAGACGAAGCCGGTGTCTATGTTGTGGAAGGGCGCCGAATGTTCGCGGAAGCGCCTGAAGAAGAGATCAAAGAGGTCTATGTTTCCGAAAGCTTTATGAAGCAGTTCGGTCAAGAACCCGGGATTGCGGATAAACTCAAGGGAGCCGGGTATGAGGTTTTATCCGACGACCTCTTTCGTTATGTATCGGACACTCAGACCCCCCAGGGAGTTATGTGCATCATGGCCCGGAGAAGCTGCTCCCTGAAGGAGGTCATGTCCGGAGAGATGCCCTTTCTTCTTTTTATAGAGGAACTTCAGGATCCCGGGAACCTGGGCACCATGATCAGAGCGGGAGAAGGTGCCGGCATCACGGGAGTGGTCCTTTCAGAGGATTCCGTAGATATATATAATCCCAAGACTATCCGTTCCACCATGGGATCCGTATTTCGCATTCCCTTCTGCTATGTTCCCGACATAAGAGCCGCCGTAAATGAGGCTAAGGAAGCGGGGCTTGCCGTATATGCAGCCCATCTTAAAGGGGAGAGGTCCTATGACGAACCTGATTACAGGAGAGGCTGCGGCATCATTATCGGCAACGAGGGAGCCGGGATATCCGACCGGGTTTCTGAGGCTGCTTCGGAGCTGATCAGGATACCCATGAAAGGCCGGGTAGAGTCCTTAAATGCAGCTGTTGCAGCTACTGTCATCATGTATGAGGTGGCAAGACAAAGAAGATAATTGACAGACATTTTTTTGTTGTTTCAGAAAAAAGTGCCCAAATCAGGGCACTTTTTTTAAAAAACTTGACAAAACTAAATTATATTGTTATCATGTCGATGTAACATTTCTGTAATAAATGTAAAGAATCACTTAATATTTAAAAAAGGAGGCATACATGAGGTTACACCGACGTAGAATAGAGTGCTTTATTCTGGCGCTTGCCATGGTCCTTATGGGAATGGTCAGTGTAAAGAGCACTGTTCTTGCTGCAACGGAAGAGCCAACTGTATCTGTTATTGAAGACGGAGCTATTGCCAGCCTTAATGCAGGAACGCCTTTGGCGTTTTCCCTGTCCATACTGGAAGAAGGGGAACTGCCTGTAGAGGGGGCCGTAGAGATCGTACTCCCCAAGGAAGAGACGGGACTGGAAGGTCTGGGAATAGACTGGGATAAGAAGTGCCTTACTAAAGAGAAAGGCTCCATCAACGTCCGGGCAGAGGCAAGCACGGACAGCGCCGTAGTAGGTAAGCTGTTTGAAGGCGGAGCTGCGGATATATTGGAAAAAGGCGAGAAATGGACCAAGATCGTTTCGGGTTCCGTAGAAGGATTTATATCAAATGACCTGTTGGTATATGGCAAGGAAGCAGAAGAATTAGCCAAGGAAAAGGGAACATATGTAGCTACGGTTAATGAGAACTCTATCAGAGTCCGTTCCGAAGCCGGCGGCGATGGAAAGATACTGGGTCTTGTTGGCAAAGGAGAGAAGCTTGAGGCTGTGAGCTCCGAACAGGTTAACGGGTATGTACCGGTTAAGTTCGGTGACAAGGAAGGATACATCTCCGAAGAATATGTATCCATTGAGTTTGAGCTGGGAGTAGCCAAGACTTTGAAGGAAGTCCAGGCAGAAGAGAATGCCAAGAAGGCAGCTGCGGCCAAGGAGAAGGCCAAGAAGGAAGGCAAGACCGTCAATGCGGCGGTATCGGCATCGGCAGATGATGTAACCCTTCTGGCAGCCCTTCTTATGTGCGAGGCCGGGAACCAATCTTACGAATGTAAGCTTGGCGTGGCTTCGGTAGTAATGAACCGCGTCAGAAGCGGAAGATATCCCAATGATGTATACAGTGTTATATATCAGGCAGGGCAGTTCCCGCCGGCATCGGTTACGGGCAAGGTAGGAGCTTACCTCGCATCGGGATACATCAATTCCGGCTGTATGCAGGCTGCACAGGAGGCCATATCCGGTATCAGTAACGTAGGATCCGCCATTGGTTTTGCCCATGCAGGATCAAGGGACGGTATCGTGATAGGACCCATTGTATTCTTTTAGATAATGAATTACCGGATCGGCACGCCGATGGCGTGCCGATTTTTGACTTGATGAACACAGGAGGTAAACAAGATGACTTTAAAGGGACGTTCTTTCCTTACGCTGAAGGATTTTACACCGGAAGAGATAGACTATCTGCTGGTTCTGGCAGAGCATCTGAAGAATAAGAAAAAAGCCGGCATAGTCGGAGATACCATGAAGGGGAAGAATGTTGCCCTTATATTTGAAAAGCCTTCTACCAGGACCAGATGTGCATTTACCATAGGTTGCACCGATGAGGGAGCTCATCCCGAGTATCTGGGAAGAGACGATATACAGCTGGGACATAAGGAAAGCATTGAAGATACGGCCAGAGTTCTCGGCAGGATGTTTGATGCCATAGAATTCAGGGGATTTGAGCATGAAAAGGTGGAGAAACTGGCCAAGTATTCCGGAGTTCCCGTATGGAACGGCCTGACGGATGATTATCATCCCACGCAGATCCTGGCGGATTTCCTTACCCTGAAGGAACATTTCGGACGATTGGCAGGATTAAAGCTCGTATTTGTGGGAGACGGCCGCAATAACATGGCCAATTCCCTTATGATAGGCAGCGCCAAGATGGGGGTGAATTTTGCCATCATAGCGCCAAAGTCCCTGTGGCCAAAGGAAGACCTGGTGGAGCTTTGCAGGGAATATACCAAAAAGTCCGGCAGCACCATTACCCTTTCCGAAGATATAGCTGAGGTTAAGGACGCCGACGCCATTTACACCGACGTATGGTGCTCCATGGGAGAAGAGGATAAGGCAGCAGAGAGGGTTGCCCTTCTCCGTCCTTATCAGGTTAATAAGAAAATGATGGACATGACCGGAAAGGATACCACCATATTCCTGCACTGCCTGCCTGCCGTTAAGGGAAATGAGGTTACCGAGGAAGTGTTCGAAAGCCCGGCGTCTCTTGTGTTTGATGAGGCCGAGAACAGGCTTCACTCCATTAAGGCAGTGATGGTAGCCACCTTAGGTAATATCTGATGGAGGACATTGCCTTGAAGTTGGAGACCCGATGGTGCGGAAGAGCCCTGCGAAAGTATGAGAGCCTTACATCAACCAATGATGAGGCCGTCCGCTGGGCAGAGGAAGGCGCAGTCCATGGCAGCCTGGTCATAAGCGAGGAGCAGACGGCAGGACACGGACGGGGAGATAGGACCTGGTATTCCCCGGCCGGGAACAATATATACATGACCCTGATCCTGCGCCCGGAGTTTCCTTTGGAAAAAGCCGGCATGATAACGCTTCTTATGGGGCTTGCGGTATCACGGGCAACGGATCGGATCATCCGGGAAAAGTCGGGAGAGACCTGCCTGACGTCCCGTATCAAATGGCCTAACGATGTGCTCCTGAACGGAAAGAAGGCCTGTGGCATCCTTACGGGGATGAGGCTTGATGCCGGAGATAAGGCATTGATATATATCGGCGTCGGGATCAATGTAAAGGGAGACCGTTTCCCGGGAGATATCAGGGATAAGGCCGTATCCATTCAGGAAGCCATGAAGGCTTTGGGAATGGAAGGGGCTGACTTTTCCGAAGAGGATAAGGACCGGCTGATAAGCATTATAATGACGGAATTCGAAAAGCTCTATGATACATTTGCCGAGGAGAATAAACTGTTATATATTAAATCAGAATATAATAACCGACTAATAAATATGAACAAGACGGTAAAGGTCTTAGACCCGGCGGGAGCATATGAGGGAATATGCTGTGGGATCACGGACCATGGAGAGTTGATGGTTGAGACGAGTGATTATCTGAGGCTCGTAATGTCAGGCGAGGTAAGCGTAAGAGCTGCCGATGGAAGTTACGTATAAAAGCCGGTTTGTGAGAGGATTCATTTATGGAAAAGGACAAGATCGTGCTTTGCGGAGCCAGTGCATACGAGAAGAAATTCTATCTGAATGAGGCTTTTGACAATCTGCCCAAGAGGGTAAAGGACGAGTTAAAGGTTATGTGTGTCCTATACACGGAGGACGTGGGAGGAGTCATCACTTTGACCTTCGATGAGGCCGGAACCCTGGAGTTCGAGGTACGAGTTAAGGACGATGATTACATGTTTGACGAGATAGGAAGCGATCTTAAGATCAAGAAGATGAGAGAGGATCACAAGGATCTTCTTGAAGCCATAGTGACTTATTACAGGGTGGTATTCCTGGGAGAGGCTGGTGAAGAATAGATGCTGCTGGCAGTAGATGTGGGCAATACCAATATTACGCTGGGACTCTTTAAAGAGAAGAATCTTATGGGGTCTTTTCGTTTGACCACCAAGCGTCCCAGAACATCTGACGAGTATGGGACTATCCTCCGGAGTATGGTGGAAAGCACAGGAGTTTCCATGGAGAGCATAGATGCGGTAGTTATCGCCTCCGTTGTGCCCAAGATCATGCATTCCCTGGTGAACAGCATCAGGAAATATATCCATGTGGAACCCTTTATCATTACCTGGGAGGCTGAGACCGGCATCAAGTTCGTTACGGACAATCCGGCCCAGATCGGTGCAGACCGTATAGTGGATGCCGCAGCGGGATATGCCCTTTATGGCGGCCCCGTTTTGGTTATAGATTTCGGAACTGCTACAACCTATGATCTTATATCTGCCGAAGGAGAATTCCTGGCATGCGTCATAGCTCCCGGCATTCAGATATCAGCTAATGCCCTGTGGGGAGAGGCGGCCAAGCTTCCTGAGATCGAGATCAAGAAGCCGGAGAGCATTCTGGCAAGGGAGACCGTATCCAGCATGCAGGCCGGCCTGGTGTATGGCCAGATAGGTCAGACAGAGTATATCGTTAAGAAAATGAGGAAAGAAGCCGGCATGGACAGGGTAAAGGTGGTTGCCACCGGAGGCTTGGGAGTCATCCTTGTAAACGAGACACAGGCCATAGACCAATATGATCCCCTGCTGACATTAAAGGGGCTTCAGATATTATACGAAAAAAATAAAGACAAGATTTAATTATTGAGCAATTATTATTTTCAAATGGAATTACACATAGGAAACGTAAGACTTGAAAACAATATAATATTAGGTCCGATGGCAGGGGTATGTGACCTGCCATTTCGACTGTTATGCAAAGAGCAGGGCGCAGGGCTGGTATGTATGGAGATGGTAAGCGCCAAGGCCCTTATGTATAACAACAGGAATACTCAGGAGCTTCTGACCATCGACGAAAGGGAAAGGCCGGTTTCCCTGCAGCTCTTCGGTTCGGATCCGGAGATCATGGGGACGCAGGCGGCCAGGCTCGAGGAGAGACCCTTTGACATATTGGACCTGAATATGGGATGTCCGGTACCGAAGGTAGTTAATAACGGTGAAGGCTCTGCGCTTATGAAGAATCCGAAGCTGGCGGCAGAGATAGCCGGGGCCTGTGTCAGGGCTATAAATAAGCCTGTTACCGTCAAGATCAGGAAGGGATTTAACGGGGATCATCTTACGGCGGTAGAACTGTCTAAACGGCTGGAGGACGTGGGAGTATCGGCTATCACAGTCCACGGGCGTACAAGAGATCAGTTTTATTCGGGAGAAGCAGACTGGGATGTGATCCGCCGGGTGAAGGAAGCTGTCGGCATTCCCGTTATAGGAAGTGGGGATGTCACGGACGGTCCCACGGCGAAAAAGATGCTGGATACTACCGGAGTGGATGGGGTTATGATCGCCAGGGCTGCCAGGGGGAATCCCTGGATCTTCCGGGAGGTCCTTCATTTTCTCGAGACAGGGGAAGAGATGGAGAGACCCTCCCTTGAGGAAAAGAAGGAGACCATTCTCCGCCACAGCCGCATGCTCTGTGACTTCAAGGGTGAGTATATAGCCATTCGGGAGATGCGCAAGCACGTTGCATGGTATACCGCAGGGATGCCGGGATCTGCAGCATTTCGTGGGCGGATCAACGAGATGGAGTCGCTGTCTCAGCTGGAGGGTATGATAGAGGAGTTCGTAAACCCGTAACAGGTGTGGAGTACGCCGCATTTAATTCGTTGACAGTAATAGATTATTACGATATAATAGTCACGCTGTCGATAGAAGAGTTTATTTTCTATCGCATTATAATATACAGAATAATATGAAATGATAAAGAGGTCATGAAATGGAAGCAAAGAAGAACATCCTTACTTACGAGGGATTGAAGAAGCTGGAGGACGAGCTGGAGGACCTCAAGGTTAACCAGCGTAAGGCAGTAGCCGCGAAGATCAAAGAGGCCAGGGAGCAGGGAGACCTCTCCGAGAATGCTGAATATGATGCAGCAAAGGATGAGCAGAGAGATATCGAGGCCCGTATTGAAGAGATTACAGCTATCCTTAAGAATGCGGATATCGTAGATGAGGATGAGGTTGATCTTAACAGGATCAGCATCGGATGCAAGGTAAAGATTCTTGACATTGAATATAAGGAAGAGATGGAGTTTAAGATCGTCGGATCTACCGAGGCTAACAGCCTGGACGGTAAGATCTCTAATGAGGCTCCTCTGGGAAAAGCTCTGATCGGTGCCAAGGTCGGACAGAAGGTTTCGGTTGATTGTCCGGCAGGGGTTATCAAGTACAAGGTTCTTGAGATCCAGAGAGCAAATTAATGATTGATTTTTGCGACTCCCTTCGGGGAGTCGATAGTTTATTAAAGGAGTGAATATCTTGGGTGAGAATAATCAGGTTAAGGAACAGGACGTAAACCAGTTACTTAAGGTCAGAAGGGAGAAGCTTTCTGCGTTGCAGGAGGCAGGCAAGGATCCCTTTACTATTACCAGATACGACGTAACACATCATACCGATGAGGCAAGAGCCCTTTATGAGGAGCTGGAGACTAAGCTGTTGGCTGACCGTAAGCCGGTAGATACCACGGGTATGGATGAAGCGGCAGAGAAAGAGGCCAAGAAGGCGGATTACAATGAGCGCCGCGAGATTATGGATGCGCAGCCTATCAGGGTTTGCATCGCAGGCCGTATGATGTTCAAGCGTGTTATGGGCAAGGCTTCTTTTTGCAATATTCAGGATCTTAAAGGGAATATCCAGGTTTATGTGGCAAGGGATGCCATCGGTGAAGAGTCCTATGGGGATTTTAAGAAGTCGGATATCGGCGATATCTACGGTGTGAAGGGATTTGTCTTCAGGACCATGATGGGTGAGATCTCTATCCATGCAGAGGAGATGACCCTCCTTTCCAAGAGCCTGCAGATCCTGCCGGAGAAGTATCACGGACTCACCGATACTGATATGAGATACCGTCAGCGTTACACCGACCTTATCATGAACGCTGAGGTTAAGGATACTTTTGTCAAGAGGTCTAAGATCCTCACCGCCATCAGGAAGTACCTGGATGGTCAGGGATTTATGGAAGTGGAGACACCCATGCTGGTAGCCAATGCCGGCGGTGCTGCTGCAAGACCTTTCGAGACTCATTTTAATGCCTTAAATGAAGATTTTAAGCTTCGTATTTCTCTGGAGCTTTATCTGAAACGACTGATCGTAGGCGGATTAGAGAAGGTCTACGAGATCGGCCGGGTGTTCAGGAACGAAGGCCTGGATACCAGACATAATCCGGAGTTTACTTTGATGGAGCTCTATCAGGCATACACCGACTACAACGGCATGATGGATCTTACTGAGAACATGTACCGCTATGTGGCACAGGAGGTTCTTGGTACAACCACTATCGTATACAATGGGATTGAGATGGATCTGGGTAAGCCTTTTGAACGCATTACCATGATCGATGCAGTGAAGAAGTATGCAGGCGTTGACTGGAATGATGTTAAGGATTTAGACGCTGCCCGTGCTCTTGCTAAGGAGAAGCATGTGGAATTCGAGGATCGTCACAAGAAGGGTGATATCCTTAATCTCTTCTTCGAGGAGTTTGTTGAGGAGCATCTGGTTCAGCCTACTTTCGTTATGGATCATCCTATCGAGATTTCTCCTCTTACCAAGAAGAAGCCGGGGAACCCGGATTATGTGGAGCGTTTTGAGCTCTTCATGAACGGATGGGAGATGGCTAATGCCTACTCTGAGCTTAACGATCCCATCGATCAGAGAGAGCGTTTCAAGGCTCAGGATGCTCTGGCTGAGGCAGGAGATGATGAGGCCCAGCATACGGATGAGGATTTCCTGAACGCACTGGAGATCGGGATGCCGCCTACCGGTGGTATCGGGTACGGTATCGACAGGCTTTGCATGCTCCTGACCGACTCACCTGCCATCCGCGATGTTTTGCTTTTCCCGACGTTAAAATCGTTATCCTAATGACGCTCCTTGTCATTCCTTGTCACGCCTCGTCACGCTACGGACAAGTATGGACAACGGCAGATAGACGCAAAATGTCGCGATTTCTGAGCCGAAAAGTGAGGTCTCATGAGGCCTCATGTATGAGTTGAAAAATGCTCCGTGGATCACCACGGACCGGGATGTAAAGCGTCCCGGATGAGTAAAAAAACAGGTATCCAAGACAATCCAAGGAACAGCTTTTGGATGGTTTTAACAGGCACTTACTTTAGAGAAATCTAGAGTAGGTGCCTTTTTTCGTGCTTGGGAGTAACTCGTAAACATTTTTCATTCAAAAGGAGGCTCGTGATCATGCCAAGATCAAAAGAGGAACAGGAAGAGGAGCGGAAGAAGGAACTGCTCCGAACATTAAGAAGGGGTCCTGATTTGGACCATCTCATTGAGGACAAGAAGCGGAATTTTATTTCATATGCCCAGGGTGCGAAGATGTTCTCCATGAATTATTACTCCTTCGTGAAACTGGCGAAGGAAGCCGGGGCTAATATCCGCATCAAGAAGAAAGTTGTCATCGATTTGGAGTTGGTTGAAAAGTACCTGGAAAACAATAGCGAAGGCGAGGAAGGAGAAAACTGATATGGAAAGAGGAAAATCGAAAGATCCCGGAAAGCAGGAAAGACTTGATGGTTACAAGGCACAGTTTAAGGATGGTAAGAAAAAATGGGTCAGATACGATGAAGGTGCTGTTCTTTATTCCATGGGACTTCACACATTTATGGAGATAGCAAATGAAGCAAAGGCAGTATATCGCATCAAGCGTATCTGCCTTGTAAACACTGAAAAACTGGATGAGTACATCGAAGTGATGTACGGCGATCCCGACAACAACTAAGGAGGGCGAAGAGTATGTGTAAGATCATTGCGGTTGCAAATCAGAAGGGTGGCGTGGGAAAGACCACTACAGCTGTAAATCTCGGTATCGGCCTTGCCGGTGAAGGAAAGAAGGTTTTATTGATTGACGGGGATCCACAAGGATCTCTGACGATCAGCCTGGGATATCGGGAACCGGATCGCCTGGAAGTTACTCTTGCGACACTTCTGTCAGAAGTTATGGAAGAAAAACCACTCTCTGTTTCGGAAGCCATTATCCATCATGACGAAGGCGTGGATCTCATTCCGGCGAATATCGAATTGTCCGCGCTTGAGATCAATCTCGTAAATGCCATGAGCAGAGAGGTGATGCTCAGAAGCTTTGTAGAGGCTATTAAAAGCGAATATGACTACATCGTTATTGACTGTATGCCGTCTCTCGGAATGCTGACGATAAACGCCCTGGCTTGTGCGGACAGCGTTCTTATCCCGGTGCAGGCAGCTTATCTTCCGGTAAAGGGTTTAGAACAGCTTCTGAAAACCATTGGTCGTGTTCAGAGAAGGCTTAATAAGAAGCTTCGTATCGAGGGAATCTTGCTTACGATGGTTGATTCCAGAACGAATTATGCGAGAGATATTTCTCAGCTTGTGGTGGATTCTTATTCAGACCAGATCAGAGTATTTGAAACATTGATCCCGCTTTCGGTCAGGGCAGCTGAGATCAGTGCTGAAGGTTCCAGTATTTATCAGTATGATCCGAAAGGTAAAGCTGCTACTGCGTACAGAACTTTGACGGAGGAGGTGATCGGACATGGCTGTTAAAAGAGTTGGTCAGAAGATCAAAATGAAATCTGTTGATGAACTGCTTTGCGTACCATCGGTTGCCGGGTGCGAAGAGATTGAAGTCGCGAGGATCCATCCGTTTAAAGACCATCCGTTCAAGGTGTTGGACGATGAAAAGATGCATGAACTCGTCGAAAGTATCATGCTGAATGGAATTCTCGTACCGGTTACGGTAAGGCAGATGGAAGATGGTGATTATGAAATGATCTCCGGTCACCGACGGTTATATGCAGTAAAAGTGATCGGACTTGAAAGGATCCCTGCCATCGTGAAAGATTACGATGATGATGAAGCTATCTTGGCTATGGTTGATTCGAATCTGCAGAGAGAAGAGATCCTGCCAAGCGAGAAAGCCTTTGCTTACAAAATGAAGTATGACGCGATGCGTAGGCAAGGCCAGAGGAGTGATTTAACTTCGTCCCGAATTGGGACGAAGTTACCGGAGGGACGTGCAGATGATGAATTGGCTCAGCAAGTAGGAGAAAGCCGCGGACAGTTACATCGATATCTTCGCCTCGTTGAACTTATCCCATCGATACTGGACCTGGTAGATAAGAAAGCTCTTTCGCTTGCCACAGCTGTTGAGATTTCATTTGTAGAATCGAAGGTTCAGGAAATGCTCTATGACTATATGATGGAAAATGATATCTGTAAGACATTTCAGATTTTTGCGCTCAGAAATTATCTGAAGGAGAACGGGACTATCAATAAGTCGGAACTCATGAGGATCCTTAATGAGAATGCCCCGAAAGATGAGAGCAACAGATTCCAGCAGCTTACGATCACCAAGAAAAAACTGCAGGAATACTTTCCGACATTTTATACGAAGTCACAGATGGAAAAGGTTCTCTTCAAATTACTTGAGGATTGGAAAAAGCAAAATACAGAAACGGAGGGCTAACCAATGTTTATTCTGAGAAAGATTTTGAAACTCATATTGTTACCGATATCGTTATTGTTGTTCCTGATCAAGTGGGCAATCGAGCTGGCAGTGCGGATGACCTCCGCACTTGTCGGCCTGCTCATCCTTATCGTCGGAGCCGGGGCCGTATATTATCTTTGCACGCAGAGATGGACGGAGTTGTTTTTGACGGTGGTAATTGGTGTAGGAATCATTGCAGTGTTGTTCGCGAGTGTAATTGTACAGGAAACATGCGATTCTCTACGAGCGAAGATAAAGGAATTGTAAGAAATTTTCCTTATTGAATTATAACGACTGTTGTGTTATGCTATAATGATTTAGCAGAACAATGCTATCTGGACGGGTAGGGGAATCGAAAGGAGATACTATGTATCATTGGGTAGAAGACAAAGATTTCCTCAAACGTGCTTATGGTGACTGTTCAGATCTTGTTAATCAGTTGGTTCAAAAACTTAAAAGCTACGGCATTGAAGCTCGTATGAATGTAGTGGGAAGTAAGAATCGCAACATGATTACGCAGAATGCTGATGGGCCGATTGATTTCGACTTTAATCTTCTCATCGTCAATTCAGATGAATTCACCACCGGAGCAGCGCTAAAGAATGTTGTAAAAGATGCCTTTAATGAGGTCTTGTCTGAAAATGGCTGGGATGATTGCGATGATTCTACATCGGCATTGACGACAAAGCAGATGTACTTCAAAAAAGGGAACAGGACACCATTCTCTATAGATGTCTGTATTGTTAAACAAGACAGCTTAGGATTACATCGTCTTATACATCAGAAGACGGGTTTTGTGGCTATGGATCAGTGGTATTGGAATCAGATTCCTAATTCGCAAGATCTGAGACAGAAAGAAGATGTGTTAAAACCTGATTATTGGCCGGTGGTACGTGAAACTTATTTGCAGAAGAAGAATATGTATCTGCGTAGACCTTATGATAATGATCATCCTTCATTTAAATGCTATATCGAGGCAGTGAATGAAGTCTATGATAAAGTACGGTGGGGAGCGATTTAGCTTTTAACTTTTAATAAAACGCTCTAAGGGAGAGGAGAAAATGTGGTTTTGGTTTGCCCTTGCATCAGCAGTATTTGCTGCACTTACTTCGATATTAGCAAAGGTCGGAATCGAAGGCGTGAATTCTAATTTGGCTACGGCTATACG
>JAFZQH010000007.1 GCA_017550165.1 Lachnospiraceae bacterium | reverse complement strand
GTGATACCTCTCTCCTGCTCCTGCTCCATCCAGTCCATGGTAGCAGTACCGTCATGAGTCTCACCGATCTTGTGATTAATACCTGTATAATAGAGGATACGCTCGGTGGTTGTGGTCTTACCGGCATCGATATGAGCCATAATACCGATATTACGCGTTCTCTCTAAAGGATATTCTCTTCCAGCCAACGGCTATTCCTCCTTATTAGAATCTGTAATGAGCAAAAGCTCTGTTAGCCTCTGCCATCTTATGCATATCTTCTTTTCTCTTAACAGATGCGCCTGTATTGTTGGCAGCATCCATGATCTCATTGGCAAGTCTCTCTTCCATGGTCTTCTCGCCTCTTGCACGTGAGAATGTAGTCATCCAGCGAAGTGCAAGGGCCTGACGTCTGTCAGGACGAACCTCGATAGGTACCTGATATGTAGCACCACCGATACGTCTTGCCTTAACCTCGAGCTGAGGCATGATGTTGTTCATAGCCTCCTCGAATACTTCTATCGGCTCTTTTCCTGTCTTCTCGGCAACTCTGTCGAATGCGCCGTATACAATCTTCTGGGCAACACCCTTCTTACCGTCTAACATGATGTTATTGATAAGCTTGGTAACCACCTTGTTATTGTACATAGGATCAGCCAATACATCTCTCTTTTGGGTATGTCCTTTACGTGGCACGTTACTTCCCTCCTTAATAATCATTAATTCATCGGTACTCACATTACTCGCTTACATGTGTTCGTTCGCCTAGGATTTTCCTTATAAAAAATCTAAACACCAACACTTTATGTTTACGTTTGTGATTACTTTAGCCGGCTCTTATTTGGCTGCCTTGGGTCTCTTGGCGCCGTACTTTGAACGAGCCTGCTTTCTGTTAGCAACTCCTGCGGTATCAAGGGTACCTCTTACGATATGGTATCTGGTACCGGGCAGGTCCTTAACTCTTCCGCCTCTGATGAGAACAACGCTATGCTCCTGAAGGTTATGTCCTTCACCGGGGATATAGCTTGTAACCTCAATACCGTTGGAAAGACGTACTCTGGCGATCTTTCTCAAAGCGGAGTTAGGCTTCT
Organism: Lachnospiraceae bacterium; assembly: GCA_017550165.1. Lineage (GTDB taxonomy): Bacteria > Bacillota > Clostridia > Lachnospirales > Lachnospiraceae > SIG280. The sequence continues at coordinate 38,416 of JAFZQH010000007.1, read as the reverse complement.
TAGGTGTGGCAGTCTTAACAGCTGTACATACACCTCTCTTCTGGGGAGAAGCAATGTCCGTCGCCTTCTTCTGAAGAGAGTTAAATCCCTTTAAAAGAGCAGGTGCCGTAGATTTCTTAACTGAAGTCTGTCTTCCTTTTCTGACTAACTGGTTAAATGTTGGCATTTAAATTCACCTCCTGTATATAGTCTGATAGTGCAAAAAATTTAGCATGTATGGGCAAAAGCCCATACACGCTAAATAATTATAGACATTTGGTTTTCTCTTGTCAAGAAAAATATGTAATTATATCTCGATCATTCCTCATCATCGGAAGCTGTATCGGTGATAACTTCATCAAAATTCTCTTCGATGTCCTCAAATGCTACCGGAGCCATGTCCTCAGTCTCCTTTGAAGACGCTTCCTCAGCCTCCTGTGCCGGCTTGGGAACATTCCGTATATAATCGGAATCCAGCTTAACGTTGCGGTATCTCTTCATTCCCGTTCCCGCAGGTATCAGCTTACCGATAAGAACGTTCTCCTTCAGTCCGATAAGGGGATCGACCTTACCCTTGATGGCCGCATCCGTAAGAACCTTTGTAGTCTCCTGGAAGGAAGCCGCTGAAAGGAATGAGTTGGTAGCAAGTGATGCCTTGGTTATACCCAGCATGATCTGTACACCCTCGGCCGGCTCCTTGCCCTCTGCTTCCATCTGCTTGTTGATCTCTTCATAATCAAGGATATCAACCAGAGTTCCCGGAAGAAGGTCCGTATCTCCGTTATTCTCTATGCGGACACGCTTAAGCATCTGACGAACGATAACCTCGATATGCTTATCGTTGATCTCAACACCCTGAAGCCTGTAAACACGCTGAACCTCCTGGAGCATGTAATCCTGAGCCGAACGAACGCCCTTGATCTTAAGGATATCGTGGGGATTAACACTACCCTCGGTAAGCTCGTCTCCGGCTTCAATAACCTGGCCGTCTGTAACCTTGATCCTTGAACCGTAGGGAATAAGGTAGGCCTTGGAGTCGCCTGTCTCATCATTTGAAACAACGATCTCACGTTTCTTCTTGGTATCGTTGATGGTAACGGTTCCCGCAAATTCAGAGATGATAGCAAGTCCCTTAGGTGTTCTTGCCTCGAAGAGCTCCTCGACACGGGGAAGACCCTGTGTGATATCATCTCCGGCAACACCACCGGTATGGAATGTACGCATGGTAAGCTGTGTACCGGGCTCACCGATGGACTGTGCGGCAATGATACCTACAGCCTCACCTACCTGGACAGCCTCACCTGTAGCCATGTTGGTACCGTAGCACTTGCTGCAGATACCTACCTTGGACTTACATGTAAGTATATTTCTTATCTTAACCCTTGTAAGAGGCTGACCCTTCTCATCAACACCCTTTTCAATAACGGTAGCCGCACGTCTGGGTGTGATCATGGTATTTGCCTTAACAAGGACATTGCCCTCGGCATCAACAATATCCTCGGCTGCATATCTTCCTGTGATCCTCTCCTGAAGGCTTTCAATGATCTCCTTGCCGTCGGAGAATGCTCTCACATACATTCCGGGGATCTCACCCGTATCCTCGCAGCAGTCAACTTCACAAATGATAAGTTCCTGAGAAACGTCAACAAGACGTCTGGTCAGATAACCGGAGTCCGCCGTACGAAGAGCCGTATCCGAAAGACCTTTACGGGCACCGTGTGCCGACATAAAGTACTCCAGAACGTCAAGACCTTCACGGAAGTTGGACTTGATGGGAAGCTCTATGGTACGTCCGGTAGTATCGGCCATAAGTCCACGCATACCTGCCAGCTGCTTGATCTGCTTATCGGAACCACGGGCTCCTGAATCAGCCATCATGAAGATATTGTTATATTTATCAAGACCATCCAGAAGCTCTTTGGTAAGAGTCTCATCTGTTCTCTTCCATGTCTCGATAACTTCCTTGTATCTCTCTTCCTCTGTACTCTGTCCACGCTTATGCTTTCTGGTGATCTTATCAACGGTAGCCTGGGCTTCTTCGATAAGCTGTGCCTTGGCAGCGGGCACCGTCATGTCCGAAATGGAAACAGTCATGGCAGCCTTGGTGGAATACTTGTATCCCATAGCCTTGATATGGTCAAGAACCTCTGCCGTCTTAGTGGCGCCGTGAGTATTGATAACCTTCTCAAGGATCTGCTTCAACTGCTTCTTGCCAACATGGAAGTCGATCTCGGGAACAAGGGTGTTCTCCTTCTTGGACCTGTCGATAAAACCGATATCCTGGGGGATAACCTCATTGAAAATGAGTCTTCCCAGTGTGGTCCTTATGATACCCCGAACCTTTTCGCCGTTAAATGTTCCCTCAACACTGACATAAATGTACTGATGTAATGTGATGATACCGTTCTCGTGAGCCAGGATAGCAACATTAACGTTGTTGAAGTAATGACCCATGACATCTTCTACGGAACATACGATATTACGATTTCTCTCCGGATCGATACATACTCTGATGATAGCATCCGGCTCTAATCTGGGAGAATCCTTTAACGCCTTATCAAGGGCAGCTTCCAGCTTCTCCTTGTTTTCTTCTTTGATAGCGATCTTGGCACAGGCTTTAGCTTTCTTCTCCTGATATTTGTTGTATGCCTCTTTTACAGCCTCGACACTGTCAAACTCAGCGATGACCTTCTCACACATCTCCTCATCGCCGCTGTAATCTCTCTCCTTATGCATGGTCAGGTAATATATACCGAGGACCATATCCTGGGAAGGAACTGCCACGGGACCGCCGTCTGAAGGCTTAAGCAGGTTGTTGGGAGAGAGCATAAGGAATCTGCTCTCCGCCTGAGCCTCCATGGACAGAGGGAGATGGACAGCCATCTGGTCACCGTCGAAGTCAGCATTATAAGCCGTACATACAAGAGGATGAAGCTTGATGGCCTTACCTTCTACAAGTACCGGCTCAAAGGACTGGATACCCAGTCTGTGGAGTGTAGGAGCACGGTTAAGCATAACCGGGTGCTCTTTGATAACGTCCTCAAGAACGTCCCACACAACGGGCTCAAGCCTCTCAACCGCCTTCTTGGCGCTCTTTATGTTATGTGATGTGCCGTTTGCCACCAGCTCCTTCATAACGAAGGGCTTAAAGAGTTCAATAGCCATCTCTTTCGGCAGACCGCACTGATATATCTTAAGTTCGGGGCCTACAACGATAACGGAACGTCCTGAATAGTCAACACGCTTTCCAAGAAGGTTCTGACGGAAACGTCCCGACTTACCCTTAAGCATGTCTGATAAGGACTTCAGGGCCCTGTTGCCGGGGCCGGTAACGGGTCTTCCCCTTCTGCCGTTATCGATCAGGGCATCAACAGCCTCCTGGAGCATTCTCTTTTCATTCTTAACGATGATATCGGGAGCTCCAAGCTCAAGAAGCCTGCGAAGCCTGTTGTTTCTGTTGATGATCCTTCTGTAAAGGTCATTAAGGTCAGATGTGGCAAATCTTCCGCCGTCAAGCTGAACCATAGGACGAAGATCGGGCGGGATAACCGGGATAACCGTCATGATCATCCACTCCGGCTTATTTCCTGATCCTCTGAAGGATTCTACCACTTCAAGTCTCTTGATGACCCTTGCACGCTTCTGACCGGTGGAGGCCTTAAGCTCGGCTTTTAATTCCTCGCACTCCTTATCAAGGTCAATGGCCATAAGGAGTTCCTGAATAGCCTCTGCGCCCATGCCTGCACGGAAGTCAGGACCATACTGCTCTCTCGCGTCCTGATACTCTTTCTCGGAGAGCACCTGCTTGTACATAAGCGGTGTGTCAGCAGGATCAAGTACGATGTAGGCTGCAAAGTAAAGCACCTGCTCCAGGGTTCTGGGTGAAATATCAAGAATGAGTCCCATTCTGCTGGGGATTCCCTTGAAATACCATATATGTGATACAGGAGCTGCCAGTTCAATGTGGCCCATACGCTCTCTGCGGACATTGGCCTTGGTAACCTCAACGCCGCATCGGTCGCAGACTACTCCCTTGTAACGGATCTTTTTATACTTACCGCAGTGACACTCCCAGTCCTTGCTGGGTCCGAATATCCTTTCGCAGAACAGGCCTTCCTTCTCCGGCTTTAAGGTTCTGTAGTTAATGGTCTCGGGCTTCTTAACCTCACCTCTTGACCATTCTCTGATCTTCTCAGGTGATGCAAGTCCTATCTTAACCGCATCAAATGTCACAGGTTGATAAGCATCTTGTTTTGTATTAACAGGCATTGCAATTCTCCCTTTCTGTTTAGATTAAGAACAACTTCAGATCACTTTTTATTCATCATCCGGATCGGAGTCCATATCGCCGATGGGTCCATCGTCGAAATCGTCAAAATCGTCCTCATCGTCATAATCCGAATCATAGTCATCCGGATCATCCGGCTCTTCCAGACCGTTCTCTGTAAGTTCTCCGGTAGAATATCCGTGAGCCTCAAATGATTCATTGTTGTCGAAACCGAAACGATCGCCTTCGATAACGGAATTAAGATCCGTATCGCCGTAATCGATGGTCTCCATGATCTTAACCTCTTTGCCCCTTTCATCAAGGACATTAACATCAAGACCAAGTGATTGAAGTTCCTTAAGCAACACCTTAAATGACTCAGGAATTGCAGGTTCGGGAATATTATCTCCCTTTATGATAGCCTCGTAAGTCTTAACACGACCGATAACATCGTCAGACTTAACGGTAAGTATCTCTTGCAGTGTGTATGACGCTCCGTATGCCTCCAGAGCCCAAACCTCCATCTCTCCGAAACGCTGTCCTCCGAACTGAGCCTTACCACCCAGAGGCTGCTGGGTAACAAGTGAATATGGTCCGGTAGAACGTGCATGGATCTTATCATCTACCAGATGGTGGAGCTTCAGGTAATGCATGTGTCCGATGGTAACGGGACTGTCGAAATACTCGCCGGTCCTTCCGTCACGAAGCCTTACCTTACCGTCTCTGGAAATGGGCACTCCCTTCCAGAGTTCCCTATGGTCCATATTCTCCTCAAGGTATTTAAGCACCTCGGGAAGAAGTTCTGAACCATGCTTCTTCTTGAACTCATCCCACTCAAGGTTAACATAGTCATTTGCAAGATCCAGAGTGTCCATGATGTCGTTCTCATTGGCACCGTCGAATACAGGCGTAGCTATATTGAATCCGAGAGCCTTGGCTGCAAGAGATAAATGGATCTCAAGCACCTGTCCGATGTTCATACGGGAGGGAACACCAAGGGGATTAAGCACTATATCAAGAGGACGTCCGTTGGGAAGGAAGGGCATATCCTCCACAGGAAGTACACGGGATACAACACCCTTGTTACCGTGACGTCCGGCCATCTTATCTCCTACGGAGATCTTTCTCTTCTGTGCGATATAAATACGAACAGCCTGATTAACTCCCGGTGAAAGCTCATCTCCGTTCTCCCTGGTAAATACCTTGGCATCCACAACGACACCGTATTCACCATGAGGAACCTTTAATGAGGTATCTCTTACTTCGCGGGCCTTCTCTCCGAAGATAGCACGAAGAAGCCGCTCCTCTGCCGTAAGCTCAGTCTCTCCCTTCGGAGTGACCTTACCGACCAGGATATCACCGGCTCTAACCTCGGCACCGATACGGATGATGCCTCGCTCATCCAGATCTTTCAGTGCATCGTCACCGACACCCGGAACATCTCTTGTGATCTCTTCGGGCCCCAGCTTGGTATCTCTGGATTCAGCTTCGTATTCTTCTATATGTACGGATGTATATACATCCTCCTGAACGAGTCTTTCGCTGAGTAATACAGCATCCTCGTAATTATAACCTTCCCAGGTCATGAATCCGATAAGAGGATTCTTACCCAGAGCGATCTCACCACCTGCCGTGGACGGGCCGTCTGCTATAACGTCTCCTGCCTTAACCTTGTCCCCTTTGCTTACGATGGGACGCTGGTTATAGCTGTTGCTCTGATTGCTTCGTGCAAATTTGGTCAGATGATATCTTTCCCTTGTACCGTCTTCGCCCTTGACAAGGATCTCGTCGGCAGTTGCACGTTCAACCACACCGTCAGCCTTGGCAACAACACATACACCCGAGTCAATGGCTGTCTTGGTCTCCATACCTGTACCTACTACAGGTGCCTCGGTTGTAAGCAGCGGAACAGCCTGACGCTGCATGTTGGATCCCATGAGGGCACGGTTGGCATCATCATTCTCAAGGAAGGGAATAAGAGCCGTAGCAACAGAGAATACCATCTTAGGAGACACGTCCATATAATCAAACATGCTTCTTTCATATTCCTGTGTCTCATCCTTGTAACGACCGGAAACGTTCTTGCGGACAAAATGTCCCTCATCGTCCAGGGGCTCGTTAGCCTGTGCCACATGGTAGTTATCCTCTTCGTCGGCAGTCATATATACTACCTCGTCGGTAACTACGGGGTTCTCCGGATCTGACTTGTCGATCTTTCTATAGGGCGCCTCAATGAAGCCATACTCATTGATCCTTGCATATGTAGCAAGGGAGTTGATAAGTCCGATGTTGGGACCTTCAGGGGTCTCGATGGGGCACATTCTTCCGTAATGAGAGTAGTGAACGTCACGAACCTCGAATCCGGCACGGTCTCTTGACAATCCGCCGGGTCCCAAGGCTGATAAACGGCGCTTATGGGTAAGCTCACCCAAGGGGTTATTCTGGTCCATGAACTGTGATAACTGTGATGAACCGAAGAACTCCTTGGCAGCTGCCGTTACGGGTCTTATATTGATAAGGCTCTGGGGTGTGATACCGTCCTGATCCTGAGTGGTCATACGCTCCCTGACAACACGTTCAAGACGTGAGAGTCCGATGCGGTACTGGTTCTGCAGTAACTCACCTACGGCTCTGATACGCCTGTTGCCAAGGTGGTCGATATCGTCTGAATTGCCCAGGCCATACTCTAAATGCATGTTATAGTTTATGGAAGCCAGTATGTCTTCCTTTGTGATATGCTTGGGGATAAGGTCGGATACTCCGCGTTCGATGGCATCCTTTATATCCTCTGCATCCGAATACTCTTCAAGTATAGCTTTCAGAGCAGGATAATATACAAGCTCGGTAACGCCGAGAGCTCTGGCGTCAATACCCGGAACAAAGTTGTTGATATCAACCATCATATTGGAAATGACTTTGATATTGCGCTCCTCCCCCTGGATAAGCACGGAAGGTACCGCCGCATTCTGAATGTTATCAGCCAGTTCTCTGGTAACTACCGTACCTGTCTCGGCAATGATCTCTCCGGTAAGAGTATCTACAACATCCTCTGCGAGAGTCGCTCCATTGATCCTGTTTCTGAATAAAAGCTTCTTATTGAACTTGTAACGTCCCACCTTAGCCAGGTCATATCTTCTGGGATCAAAGAACATGCTGGTGATAAGGCTTTCGGCACTCTCTACCGAAAGAGGCTCGCCGGGACGGATCTTTTTATACAGCTCAAGAAGACCTTCCTGATAGTTGGTAGCCACATCCTTGCCAAATGAAGCAACGATCTTTGGCTCCTCGCCGAAAAGGTCTATTATCTCCGCATTTGTACCGATACCAAGAGCACGGATAAGAACCGTGACCGGTACCTTTCTTGTTCTATCTACACGTACATAAAAAACGTCATTGGAGTCTGTCTCATACTCCAGCCATGCTCCACGATTGGGGATCACGGTGCAGGAATAGAGCTTTTTACCGAGCTTATCATGGGTAACAGCGTAATAGATACCCGGAGAACGTACAAGCTGACTTACTATAACACGCTCCGCTCCGTTGATCACGAATGTACCTGTCTCGGTCATAAGAGGAAGATCGCCCATGAATATCTCATGCTCGTTGATCTCGTCTTTTTCTTTGTTATAAAGTCTGACTTTTACCTTCAAGGGTGCAGCATAAGTAGCATCCCTCTCCTTGCACTCCTCTATGGAATACTTTACGTCATCCTCACACAAAGTAAAGCCTACGAACTCTAGGCTTAACTGACCGCTGTAATCCGTAATCGGAGAAATGTCTCTAAACACTTCCTTGAGTCCTTCGTCCAAAAACCACTTGTATGAGTTCTTCTGAACTTCAATCAAGTTAGGCATCTCTAGTACCTCTTTTTGTCGTGAATAACTCATTCGAACACTTGTCCCGGATTTCACCGGACGTATTCTGTTTTTCTCCATTGACGTTTCACCTCTCATATTTAGTTGATCATGGCATACGTAGCCACAATAAAGCATCGTCCACTATACCACAAATGAGAATTGATGTCAACGATTATTTTAATTGGGGTTTATTCAATGAACCGGCGGTTCCCGGAAAGAAAAAGGAATCCCAACTGATGTCGGGATTCCGCGATGTTCTGTTCTTATTTAAGTGTAACCTTAGCGCCCTCTGCCTCAAGCTTAGCCTTGATGTCCTCAGCCTCAGCCTTCTCAGCACCTTCTTTAACGATCTTGGGTGCGCCGTCAACAACTTCCTTAGCTTCCTTAAGTCCAAGGCCGGTAACCTCACGAACAACCTTGATAACCTTAACCTTGTTGGGTCCTACTTCAGTAAGCTCTACGTTGAAGTCTGACTTCTCCTCACCACCTGCTGCTGCGTCTCCGCCTGCTGCTGCTGCAACTACAACACCTGCTGCTGCAGATACACCGAACTCTTCCTCACATGCTTTAACTAAATCATTTAACTCTAATACTGATAACTCTTTGATAGCATCAATAATCTCTGCTGTTGTTAATTTTGCCATTATTATTATCCTCCTGTTATTAATCAATAAATCCGTCGATCAACCCTGTGCCTCTTTAGACTCTGCGATCTGCTTAACCACACGAGCAAAGTTGGCGATAGGTGACTGCATACTTCCAAGTAACTTGGAAAGAAGCTCTTCTCTTGATGGAACACTGGCGATAGCCTTGATACCGGCTGCGTCATAGAATGTGCCTTCTACGATACCTGCCCTGAGCTCGAGCTCGGGATTCTCCTTAGCGAACTTGCTTAAGATCCTTGCGGGAGCCGTAGCATCTGTCTTGGAAACAGCTATAGCATTAGGTCCTTCAAGAAGTTCACATAAAGGTTCGCAATCGGTGCCCTTGAATGCAAAGTTCATCATAGTGTTCTTGAAAACCTTATATGTAACATCAGCTTCGCGAAGCTGCTTTCTGAGCTTCGTATCCTGATCTACCGTAAGTCCTCTGTAGTCTACGAGAACTACTGACTGTGAATCCTTAATAACCTCTGATATCGCATCGATAACGGGCTGTTTAAGTTCAACTTTTGCCAATTGAATACACCTCCTTATTTGATAATAAGAAATGCCTTTAGAAAAAAGCTGCCTTGGCCTTCGCCAAAGCAGCATAAAATATCAAACAAATTATTTTGCTCAATATCCTCGGCAGGCATCTAAACGTTTACGCCTTTCGGCACCTGCTGTCTTCGGCATTGCATGTCGTATTGTATCATCACACCCTATTGGTGTCAATACCAATCATTAATTAAAACTTAGCTGTGTTAAGCTTAACTCCGGGTCCCATTGTGGATGTAAGGGTTACGCTTCTTAAATACTGTCCCTTAAGAGCACTGGGCTTAGCCTTGATGATAGCTTCCATAAGAGTACCGAAGTTATCTGAAAGCTGCTCCTCTGTGAAAGAAGCCTTACCAACCGGAACGTGGATGATGTTGGTCTTATCAAGCCTGTACTCGATCTTACCGGCTTTGATATCCTTGATAGCCTTGGCCACATCCATGGTAACGGTACCTGCCTTGGGGTTAGGCATAAGTCCCTTGGGACCGAGAACCTTACCCAGACGTCCTACAACACCCATCATATCAGGAGTAGCAACAACTACGTCGAAATCAAGCCATCCTTCATTCTGGATCTTGGGGATAAGCTCCTCACCACCTACGTGATCAGCTCCGGCTGCTGTAGCCTCATCGATCTTCTCGCCCTTTGCAAAAACAAGAACTCTTACTGTCTTACCTGTTCCATGGGGAAGAACAACGGCTCCGCGGATCTGCTGGTCTGCATGACGTCCGTCGCATCCTGTTCTGATGTGAGCCTCGATGGTCTCATCAAACTTGGCAACTGCTGTCTTCTTTACTAAAGCAATAGCCTCTGCTGTATCATATACTACCGAGCGGTCAACCTGCTTGGCAGCCTCTGTATATCTTTTTCCTCGTTTCATTTATTTAACCTCCTGAGGTTCTATCGGGTCACTACCCTTCCTCTTCTTATTCTTCTACAGTTACTCCCATGCTTCTGGCTGTTCCGGCGATCATGCTCATGGCAGCCTCGATGGATGCTGCGTTAAGGTCCGGCATCTTGGTCTCTGCGATCTTCTGAAGATCAGCCTTGGAGATGGTAGCCACCTTAGTCTTGTTAGGTACTGCTGATCCTGACTGGATCTTGCATGCCTGCTTGATCATAACTGCAGCAGGAGGAGTCTTTGTTACAAAGCTGAAACTCTTATCAGCGTAAACAGTGATAACTACAGGGATAACTGTGTCTCCCTTATCAGCTGTCTTTGCGTTGAACTCCTTGGTAAACTGTACGATATTAACTCCGTGCTGGCCCAGAGCCGGTCCTACCGGGGGAGCCGGTGTTGCCTTGCCGGCAGGAATCTGTAATTTAATATATCCTTCTACTTTCTTTGCCATTATAATGCCTCCTAGGTAATTTTCTTGATTTCATTGAAACTAATCTCGACAGGGGTCTCACGTCCGAAGAGTTCCACATTAATGGTAACGGACTGCTTACCCGTATTGATACTCTGGATAACTCCCGTAGTATCCCTCCATACACCGTCTATTACGATGATATTATCGCCCTCTGCAAAATCAATAACAAGGCTTTCGCCCTGAACTCCCAGAGGTTTCATCTCAGTCTCCGTTAAAGGAACCGGCTTCGATCCCGGCCCTACAAATCCCGTTACGCCTCTGGTATTACGAACAACGTACCATGTATCGTCATTCATTATCATATTAATAAGGACGTAACCCGGAAACAGTTTCTTGGACACCTGCTTTCTGGCGCCGTTTTTCAATTCAACAACATCCTGCATGGGAACCCGGACTTCCAGTATCTGATCCTCGAGATGTCTGTTCTCGATGATCTTCTCGATATTGGCTTTAACCTTGTTCTCATATCCGGAATATGTATGAACCACATACCAATTAGCTTCTGCCATAAAATCACCCTTGTTTAAATCTTAACCAAAACATCAATACCATTCTGGATAATGAAGTCCAGAATTACTATAACCAGACCCAATACAACGGAAACAACCACTACAGCACCTGACTGCTTAGCCACTTCCCTGGGTGTAGACCAAACTATCTTACTGTATTCGGTCTGAAGGCCTTTGAACCAGCTCTTCTTCTCAGTTGTCTGTTCACTCATTTCTAGTCCTCCGAATACTATTTGGTCTCTTTGTGTAATGTGTGAGTTCTGCAGAACTTACAATACTTCTTGGTCTCCATTCTGTCCGGATGGTTTTTCTTTTCTTTTGTCATGTTGTAGTTACGCTGCTTGCACTCTGTACATGCCAATGTTATCTTAACGCGCAATACTTCCACCTCCGCTTATAAGAAATCTCAATGATTAAAAGCATCGAATAAGTCAAACGTCCTGTTGGGGTGAACGTAAACCTTATTTAATAGTGTTCCTCGAGCCCTTGTGGGATGACAGGCGCGAAAACACACGAAGGCACAAAAAAAAGACCTCTCGTCCTTCGCTCGAATAATATAGCATGGATATATGAAGGCGTCAAGGGTTTTTCTTTTTTTCCTGCGAAAAATTCTTAATTTTTTATTAAGATTGCACTTTTTTGCGTTTTTTTTATACAAAAAGACGTGACATTTTCCCGTTAGCATGCTATGATAGGGGTGTAAAAATAGGCTGTTTACTTCCTTTTGTGGACTCTGTTTTTACAAGTATCCAAGGAGGGAGGCGATAATATGTCAACCGGACTGACAACATATAACTATTTTATGTCGAACTACGCTGCTTCGATCAATAAGTCTAACAGATATGACTCACATAAGAAGAGCGAATTAAAAGGCATTTACAATTCAATAGTTAAGATGAACAAGGACAACCCTGTCTATATGTTCAAGAAGTCCCAGGAAGCTACTGCACTTGCTGTTGATATCAAAGAAAGTGCCCGAGAGTTGACAAATACCATGGCCTCCATCGCCAAGGACAGATATTCCGATGATAATCTGTTCAATAAGCGCGTTGCCTATTCTTCCAATCCTGATGTACTGGATGTTAATTATATAGGAGAAGACTCCGAAGAGGATATGGGAACCTCCTTCAGTATTGAGGTTAAAGAACTGGCCAAGCCCCAGGTTAACCGCGGTATCGAGATGTTCCCCAACGACGACGTTATGCTGGGATCCGGAGATTACTCATTTGATGTTGATATCAATGAGATCAATTACGAGATGCAGTTCTCCGTTAATCCCGGAGAGAACAATGAGACATTGTTGAACCGCATAGCCAAGTTGTTCAATAAATCAAGTATCGGCATCAGTGCTGATGTTAAGACCGGCGAGTACGGGCAGATATATCTGGAGCTTACCTCCACTGCTACGGGAGAAGCTTCATACGGCGATAAGATCTTTGAGATCAAGGCTAATGAGTCTGCCGGGAGCGAGGATGTTATGAAATACATGGGTCTGGATAATACAGCCCAGTTCTCTTCCAATTCCGCTTTCCTGCTGAATGGAAACGAGAGATCCTCTTTCGCCAATGAATTTACCGTTAATAAGAGTTTTGAGATAAACCTTAAGGACATAAGCGGTGCCGAGGGTGCCGTTACCATCGGATTCAAGACCCCGACGGATTCCATCGTTGATAACATTTCCAAGGTTGCGGACGCCTTCAATCATATGATCGACACCGCCAAAGGTGAAGAAGGCGGCTTTACCAGCAATAAGCTTCTTCGTGAAATGGGACATCTGACGAATGAATATAAGAATGAATTCGAATCCCTGGGCATCAACATCGATGGAGAAGGCCGCATGTCCGTTGATGAGGACCTCCTTGTTTCCAACCTTAATGATGAGGGCGGCAACAAGGAAGTTATGGAATCCATGTCGAAGTTCGAGAATTCCCTTTCCAGAATGACCAGGAGAGTTCTCCTTAATCCCATGGAGTACACCGATAAGACTCTTGTATCTTACAAGAATCCTACGGTCAACCATTATAATGCTCCCTATTTCTCAGCATATAGTGGTTTAATGTTCAACAGCTATTGCTAATGCAATACTTTGTCTTAGTTTTATACCTTATCCCCTAGCAAGAGTGCCCTCACACAGGCACTCTTGCTATATATGTCAAAAGGAGAAAAAAATGAGCATAAAATCTGCCTACATCCTTCCCCACCTCCAGGTCCTTATCCCGGAGATCGGACAGGGAAAGGAAGAAAAAATGAAACAGACCACCGATTCCATCATGAAAGTGGCATCGATGATCAAAGAAGAAAGACCCGACACCCTTGTCCTCATCACCCCGCACTCAGATGCATACGAGGAGTATTTTCATATAGGAAAGGGCGACGGCGCGGCTGTTACCCTGTCGAGTTACGGTGTTGAGGGACTGGAGATCGATATGAAATACGATCTGCCTCTTATTGATATGATCAGTAAAGTTGCAGAGGAAGATAATATCCCTGCCGGAACTGACGGCGAGGAAAACGAAGAGGTAGATCACGGTACGGCAGTGCCCCTGTATTTCATCGATAAAGCATTGGATTACGATTACAAGGTTGTGCGGATCTCCATCTCAGGCCTGAGCCAGCTGAAGCACTATCGGCTCGGCAAATGCATAAAAGAAGCTGCAAATCGGCTGGGGCGGAGGGTATGCGTCATCGCCAGCGGCGATATGTCCCACAGATTAAAGGAAGACGGACCCTTTGGTTATTCCAAAGACGGCTCCGTATTTGACACGGCTCTTTGCAGCGCCTTAGAGCGCAGTGATTTTCTGGGATTGTTTGCATTTGAATATGATGTGATAGATAATGCCATCGAATGCGCCCTCAGGGCCTCCACCATTATGGCAGGAACCTTGGATGGCAAATATGCCAAGGGGGAACTCCTCTCCTATGAAGATACATTCGGTGTGGGCTGCGGAGTTTTTTCCTATAAGATAAATGATCCGGATTCAGGTGAAACGGAAGAAATAAGACAGTTCGACAAGCTCCTTATAAATCAGATCCGTACGGAGATCGACAAAAACGATAATTCCGGTAACGCATATGTACGTTTGGCAAAGAAGGCCGCAGAATACTATGTGTTTAACGGAGAAGAAATGAAGCTCTCTGATTATAAAGGCACACTGCCGGAAGATATGACAGCAAAACGCGCCGGTGTGTTTGTAACCATAAAGACAGGTGGTAAAAACAGGGCCTGCATGGGTACATTATCTGCAACCCTTGATTCCATAGCCGAAGAGATCATACATGTAACAAGCGATGCCTGCCACGTCGACCCCCGATACATTCCCATAGAAATAGAAGAATTAGATTCCCTTAGCTATCAGGTAGACGTCCTGGGGGACTTCGAACCCATCAAGGCCTTAAGCAAGATCAATGCTGCCAAGCACGGTCTATGCATCACCCATGGTCCCAAGACCGGCATCGTACTTCCCGGTATTGAAGGAGTAAAGGACGGCCAGGGCCAACTGGAGATCGCCATGGAGAACTCCGGCATAAAACCCGGCGAAGATTATAATATGTACAGATTCAATGTGAAAAGATATGAGTGAGAGGGTATCCTCTCACTCTTTTTCACTAAATGCTTTTAAGTATATCATTCATCCTGTGGATGTGTGTATGGGATGTTTTAACCTTTTCGTATCCCCTTCGTGCTATTGCCGCCCGTTCTTCTTCATGTTCCAGGTAATAACCACATTTGTCCAATAGTTCATCAATGTCAGAGTAGCATTCCAGGTCCGCACCTATAACGAACATATCCTCAATCTCTTCCTGATAATTGGTCATAAGAAAGCCCCCGCTTCCCATGATATCAAAGCACCGAAGTGGCAGGCCTTTTTCAATGGGGCGCATTGTCATGTTAAGATTGATCTTTGACAGATTAAAGACCTTCGGCATCTCATCCAGCGTCCTGATCCCGGGATGGACATGAACTCCCTTAAGCAGGCTCGTATCACTCCGGGTATAGAGGTCAACACGGAAATGCTCTGCCAGGGCATTTAATATCCTCTCCCTTTCAATGACCGCCAGATGCGACCCGATATACATGTGAGATACAACATACTCATCCATGGCGCTTACAGGTTCTTTTATCGTCGGAAAAGAATCACCCGCTGCCTTCTTTATATCCTCAACAAGGCTCATCCCCGGTTTCTCCGACATAAAAGACCTGTCATATCTGCAGGCTGCGGATTCAACTATATGATCAACACGCTCTTTTGATCCTTTACTTAACCCCTTAAGCTCGGAATAGGGATCTTTTTCACGATAGGTCGAACCCACAAAAGAAATATCCGCACTAAACTTATCTCTGTCACCATCACTTATGCTACTTATCACCTTATCAAAGCGGCCTGTAGCAGACGCCAGGGGAAGATGAAATATACGGTCCGGATTGTGGGGAGAAAAGAGGTCGAACTGAGCCCTATCAAAAAGAAAGATCCTGTTAGTATCATAACAGATGGACCTGTCAAAAAGAGACAGGATAGGCGAGTCCACTGTCTGGGAGATATATATCACGTTTTTAATGCGACACACCTCTGCTATGATGGGATAATAATTAACCCCATAAACAAATAGGGCGGAATACTCATCTATAAATGAGTCTAAAAGCTCAGCTCTTCTGGCATTGGAGATATCCTTATCCTCCATCTCCTCGGTGATCTCTATAACCTGAGCCCCCGCCTGCCGGAAGGCATCTATCATATCCGACTCATATATGCTGTTGTAACGATAGAATATAATGTTCAAGATAAATGTCCCTCCTCAGATCAAGGCCTCAGGCTCAACATGAAGAGCCCTGGCCAGGGAAATGACACTGCCTGCTGCCGCTTTGGAAATATCCTTGTCACCTACCTCATACTGCTGCAAGGTTCGCAGATTGACTCCTGACTTCTCTGCCAGGGCAGCCTGAGTATAACCTAGACGTTTTCGGTAAGACTGCAGCCTGGAATAAACTGAGCGTTTCTTTTCCAATTCAAGGATCTCTTCGGCAGCTCTGTCTTCAGATACTGTATGTAATGCAGGATACATTTGCATAAGATCATCCGTTTTAACTACATCAATAATGCTTTTAAAACTCTGTCCGCCCAACCACTGGGCATATGCCAGGATGTACCCTATCCAATAATAGACATCCGTATCATATTTGATCAGCGCCGGCGGGTAGGGTTCTCTGCCCTTTCCACACTTGTCCATTACTGCCTGATACAGTTCCGTTCCGGACATTCCGCTCACTACCTGAGGATCACCCACCTGAAACCTGTCAGCATATCCGCTTATGAAAAAACACATAAAGGTCCTGTCCAGATCAGCATCACATGCATAATGGGCATACTCAGTAAACTCCCCCAAATTGGTCATTGCATCATATAGATAAATCTGATCATAAGCA
The DNA here is from genome assembly GCA_017550165.1 of Lachnospiraceae bacterium. Lineage (GTDB taxonomy): Bacteria > Bacillota > Clostridia > Lachnospirales > Lachnospiraceae > SIG280. The sequence goes on along the minus strand of JAFZQH010000007.1, from coordinate 21,810 downwards.
TAGCCCATTATCAAGCGCCTCCTTCTCTGATAATATCCCTGATATATGTTCCGTCAACCGCATCCTCTTCCAGTAATCTCATATGATCATTTCTGGCTTTTCTGTCTCTCTTCATCCTCATAGGATAGTAATGATAACCATCCACCGTCTCCGCATCCGTGAAACGAATCCGTCCGAAACTCTCCGGACTCTTAAGACATATCTGCATGCCCAGGTTACCCAACCTGACTGCCATCTCCAACTGCTCCAAGGTGATCGTATTCGAGAGAAATGCTCTGGTATATGAGAAATATGAGTCATCTGCCCTATATCCCCTGATGACATCATACTCTTCATAGACCGGAAGATATCGGGATAGCAAGAACTCTGCACTCCTCTTCTCAATGGGACTGGCATACCTTATGCTTCTGTTCCGGATCAATATGGTTATCCAGGCAAGTAACCCAAGATCACTAATATCCAATACTCTTAATCCGGAATCATCAAACTCATACTTATTAACAAATCCCCCATTGATGTCTCTGCTGGCCCACTCCTTAGCCAATTCTATATCTTCAGTACAATAGAATCCCTGCCCGTAATCGTTATTGACCCTTCCCAGTCCATATTCAGGGTGTTCAACCACCATCAAAGACCCATGATATAAAACCATTATCCATTCTCCCTTTACGCACGCAAAAACTACGTCTGTAGAAGTATATAATCATTATACTTCCACAGACGTAGTTCGTCAACCGGCAATCCAACAGGGCATTTTGCCCCGTTTTGCAAAAACACTTCAGGTATTACGGATAATATAATCTACCGCCGTGCTCAGATCATCTAAAACAACATCCGCCGACACTCCCCGTTTTATTTCATCCTCCCCATATCCGGCTCGGACAAGGATCGTCCTGATACCTGCATTACGTCCCGTAAGGATATCCGACTCCCGGTCTCCTACCATCCAGGACCTTGACATATCTATGGAATGATCCGCACGAGCCTTATCGATCATTCCGGTCTTGGGCTTTCGGCAGTCGCATTCTATCGCATATTCCTTTACTGCCCCCTCCAAATGATGGGGACAATAATAAATCCCGTCAACGCCTGTTTCCGATTTGAGCCTGTCATGAAGTTTGCAGAGTTCTTCCTCAGAAAACAAACCTCTCGCGACCCCGCTCTGATTTGATATTACAATTACAAGGAATCCCTTATCCTTTAATCTTCGGACGTTCTCTGCCGCATCCTTATACAGTTTCACCTGAGCCGGATGTACGATCCTTTTTTCTTCAACAGTCAGCACACCATCTCTATCCAAAAAAACGGCGGGACGAACCTTATCCATTATCCTTCTCCATGATTATATCAACGACCTGCTGTAATATCAAATTGTGAATGGATTCCACTATCCCATACTCCTCACAGGGCACATACACATTAATGACGCCCCGCTTACGTGCGGCATTATCCTCTTTAAACCCGGTAAGAGTGATGACCTCTCCACCCAAATTCTCTGCCATATCTATAGCCCGGATAATATTCTGCGAGTTACCCGAACTGCTGATAGCCACAAGCAGGTCTCCCTTGTTCATCTGCATTTCCAGCTGTTTTGAAAAAACATCTTCATAACTGTAATCATTTCCAAGACAGGTCAGTACAGATGCGTTATAGAGACTTGTGGTGTGCATCCTCCCATTCTTCAGGAAATCCGCCGTCATGTGGCAGGCAATGGCCGCGCTGCCACCATTTCCGATGAAGAAAACGGCGCTCTTCTCCTTCCTGTGGCGAAGGAACACATTCACGATATGCTCCATTCCTTCGTCATATGAAAATGCAGTATCATCGCCCTTTTCCGTAATCTCTACCTCACCTAATACATCTGTAAGTTCTTTTAAATAGTCCATATTATCCCTCTCTGTCTGAACAGGTAATGCATAGTACCTAACTCAATAATTCACCCGCCAGATACGATTCCTCAATGTAGCTCGGATTCTGGTAATACATATCCGAATTAAAACCTGAGATTGCATCACTTACAAAGGAAGAAAAAACTTTCTTGACTGTTTTTGCAATATCCTTCCCTTTTGATACATCTTTGATCACTATCGCATAAAGCTTTCCTATATCGACATAGGCAGGAACCGAATATCGGCAAGAACTGATCGTATCATAATCTCCGTTTTTAATCCCGTATTGCTCTATTATTTCAAAGCTCACCTGCTCAAATGAAAGACAATGGTTCACTTCAGCGTCCTTCAACTGTCGCTCTATTCCTTCCACCCCCAGAGACTCAACAATGTCTCCTCTGTGATTCTTGGTTTCCCTTGCAATGTATTCAATCAGTGAGCATACATATATTAAATCATTATAGTCTTTTTTATCCATAAACCTCTTCACTCTCCTTATACACCAAACAATCTATTGCCCTTTTATTATGGAAACTGATCTGATGTGTCGGGTACTTGAATTGTGCCAATACCCAAAACTGTTCACGTGTGATGATCCCTTGAATAAAATCATTTACATAGTTCCAAACCGTATCATTCGCCATGGGGCCCTCAACAATATCATAATCATGAACGTATCCGGCACGGCATTTTGCAATAAAATCAAGCCATTCATCATTCATTTTTTCAAAAGACAGTATATTAAGATCATTAACCGGTTCGAAAGAATATGTATTAATAACGCCCCTTCCAGTACCTCTTATTGCCCACCTGGAAGCCTGATCTTTCATCTTTGTACAATAAAAACCCCATGAAAAGTCTTTCATGAACCTTGTCTCTCTCACCTCAGGATATTCAACAATATCCTTACTTGCATGGTATACAAGCATATTCTTCATTTCTAACCTCGCTTATTTATCATCTTTCCCAAGATACTTGAACCAATCAGCGGTCGCGTCTTTTATGGTCTCCGGAGTCCATACCGGTGCCTCACGCCAGTAGTCTATATTATCCAGGATATGCCCGACACCTTCTTCAAGCGTAACCTGAGGGTGCCATCCAAGCATATTATTAATCTTCGTTGTATCTGCCCAGGTACAATCCGGTTCACCGGGGCGCTTCGGGATATGAACAACGTCTGCCTCGGTTCCTCCCAGCAGTTCTACAAGCCTGTTGACAGAATAGGTATGCTCGCTTCCCACATTAAACCGCTCCCCTGTAATATCAGATTTCGCCGCAGTATAAAAAGCATCAACGATATCAGTTACATAAGTAAAATCTCTGGTCTGCTCCCCGGTCCCTACTACAGTATATGGTTTTCCCGCCAGTTTCTGGCCAAGGAATACACCGAACACCGCGCCATAAGTCCCTGAAGTTCTTGACCTGGGCCCATAAACATTAAACAGGCACAATGATACAACCGGCATATTATATACATGAGCCCAATGGAGCGCCAGCTCCTCACCGAGACGCTTGGTAAGAGCATACGGATACTCAGGCCTGATCTCTGCGTTCTCATCTGTGGGGAACTTATCGGGTATACCGTAGCATGAGGATGAGGCGGTATACATAAACCTCTTAACATTCGCCTTCCTTGCCGCCTGCAACACGGAAAAGGTCCCATCCACATTGGAATGGAAATAATCCTCCGGACGCTGGATGGACGGTACGATATCAGCCAATGCAGCAAAATGGAAGACCCAATCCACTCCCTCAAAAAGCGGTTCGATTTTTTCGCTGTCGCATATATCCGCAAAAACTACCTTCAGGTTTGGATTATCCTTTTGATGCTCCAGATTTGCAGGACGTCCCGTACTACAATTGTCAATTACTATAACCTCATGTCCTTCTTTTAACAGCCTGTCCACCATATGTGAACCGATAAAACCGCATCCTCCGGTAACTAATGACTTCATGGTTTTCCCCCTTTATCTGTCCTTTTCCTTCAATTCTTCACAATACTTGCTTATCAATTCATTTATCCTCATAGGTCGGTAGCCTTCACTAACTGCTTTTTGTGAATTCAGACAAAACGGTTTTTTACTGCTATCCACTTCAATAATACTTGAAGCAGATTCTAATTCCGTTTTCATTTGCTCTATTATGTCTATTACCTTTTTTCCTTCATCACAGGCAATGACCAGGCTATCTTCATCCCATGTGTTTTTATTTATCAATGTTTCGACAAAAAGTGACAGATCCTTTGTATGAACAAGGTTTTTTGTGATGAATTCGGGTGTTGAGACTGTCACCTCTTCATTCTTCACCATTTTCTCAGCAACATTGGAAAGCCACACTCCCCGGGCTCCTTTCCCTACAATTCCGGGACAACGAAGGGCTATGCCTTCTACAAGTTCATCCTCATACAGCATCCTTTCTGCGATATACTTCGTCAAACCATAATCATCCGGATTGATCCGGGGAGATGACTCATCTATCATTTCTTCCTGAAAATCACCATATATACCGATGGTGGAAATGTATATCATTCTCCCGATCTTTTTCCTGTGAGCAAAACCAAGAAGATTGCGCATAGTATCAATGTTTCCCGATACATATTCAGCAATACCGGGCTTCTGATACGGAAGGGCCCCTGCACAATGAACTATAACATCAAATTCTCCATCCAGTTCTATTCCTTTAGACAGATTACAGTACTCTTTTACGAACTCTCCATTAGGTTTATGACTCCTGTATAAGCCAACCACTTTATGTCCCACAGTGGAAAGGTAATTTGAGATTGCATTTCCGCACATTCCGGAAGCGCCGGTCACAAGAATTCTCATATAACAACCCCACATCTATTTCATAATAATTGTTGTTAAACACCTGTCAAGAATTGGCAATCTGACAGCATTATTCTCCTTACAGAACTCATCTACAGCGCGCTTTGCTCCCGGCCACATGAAACCGGCTGCATCGTGCACAAAAATATAACCTCCATGTGATAATCTCGGCCAAAAAAACAACAACCCTTCCATAATGGGTTTATATAAATCGCAATCCAGACTCACAAACGCAAATCTCGTATCTTCGGAAATATCTGCTGCAGTGCCGGGGAAAAACCCTTTTCGTACCTCAATGTTTTCTTGATGAGGCATTTTCTCCAATACTTCTGCCACGGATGTGTCCTGGAACTCCATCTTCTGCCGTTCAGAAAGCGACCGGAGCTCGCCTCTTTCCAACTTCTGATCACCAAAGCCCTCAAATGTATCAAACAGGTACAGCTTTCTATCAGACAAGTATTCATTTATGTATCTTGCAAACTCGCCCTTATAAACACCAACTTCCGCACAGCATCCATCTACCCTGTTATCTCGGATCACATCAGAGCATACTCTTAATTGGGCTATTCTATAGTCAAGTTTTTTCACCTTATGGATTTCATCCCATATCACAATCTTTTCGTGAGGAACCTCATGAGTACCCAGTTTCTCCAACATCTCCTTACTTCTCCAAAAAGGAGCAACAACTATATAATCATATTCATAATCCTTAATATGCTCACTCCCGACAACAGGGCAGCCTCCCCAAACAGTCTTTCCCTGTATTTCCACATTGTCATCTATGTAGCCAACTATTTCATACTCTCTCTCATCCAAAGAATACTCAACAGCTTTACCAGCGCCACTGTAACCATATATCAACACCTTTTTCATTGGTCTTCCCTCACATCTAAATAAAGTTTATATGCTTATTAGAATCAAAATATCCCAGGATTGCCTGATTCCTTCCTTCATATACACAACTGCATTTACAATCAATTCGTGGACAAAGGCTTTTTAACCTATCCCTTGTTTCTTTGGAATTCCATAATGCCTTGAATCCTTTATCCCTTATATCACCTACCACAGCATTGGAATCATATGCCTGGGTATGGCAAAGATAAACCTTTTGATCTGCTCCGATCACAGTGACTAACCGACAGGTATAACACTGTTCATAAGGAACACCTGCAAAGTTCTTATCCTTCCAGTCATTTTCATAATTATTGAAGATCTGAAAATGATCGTCGCTAAAATCATTAATAGCATTATGTATCTGTTTAATGACGTTGTCCTTTATATCCCTGTGATAATTGGGCTGATTATCTATCAATGCAGCAAACTTTACATTATTAACACCCAGATTCTTCAACAATTCAGCAGCCTCATAAACCCTATGAGCGTTTGCCTTTCCAACTACATAGTTCACACCCAGAACACAATCACCATCTTTTTTGCCTGCAAACTCTCTTATATTATTTACAACACGATCAAACCTCTCGGGCTTTAGATTCCTGAGCCTACAATACTCTTCTTTATTCGGAGAATCAAAAGAAATCCTGACCCATTTTGCTTTATAAAAGGCTGTTGCTCTCTCCTCATCCAATAATTCTCCATTAGATATCAGTGATAATTCTATACCGCTATCCTGTAAGATTCTAGCGCTTTCCTTGATCTTGGGATAAGTTAATGGTTCACCTCCCCCTGAAAAGGTCACTGCTTTAACGCCCATGTCACACACATCTTTTAAAATATTCTGCATATCTTCCCAGGGTATGATACTCCTGTGGTCAACATTATCGCGATTTTCTGTCTTCTGATCAGTGTCACCGGATCCGTAGGTACAATATGCACAATGGTGGTTGCAATGATTTGTTGGCTTTATGCGGATATAGATCGGTGGCATCCACTCCCCGTTTTCTATTGCATCAAGATACTCTTTATGTCTGAATATTTTAAGATTACTATATGGATTGCCCATAAAAAACCTCCGCTTCTGCCGTATCTACATCTTTGGCACTGCATATAGAATAGTTTCTATCATGGTCGGTGAATAATGCCGAAGATAATAATCATAATAATCCGGGATCATTTTTTCTATCTCCAAGCACAACCTGAACAAATCTTCCGTAAAATGATAAACCGAAACTGCCATAACAGGCCTGTATTTCCTGATGGTTTTTCGCGCCCCTCTGATGGCTTCATATTCGGCGCCCTCTATATCCATCTTAATAAATGATACACGTTTCCCTTCCGTGATATTATCCACTGAATCGACATCAAGAACCTGTTCCCCGCTATCTGACATAAAACTGTTCTTTGCATCGCTGATGTTGAATTTTAACTGTTTTCTACTATCGGATACTCCAATATTAACACAGAAACTATTCACGAGATTCTTGCAATTATTTTTTAGTTTCTCATAGTTTTTCTCACTTGCTTCAACAGCAACGATGGATTCATACGTGCCGTCAACATAATGCAGGAATCCTTGAATACTGTCTCCATCATAGGCTCCAAGATCTAGAAAAGCATGTTTCTCAAATCCTCTTGGAAGTATATTTCTCAGATCAGGACAATCAGGAAAATACTGAGGCGTAGACTCCATCATTCCCCTCAAGCAGGTCGCATTTCGACTGATCCTGTATTGGATTAAACTCACAAACAGCTCCTTTGAAAAATCATCTGACAAAAGACCATATACTTTTTCAACTTCTTTTTTATGTTCCGAAAAATATGAATACGTTTCCTTTTCAGGCTCATATCGTCCAAAGTCAGCCTCAACATAGTATGGGTATAGCCCCAGATCTTTTAGTTTTCCGATCATTGCCTCATTAAAACCGCTGGTCACAAAGATCATAAGTCTTTCATCCGGCTTTATTTCAGAAATATCCGTTACAGGAAAGCCATCCAGCTCCTGCCCGATACGTCCGTCATCACATACAGCATAGACCGGGATTTTTCGATCATTAAGCTGAGATAGTGCCTCGTGACCGCAATATCCGGCTCCATAAATAACAATCTTGCGCCCTATCCCCTCTTGCTCAAGCTCATCAAGCAGATCAGATATACGATTTCCTTCATTTCTTATTTTATCGATCATAATAAGCATCCTTTTCTGTATTTTAGCGACTCATAGCATATCCATGCATACTCGCTTTAAGTCATCCTTGGAAATATGATTTATGATCCTCATGTCATTCCTGTTACCACATCCTGTAGCACAGCAATCAAGGCCGAGCATCTTAAAGTTGCATATCACTTTGTGACGTGCAAGAATCTCCGCGATCACTGTTCCCAAACCACCATATATACTGTGCTCTTCTAGTGTAATAACATTTCCAGTCCTTGCGGAAATGTTTGCAACCTGATCGTATTTGATCGGCCTCACAGAAGGTACATTGATCACTTCAACAGAAATACCTTTCTCGTTTTGCAGTTCCTCTGCCGCCGACAAAGCCTCATTAATGATCGAACCCATTACAAAAATACTTATATCCGTTCCTTCCCGAACTCTGATAACTCCTCCCATACCGTCAAAGATGTAACCATCATCAAAGAGTTCCGGCTCGTTAAATCCCTCAAGCCTAATGTAAACCGGGCCTTCATGTTCATATGCAAATCTGGTCGCTTCCCTTGCCTCTATAGGTGTTGCCGGGGTAATAGTTATCATATTCGGAAGGGTTCTTAGGAGTGCCAATTCTTCTGTTCCCTGATGGGTCGCTCCCATACTGCAGCTAACCAGCCCCGATGATCTTCCGAGAAACTTTACATTTCTGTTACCTATACACACATCATTTCTTATGAATTCAAATGCATGCATGGACATAAAATTTGTAATCGTATATAAGAACGGAATGTATCCGCAAGTAGCGAGTCCCGCACAGCTTGCGATCATGTTTTCCTCTGCTATTCCATAGTCAATATACTGCTTTGGGTATTTCACTCTGATCTCATCAAAAATCTCATTTCGGTTGTCGGCTGTAACTGCCAGCACCCGCTTGTCCTGTTTTATCAGATCATATACCATCTGTGTACTTCTGTTTCTCATATCGTCTCCAGATCCTTTATATCAATCCCATAGTCCTTAAGAACAGTCTGCCATTCATCACCCTTTGGCGCCCTGCTGTGCCACTCCTTGTTGTCTTCCGCAATTCCTAATCCTTTACCCTTAACAGTATCAGCTATTATAACCGTAGGGACCTCTATTGTCTCCTTTGCCTCTGCAAAAGCCGCACACAATCTGTTAAAGTCATGTCCATCTGTCCTTAAAACGTGCCACCCGAAGGATTCCCATTTTTTTTCAAGCTCGCCTAGTGGCGCTATGTCATTTACCCGATCACTTGCCTGAAGAGTATTATTATCTACAACTACTACCAGATTATCAAGTTTTTGATTTGCGGCAAACATCGCAGCTTCCCACACAGAACCCTCCTCGCATTCACCGTCGCCTATAACAGCATATGTCCTAAAACTATCACCACCAAGTTTTGCAGCCATAGCAGTTCCCGTGGCGAAGCATATACCATGCCCGAGTGCCCCTGTCGCTGTTTCAATTCCTCTTAGATTCACATTAGGATGTCCCCCTAGGAGACTGTTCTTCTGATAGAATGTCAGCAAATCCTCTCTTGGAAAATACTCTGCTCGTGCAAGTACAGCATAAAGGGCTGAACAAGCATGACCCTTGCTCAGTATCACCCGGTCGCGTTTCTCACTAAACCTTATATCCCAATTGATGATAGGAAAAAAATAAAGTGTTGTGAATATATCTGCGCAAGAAAGCGCCGGAGCAAGATGACCTGTTCCTGACTTTCGAAACATCCTGAATATATCAAGGCGCACTTCCCTTGCAATGCCTTCCAATTCACTAGGAGACCTCAATTGTTTTCCTCCTTTCAAAACGCCCCTTGCCTTTCCAGTATCTGAGGCACTTCGTCAAGCATCTTTTTCATTAACTGCTTATATGTCATTCTCTCGAGAGTTGCTTCCCTGCCTCGTCTGATCATTTCCTGTCTCTCGTCTTCGTGCGTCAGATAATATTGGACAGAGTTAAGTAATTCCTGTTTGTTATGAAACATTACATATTCACCCTCCTGGTATATTTTTCTCAAATCGCAAATATCATCTTTCGGCGGCACATAGTTGCATAAATAAAATCCCCCACTAAGCATGGTTTCATATAATCTCGTTGCACCTGATGCAGCCGGATTATTTCCTATTACGATCTTCGCAGCCTGGTTTATCTTGGATAGCACCTCTCCGTTTTCAGCCGGTCCCTTAGCATATTCTGCGTACTTGGGATTCTTCATCCATCCGTTACCCCACAAGTGTATATTTTTATACCCCGCCTCAATAAGCCAATCTGCAATAGCTTGCCTAAACGCAGGCCCCCCAATCCTATGATACATTTCCACCGCCAACTTATCTTCGACCGCCTCCGCATGCCATTCCTTACTACAGTCCTTAAGAGAATTCTTTATAAAATCCTTAAATTCATGTCTGTTAAAAAGCATTCCTTCCTCATTATAGACTCTATCAGAATACTCATGCGTTAGCCTGGAGATCACTGCCTCCGCATCATCGAATCCTTTCCTTTTAAACAATCTTATTAGTTCTCTCATAGGCATTTCCAGATCGCTTGCGTGACATACCATACATATATCACATTCATATTTTCCCTTTTCCTCAGAGGTTAATATATATGGTTTATAAACAGTCTCATCTGCAGGCGCAGGTGCCTCAATATAGTCTCTGTCCCCAACAAGATCCATTATCTCTTTCGCCTGAGTCTGGATCATTATTACATCCTTATTCGTCAGCTTTTCAAAATTATCCTTCGTCATATTATTTTCCAGATAGTCTTGTATCCATGCGATAAAAACAGCATTATCCATTTGCACACAGAATTCGAATCTAAAATGATCCAATTGAAGAATTATATCCGGCTTAAACTCCAGTACCCTCCCTACTATGTCATAATTAGTCATCTGATCTATCAATCTATTCTCTTTTAGTACAGTTGTTTTAGCTCCCAACTCTTCTAGATTTTTAGAACAGAATTCGGCATGATACTGCAATGCTGTGGTAAACAAACTGGTTATTATCATAACTCTGGGGGTCCTATTTCTGATTCGTTCCAGTATTATATCCCCATTGTTTTCATAATACTCTATAGTCTTATAGAATAATGGTTTAATCTGCTGATTTTTATAGTTATCCTGTTTGATCAACTCCTTCTTGACTATTGACTTTTCCTCATCTTCATTGTCACCGATAACATGAGAAGGAAACCATACCATTTCTTCTTTAAAAAAAGTTGATATAGACTCCTGACCTATTAAGAAAACAAGTTTCTTATATGCCAACAAATCTTCCAGCTCTATACATTGAAGCAAAGCATCCAAACAGTATCTATTGTAATACAGGTAAACCGGCACCACCCGACCTGCAACGCTCCAGGATTCCATACATGCTTTGGAGTACCATCCTATCATACCATGCGCCAAAATGTTGACCAGAAGCACACTGTCTTCAATATAAGAATTTGAATCCGAAAAAGGATATGAGAATGTGTGAATCTGTTTTTCCAACGGATCATATACTACTGCGCACTGCTCTTCTCTCCATAAGACCTTTGCTGTAGGATCGGAAGGGATTTCTCCGTACACATAAGAGTATTCCTTTAGCAGTTCCCTATTTCTGTAAAATCTATCTCTTAACTCATTCTCACTGACCTGAGCATATGACATAATTATAGAGAGCACTTCTTCAGATTGTGTTTTCGTGTAATGAGCAATAAAATCAAATAATGCATCCTTTGCCCTCCCGAACCGAAACTCTATTACAGCCTTCTCATACAATAAGTCATCTGCAGCTCCCGGACATATCTCCATAAGCCGGTCAAGAACAGGGAGTGCATCGTCAATATACCCCTTATCACATAACTGTCTTACTTTTTCCAAGCTATCCAGCAATACCTTATCCATAATTAAACCTCTTTGACATATCACACATTCAGCACCGTGTTTATAAACTTTAAAAGATCAATCTTTTGTACTGACTCCTTATTACCCACAACTCCGGTCTTTAGCGCACCGGCTGCGTTAGCTATTAAAGTAGCCGGTTCTATGGCCACCCCGGAAAATGCACACATGGATGCCAATGAATAAAACGCATCCCCGGCCCCAACCGTATCCTTTACAGAAAGTGTCAAAGCCGGTTGTAATGTGGTTTCGGATTCCTTTATTCCATATGCTCCTTCTGCTCCTACAGTTACCCATGAGTACTTGCTTCCCATTCTGTCAGTCAATTTGGCAAGAAGTTCTTCTCTCCGCTGAAGAGCCTGACCAAAAGCCAGCCTCAGCTCTCTCTCGTCCACAACAAAAACATCCGCTCTCTTATATTTTGTAATGATATTGGTTCCCATATTGGCGGAATTGCTTTGGCAATTAATAGCCAAAAACTTTGATTTGGACTCCAATATTCTTATTGCCTCTTCATCCAGCAGGCCATGACCGAAATCCCCCACCACAACCATATCGTATCCGCCTATGATCCGCTTTAAGCGTTCATGGAAGGCATGGTAATTAAATCTCTTTCTTTCTCCCCGTTTCATTAGTCTGTTAACAGAAAACAGTTTATCAAATTCCTGACGCTGCATGTTTGCCTTCAGATACCGTCTCTTTACCGGAGTAGTAAATTCACTATCCTCCAATATCTCCAGACTGATATTACCCATATTATTTCTGATAAAACTTCTGGTACCCTCTTCCGTTCCGGTCATGGAGCATAACGCCACATGGTTAGAAAAGCCCGCCAAATGTCTGGCTATAGCCAAGGCACCTCCCGCATAACGTTCTTCATTATCATAGAATACGGAAAGACTGGCGTCCTTCATGGTAACTCCCTGCACGTTACAGAATACATACTCATCTAAGATAACATCTCCGACAACCAGGATCTTGATATCGCGAAAACCATCTATTGCTTTTCTGATATCAGAAATAAGCTTCGAGCCGTACCTCTCCTTCATCTCTATAGAGGATTGCAGCGCTTTCTCCGGCAGCGCCGCAAAAAACCTGTTTAGAAGTTTACTGGAGCTGTGAACTTCACCCTCTGTATAATAGACTTCTCCGCCGTAACGGTGAACGATCTCTACTTCGCTTCCGATATTCTCCGATATATCATTTGACTCTTTTTCATATTCTTTTCCCTTGGCATATACATCCGGCTGCACACACTCCACGATATCATGTACAGTTACTGATTCGCTTAACAAACAATAATCAACGATCTCAAGATTCGAAAGAAACTCAAGTCGTTGATCATCATTAAAATACGGTCTCCCCGGACCCTTATTAACGTATTCGGCCGCCGTGATCGATACAACTAGAACGTCGCCATGCTTCTTGGCATCAATAAAGTGTTCAATATGCCCCAAATGAAGCAGATCAAACACCCCATGACATAAAACGATAGTTTTACCCTGATTTTTTAATTCCTTTCTTATATTTTTAAACTGCTCTTTTGTAACAATCTTTTCTGCTCCCATATTTCTCTAGATCAATCCTTCTCTTAATTAAAAAAACGATCGGGGAAATGCTCATTACCAAGATGATCATTTGTTATGTAATATCCTGTACTTCATTTCTGCCATTTCCCAATCCGATGGGTTATCAATATCCTGCACTTCCTCTTCTGACATAAAAAAGGGATAAGTATTGGGGGGCAATATTGAATGATAATTTAGCAAATCCTGTGTCTTAAGAATATAAAACTGGCCACAGTCATGATAGAATGGTTCCAGATCCTGGCTCCTTGTTTTTGCATGTTCCGGCTGGTTAAAAACAATTCTTTCGTCACGGACAATAACTGCCCTTTGGGGTGGAAAACTGAATTTAACAACCGGAGTAACACATGAAGCATCCTTTTCAACAAACAGGCTCATTGCACTTTTTAACTTATCAGCCGTAATAAAGGGAGCCGTCGGATAGATGCAGCAAACAACATCAAAGAATATTCCATCATCCTGATAATTCTTCACGACTTCTTCAAGTACATCCGACGTTGTTGCAAAATCATTACTGGTCTCTGCGGATCTGACATATGGTGTTTTTGCACCATACCGATTCGCCACTTGAGATATTTCATCACTGTCCGTGGAAACCATCACTTCATCAAACAACCCACTTGAAACAGCCGCCTCAATACTATATGCAAGAATAGGTTTTCCGCAAAAATCTTTAATATTCTTCTTTGGTATCCTTTTACTTCCGCCTCTTGCGGTAATAATGGCAACACTCTTCATTTTCCTCTTCTCCATGCATTTAAATAAATTCATTTAGTTTTGGGAGCGATAATACTCCGTATCTAAAAGCCTGTAATACAGCGAATTAACCCATTGTCCTTCCGTCCAATGAGTGGAAATGTGGGTTGCCTCGTGTTCGAACCCTAATGTCTTAAACATCTCCTTCTTTTTTTCATCTGTTTCGTAAATCTCAGCCCAGAGTCTGTGCAGGTTCAGCTCGTCAAATCCGTATTTCATCATCGTCCTTGCGGCATCCACTGCATATACCTGATCAATGTACAGATCATCCTTTCCGATGTATATCGAGAAATCCGCACAACGATTGGGCCAGTCAATATAACAGAGACCACAGGCACCGATCAGCTCCTTATCATCCAAGCTTACAATCGAAAACATCCGCGTGTGTTCATCCGAAAGAACCTTTGATTCAAACCATATCTTTTGGTTATCCGCATTAAGTTCCCTATATTCCCGAAAGAACTTTCTGTATTCCGGCTGATTCCTCCACTTAAGGAGTTGATCCAGATCTCCTCTTTCAATAGCTCTTAATCCTACAATTTTTCCTTTTAACATTGCCAATCACTCCACATCTGATAATCTTAAATAATCACCCCGGTCTTTATCTGCAAGCAATCTTTTCCCGATCACATCTTTGATCATATAGGGAAAAACAGCATCACGCGGTGCAGGACGGAGTACTTCCAGCATATCCTCTTTGATAACGTCCCCTTTAGCAGCATCCCTTGTGAGCCTTACAGAACGACGTTGAAGAACAACCGTTTCATTCTCATTCCCTTCCACGATCTTTACTCCCGTTCCGAGAGCGTATTCAAGTTCTCGGGATCTATCCACCATTTCCCGCCAGGTAGCGGGGTTCATGGAAAAGGCATGGTCGGGACCAACCTGATCATTATCTGCGGTAAAATGCTTCTCTATCACACGGGCGCCTAACGCAATGGCGCCCAGTACCGTAGCATGACCTGGCGTGTGATCGGACAGACCCAGTACCATACCCGGATACCTGATCGAATATGTTCTCAATACATTCAGATTGATGAACTTAAAATTCTCCAATTCTCCGGTATAATTAGTATTACACTGCATCAGAATTATATTTGGATTGAATTGTATAATAGACTCGACCGCCTGCTCAACCTCCCACATCTCGGAAGCTCCTGTTGCGATCATGACCGGTTTGCCGCGCTTTGCGATATACTCAACCAGATCGATCCACGTAATATCTCCTGAGCCTATTTTGTAAGCACATACATAGGGATCTATAGAATCAATAGCCCCAAAATCATAGGGTGATGTAAAGTAATCAATATCAGCTTTTTTTGCCTCTTCAGCCAGGACTTCATTCCAATCCCTGTTAAACTCGGCATCTTTGTACGTCTCGTAGACACTCTTTTTCCATTTTGCCTGGTGAGAGGATTGGGCACCAAGATGTTTAAAGCCATAATCACTGACTATCTTGTTGGCGAGAAAATGCTGGAACTTAACGGCATCTGCTCCGGATTCTTTTGCGAGCCAGATCAGTTCTTTAGCTGTGTTAAGATCACCATTATGGTTTGCGGCAATATCTGCGACAAAATAAGTCTGAGAATTAACATCGATGCTTTTGCCATTGATCGTTATTGAACTATTATAATTCATTCCCGTTTCTCCTTTTATGATATTCATCAACTATGCTGTGTATTGTTTCATCAAGCCCCGGCATACTATAACCGACTATTGATCCTGCCTTGCCGGTGTCCAGTCCCAGCGAGCTTGCTCGTTTGGGTCCGGATATTTCCTTCACACTTGTCTCAACGTAATCGGGTTCTTTGTTATATAAGGCTTTAGAGAGAGAAATGATAAAATCCTTTTTGCTGCTCACGTCAGATGAAGCAAGATTTAATATCCCAACAGGGTGTTGCCGGATCAGATCCAAAAGGATCCGGGCAAAATCAACTGTGTGTATTGATGATGTATAGAAATCCGTAAACAGATTCAGTCTGCTTCCCTTCTCCAATTCTTTGACAGCCCATTCAACAAACGTTGCTTTGCCTGTTCCTCTAAAACCAACGATATTCGTTCTCAAAACCAGTGTATTATCATACATTAACGATAATACCTCACCGATGTATTTCGTTCTGGCATACTCATTTACCAGGAAGACTCTTTCCTGTTCGTTATGTTTGGTTTTGCCTCCCGAGATATAATAATGATCGGTAGAGATATGTATAAAATATGAATTAAACTCCCTGCACAGTTCGGCTAATATCCCGGGGAGCCGGGCGTTCACTCTGTAAGCAGTTCCTGCATCCTCCTCGCAGAAACCAAGATCTACTATGGCAGCAGTGTTTATTACTATTTCGGGTTTCACGGAAAAGAGGCACTTTTTCAATTCCTCATCGTCTGTGAAATCAAAGCAGTAGTCTGCATCATGTCTTGCTGCCGTAATAACTTCAATCCCTTTTTCGGAAAAGTGATCATGGATCGCCTGCCCCAACATGCCTTTTGACCCCAAAAGGAGCACTTTCATATATCCATCTCCCCATTACTTAAGAAAAATCAAATACTGCCGATCTTCTCCTTGTTCTTTTCTATCCATTCTCTTAGTTGATCGATGCTCATCCATTCTTTATTGTTATCCGATGTATAACAAAAACCTTCCGGAACCTTGGTACCGCCCTTGATCATCGCATCAAACGGTCCCCAATTACATATCTGGGGGAGAATCTTGTAGTGTTCGGGATACTCATATGTAAAATATGCATCCTCAACTCCGATCATCTGTTCATGGAGTTTTTCCCCGGGTCGGATACCGATCTCCACCTGCTCTGCGTTTGCATCCACCGCCGTAGCAATATCGCATATATTCATGGAGGGGATCTTCTTTACATAAATCTCTCCTCCCTCCATGTCATCGAAAGCATGCCATACAAGTTCAACCCCCTGTTCCAGAGAGATCATGAACCGGGTCATCCGTTTATCTGTGATGGTCAATTTCCCGCTCTTAGCGGTCTCAATAAAGAAAGGAATTACCGATCCACGAGATCCCATAACATTGCCGTACCTGACAACAGCGAACTTAGTTCTTCCGCCTGAATAGGAGTTGCCCGCAATAAAAACCTTATCTGAACAAAGCTTTGTCGCTCCGTAAAGATTTACAGGAGAACTTGCCTTGTCTGTAGAAAGTGCAACAAGCCTCTTTACTCCTGTATCAATACAAGCATCTATAAGATTCATTGCACCATTCACATTTGTTTTAATACATTCGAATGGATTATACTCAGCCGTAGGAACTATCTTTGTTGCTGCAGCATGAACAACATAATCAACACCGTCAAGGGCGCGATGCAGTCTTTCTTTATCCCTTACATCACCGATAAAAAAACGGACGCGGGAGTCATTCTGAAACTTCTTGCTCATATTCCACTGCTTCATCTCATCACGGGAATAAATGATAAGCTTCCTTGGATTGTATTTTTTAAGTGTCATGGGAACAAAGGTGTTGCCGAACGATCCCGTCCCACCTGTTACAAGAATTACTGAATTTGAAAGCATTGCAATAACCTCCTGGGATACATATGAAGAATAATATGTATATTTTTAATTTTATTTATCCACAAAGATGTCCACATATCGGCAAGTTATCCACAGTTTTTTATTTTACATTTGATATACTTGCCTTGGCAACATCTGCCAGCAACAGAGCGCATTCGTTTACAAGTTTCATATATATCAATCCCTTTCGGGATATTTCCTTTGCTTCTTCAAGGATTGAATCCTCCTCGAGCAAGAGCTCCTTCTGCAAAATAAGCCTGGCATCCACCAGGGAGTCATCCACCAACTGATACATCGGGATCTTAAGCATCTCTTTTGAAAGTTTCTCCAGTTTCACGAGGAGCTTCCGGTATTCATTCATGGGAATACCCTTGGATTTAGCGATATTGTCGATTTTTTTGTATACTGCTATCTGCTTTAATGCATTATCTGCAATTTTTCTGAACTCCGGTTCTATATTATGCAAACGGTCAACAACCTTTTCTCGCCCCTCTTTAACAAAGGCTGGAGGAATATTGTCAATTAGCGATTTAATATCCACTTCCCTGCCACAATACTCATCTATAGCCTCGTTCAAAGTCATCACATCCGTACCCTCGATGCGGGCTCCGCCTTCAGTGGCATTTATGACTTTCAAATCAGGGCGATATCCTTTGCACCCTTTAATCTGGTCTTCATACCAGTTCAGATACATTTTCAGATTACTCTTAGTGGGGACCATTTCCTCTACATTCCCGGGTACCATTATAAATCCGGTAGTATCTATCTCGCCATCTACAAAACCATGCTGGGTCCAAAAATCTTTCTTTTTTTTCGCTTCTTCTTCCGACAGATCCCTGAAGGATTCCTCTCCGGGAGCTGTTCCCGATGCATGATCTTTATTGCCGGATAAAGCAAGATCCTGTCCGATAAGGATGATCCTGTCAATCCCGAGAACATACGCCAGTGAAAAGGCAAGGGTTGCCACTGAACCTCCGCATGTCAGATTTTTAAAATCTATATTTCTCTCCTCAAAGAGCTTGTTAATAAACGTGACTCCTTCATCGAAAAAAAACTTCTTTCCGGTATGAAAGGCTAATATTTTCTGGGAAGAGTAAACAGAGGTAACGAGAGGGATGTTTTCTGCCCCGGGGACTTCCACAAGCTCAAGGGGTTTTGCGGGATCAACGACAGCAAACATATCCGGCACTATCCCCTCCTTCAAGAGAGGACGCATTGCAGTATCGGCCGCTATGATGAAAGCTTTTCCCTTTGCTCTCTTAAGATCTTTGATATTCTTATCCAAAGACGGCCCTGCCGCAACGATTATGGCGGGAATGTCTCTCGGGATAACATTTGCCAACTGGTAAGTAGTATTGCAGTCCGGAAGATACATGGCATTATAAAGCAAAGACCCTGAAATAATGTTCGAAAAAGAAGCTGTTGTCGCCTGATTCGTGATCTCCCGATCCATTGGCTTGCGGATTATCTCCAGATATTTTTTTACCTCACCCGGATACAAACTTATATATCCCGGCAGGATATACCTTTTTGTAAATTCCAGATTGGCAATATTAATGCATCCGGATACAATACTTGCTATCTCCTCATAAGACGTATTATCATCCAGTGAAATGACAATCTCTCTATTTTCGAATATGTGGGACAGGTCTATCTCCTCAATACACTTTAAAAAGATCTTCAGCGATGGCTCATGTATATATATCTTCACATCATCTCTGGCCTTCTTGTCTACTTCCGTAAGAAATGACCCGTTCCCGATACCAAACATAAGTATGGGTGTGGTCCTGGGGAGCTGATCAAATTTATCCGCCCACAGTCTGGGGATGGCGTTAGGATCCCTTCTCCCGTTAAGGTAGACCCTTACCCCATCTTTCTTAACTCTGAAGATCGGGGTTCCTTCATATGATGGCTCAACCTCTATTTCTATATCCTCAAACATTCCCTTTTCAGCAAATGTCTCTTTATCGTCTAAAACAGGCCCGGCCTCTCTATCCGTCTCAAACTGTTTCTTCTTATCTTCTATATAATTAACAGTCCTCATGGAATGTTTTTTTAGTGCCTCGATGTTTTTTTCGTATATGCTTTTCTTCATGTTATTTTCCCTCCGGAAGGAATAATCTTAAGTACTGAGCCACACCGCATTCCAGCGCATCGTACATAAGTGCGGAATCGGAAAACTCCAAGGCTTCATTGATATCCTTTATCATTAAAAGCACATTGTTATCCATAATCTGTTTCTCTGCCTCACTGACACCGATATCCTTTGCTTCCAGAAACCACATGGCAAACTTCTGTACGTCCGGAAGTATTGCCTTAACATCAGCCACCAGATCAGCACGATTCATAACAACATACTTTTCGCATAACAATGTGATCCTGTTATTCAATTCCGTCACGAACTTAAGCATATCCACTTCCGACATTTCTTTATCACCCTCAACTCTTCCATGCATTTTCTAACGCTTCTTTTAGTCTCCTATAGATAATTATCACAATTAATCAGGTCGATGTCAATGAGCTACACGGCCTTATCACGAAAAAAGAAGGGTGGCTTTTGCCACCCTCCTTTTCTTTGTGGAACTGTATATTAACTGTTTTACTGAAGCAGTGACAATACGCCCTGATTGATCTGGTTGGCCTGTGCCAGCATTGACTGTCCTGCCTGAGCAAGGATGTTGTTCTTGCTGTAGTCAACCATCTGCTTAGCCATATCTGTATCTCTGATACGAGACTCAGCTGCCGATGTATTCTCTGATACAGTATCAAGGTTCGCTACTGTGTGCTCTAACCTGTTCTGGATAGCTCCAAGAGCTGATCTCTGCGTAGAAACCTTATTGATAGCATTCTGGATAGCTGACAGTGATGCATTAGCTGTATCGTAATCATCAACTGCTACTCTACCAACGTTCTTCTGAAGTTCTACACTTGCTGTCTGATTCTTCGTCGTTACATAATCCTGGAAGTGATTTGAGATAACATCGGATACCTCCGCCTTTGCAACGCTTATAGCATCAGCCTTACATTCTGCAACTGTAGAAAATCTCTTGCCGCCGTCTGTATGCTGGTAGTATACAGATCCGGTTGCTGCATCATACTTGTTCACAAATGCTGCTGATTTGATAGCCGCTGATACCTTGCCCTGGAAAGAGGTGATCGCATTGGCCTTATTAGTAGAAAGGCTGGCATTCTTATTGTAGGAAACCTCATACTCACCGTACTTGATCTTGTCGGGAGCTGTTCCGGTCTGCTTTGTCTTGTATGCTACAGAAGTAAGTCCCAGAGAAGCTGCGTTCATGTTCTGGATACTGATAGCGATCTTCTGGTTTGTATTAGCTCCAACCTGGAGATTCTTATTTGTAAAGTTACCATCAAGCAGATTCTGCTTGTTGAACTGAGTAGTCGTTGAAATTCTATCAAGCTCGTCAACCAGTGCATTAAGCTCCTGATTGATGGATGCACGGTCTATAGACTGGTTTGTATCATTTGCGCCCTGTACTGCCAACTCATTCATTCTCTGAAGGATAGCATGTGCTTCATTTAATGCACCTTCTGCTGACTGAATCAGGGAGATACCATCCTGTGCGTTATCAGATGCTCTGTCAAGTCCTCTGATCTGGCTTCTCATCTTCTCGGAAATGGAAAGACCTGCTGCGTCATCGGCTGCCCTGTTGATCTTGTATCCTGAGGATAACTTCTCAGATGCCTTAGCCTGTGATGATGTTGTAACTCCGAGCTGTCTGTTTGCGTTCATTGCTGTAAGATTGTGTTGTACTACCATGTGATTTCCTCCTTGGTGTGTGCTTCAGTAAATAGTTGTGTGTGTTGTCTTCCTTGGGTAATTCCTTTTGTTTACCTTACTGTCTTATATATCGGAGACTTTTTTTCAGACTTTATACCTTTTTTGAAAAATATTTATCTCCGCTACTGAACACACTTTAATGATACTCTTCTATCCCTTGTGTAACAAGCGTTTTTTTGCAATTTATAATATTCAGAATTTTCTTAATAAAAATGCAAAAATAAAAGGAGCCGGGGTTCCGGCTCCTTTTACGGTAGGTACTATTACTAACCGAGTAATGATAATACACCCTGATTGAGTTGGTTGGCCTGTGCCAGCATTGACTGTCCTGCCTGAGCAAGGATGTTGTTCTTGCTGTAGTCAACCATCATCTTAGCCATGTCTGTATCTCTTATACGAGACTCAGCTGCTGATGTGTTCTCTGATACAGTGTCAAGGTTTGCTACTGTGTGCTCT
>JAFZQH010000006.1 GCA_017550165.1 Lachnospiraceae bacterium | reverse complement strand
TACCCACATGCCCACAGCTTCGACTACTACGACTGATTCGATATATGTATATATGAAAAATGTGAAAGATTAAATTCTGCTTATGTAAGACTAAACTCTACTACAGTTCAAGGCGGTGGAATTTACTTTTGCAATTCGGGACAATTTTTTTAATTGGTCTTCTCTATTGATTAGTTTCCTATTTTACCGTATTATAAGAAAAGGGTTAGTTTTTACATGAAAACCACTTAATAATCAAGAAAAGGAGATTTGGTATTATGAAAAAAAGACTTATTGCCTTAATGGCTGCAGCAGTGATCGTAGTTGCTTCTTTTGCAACAGGCTGTGGCGGAAGCGGCAGCAATGGGGGATCAAGTAAGGCAGCAGGCAGTTCTGCAGCAGGCAGTGCCGCTGCAAGCAGTGCCGCAGCAAGCAGCTCGGTTGCAAGTTCAGCAGCCGGACTTTCGGAAGAGGCTAAAGCTGTTGTAGGATCCTGGGCATCTGAAAGCCTGAAGGACTACATTTACACTTTCAATGAGGATGGAACCGGCGATTACGCAATGGGCACCTCTAAGAAGGAACTTACATTTAAGGTGGCTGACGGCAAACTTGAGATCCTGTTCAAGGGCGATACAGCTCCTTTCAAAACACCCGTTAAGGTGGAAGGCAATAAGCTCATCATAAAGGACTCCTTTGATAAGGACGTTGTTTATATCAAGAAATAGGACGATCATTAAAAAGAGTAAGACCCTCAGCCGGGTCTTACTCTTATCAGTCTATTTTACGATGGTTATGATGTCCGGAATGATATAGTGGAAGAGGGGATATGACGTTTTCTCGTTTTCCCTGTAGCCGTTCTGAAGATCTATGGTGTCGGATGGATCGTCGGGATTCACTCCGATATAGTTTCCCTTGAATACAAAATCCTCACTGCCGCGCTTAAAGAGATTAATGGCGTTGTTCACAGCGTTCTGCGTATCCGGAGCGGCAACCTGGAGATTTAAGTCCAACATTTCCACCCAACCCTTTTCAAATCCTGCGGATACATCTGTTCCGTGGGTTCGTCCGGAAACTACAGACTCAATTCTTTTATTCCTCATGACTGCCTCTACAGCTGAAAGTACATACGGTTCCCAGCAGATCCTTGTAGTGATAAGTGAGGAGCCGGGTGCAACATCTGACATACTCTGATTATTTCCTACAAAGAATACCGGGCGATTTTCAGAGGCTTCCTCACAGGCAATGGCCGGTCCGATGGTGTCGGTATGCTGTGAAATGATCACACATCCATCATTTATAAGCTTTTGCGCAGCGCTTTTCTCCTGGGCGTAACTGCTCCAGGTCTGGGTGTAATAAACCCTCATCACAGCCTGGGGCACTATTGAACGGACACCCATCAGAAATGCGGTGTAGCCGGAAATGACCTCTGACGTCGGAAATGCAGCTACAAAGCCTATGATAGCCTGATCTGCGGGAATAGTCCCTTCAGATATCAGCTGTTTTATTTTCATGCCGGCTACGATTCCGCTGACATACCTTCCCTGATAGGCTTCTCCCTTAAAGGTATGGTAGTTTTCCGGCACGCTCACACCGCTCATGTCCATGTAGGACGTCTGGCAGAACTGGATGTTCGGATAGTCGGGAGCAAGCTTGACTACCAATTCACTGTAACCGTTGAAGAAAATGATGTCGCAGCCCCCGTCGGCCAATTCTCTTAAGGGCTCTTCTATCTTATAATCAAGTACGTTGCTGCGGGTCACGATGTCCACCCGGTCGCCGTATTTCTTCTCCACAGCATCTTTGGCAAGTGAAAAATTAAAGGTGTAGGGTGTACTTTCATCGTTGTCATAAATGAAGCCGACTTTCAGGTGACTTCTGCCGCCGGAAAGGTTCAGGAATCTGAAGAGGCAGATGAAAGCTCCAAGCATTACCAGACAGGTTACTGCTGTTGCAATATATATCCGTTTCATACGTCAGCTCCTTTCCGGTCTGCTGATGCAGCCTTCGTATCATTTTTCATCTCATCAGCCTGAATCTGCCTATCCTCCTGCTGGCGACGCAAAAGCTCTTCCTGATCCTTTTGATCTCCCTGGTCTACCTGACTTAACTCTTCACACTTCTGAGCATATATTTCCTCCAAATTGATAACTCCCTTATCAATAAGGCGCAGGAAAGCATCAAGCGCTTCGGGATCAAACTGGGTACCACGTCCCCGCCTCAGTTCGTTCATTACATACTCGGTGTCCATGTGATTACGGTAAACACGGTTGGAAGTCATGGCATCGAAGGCATCGGCCACACTTATTATCCGCCCGTAGAGCGGGATCTCATCACCCACAAGACCGTCCGGATAGCCCTTGCCGTCGTAACGTTCATGATGATAACGTGTTCCGTCTACTACGTGTTCCACAAGGGTGAAATCCTTCAGGATCTCGGCACCGCCTGTGACATGGGACTTCATTTTGGCATACTCCTCATCTGTCAGCCTGCCCACCTTGTTAAGTACGCTGTCCGGTATGCCTATCTTACCGATATCGTGCATCTGGGCGGCTTTTTTCAGGTTGGCAAGCTTATTGTTTCGTTGAAAGCCCGTAAAACAATTCATTTCCTCCGCGATCAGTACGGAATACTCCGCTACACGCATGGAGTGTTGATGTGTTCGGACATCCTTGGCATCGACTGCGTTAGCGATGGCCATTACGGTTTCGTTGGCCATATTCAGTTTGATCTGCTGTTTGTTGATCCGTCTCTGAACTATCATCCAGGTAAACCAGATGAGGAACAGTGATAAAAGAAGGACCATATACACCGCAAAGCCGGGACGTTCATATAATTCGCCTTCCTTGACGAGCGGGAATTTACGCTCCGTCAGGATCCGGTCACCTGCACTGTCGAGAATAGCCAGATGGAAGGTGTATTCACCTACCGGGAGATTGGTGTAGATAATGCTGTTTAAGCTGTTCTGAGCTATCTTTGTCCATTGTGTATCATATCCCTCAAGGAAGTAACCTACATTCGGATCCTGAATGGTATAGTTCAGTATCTCCGGACCCAGCTCAACACGGTTGACGCCCTGGCCTACCGTGATGGTACCTGTTCTGGAGAGAGGCTGGAGCACACCGTCCAGTCTGACAGAGGCCAGCTGCATCCGGTATGAGCGGACATCGCTGTTGTATTTCTCCACGTCTATGATATATACCCCGGTGTCGCATGGAAGGAACAGTTCGCCTTTTCCGTCGTAATAGTTCCATGAGTTGGCGGTCAGGGAAGTACCGAGCCCTCTTCGGGCATCCAGAAGCTCCCAGACGATCTCGCCATTATCCAGCAGTTCATCCCGTTCAACTACATATATACCTGCACTTGACATGACAAAGAGGGTATCTTCGTCTTTGACCCAGATATCATAATTATTAAAATACGGGAACTTATCCAGTATTCGCACGGAGCCCTCCGAATCGAGGTAGCACAGGCTGTTGCTGGTAACAATGAATACGCCCTCTGATTTGGGATCCTTGATGGTACGAAGGATGACTTCGCTGCTGAGTCCGTCATCTCTGGTCAGGATATTCGATATCTCTCCGTCCTTTATAACGGCTAATCCGTCACCGTCTGTACCGGCCAGAATGGTGCCGTCACTTCGCTCGGTCAGTGTAAGGATCATGGAATTGATAAGTCCTTCCTCGTTTCGAATGGTCCGTGTAATTTTGTGATCCCGGATATAGCTGATCCCGGTATCTCCGGCAGCAAGGATCGTTCCGTCGGATAGTCCCGTTACGATCCGTGCACGGTTGCCGAAACTGCCGTTCGTGGCATTGTATGACCACACCTCGCCCTCCGGTGAGTATTCCATCAGGCCGTTGCCATAAGTGCATACCCACAGATGGTTATTATTATCCACGTACATACAGCGGATGCGTTTTCCGTTAAGATCCTTAGTCAGATCATTTTCCATTGCCCTGCTGCAGGCCTTGTTCACCACATCCAACCCGGTATCCGTTCCGATGTAGTAGCAATCCTGCCAGAAGACAATGGCATTGACAACCTTTCGTTCCACTCCGATGGTGCCGTATACGTCTTTGAAGGGAGATTTTGTCAGACGCAGCAGTCCCAGCCTTGAAGAGGTGAACCAGAGGTTTCCCTGATAATCGCTGAGCATATGGTCAATGGAGTTGTTGAAAGTGTTTGTATTCAACAGATGATAGCCGGCGGCATCAAGATAGGCAACACCGTTGTCGCCGGATACAAAAAGAGTTCCGTCGTTTAAGTAGTTCAGATCATTAATGCCTGAAATACCCTCGCACTCTGTGACATCCCCTGCCTCCAGGCCCGTGTCGGTGACGCTGTAACTGTATATGTGATCAGTGGAGGAACCCACCATAAGCGTTCCGTCCGGCGCGAAGGAACAGCAGTTGAATATCTCTTTTTCGTCAGGTAACTGCACAGTACTCTTGATCTTTCCGTTTTTCAGCAGAAAAAGCTTTCCGTCAGAGGCGATGGTAGCCACATGACCGTTCTCGTCGGCGGTGATGCTGTCGGCATTGTTTATGTAATAAAGAGAGGTCGAGATCTTCAGACCGTTATCCATCATAAGGATCTGCATGCTTCCGGTGGTGCCGACATAGTAGTATCCGTCGGTAGCCTGAATGATGCATCGCACGGAGTTGGACGGGAGACCGCTTGATTCATCCAGTACATTTGCGATCTTCTCACGGATAACAATAGACAGTCCGTTATCGTTGGTGCCGATCCACAGCCGGCCTTCCTCATCAACGTAAAGACAGTTAACATTTTTTACTGTATCATAATTATCCACCCAGCGGAATTCGCGCCCGTTATATCGATACAGCCCGGCATAAGTACCGATCCAAAGAACGCCGTCATTGGTCTGGACGATGTCATTAGCCTCGCCGCAGGGCAGCCCGTTATTGCTGTTGTAAATGCTTTGGACATAATCGTTATAATCTGTGTTCTCCATTAAGGACGCTGCTTGGGCTGTGTCGTAGGCCGCCATCACAAGGGTCAGCGTCATAAACAGTGTCAGCAGGGCACCGGCGTAGTTGCCCCCCTTTTTCGTATTGTCGTCATTATTGTTACTCCGCCTGCGCCTAATTTGAATAAGGATAAATACAACTGCGATGGTAAGCACCTTGTCGGCAAACTCGATCGCCAGCTGTCCCAGAATGACACAGAGGAAGTAAGGCCATCCGTTGACCCGAAGATAATCAATGACCCCGTTTCCCCAATTATTGCCGGTATAACCGTTATTGAGAAGTATGTTTACCGGAACGGACACTACCAGTGCCACGAAAACCGAAATAGAAGCTGCCTTCATAAAGCCGTAGAAATGGTCGAACCAGTTCTGCTTCGCAGCAATGCCGATGATAATGCCCAAAGCAATGCTTGTGATGGAGTAAGCTGCCGAGAGCCAGTTGACCGAACAGTAGGCCAGATTCCCCGTCAATCCGACTATCGCACCACATACCGGACCGGCGAAATAAGCACACAGAGCTGTTCCGAAGGAATCAGCCCAAAGCGGCAGATCCAGCCCGACGGAGAGCAGCCTTCCGCCAACGTTAAGACTCACGCAGATCGCAGTAAAAAGCACAATCTGCCAGGTCTTCCTTTTTTCCATTCACCGTTCCCCCTTTGCGCATTTCTCTTCGCATAGTATACCATAGTATTTACTTACTTCGCAATTTTAAGATATTGCGCCGGATATGTTAAGTTGACCCTGAATCGTTGTTGTATTATTGTAAAAATACATAGAGGTTTTTTTAGTATAGGAGATAAGGCGATGAGTAAGTATGATACTGTTGTTTTTGATATGGACGGGACGGTCCTTAACACTTTGGAGGACCTGACTCTTTCCGTAAATTATGTTATGACCCGGTTTGGCATGCCTACCCATGAGTTGGAGGAGTACAGAAGGTTCTTCGGCAGCGGGATAAGGTACGCATTGGAGTGCGCCGTGCCGAAGGGGACAACTGATCGCGTTATAGATGAGATGCTCCCGGTCTTTACGGAGCATTATAACAAGCACTGTCTGGATAAGACGGGACCCTACGAGGGCATCCTTGACCTGATGAAATGCCTTAAGGAGAGGGGGATCAAGATGGCCATAGTCTCCAACAAGATCGATCCTGCGGTAAAGGAGCTGAACGACCGATTTTTCTCCCAATATGTGGACGTTGCCATCGGGGAAAAGCCGGGCATCAACAGAAAGCCGGCTCCCGACACGGTGTTTGCCGCCTTAAAGGAACTGGGCAGTAACGCGGGCGATGCAGTGTATATCGGCGACTCGGAGGTTGACTATCAGACGGCAGTCAATTCCGGGCTGCCTTGTATCTCTGTCCTTTGGGGCTTTCGAGACAGGGATTATCTCGTAAGTATAGGGGCGGACACATTTGCCGAGAAACCGGCAGATGTGCTGCGATTCTTATAAAAATTCCGGATCAGAAAAAAAGAGTTGACAAAAAGTGAACGACTGTTTACAATAAAGTAAACGGTCGTTTATTACTGTAATAATGTACTTGATCGATCAGGAGATTTTATGAAAACCAACAAAGAAGAAATAATGCTTGTTGCATTAAAGATGTTTGCGGAGCGTGGCTTTGAGGCGGTATCCACCAGCATGATCGCCGGGGAACTCGGTATTACCAAGGGCGCCTTATACCGCCACTTCAAAAACAAACAGGAGATATTCGACAGCATCATCAGGAAAATGTTTGAGCAGGACGAGAAACAGGCAAATGACAACAGTGTACCTGCAGGCGAATATGCGGATGATGCGGAGAGTTATAAGAATACATCCTTAAAGGATGTGTGCGAATTCACGGTTAACCAGTATAAGTACTGGACAGAGGATGAATTTGCCTCATCCTTTAGAAAGATGATCACATTGGAACAATTTAAGAATGAAGAAATGAGTAAGCTCTATCAGGATGTCCTGGCTTCAGGGCCGGTGAATTACACCGAAGATCTGTTCCGGGAGATGATAAAGAATGGTCAGCTAAACAGTGATGCAAAGACGGTGGGAGCTAGGAGCCTCGCTACCCTGCTGTATGCTCCGCTTTTGCTGTCGATCCAGATGAGTGATGCAAAGGGAGCCGACAAGACCATTGAGGAGAATCTTCGTACCATAACAGAAGAATTCAGAAGAAGATGGGGCTCTTAAAAAGGAGTGAATCAAATGAATAAGAATTACAGCATAAGACCGGAAAGACAGGATGAACACAGAGCAGTAGAAAACCTCGTAAGGGAGTCGTTTTGGAACGTATATAAACCGGGGTGCGCCGAGCACTACGTTCTCCACGTATTAAGAGACGATCCTGCCTTTGTTCCGGAACTTGATTTCGTTATGGAGCGGGATGGCAGGCTGATCGGCCAGAACATTTTCATGAAAACCTTTATTGAGGCTGATGATGGCAGGACTGTTGATGTCCTGACCATGGGCCCCATATGTATTACGCCGGAGCTTAAGCGTAAGGGTTACGGCAAGGCGATCCTTGATCACTCACTGGAGAAGGCAAAAGAGATGGGGTATGGTGCCGTCCTCTTTGAAGGAAATATCGACTTCTACGGAAAAAGCGGTTTCGACGTTGCAAGCAGGTTCGGGATCAGATATCATGACCTTCCGGAAGACGCAGACGCATCATTTTTCCTATGCAAGGAGCTCATTCCCGGGTACCTTGATGATGTAACGGGAGTATACCAGACCCCTAAGGGGTACTATGTGGAAGATGAGGATGTAGAGGAATTCGACAAGGATTTCCCGCCAAAGGAGAAATTAAAACTCCCGGGACAAATATTTTTATAAAAAGTGACAAAAGGACCGTCCCCCTGTCACAAAGAAATAGACCTATTGGCCCGTTTCACCTCTTCTTTAAGTTCTCTTGCGGAAATGAGGCCGCAGCCGGCGCCTCTTATTATGATCTGCTCCAGGCCGTCTGAGGTGGCCACGGTTATATCATAGTTTGAAGCGTTTTTGTGGGCGAATTTTTCAATGTACTGATCGGCGGTTTCAGCTTCTTTTGTATAGACGATGCTGATGCCGCCGTATGCTATCTGTTCCGTTCTGTGACCGGCGATCCGGTATGCATCAAAGACCAGGATCAGGTTGGTCCCGGTTATGGCCCGGTAATTATCCAGTATCTCTGCCAGCCTGTCTCTGGCCCCGTCTATGGTGGCATCCGCCAGGTCTTTTAATTCATCCCAGGCGTAAATGACGTTATAGCCGTCCACCAGCAGGTATTTTTCTTTTTTTATCTGCTTACCCGGTTTTGAAAGGCCTGTGGGCGCCTTGACTCTGTTATCATGGTTGCCCCGGTTTATCCCTTTATGGGGAATGAATTTGGGCTTTCTGTTGGCACCGCCTGCGTTGCTTATTATGCTGTCTACTTCTTCAGTGTCGATCCATAGCTCTTCGGAAGAAGCAGGCTGTGCTGATACCATATCCGGGGCTGATCCGTTTTTGCGGCTGACTTCCGGCAGGTCCGCATCACAACGGCTCTTTACCTCATTCCAGGGCACATAAACTCCGGCGCCTTTTTCGCAGAATACGGATCCGGTGGGATTTCTCATATCCCGTTCGGGATCGTAGCTTATTTTCTCCAGAACATCTGCCTCGTTATGGCAGGGCATGTAACCGCCGGGGCTGAGTTCGATATGGCCTTCTCCGCCGGTAAAAGCCATAACCTCTTTCTGATAATCCATCATGAGGCTCACGGGGGCCTTCCCACGAAGTATTGCAACGGCTCCGTCGGTCTCGGGAGGCTCGATCTCCCCGCACATTCCGTCGATATCCGTCATGACACGGCCCAGACTCTCTGCCGGAACGGTGATCACAAAATCATAGTAAGGCTCAAGAAGCACGCTTTCCGCTTCCATAAGGCCCTGACGTACCGCCCGGTAGGTGGCCTGCCTGAAGTCACCGCCCTCAGTGTGTTTTAAGTGGGACCTTCCGGATACCAGGGTTATCTTCATATCAGTTATGGCCGAGCCTGTAAGGACTCCCTTGTGAGTCTTTTCTCGCAAATGCGTCATGATAAGGCGCTGCCAGTTTTTCGCCAGGACCTCCTCGCTGCAGTTACTTCCTATAACGATGCCGCTGCCTCTTGGCAGGGGCTCCATCAGGAGATGAACTTCCGCATAATGACGTAAGGGCTCGAAATGCCCTGCCCCATAAACTGCCGATCGGATAGTTTCTTTATAAACTATCCTGCCGGTGCCGAAATCTGCCTCAAGGTCAAAGCGCTCCTTAAGGATCTCCTTTAATATCTCAACCTGAATGTCTCCCATTACACGGACGGTGAGTTCGGACAGCTCTTCATTCCAGAAGACATTAAGCTGGGGGTCTTCCTCCTCCATCAACTTAAATATGTCCATTGCCCGGGATGGGGCTATATCGGAAGGAAGAAAAACCTTATATGTAAGGACCGGCTCCAGGATATGTTCGGAAAAGCCTTCTTCTTCACCGAGGCCGTCACCGGCTTTGGTGTATTTCAGCCCCGTCAGGGCGCAGATATCCCCGGGAAAAGCTTCACCGACAGCTTCGTACTTTTCTCCGGAATAGAGGCGGATGCCGGTTATCTTTTCCTTATATACTTCCCCGTCATCGCCCCTTGTTTCTACCACATCACGGACCTTTAGACTCCCGCCTGTGATCTTGACGTGGGTAAGACGGACATCTTCGCTGTCACGGGTTATCTTATAGACTGCAGCACCGAAACCTTCCGGGTAGTCCGGATCCATCATGTAAGTGTCCAGGGACTCCATAAACTCCCGGACTCCTTCATTTTTAAGGGCTGATCCGAAAAAAACGGGAGTGATACGGCTGCCTGCGATGAGTTCCGCTATGGTTTCCTCATCAGGGGGAGTGCCCTCAAGATAGCGGTTCATGACTTCCTCGTCGGTCAGAGCAACATTTTCAAGGAAATCCTCGGATGTCTCATCTGAGAAATCAATGAAGCTGCCTGATAGATTATCGGAAAGATCGGAAATGAACAGGCTCCGGACCTTGCCTGCTTCCATGTGGGAATCAGCCCGGCCGGAGAGGTAGTCAGCCCGGTCCATTTTATTGATGAATACAAATGTGGGAATGTTATAGCGGCAGAGAAGGCGCCATACGGTCTTGGTGTGGGACTGGACCCCGTCTGCCCCGTTTATCACAAGAATGGCATAGTCAAGGACTGACAGGACCCGTTCCATCTCCCCGGAGAAATCCACATGGCCCGGGGTATCCAGAAGGGTGATGTTCCTGTCTCCCATAGTAAATCTCGCCTGCTTGGAGAAGATGGTGATGCCCCTTTTGCGTTCCAGGTCATGAGTGTCAAGAAAGGCGTCCCCCTTGTCCACTCGGCCCATTTTTCCTACGGTTCCGGACAGGTACAAAAGAGCCTCGGATAGCGTGGTCTTGCCTGCGTCAACATGTGCAATTATCCCGATAGTAGTGTTTTTCATCATAGGACTAATTATATCTTTGGCAGGATTCTTTTACAAGGATAAGAATTAACCGTAATTTCGGAGAAAAGCAACGGAAACGAACATTATTTGCGGGAAAATGTTATGTTTGATTGGTAGACACTGCCCGTCTTTGGAACTATATTTTTGTTAAGAATAGTTGCAAAGGTGGGTTTTTTATGAGAAAGTATTACTTAGATAACGTCAGGTGGTTCACTGTTGTTATCGTAGTATTGTACCATGTACTATACATGTATAACGGAGAGGGGATCCAGGGCGTAGTGGGCAAGATCACGGATCTGGATGTGCAGTACTACGACGTGTTCCAGTATATTGTGTATCCCTGGATCATGGTCCTTTTGTTCATGGTATCCGGGATCAGTTCCAGGCTGTATCTGGAGAAGCATTCCCATAAGGAGTTTCTGGCAGGCAGGACGAGAAAGCTTCTGGTTCCCTCTACCATAGGAATACTTGTATTTCATTTTATCCAGGGCTACCTGAATATCACCATATCGGGAGTGGTGGATCATATGCCCCCGGTCATGAAGGTTATCGTCTGCCTGGCCTGTGGTATCAGCATACTGTGGTATATCCAGGTATTATGGGTCTTCTCACTGGTACTGGTCCTTATCAGGAAGGTGGAAAAGGACCGTCTCTATAAGCTTTGCGGGAAAGCAGGCCTGCCGGTCCTTATTGCGCTGTCGCTTGTGGCATTCGGGGCAGCCCAGATCCTTAACACCCCGGTTATAGTCCTTTACCGCTTCGGGCTTTACGGTTTCGTATTCCTCTTGGGGTACTTTGTCCTGTCACATGATGAGGTTGTGGAGGTCCTGAAAAAATGGTTCCCCTTATTCCTGTTGGCTGCAGCCGGCTTAGGCACCGCATTTTGTCTTAACTATTTCGGACAGAATTATGCGGGGGAATCCGTTAACCGGACCATTTTATTTGTTGCATACGGATATTTTGCCTCCCTTGCCATCATAGGCGGAATGGCAAAATACGGGGATGTATCCAATGCATTTACTCAGTGGATGAGTAAAAGAAGCTTCGGGCTTTATGTATTTCACTACCTCTGTATCTCAGTGGTTGCGGTGTATGTGGCCATGCCGGGCCTTGTTCCGCCCCTTGTATCCTATCTGTTAAGCCTTATTGCGGGCTTTGGAGGAGCCTACCTGTTAAATGCCGTTATTTCCCGGATACCCTTCTTCAGATGGGCAGTGCTGGGGATCAAAAAAGAAAGGAAGACCAATGCTTAAAGAAAATCTAATTCATTTGAGAAAGCGTAAGAAACTGACCCAGGAGGATGTGGCCGAAAAGGTGGGGGTCACCAGGCAGGCCGTAGCAAAATGGGAATCGGGGGATACCGTTCCCGATATTGATAAATGCAGGATCCTGGCGGAAGTCTATGAAGTATCCTTAGATGACCTGGTTAATTTTGAACCGGAGGAGAACATGGGGATTAACCTGCCGCCTAAGGGAAAGCACCTCTTCGGAATGGTGACGGTGGGAGATAAGGGACAGATCGTAATCCCTGCCAAGGCCAGAAAGGTCTTTGATATCTCAGCCGGAGACCAGCTGGTGGTCTTGGGAGAAGAGGGCCAGGGCCTGGCCATCATGAAGTCGGACCGGTTCCTTGCCCTGGCTGACGCCATCCGTGCGGCAGAAGGAAAACCGCAATAATATAAGGAGTGAAAAGAAAATGATAAGTGATGAGATCAGAGAAGAACTGTTTAAACTTCAGGACGTCAAATACCGGGATTTTCAGGTTAAGCTGATCCCCACCGTGGACCCGGAGCGTGTGATAGGGGTGAGAACCCCGGAGCTTAGAAAGTATGCCAAGGACCTGCTTAGAAGGGGAGATTATCAGGACTTTCTTGATGATGTGCCTCATAAGTATTTTGATGAGTGCCAGCTTCACGCCTTTATCATTTCCGGGATGAAGGACTATGAGGCTTGCCTGAGGGAAGTTGAAAAGTTCCTGCCTCTGGTGGATAACTGGGCCACCTGCGACCAGATGTCTCCGAAGGTATTTAAGAAACACAGGCCGGAACTACTGGAGAGTATCAAAAAATGGATAGCCTCGAAAGAGACATACACCATCAGGTTCGGGGTGGGAATGCTTATGGAGCATTTTCTCGACGAAGATTACGATAAGTCATATCCGGAGATGGTATCCAAACTGCGGTCGGAAGAGTACTATGTCAATATGATGACGGCCTGGTATTTCGCCACGGCTCTGGCCAAGCAGTACGAGACGGTGCTTCCCTACATAGAGAAGAAGAAACTGGACGCCCGGACCCATAACAAGGCCATACAAAAGGCGGTGGAGAGTTACCGTATCACACCGGAACAGAAAGAGTACTTAAAGAGCCTGAAGATAAAGAAATGAAGTAGGATAATATCAAACTGTCTATTGTGTTTATGGTCATCTGTTAGTATAATATTCAGTAACCGCAATTATTAATTGTACTATCAGGAGGGACAACCTATGGCTACACAAAACAAGGCAAAGAGCACTTCGAAGCTGGACATGAGGATGACGCTTATCCTGTATGCGCTTATCCCGCTCATATGCGCATCAGTGGTCTTAAGCATCATCACTATAGGTAAGAGCAGCGCGGAGATGACTAAATGGACTAACGCTTCCCTTGTTCAGATCATCAAGGATACAGGAACCGCATTTGATGAAGAGACGGCTACTAATGAAGCTCTGGTACAGGCTTATGCAGCAGCTCCCATAATCAAAGAGTATCTTCATAATCCGTATGACAATGAGCTTTTCCAAAAGGCTCAGCAATATACGAAAGACTTTTTTAAGGGTCTCAGTGGCTGGGAAGGTTTGTACCTGTGTGACTGGGATACCAAGGTTATGACCCATGCCACAGCTGATGCTATCATTGGAAAGGTCTTAAGAGAGGGAGATTCCCGTAAGGCACTTTTGGATTCGCTCCAGAGCACAGACGGTGTGTATAACACAGGCATCATGACATCGCCGTCATCAGGCAAACTTGTTATGTCCCTGTATTATCCCGTTATGGATAATGGTACGCCCATAGGCTATGTGGGCGGAGCGACTTTTGTAAATGAGATCGCTTCGAAAATATCGGATGTTTCATCCCTTGGCCACAGCAGTTCATATATTTACTTTGTAAGCAAAGACGGGACTATGATCCATCATCCCGATGAGACCAAGATAGGTAATGCCGTTGAGAATTCGGCAGTAAAGGGTCTTGTTGCGGATCTTGCAGCAGGAAAGCATCCGGAACCAGCCTGTATAACATATAACCATAACAATACGAATAAATATGCAGCATATTACGTAGGAAAGGATGATGTATATATTGCGGTTCTTACTGCAGATGAATCCGATCTTCTTTCCGGGATAGATGCCATTAAGACTTGGACCATCATCATTTCCGTTGCCTGCGTTATCATCTTTGCTTTGCTGGCGATCATCGTGGCAAGAGTTATCGCTACTCCTCTTAAGACTGTCGCAGAATCCATTGTTCAGCTGGGAACCGGAGATGTTACGGTCAAGTGCAATGCCCAGTCCCATATCAAGGAGACAGTCAGCATAATCTCGGCCTTCCAGTCCTTGAAGGAAGCGCTGACAACATCCATGAGGTCAGTTAAGAATTCAGCGTCGGTACTGAATAATGCCATTATAAACGTTGATGGGATGACAGGTGACAATGTTGAGTCGATCTCACAGATCAATGCAGCCATAGGAGAGGTTGCCATTACCTCACAGAGCGTTGCAGAGAATGCTCAGACCATGGCACAGAAGGCCGTAGAGCTGGGTGACGATATTGAGAACCTTAATAATAATGTTCAGAGCCTGTATGCTTCATCCCAGACCATCAAGAATGCCAATAATGAAGCTACAGAGTGTATGGATTCCGTATACTCAGGAGCAAATGAGTCCGTTGAGGCTATGAAGAGCATTGCAGATAAGATCTCTGAGACCAATGCGGCTATCGGGGATATCCAGTCTGCGATACAGGCCATTGAATCCATTGCTGAAGAGACCAACCTTCTTTCCCTCAACGCCTCCATCGAGTCTGCTCGTGCGGGAGAGGCCGGAAGAGGATTTGCGGTTGTTGCGGATGAGATCAGGGCTTTGGCTGATTCCTCTGCCGAGTCGGCTAAGGAGATCAAGCAGATCATTGAAAACGTTATAGTATTGTCCAACACCACGGTTGATATAAGCAACAGGGTATTTGAGGTTATCAGCAAAGAGCGTGAGGATATAGAGCTTGCGCAGGAGAAATTCAATATTCTTTCTGATTCCGTAGAGGCTTCCATAGTTGAGATCGATACTATCAAGAAGCTGGCCGGTGAGCTTGACAGTATCAAGGTTGAACTTACCAACACCACAACCGAGCTTGGTGCCATATCCGAGGAGCTGGGAGCTTCCGCAGAAGAAGTATCCGCTTCCTGCCAGACGGTTACCGATGCATGCGAGAATACTCAGGAGTCTACAACTGAGATGCGCAACATTAATGAGGATATGAGTGTGGCAATAGAGTACTTCAAGATCGGAGACGAAGAGGAATAGACTGATACAAAGCATAACAGTTAAATGAGACAGAGGTCATTTGCATGACCTCTGTCTTCTTATTGTTCTTTGAATATGAGGAGGAGTTTGTTCTGATCGTCACTCAGTTCGTATCTCATTTCTTCTGCGATATCCTTTATGAGGCCTATCCCCATTCCTCCGGTAGCAAGGTCGTCAAAGTCTTTTTCCGGAGGATCGTATGAGACCGGATCAAAGGGAAGGCCGTTGTCTGCAAACTCGATGGAGAAGGATTGGTCTTTTAACATCGGTGTGATACGTATCCTGTCTGCTTTAGAGTGCATGACTATATTGGCAAACCATTCTTCACAGGCAAGAATAATGTTCTTTCTGCCGGGAGTATCGGGCAGATCATAGAAGATACGTTCTTTCACACCGGCAAATTCAGATATTTCAGGTTTTAAAACCAGTTCATTCTCAGGTTTCTTGCGGAAATATACAAGCGCCGTAATGTCGTCAAACTGGGCCGCAGTGCCGATAAAATCCTTCAGGGAATCTGTCAGGATATTAATGGTTTCTTCGGCGGAAGAGGGTATACCGGCAAGCGCGGAACAGATCCTGTCTATGCCGAATTGTTCTTTTTGTCCGTTAACGGCTTCAGATACTCCGTCGGTATATAAGAGGATCCCTGTATCTTCCTCCAGGGTCACTTCCTCATCGTATATGTCCGCGTCTTCGAATAAACCCAGAGCTATCCCGCTTTTAACATCCAGTTCTCTGACCTCGGTCCCGACGATGAAGGGCTTGTTGTGTCCGGCGTTGGCATATTCCACCTTGCCGGTCCGCGGATCGCACACGCTTAAGAATACCGTGGCGAACATACCTTCCGGATTCTCTGAGCAGATGAGAGCGTTGGATTCAAGAAGAGTATCGGCAGGACTCATTCCCAGCATGATACGGTCTCGGATCACGCTCCTTACAAGCACCATGAATATGGCTGCCGTAACGCCCTTGCCTGATACGTCGCCGATGAGAAAGGCAACCCTGCCGTCCTCCAGCTTGATAATGTCATAGAAATCCCCTCCGATCTCCCTGGCAGGGTGCATAAATGCGGAAGCCTCGTAACCGGTTCCGGCAACTGAATGTCTCGGACGGACTATGCCGTCCTGTATCCTTTTGGCAACAGACAGTTCTACTTCTCCTGCAACCTTCTCAGTGGTAAGACGCTCCACATCTGAAAGGTACTGCTTTATCTCGGTAGCCATGGTTTCAAAAGATGACTCTATATCCGTGATCTCGTCATGTATTCTTCGGTTTGGAGCTGATGAAGTTGTCTCCCGGTCACGGAGGAAATTCTCCATCTGCAGAGACAGCCTCTTTAAGGGAGAAAGAATGGACCTGTGGATAAGGAAGAGGCCGAGGGCTATGATAAGCGCAAACAATACGGAAGCGATGAGAATGACCTTTAAAATGTTCTGTGCCACGTCCTCAAGGGTAAGATCCATGCTGTAATCGGCTGCTAAAAGAGCGTACACCTTCCCATCACGAAAGACAGGGCGGACTAATGCGATAACGTTACCGTATTCATTATTGACTATCTTATAGCCGCCGTCACGATCACCCTTAAGGATAGCGGCTTCTGTATCGGTGATGGGAGAAACCGTAATGTGGCCGAAATCATAATCACCGTTCGCCGTAACGAGCCTGTCATCTTCATCACTGCTCCCGGCACTGATCAGATGGGTCCTCGTACCGTCTTCGGCAAGTTTGAACAGATAAAGGTATTTGCAATCCATCTCCTTGCTGATAAGACGGAATTCATCGTGGATATTTTTCCTGATATTTTTGTCGGTCTCGAGTTTCCCATCGGGGTCCATGTGGCTTAAGGCGCTCTCCCCGATAACGACAGCCGCTTTTGCTTCTGAAAGGGCATAATTAAGAGAATTGTCATACCAGTATTTGTGGCTTATGATGGTGGTCACGGTTATGATGATAACCGTGGAGACGAGAAAAAGAAATCCGATCTTTGTCAGTACGGATATTTTCAGAACTTTGTTTTTTTCTTTCATTCAACATGGATCCTCTTGTCAAGTCCCGTTAGTCTCAATACGTCCAGTACATCGGCTGATACATTTCTCAATGAAAAATTACCGTTCATTTTTTTATGGGCCGATACTATCTGGCGCATGCCCGAAGAGGATATGTATTCTGTCTTCTCCATGTCGATGATAAGGGTGTCTACTTCTCCCGGAAGATCGTTCACGGCTTTCTCTACATCCGGTGCAGCCTGGGTGTCAAGCCAGCCTTCGATGTACAGTATAGCTTCTTTTCCGTTGATTTCTTTTTTGATGGTCATGAAGCGGGTCCCTCCTTACGACATATAGCAGAGTACGGGAATCGAACCCGCCTCCTCAGCTTGGGAAGCTGATATACTACCGATGTACTAACTCTGCACTAAAACCTCAAGTGTCATTCTATACCATTTCCGTATTTTTTGCAAATACTCCTGTTCAATTAAATCCTGATTTGCCTTGCATGATCGGCCTACATGTAGTTATAATATGAATGGTTAGCACTATAAATTGTGGTTTTTTCTGATTATAAGGGATTTTCTCATGAAGAGTAAAAATATATTATTACCTATCACTATTATTTCTGTCGGTTTAGCCGTGGCTATGATGGGAAGTGACATAATGTCATCCCAGAGGTCATTACGGCCTACTTCTTTGGTAGCGGGACCGGCCTCAAAGGATATCCGCAAGGTTTCCTCCGGGAAGAACAGCGGATATTATAATAATACGGATGCTGCCGGCACGGAGAACGCAGTTCCTGAGTCTATGGCATCCAATATCACTGCGTCAAATGATACTGCATCTGACGTGACTTTTACGACTACCACCAACGCCAAGGCATTGGAGTTTTTAGAAGCTCATCCCGAGGCGAAAGAGTATGTGGACAACTTCGACAGGTACGAAGGTCTTGTTTTCGAAACAAATGTTGACTCGGAAGTGAAGAAGGGCAAGATCCCATTGTTCATCCAGTGGGATAAGAGATGGGGGTATGCTCCATACGGCAAGAGTTATATAGGTATATCGGGCTGCGGCCCCACCTGTCTTTCCATGGTAGTTTGCGGACTGAAGAATGATGGCTCGGCTACTCCTTATGACGTGAGCAAGTATGCAGAGAAGGCCGGCTATTACATAGCAGGGCAGGGAACATCCTGGGGCCTGATGACCGCCGGGGCCAAGCATTACGGTTTGACCTATTCCTACGGGTCGGTTTCAGCCGCTTATATCCTGGGTAACCTGTCGGAGAAGACGCCTATGATATGCTCCATGAAGCCTGGAGACTTTACATCACAGGGACATTTTATCGTGCTTACGGGAGTTGACAAAGAAGGGAGGATCATCGTAAATGATCCGGCAAGTCCGGAGCACAGCAGCAGACACTGGAGTGTGGACGTGCTCCTGCCCCAGATAAAGAACATATGGAGATACACATATTAGAATGGGTCAAGGATGAAGGGGTTGCGCTTTGCGTAACCTCTTTTTTGTGTTATTATCTAAAATACCGGGAGGTTTTATGAAGGGAGAGGGCAGATGAATACAAAGATTATCAACGGAACATTACTTTTATATGAAAATGGGGTATTCAAAGCAGTTAAAGATACTCTTTACGTTAAGGACGGCGTCATAGAAAAGATCGGGACACTGCCGGATGATGGCGGATATGAGGTCTTTGATGCAAAGGATAAACTGGTGATGCCGGGACTTATCAACATGCATACTCACGCATATATGACCTTTCTTCGCAATTATGCGGATGATGTTGACTTTGAGGAATGGCTTTTCAAGCGGGTTATGCCGGTGGAGGACAATATGCCTCTTGAAGCCGCATATTGGTCATCACTCCTTGGATATATGGAGATGATAAGCACCGGGACCACATCATTTGTGGATATGCACATGTATCTCCGACAGGCGCCAAAGGCTGCAAAGGAGATAGGCATACGAGGCTTTATCGGAAGAGGCCTGGTGGGCACGGACCTTTATGAGGATGAAGGAGCGACAAGGCGTTTTAATGAGGCAATGACTGAACTGGAGGAGTTCCGGTCAGACATGATAGATATAGTGATATCACCCCATGCTGTCTACAGTGCATCCCCGAAACTTTACGAACAGCTCACAAAAGAGGCGGATAAGAGAGGTCTCTTAAAGCAGACCCATCTTTCCGAGACGGTGGGTGAAGTGGAGAACTGCATCAAAGAGCACGGAAAGACCCCGGTTGAGCTTCTTCGTGATGTGGGATTCTTGGGGGATCGGACCATTGTCGCACATTGCGTCCAGCTGCGCGGAGACGATATGAAGATTCTTAAGGAGACGGGGACCCATGTTGTTACCAATCCTGCCAGCAACGCCAAACTGGGCAACGGATTTGCTCCGGTGACCGCCATGAAGGGTACGGGGATCAACATTTGCCTGGGAACTGACGGAACAGCCAGCAACAATACCCTGAACATGTTCCGGGAGATGGGGCTTCTGACAATGATCCATAAAGGTCTTGAGAAGAGTCCTACCGCCGCTCCCTCGAACTTCGTGCTGGAGACGGCAACGGTGAACGGGGCAAGGGCTCTGGGCATGGAAGGAAAACTTGGGGTTATAGCAGAGGGCGCCAAGGCGGATCTGGCCTTTGTCGACCTGAATGAACTGTCTATGTTCCCGAATAATAATGTGATCTCTGCCCTTTGTTATTCTGCAAACGGATCAGAGGTTAAGGATGTGATGATAGACGGGAAATTCGTCATGAAAGACCGGGAGTTTACCACCATCGACAGGGAAAAAGTCTATGCCGAGATGCGTCGTATCGTAAAAGAAAACTTGTAGTAAATGCCGTGATTTGATATAATAGCGGTGCTGTAAAAAATGTTCTGCGAAAGAAAGGATACAGGATGAGTAATATAAAAGATCCGACGCTTGCGCCGTCGGGAATACGTAAGATAGAATGGGTTCGTTCTTTTATGCCTGCTCTGAGCTCCATAGAAGAGAGATTTGAGAAGGAGCAGCCCTTTAAGGGGCTGAGGATTGCGGTATCAGTTCATCTTGAGGCTAAGACAGCCAACCTGGGACTAGTGCTTAAAAAGGGAGGAGCGGATGTATACCTTACGGGCTGCAATCCCCTGTCTACACAGGACGATGTGGCAGCAGGCGTTGCGGAGCTGGGTATCAACACATACGGCAAATACGGTGTTAACGCCAGAGAATATGAAGATCTTCTGGCAGAGACTCTTGCCTGTCATCCTCATTTGATAGTAGATGACGGTGGTGACCTGATCAATCTTCTGGCTGATCGTTGCAAGGACTATACCGATAATCTCATCGGCGGATGTGAAGAGACCACCACGGGTATTCTCAGACTGAAGGCCCGGGAGAGAGAGGGGGTTCTTCCCTGCCCCATGATGGCGGTCAATGATGCCAAAGCCAAGCATTATTATGATAATAAATACGGTACCGGCCAGTCTGTCATGACGGCTATCATGGATACCACCAATCTCGTCATCGCCGGCAAGACCGTTGTAGTGGCAGGATACGGTTGGTGTGGCAAGGGAGTGGCAATGCGTGCCAAGGGAATGGGCGCCAATGTCGTGGTTACGGAGGTGGATGCCTTCAAAGCCCTGGATGCCACCATGGATGGTTTCAGGATCATGACAATGGACGAGGCGGCACCCATCGGAGATATATTTATTACTGTCACAGGTTGCAAGGATGTTATCGTTCCCCGCCACTTCGAGGTTATGAAGGACAATGCGGTATTATGTAATGCAGGTCATTTCGATTGTGAGGTGGCAGTTGCGGAGCTGGCTAAGATGGCTGTCAAGCAGGAAGTCAAGAGACATAACATCGTAGGATATACATTAAGCAACAAGAAGACGTTGAATGTGCTTGGAGAGGGACGTCTTGTCAACCTTGCCTGCGGCAAGGGACATCCTGCAGAGATCATGGATATGTCCTTCTCGGTACAGGCGCTTAGCCTTGAGTGGCTGGTAAAACATAAAGACGAACTGGAGACCAAGGTGTACAAGGTTCCGGATTCCATTGATGATGAGATAGGGCGCACAAAGCTTGCTGCGCTGGGATTGAAGATCGATAAGCTCACCCCCGAGCAGGAGAAGTACCTGTCAGGATGGGCGGTTGACTAGATAATTAAAGCTGTCGCTTATGCGGCAGCTTTTTCTATGGCGTTTTTTCTGATCTTATGTTGCAACCTTGCAAATACAATAAGACATAGTGTAATCTGGACTATGGTTGAGGCCGGGGTGGAGAGGCCTACCAGGAAGAGGTTGTCTCCGAAGATGCGGCTCATTACAAAGGCAACCGGGATCCTGACACCGAAGGCACCGATGATCCCCTGTGCCATAACAAAGGTGGTCTTTCCGTATCCGTTGAAATATCCTATAAAGCAGAAGAGGAAGGATACCAGCAGGGTGTCGATGGAAAATGCCTTGAGATATTCCCAGGCGCTGGCTATAATGGCCGGGTCAT
The DNA here is from genome assembly GCA_017550165.1 of Lachnospiraceae bacterium. GTDB lineage: Bacteria > Bacillota > Clostridia > Lachnospirales > Lachnospiraceae > SIG280. The sequence goes on along the minus strand of JAFZQH010000006.1, from coordinate 53,388 downwards.
GGGTGAATATTGAAGCCATAATATCTCCGTGGAAGAAGGAGAAATATGCCGTCACAAGGCCCACAAGCAGTGAAGTTCCGATACCGCAGTACAGCGCCTTTTTTGCACGGTCATATTTGCCGGCTCCCACATTTTGTGCAACAAATGCCGACATGGACTGCATGTATGCTGAAGGCACCAGCATGATGAAATTGGACAGCCTCTGGGCGACGCCGACGCTGGCGGAGGCTATAAGCCCCAAGGTGTTAACGATACCCATTATAAAGAGAAATGAAGTGCTGACCAGAACATCCTGGAATGCTATGGGAAGACCCAGCTGGAATACTTTACGCACCAGCTTTTTCTGAGGCTTAAGGTACTGCCGGCTGACGGTAAAGGGAAGCCCCTGTTTTCTGATGATAAGAACGGAAAGGATAACGCTTATAAGCTGGGCGAATACCGTTGCTATGGCTGCGCCTGCAACTCCCATGCCGAATACGGCTATAAGGATCAGGTCACCGAAGATGTTAACAACCGTGGATATGGCAACGGATATAAGGGGCATGACAGAATTGCCGATGCCGCGGAATACACTGCCCAGAACGTTAAATGCTATTATAAAAAGAAGGCCGCCGGAACATATGCGAAGGTAGGTCACGGTTCCGTCAAAAGCTTCAGCCGGCGCCTGAAGGAGGGCTGCCAAGGCAGGAGAGGCTGCCAGGGCAATGATACTTACGGCAAGGCCCAGCCCGGCAAATGAAGTGATGGTGGAACCGATAACCTTGCCGGCTTCCTCTGCCCGGCCGCTTCCGATGTTCTGTCCAAGGAGAATGGTAGCTCCCATGGAGAGACCGGTGAAGATGCTTGTCAGGGTGAACATCATGGTCCCCCCTGTAGATACCGCAGATACATCACCGGCGCCACAGAACTGTCCGATGATAAGCAGGTCTACTGCACCATACATGGTCTGCAGGAAAAGTGCCAGCAGAACCGGCAGTGCAAATTTTATAAGAGGGCCTAAGATCCTGCCCTCAGTGAATACTCTTATAGTCTTGCCCTTCATTGTGAATACTTCCCTATCTTAAGATCTCTTTTACAGTACTCACAAGATTTTAGCACCGAAAGAGAAACTATTCAATGTACCTCTTTCACAAATATTTGAATAAAAGTGGTAACGAGTGAGACAGGGGGACGGAGCTTTTGTCTCACAACAAGACATATTTCAGATGGATATTCTAAATATCTTTAAGCACCAGGTTCTGGTCTCGCTTTCCATATACAACCCTCAGGATTACGATCCTCTGGTTGTTTTCATCTATAACATAATAAGCAACATAGTTCCCTACAAGAAACCTCCTGACATCATCTCGCTTCAGGTACTCATTTTCAACAATTCTTCCTGTCTTAGGAGCCTTGCATATTTTTTCGATCTTTTCTTCAAATTCATCTGCAAAATCTGAGGCAGCTTTTTCATTTGAAAGTTCGGAAACAATGTACTCAAATATTGCATCAATATCTGTTTCTGCAATCTCTGTCAGATCATACCCGTATTTCTCAAATGCCATGCTTGTCCCTCAGTTTCTTTATCGCTGACTTTCCGTCCACAACCTTACCCTGCTCATATTCTGCGATACCGCGGTTGACCAATCCGGCTTCGTCTATCTTTCTTATCATACGCTCATAGTAGTCTATATCCATGACCACAAGTCTTCCATATCCATTCTTCGTAACAAATACGGGTTCATTTGTCTCTGCGCATCGCTTCTCTATCTCTACGGTATTCTTTAAATCTCTCATTGGAACAATCTGCATACAAGCACCTCCTCGTACCTAAATTATATATCAAATTTAGCCACGGTACAACGGTCTTTTTAATCCTGACATGAGACAGGGGGACGGAGCTTTTGTCTCACGTCCCCCTGTTTCAAAAATCTACAGCACCACTGCCGGTGAGTAGAGATAACCTTGGTAATTGTCGCACCCTATCTCGTGCAGGGCCTCCCGCTGCTGCTCTGTCTCAACATACTCGGCCAGTACCACAAGATTTAATGTCCCGGCCAGTCCCACGATGGAAGAAATGATCTCGCGGCTGTTGCTGTGAACAAACAATCCCTGAACGAGAGAACCGTCCAGCTTGATCATTCCGAAAAGATTGTCCTTTAAATAATGGACAGAAGTCTGGCCCATGGAGAAATCATCGATAGCCAGTATAAATCCCATATCTTTAAGCATACGCAAAGAACCGAGCGTATCATCATCAAATGACAGTGTGGCCTGTTCCGTTACTTCCAGGCACATATTCATATCCCTTAGGTTGTATTGCTTGTCAAGCATCCTGCAGTACTGTAGGAAATCAGGCTGAACAACCGTTGTCCCCGTTACGTTGAATGAAAGCTTGATCCCCTCGCCATACTTCTCCAAAACAGCATTCCGCTCTTCCAGAACGTGCCGCAGAACGGATTTCTCAAGTTCCGGAAGAAAACCGCCCTCCTCTGCCAGTTTGATAACCAGCGGGGGATATAAGAACCCGTGAATGGGATGTTTCCAGCGAAGCAGCGCCTCAGCGCCGATACAGTTGCCGTCATAGTCATATTGAGGCTGGTATCCGATGTTTATTCCCTGCTCCATATCGCCCTTAATGGCGGCGCACAGTTCTTTTGCAAACTCACCGAAAGAATTCCCCAGCTCTGTTATATGTATTACGCCCAATTCTCGCTCATTACTGCGGAAATACTCCATAAACGTGTCATACTCACGCTGAAGCCGGCTCTCACTCTGGCGGTCAAGCATTTTCACAAAGGGATAATATATCGCAACACCTATGATAATGTTGAATATCTGAAGCAGGCTGCCTGCCATGCTGCCTGTGGCCCGGAATCCCCCCAGTATCACAGGAGTGGTCCATGCAACGGCAGATGTTATCATCGGTACGATCCCCGTCGAAATGGCGATGTACGCAAAAGTATAGCATACAAGCGGAACTGTGATAAAAGGAATGAGCATGATGGGATTAAAAATGACCGGAAGACCGAAGACCATCATCTCGTTTATATTGAATAGCATGGGAAATGCCGCCGCAAATCCGAGATTCCTGCGAGGCTTGTTCTTTGAAAACAGCAGTATTGCGATAAGCAGGCAAATGGTGGCACCGCAGCCTCCCATAAGGACAAAACAGTCAAAGAACTCTTTGGTAAGGATCGCTGTGGGAGCATTGCCTCCCGCTACAGCCTGGGCGTTAGTGGCAAGCCCGGGGACAAAATATGTCTCCATTACGCCCTCAAGGGTATCACTTCCGTGGATACCGAACATCCACAGCACAGACGATAACAGCACAAACAGGAACCCTTTGCCGAAACCTGCACTTCCGAATGAAAAGATCCAGTTAAAGAATGAATTGATCCCCGCGCGAAATGAATCAACGTGGGCGATGCTTATGATCGCATAATTAAAAACCGCAAAAACAGTGGTGGTTAATGCCAGAGGAATGAAAACAGACAATGACCTGTTAAACTCCTGGTCTGCCCCCATTGTGAAAATGTCATGTTTTCTTTTTCGATATAAGATATAGATCCGGCGAAATATCGCTGACGCCCCCAACCCTGTGATTATGGCAAGAAACATGGACTTGGGGCCCAGGCTGTCTACACCGAATCCGGGCAGATATGCGCCTGAAAGAATAAAGAAGGAAAGCAGCGACGAACATACTGCCCCGAACACGCTGGTGTCCCGGTCAACCTTCAGCCTTATGTATGACCTGGAAATGGAGATGGTCATGTAAACGGAAAGAACGCCGAAAGTGGCATAATATACAGTCCCAAATAACTGAAGAAAAATGCCCCCAACAGGAGTTAAAAGCCAGTCCTGATACGCAGTAAGAGGCAGGGTCTGAAGGATCAGGGCAAACGCGCCAATTATGAGGACGGGTATAATATTAACAAGAGCGCTCCTGATGGCGCGAATAGCCGTCAACTGCTCTATTTTTCGGATCATATGATCAAGCCCCGATAATCTGCCCATTGCTTTTACTCCTTTTTATATATGAAAAACATTATAATACTACCACATTACTGTCAATTCTGCCACCCCAATACCAAACTATTTCTTGAACATGAAAAACAAATGTGCTATCCTTTCGTGAAGAGACAATATACGGAAAGGATCATGTATATGAAGACTGAGATATACCCTGAAGGATACTCCCCGGTCATGAACATCCGGGAGACGGAGATCGCCATCAAATCCGTAAAGGACTTTTTTGAACGGGAACTGGCCAAGCAGCTTAATCTTACCCGTGTTTCGGCTCCGCTTTTTGTAGACCCGGATACGGGATTAAATGATAATCTTAACGGTGTCGAGCGCCCTGTGGACTTTGGCGTAAAAGACATGGCTGAAAAGAAGATGGAGATCATCCATTCACTGGCTAAGTGGAAGCGGCTGGCCTTAAAGCGCTATGGCTTCCATTCCGGAGAAGGCTTATACACGGATATGAACGCCATCCGAAGGGATGAAGAACTTGATAATCTCCATTCAGTGTATGTGGACCAGTGGGACTGGGAGCGGATCATCAACAAGCAGCAGCGAAACATGCACACCCTTAAGGCCCATGCGGACCTGGTATACGAGGCGCTGCGCAATGCAGAGATAAATGTTGCCCAGAGATATAATTACGTGGAACCCATTCTGCCTGCAGAACTGTTCTACATTACAAGCCAGGAACTTCTTGATATGTACCCGGATGCCGATCCCAAGGAACGGGAATACAATATCGCCAAGCTGAAAGGAGCGGTGTTCATTTCCCAGATAGGTGATGTCCTCTCAAACGGCGAGAAGCACGACGGCCGTGCTCCCGACTATGATGACTGGGCATTAAACGGAGATATCATAGTATATTATCCTGTTCTCGATATCGCCCTTGAGCTTTCCAGCATGGGAATAAGAGTTGATGAAGAGGCGCTTGCCGCTCAGCTTAAGAAGGCCGGGTGTGAGGAACGTGCGGAGCTGGATTTCCAGAAAGCACTCCTTAATTGTGAGCTTCCTTATACTATCGGCGGAGGGATAGGGCAGTCCAGGATCTGTATGTTCCTTCTCCGCAAGGCTCATATCGGTGAGGTTCAGGCCTCAGTATGGCCGGAAGAGATGCTGGAGAAAGCGGAGAAGGCAGGTATGCTGATATTATAGCGACACCTTATAGCATTTTCCGCTATTTGTAGGAATGGGCTGTTTCATTTTCCGCTCTAAGCGTATTTGATATGGAAACCTTCTGAAAGTATAATGTATTCGTAAAGGTTGTTATACTAACAGGAGGTTTTTTATATGGGAATTGCTTTTGACGAAAAAGAAATGGAAGTAGTAGAGGTATCGAGGGCCTTTAGGGATGCAGCCGTCCCGATATATAAGTTTCCGGTAACCATGAAGGAGGCCTGGAGACGCATGGCTCTAGACCGCAAACCGCTTTGGTTTAATACAGGTGTCGAGGTAGAGGGCTTCTTCCCGTCTATCATTCCGGATAATACAGCCAGAGGTTTTTCAAATGACGGAGGAAAAAGGATCCCTGAGGAAGCAAGAGGCGGCAAGGACATGTTCGGCATTGAGTGGGTATATGTGCCGGTTGCCGGAGGCTCCATGGAAAAACCGGGTACCAAGAGACTCTTCGATGATGCAAATGACTGGAAGGAACGGATCGTATGGCCGGATATTGATTCCTGGGATTGGGAAGGATCCGCAAAGCAGAATGAAGCAATGCTTAATACCGATAAATTCGTTAACCTCCAGTTCCTGAACGGATTCGGGTTCGAGAGGCTCATTTCCTTCATGGGATTCGAAGATGCGGCAGTAGCTATCATCGATGAGGACCAGCAGGATGCATTAAAGGAATTATTCGATAAGCTCTCCGACCTCTATGTTAAATTGGTTGATAAATGCTGCCAGTATTACAAGATTGACGGTTTCCTGATCCATGATGACTGGGGAACCCAGAGAGCGCCTTTCTTCTCCGTTGATATCGGACGCGAGATGCTGGTTCCCTACATGAGGAAGGTTACGGATCATATCCACTCCCTCGGCAAGACCGCCGAGCTTCACAGCTGTGGCTGCAATGAGCTTCAGATAGAGAATTTCATTGCAGGTGGATGGGACATCTGGGGACCCATGGCAAGCATCAATGATACTTATAAGCTCTTTGAGAATTACGGCGACAAGATCATCATCGGTGTAAGCCCCGAGCCTTATGATAAGGCAAATGACAGCGACGATGTTAAGAGAGCGAAGGCTAAGGAATTTGTAGACAAGTTCTGCACCGTGCCCGGCAAGGTTGCCATAATGAACCGCTATTTCGCACCTTACATGGAGGGCGTTTACGCGGAGGAGATGTACAGAGATTCCCGGATAGCTTGCACTTCATAGATTAATACCAACAAGACAGGGGACGGTTCTGTGTCTTATCCATCATTTTCAAGGGGAAGACACAGAACCGTCCCCTGTCTTATTGCTAAAAATGACCCAATTACCCCGTCCCCAAGGGGTCATTTTTTATACTTACAATTGAGAATAAAAGCGGCAATTGTCTGTCAATTCCTTGACGGGGGGGAAAAAAGTGGTACAATAGTCCTACGTACGAGTGCATCTAAAGATTATTTCAAGGGGGATAAGATCATGGCACGAATCTCAAAATACGAAAGAGGATTAGACAATGATATAAAATACCGGGGGCCTTTATCATATCGATGGTTAATGGTCCTGGGCTGGATATGTATCTCTTTTAAGGTTCTGGAGACAGTTTTGGCTTTGGGTAAGAAGTTAAACTTAGGACAGCCGGATTGGATGCTGGCCCTGGGTAATGTTTCGGGCTTGTTGGGCAATCTTGCCCTGCCTCTCTTCCTAATCGCAAACTTTGCGATCATTCTGGATAACAAGAAAACCTATAAACAACAGCTGATCAAGTTCGGAGGCCTGTCTGTACTTGTCATTGCCCTTTTTATCCTGATAAAAGAGCACTACATAGACGGGATCTGCATTGCGGTGATAAGAGACGAGGTTGTGGCAAATGAGGCAGTAGATAAGATTCTTTATATGCTTTCGGTAACAGGAGCCCTGATCTTCAACCTGTTCATCGACTTGTTTATGTGTACCCTTTTCATGTTCTTTCTGGATTACACTCCGGAGAATCATTTCCGGGGCAAGAAGATCCGTGCTTTTCGCACCATGGCCCTGATCCCGGTATGTTACGAAATAGGATCCCTGGTAATAAGGGTTGTCATAGCCATGGGTGACGATATTCCGCCCTATTTTATCTACCCCTTCCTGACCACTAAGCCCTTCATGAGCTTTATCATGTTCGTGCTTATGGCCATCCATATCTGGAGGGAGAAACACAAGTTCGCAAAGAAAGAAAAGACCGACGAGGAATACGAAGAGTATACCCAAACAAATGTTCATTCTTTGAGATTTTCAATATATACCTCCGTAGTGATCCTGATCACGGGAATAATAGATTTCTTCGTGTATGTAGTTGGTACTATAGCGCTTACCATCTCGGTTACAGGGGTGAGTCTTAATGATGCCTTGTCCGATGAGGCCTTATACACTATGACCGATGAGCTTTTGCCCCTTACCAGCAGGGTTGTGGGGGCCTGGGGCTTCGGAAAGCATTATTATATGATCATTCTTATCCCGATCATCCTACTGTTTTCTTATACCCGTAATCACAAGAATGAGGCAGCGGATGCACTGATCCCGGTGGGAGGTATCGTGTTGGCCCTTATAGTTGCCATAGAGAGTATCTATCAGGGTATCGTTATGGCTATTTATTCGTTCTGGGATGTTATTAACCAGTTTTTATCACAGTTTCAATAAGTGGACCGAAAAGGGATCAAGACATAAGGTAAGGATAACAAATGAACAATAACTCCACCGCAATAAAAAGAAAGATCAGACTGACCAAAGCCATCATGTACCTGTTGCTTATTGTAGCTACAGCTTTATTCGGCGTGCTGTCATTCATTTTATACACAGACGATCTCGAAGAAGACCTGGAACCACAGATAATCAGAGCTATAACCCAGGTTTCACAGGTGCTTCCGCAGCTGGAGGAAAATGAGCAGGCCTTAAGGGAGGTAAACACCAATCTCGAGACAAGCCGCAAGAGACTTTATGAGCATAACGGCGACCTTTTGACGGAAGAGGCCCAAGGCACCGATGAGAACGTGGAGACAGTTATCGATCATACACTTTCCTGGATGAACAGGGTTGCCGGCCTTAAGGTGGGCAGGCAGGGCCATGTTGTTGTTATCTCTGCAGAGGATTTTTCCATTCTTGCTCATCCCGAAGAGGAATATATAGGAGAGAGACTATATCCGGCAGATGCGACCATCAATACCGACGATATCCCCAACATTGAGGAGATCAACGGAAAGATCAAAGAAAAGGATATCGCAAGTGATTTCCACCTTTTCTTCCCGGAATCATTCTTTGCTAAGGGCCGTGGATTAGAGGTGCTCCTTGATAGTCTGGATCAGGGGATGTTAGGATCGGTATTCTCCTATAAGGATACCTATATTATTTGCGGAGTGACGCTGGAGGAAATGTTTTCTTTCGTCATATTAAGATGTCTGGTATCCACCCTTTTATTCCTGGTGATCGCATGGATATTCTGCCGCTTTGTGGGCTTCTCCCTTGGCTGGAACCTGGGGGAGAACGAGAAGTTCAGGACTAAGCTCTTCTCATACGGCGCTCTGGCCGTAGTTGTGGTGTTTGCAAGTACGTGGTATTTCCAGACCATGCAGGATATGACGGGAGACATAGCGACAATGAATGAGCATGCCCAGGCGGCTGTGGGGACCCTGGATACATACAAGGAATACAGGGAAGAACTCTCAAGCTGGCTGGATGATCAGTATCTTGAGCAGTGCCGGATGGTGTCTAAGCTTATTTTGGCCAAGGGCAGAAATGAGGTTACCAGGGCGGATCTGGCTGAATATGCAGCGGAGCTGAGCATCAAGTATATTTATGTATTTGATAAAGAGGGGAAAGTAACCGTCACCAACTCTCCTTATGATCATTTTACGATCAGCGAAAACCCTGAGGATCAGTCATACGCCTTCCGGCCTCTTTTAGCCGGCAGGGACTACGTGATACAGGATGTCCGGAAGGACGAAGCCGACGGGGTGGAGATGCAGTATATCGGAGTCGGTCTCAGAGACGAAAATGACCTGGCAGACGGTTTTGTTCAGATCGCCATTGATCCGGCGCTTAGAAGCCGCCTTATAGACCCCATTAATGTTAAGACCGTGCTTGATAATCTGGTGATCGGTCTGCCGGACTATGCCTTTGCCGTTGACAAAGAAAGCCTTCAGATTGTTGAATCTACGGGATTGATCTATAAGGGAACCAATATTTCCGAGCTGGGGATCAGTGAAGAAGATGTTCGCGGAGAGTTTAACGGGATCTTTATCATCAGGGGCACGACCTACTATTGCGGTATAAGTGAAGCAGAGGAAGTGTATCTGATGCCTATGGTCAAGGGGACAAGTGATAACAGTGCCCTATTTGTCGCCTTAAAGCTGGCCTTATGTACTCTGATCGCGGTTGCTCTGATCTCTCTGCTGGCACTTATCAGATATAGGGGAATCCTTAAGGTTAAGGCAGAAGAGGATGCCGCAAATGAGGCTGCCGATGAAGAAACCGAAGATCTGCAGCCGGAGTTTGAGTTTGAAGATGACGAGGGCCGGGGAATATTAAGCAGGCTCAAAGGCATTATCAAGGTTCAGGAGAAGTATGGTTTTGAAAGCCGGTGGACGAAACAAAGTTCCATCCCGAAGGATGAACAGACACCGGAGATGCGCACCGGCAGGATCATTTACCGGGTGCTTCTCATATTCTCCATCCTGGTGGTTCTGGGTGAGTTTATACTCATTAACTTCGGATTCAATTCGAAATACTTAAACGGATTATCATACATTTTACTTGGTAACTGGGATGAAGGCGTGAATCTTTTCTCGGCTTCATACTGTCTGTTCCTGCTTTGCGCCATCTACGTTTTCAAGGAACTTATCAATACCATTCTTTATCATATCGCAAAGATCTCGGACCTTAAGAAGGAAACCATTCTGATCCTTTTGCGGAATGCCTTGAAATACGGCTGTGCCCTCTTGTTCTTATATCTGGGCCTTGCCAAATTCGGAGTGGATACCAAGACCCTTTGGGCTTCTGCCGGAGTGCTCTCGCTTATGATAGGTTTCGGCGCAAAAGACCTGGTAAATGATATAATCGCCGGAATATTCATTATTTTTGAAGGAACCTTTAAGATCGGAGATTTCATTACTGTTGGTTCCTGGAGAGGTACTGTTCAGGAGATCGGGATACGTTCTACCAAGGTGGCCTTCTTTAACGATGTTAAGATATTTAACAACTCATCCTTAAAGGATATTGTTCGTTACGGAGAGAAGGCTGTGGAGATCGTGACCTTCCCCATTTCCTATGAGACGGATATTCTGGAAGTCGAAAAGATGCTTGAAAAAGAGCTTCCTCTTTTGAAGGAAAAGATACCGGGGCTCCTTAAGGCGCCTACATATGAAGGCGTGGCTTCTTTTGAGGATTCTTCCGTAATGCTGAGGCTTAAGTTCTCTGCCTATTCTTACATGCGTATGCAGGCGAAGAGAGGTATCTTAAGAGAGATCAAGCTGCTCTTTGACAAGTATAAGATCAATATCCCATTCAATCATATTGTTGTCATGAAGTATGAGGATGAACCCAACACCTACGTTTATGAGCCTCTGGAGGAAGAGACGCCGGAGGGAGAAGTACCGGAAGAAGGAAATGAGTAGGTAGTAAATAGGGGGATGCTTACATGAAAAGAAGACCGGGGATCTTATCGATAATTTTAGCAGCAGTCATCCTGCTCTACGGATGCGGATCTGCGTCCGGCGGAAGCACTGCGTCTGCATCAACCAATGCTTCTACGGCAGCCGGTACAACTGCAGAAAGCTCAAGTGCTAATCCGACCCTTCCTGAGGGAGTAACCCCGGTTACATGGGAGGTTTCCGCGGAACATCCCATGATCGATACGGATGAAGCAAGGGTCCTCTACAACCGCATCCATGGTGGCGATTATCCCACCCTTCAAGAACTGGAAAACAACCCTATAGTAAAGCAGCTGGATGCGCTTTCCGATTATTATAACGAAATCTACGGGGATACCTCCAAGATCAACACGCCCGAGAGGGAAAAATTAAGAAGTGAGATACTTGAGAAATTTCTGTCTAACGGTTCCGCCAGGCTGGACCACAAGACCGCTGACGGCTATCTGGAATATAAATACGACGGACCCCTTAAGTATGAATACAAGGCCGAGATCGTAATGGGTCTTCCGGCTTCGGGAAAATCCTCAATGGTCGCCGACCCGGACAGTGAAAAGTACTCTGCCTTCAATCTGGACAGCGACATAATAAAGGAAATGCTGCCGGAATATAAGGAATCCAGAGGGGCTGCTACAGGATCGATCCATCAGGAAGGCCGTGAAATGCTCAACATGGCGGTTAAGGAATTTACCGAAGGGAAAATGAAGGGCTGCAATGTGATAATCCAGACCATCGGTCATAACCTTGATGAATTGCAAGCGCGTTATATCAAGCCCTTCGAAGATGCCGGATATAATGTTAAGATCATCTTTGCCGAGGCGAAGTTAAACGAGAGCCTAGCCCGGGCAGTAATGAGGGGCCTTAGGACAGGACGGATCATTAAAAGCAGTGCTATCATCGGATACGGGTATAATCCCGAGAAGGTATACAATACCCTGGCGCCAATGAAAAATGCCAAGGGAGAGACCTATGGATATGATACCACGCCAATCCCGTCAAAGAGTGAATAATATAGACACAAGGAGGAGTGTATATGAAAAAGTTACATGATTACCTGAAACCATGTACTGCAGTGATCATGACTGTAGCAATGTGGGGAGGAATGCTGTCACCGGTACCCTACCTTAATGCGGCCGCTTCGACGAAGAAAATGCCGGCTGCCTTTGACCTGCGCCATGTAGGCGGAACGACTGCGGTAAAGAACGGCAAAACCGTCTTTAGCGGAGGCAATAATTATGTGACCCAGGCCAAGTTCCAGAATCCCTGGACATCCTGCTGGAGCTTTGCATCCACCGCTGCTGCCGAGACCAGTATCCTTTACGAAAAAGGGATTACAAATGAGCAGTATAAGGCATTGACAGGCAAAGAATATAACCTGTCGGAGAAGGCCTTGGTATGGTATGCTTTTCATCACATATCGGATAAAGATGTATGCGATGATGTTCCCGCCTCACAGGTGGGAGAAGGCGTCCATCTGGGGGAAGGATCAGAGAGTGATCCGAATTTCGCTTATGACGATACCGGCGGATGCCTCTTCTATACCTCATCTCTGTATTCCCAGGGCTGCGGACCCAAGGACGAAGAGTACAGGTTCCCGGGTGAGACTAATGAATATCCGTATGCATACAGGGGTAACAATGGATGGACCATGTATGATCAATGGACTCTGCCGGAAATAGCCGATAAAGCTAAAGATGCTCTCAGGAAGGATTTAAAGGAGGCGTTTCCGGATTATAGTGATGCAGAAATAGAAGCAGCCCTTCAGAGGAATATGGCACCGGACCTGGAAGGCGGTACCGGTGAAGGCAAGTCCTATTCAAAGTATGATAATTGGTCCATTCCGGTAGACCACCAGCACAGGTCGGATGTAAGTGATGCCGTTTTGCAGGACAGCCATATCCTTCCTTCTCCTGCAAACCATGATGATAATGACCATTTCACAGGCAATAATCCTGCAGGAATAGAAGCTATCAAGAAGGAAGTCTTAAGCGGCAGGCCCGTAAGCATATGTTACAGTTCCGACCAGTCCCGTCCGGGAGATGCCATAGGTGAGGATACCTGCATAAATACGGAAACCTGGGCCCAGTATGTATTTAATCCCGATTCCGGAATAAACCACGGCGTTGCTATTGTGGGATTTGATGATAATTACAGCAAGGATAACTTCCTTAAGGGCACATTTACTGCTGCTGATGGCACTATCTGCGACAAGAATCCCGGCAAGGACGGAGCATTTATCTGTAAGAACAGCTGGGGCTGCCTCCATGACGAGACTCCGGGCCAGCATAACAAGGGCCAATTCGGGAAAGGCTGGGGCATTAACGGAGACGGATACTTCTATCTTTCATATTATGATAAATCCATCCAGCTTCCGGAGTCATTTGATTTCTATTCCGAAAAGGACACCGATGCGCCTAAAAGCGATCAGTACTACATAAATCAGTATGATTTCATGCCCAAAAGCAGGGTTAAATCCAAGTCTGCCGATGCTGAGATCTCAATGGCAAATGTGTTCACGGCAGGTCATGACCAGAAGCTGACACATATTTCGACGTTGACCAATGAACAGAATACAGAGGTTCATTATGAAATATATAAGCTAAACAGCAACGCTGCCAATCCTAGGGATGGCCGGCTGGTAGCTTCCGGGATCAAGACCTTTGAATTCGGCGGATATCACAGGATAGCTCTTGGAAATGATGTTCTTCTGCCCAAGGGAACGAAGTTCTCGGTAGTGACCTCCCAGGTTACTTATCCGGGCGGTGCCTCAGGCCGGAAGTATTATGAATTACTTTTCGCCTCAACAGATAAGGAAGAATGGTATCAAGGTAAGATACAATATACCGTAACCGGAGTGGTAAACAAAGGTGAGAGTTTTGCATTTGTAGATAATAAATGGTATGACTGGAGCGAGATCATAACAGACATCGCCGAGCCTATTGCAAAGGAGTCGGGAAAGAATCTTTCCTATGACAATCCTTCCATCAAGGCTTATTCGGTGCCGGCAACGGCAGCAGAGGTATCAAAGGCTACCAAGGTCAGTGCCGTAAAGCTTGGCAAGACCAATCTTACCATGGGAAAAGGCCAGTCATTTACCCTTCAGGCTGCTGTATTACCTCTTACGGCAACAAATAAGGATATCAAATGGAAGAGCAGCAATGAAAAGATTGCAAAGGTAGAGAACGGTGTTGTAAAAGCCATCGGTAAGGGAACCGCAACCATCACCGCAACTGCCAAGGACGGATCCGGCAAGAAGGATAAATGCAGGGTATCAGTTACTGACAAAAAGGTGGTGTTCGTAAAGGAAATCTCGCTGAATAACTACAGCCTGGACATGATAAAGGGGAACAGCGCCAAGCTTAAGGCCAAGGTGGTGCCGAAAAATGCCAAGGATAAAAAGGTGAAATGGGTAAGCTCCAATACCAAGGTTGCCACGGTAAGCGGAAGCGGCAAGGTCACTGCCAAGAGTCCGGGGAAGGCTGTTATCACCGCATTTGCGGGAGAAGCCATGACGACCTGCAGTGTGTCGGTCCGGCCTGCTGTTAAGAGCATTTCCCTTAAAGCAAAAAGAAAGACACTCTCAGTCGGAAAAACATATCCTATCATTCCTACCGTTAAACCTTCCGACGCCGGATATGATACCCTTACATATACCTCGTCCAATAAGGCCGTTGCTACAGTAGAAAGCGGTATCGTAAAGGCTAAGAAGAGGGGAACTGCCACTATTACAGTGAAGGCCGGCAAGAAGACCGCAAGATGCGCTATCAAGGTTAAATAATAATCTAAATAGCAGGAGATGAGAAACAATGAAAATAACATCATTTAACCCGTTTATTTCAACATCAAAGCCCGATGAGGCCATAAGCCTCTTCGGAGATCTTGGATTTGAAAGAAAACATACAAAGGAAGGCATCGAGATCGCCGAAAGGGATGATACCGTTATCCGTATGAAGGATGCGGGCGGTTTTCATATCGATATCCTGGAGGCTAAGACCGGAGCTGCCCGGGATACCGTGGGGATCCGCATGAATGTGGATAATTTTGAAGAGGCATATAATATGCTCAAGGAAAAGGGATTCAAGAATGTCTACGGAGATGAGACCGTAAGTACCAAATCTTCCAAAGCGGCCATGATGGTCTCACCCTCAGGGTTTAATATCTGTGTGATACAGCATATTAAACACGACGAATAATCATCGTATTATAAAAAAGGCGGACCGGATATGTATCAACGGTCCGTCTTATATTATGCCTCTTATTCCGCTTTGGTGCGGTTGGGCTTTAAGTTAAGAAGCGGCTCGCCTAAAATATCCTCCGTATATTCTATAACATAGAATCCATAGAGCAGCCTCATCCTGAGCATATTGTCATCAAGGCTCTGCCCTAAGATCTTCTCTATCTTCTGTATATTGTAGAGCATGGTGTTGCGATGCATATAGAGCTCCCTGGCAGTCTCCGCTGCATTCCGGTCACAGTTTAAGTATGTCTTCAGGATCTCGCAGAGATTGGTGCTGTACTTCCGATCGTAGCGGTAAAGGCTGATAAGTGACGGCGGACACAGGTACACGGGGTTTAGCATGCCGTGTTTGGAAAACATGCCTGCGGCGCTCATTTCTATGGACTGATATATACTGTAATCTTCATAATAAAGTATCCTCTGTCCGGAGGTCCTGTTGATCTTCAGGGCAAGCTCAAATGTATCTTCAGTTGAATGATAGATGGAACCCAGGGAGCTTAAAAACTTGGAGAAATTACCTACCATCAGATACCCGTTATAATACTGAAGCAGGGCGTCTATCTCGTCCATGTTGTTCAAGTGAAGCCGGGGAGTATAGTTGTTTTTTCGGAGCAGAATGATGATCTCCCGCTGATAAGTCGTGATGTTACTGAAGGGGAAGAGCTGCTCAAACTGGGAAATGATATAGTTCCAAGGAAGATGGGTAAAACGACCCGTAACTCCATCAGGACTTACTTCCGTGGTGGACAGCGCATCGGGAAAACGTACTATCAGCAAATGATAATACTTGTTAAAGGCCAGCTTGATGGGTTTAAGCCTCTCGTTAAGCGTCGCATCATCATGGATCCTTCCTTCGATGATATCAGCCACCAGACTTCCGAAAAGCTGGTTCTGCCCGTAGTTGACACTCTTGCTGCTTAAGTAATACTCCCTGATCTGCTCGATAAGGATCCTGCAGAGGTCGTGGTACATGGGTGAGGGTTCCTTTTGAGGCAGCACGACTATAAGTCTGGCCACCACATTTCCGGTATAACTGATATCCCAAATATAACTGTAAAGTCCGGAATGCCCGGCCAGATACCCCACATGCCCTACCTTTTCCAGATCCTTTCCCTGAGACCGGAGGTCATCGGAAATGTACTTCACTGTTTCAAAGGATACCATGCCTGTCTCACGTATCTCCCTTAAGAAGGGATCATCGATGCCGGGGCTTTCTGACAGTGCAAGTCCACGATATCCGGCGTTAAGTATGGCCATGGACACCTTCATATGGATATTGGCCGTATCAAGGAGGGCCTGAAGGGAATTGTTATTGTAGAGTTCACGGTGGATACTGTCCAGCCACACGTTGAATTCATGGACATAATGATGGATTTTGTTATACAGCACAAAAATATCAAGGTCAAAGCATATCAATGTGATATTATCGGGTAATTCAAGAGACAATAGTTTGGGTGTCTCACCGGATGAAAGGATGATAAGGGGCATGCTGGCAAAGGACTGACCCTCTATAACGGAACATATGACATCCGGTTCTCCGATATAAAGAATATCTGACCGCTCGATGGGCCTGGAAACATCAATGAATTCAATGCCTCCGGAACACTCGGGGTAGGCTGCTCCCGTCTTCATGCAAAGGAGGTATTTTTTCATCCAGCCGGCTATCATATTTGGTGTAAAAAGCATTATCTTATCCTCCTCCATAAAAGTTTATAATTCTTAACACCCTATAAATATACACCTCTATAGGCGTTTGTGCAACTGCACAAACAAAGATATATTTCTTTGTGCCTGCGAATATTTGTTTGTTGACAGGGGAGTGTTAGATTATAAGAGGAGGCAAAGCAGATAGCGAGTGCTGCTTTGTAACACGTAAACTAATTTTTAATTTTAGGAGGAGTAAAAGATGGATCTTCTTACAATTATGGGCTTCCTGACGATCATCGTTATCGTTGTCTTACTTCTTTCAGGTAAGGTTTCAATGCCCGTGATCTTCACTTTCGTTCCCATCATTGCCGCTCTTATCTGTGGTTTTGCGGGAGTTTTGACCTCGACGGCAAAAGACGGGACAGTAACTACGATATCGGGAATAGTTCCGATATTGACAGCTATCAATGGTTACATTACAACAGGTTTGAACAGTGTACTTTCAACAGTTGCCTTGTTCACATTCGCGGTTATCTACTTCCAGATACTTAACGATGTCGGAATGTTTGATGTTATCGTTAGCAAGGTTATGAAGTTCCTAGGCAATAAGGTTGAGATCGTTCTTCTTATGGCTGCTTTCGTAGCAACAATCTCTCACCTTGATGGTTCAGGAGCTACTACGGTTCTTGTAACCGTTCCCATGATGCTTCCCATCTTCAAGAAGATGAAGATGAGCCCCCTGTCACTGTGTTTGATGGTAGGTCTTGCATCAGGTGCCATGAACATGACTCCCTGGTGTTCATCCGTTATGCGTATCACATCAGCTACAGGACAGGATGCTTACACATTATGGACCACGGTTCTTCCGTTGCAGATCCTCTGCCTGATCCTCTGCTACCTGGTTGTTATCCCTGTTGGTAAGTTAGAGAGAAAGCGCGGTGCAGGAATGACTGACGAAGAGTTCGCCCAGATGAAGGTAGAACTTGAGAAGCCGGTTGAGACTAAGGTTCCCAGAAGCATCATCTATGTTGATATAATTGTAACAGTTCTTATCCTTGTGGTTCTTCTTCTTGGTTGGGTCAAGGCTAACATGGGCTTCATGATCGCCCTTGCTATAGCTCTTATCGTTAACTACAAGACTCCGAAGGAGCAGGCTGCCAAGATCAAAGAGTTCGGCGGAACAGCCCTTTACATGTGCATGATCATCTTCTGTATCGGTATCCTCGTTGGTGTACTCAAGGATTCCGGAATGATGAATGCTATGGTTAAGGCTATCCTTGCTATCATGCCTGAGAGCATCGGTACACACCTCACATGGATCTGCGGAGCACTTTCAGTACCCCTTTCAATGTTCCTTGGTTCCGACTCACTCTACATGACCATCGCGCCCATCCTCGGACCGGTTGTTACCACCTTTGGTTCATCAGCACTTCTTCTGGATGCTGCATTCCTTATCGGCGGATGTCTGTCAGCTTCACTTTGCCTGGTAGGACCTTCGCCTTACCTGATGCTTGGTCTTGCAGGAGCAGAGATGAAAGACAACCTGAAATACTGCTTCCCATGGGTATTCGGTATCAACCTGATCGCGATGATCGTGGCCGGATTTACCGGAATCATCCCGTTCTAATTGAGAGATCTTCGACTAAGGGTATTCTGAAACTCGCATAGATCATATCTATTAGAGTATCTCGTGTGGTAAATCAGGAGGCACTCTGGAAAGGGTGCCTCCATAATTAGAACATTTTTTTGAACAGTTATTGACATTATTGTAAAAAAGGAGAAATAAGATGAGCATTCGTGAGTGTGCACTGAAAAGTGCAGCTTTCTCCAGATTAAAAGATGTCTACGATAACCGTGAACAGGAGATCAAAAAAGCACGGGCTGCAGGGACCAAGGTTATAGCTGAACTGGGCTGTGACGTTCCCGATGAACTGCTCCTGGCAGGAGGCCTTATGCCTGTGCGTGTCTATGCCGATCCGGATAAGGAACTGGTCCAGACCAACAAGTATCTTGAGTTCTCATTTGATCCCATAGTAAGGGCTCAATTCGAGAAGATCGTAGACGGAACATATAAGGAGCTGGTGGACGCACTGGTCGTATCCAACAGCACCGACGTTATCATAAGGATTTATCTGTATTTACGCGAAATGCACAGGGTTGAGCCGGAAAAGCCCATCCCCGAAGTTGAGTTTATTGACTGGTTATTTACCAGGAATCTGTTATATCAACAGAGAAATGAGTTCCTTATCGGCCTCTTCCAGGAGACGGTTGAGCGCTGGGCAGGACGTAAGATCAGTGATGAAGAGATCAGGGAGGCAGCCAGGGTATGCAATGCCGATAAGGCAGCCTTAAGAAAGATAGGAGAGCTTCGCCACGGCAGCGAAGTTCATATCAACGGCTCAGAAGCTCTGGTCATCATAGGATCCGCATTTTTCATGGACAGGAAAGAGCATACAAAGCTGGTTGAGGAAGTGGCAAAAGAAGCAGCTTCATGGCCGGTCATCAATGCTCCCAGAGTGTTCTTTACCGGAAGCAATCAGGAATCTACTGACCTCTATGACAAGATCGAGGCTTCAGGCGTAGTGATCGTTGGAGATGACCATGATTGGGGAGATCGTTTCTATGACCGTGACTTCAATCTCGAATATACCACGAGACGTGCCATCGTTGATTGCTACATGCTTCGTGAGTTTTCCAGCAAGAAGGCATATACATCCCAGAGAGTTGAAGCTCTTAACCGTGAGGTTGCAGCTACTGCCGCAGACGGAGTTATCTTCTATATGAACGAGTATGAGGAGGCCGCCAGCTGGGATTATCCGCCTCAGAAGAAGAGCCTTGAATCTCAGGGCAAGAAGACCTTATGCCTTGCCAAGATGAAATGGCCCATGAGTAAAAATGATGATTTTGGTGATAAACTGTCTGCCTTTGCAGATACAATGAAGGGAGGCGCGTAAGAATGGCTGAAGAAGCTAAGAGACCGGAGTCTCAATCCGGCGCAGTGAAAAGACTGAAAGCAACAGCTACAGCCTCCGCTTATCAGAAGGAATGGTTCCAGAAGACCAAGGAACGTGTTGAGGCAGGAGAGCCCTTCGGTTACCTCAACGCTGATGTTCCCATGGAGGTTCTTCGTGCCATGGATATTCCTTTCGTAGTAAACCAGTGGTGGGCTGCCATCTGCGGCGCCAAGAGGATGACCAAGAAATATTTCGGGCTTCTTCGTGATGCAGGCTACCGCGATGACCTTTGCTCATATTGTGCAACGGCATTTGCCGAAAGCCTGGATCCGGATGACCGGAAACTGGACGAGGAAGGCAAGCCCATGGGACCCTGGGGCGGACTTCCCGATCCTACCATTGCCATAACAAGACTTACCTGCGACTGTCAGGGAAAGATCTTCGAGCAGTTTGCCAAGAACCACGGTTCTGCTCTTTACACCATGGAGAACACAGTGGCCCGTAAGGTGCCCTTGAAGTGGTTCGATAAGGTTATCTGGAATGACTGGGAAGAATTCTATGACAAGGATCGTATAGATGAGGCTGTTGAAGAGCTTCAGCAGATGATCCGTTTCCTTGAGCAGGAGACCGGCAAGATGTTCGATATGAACAGTCTTGAAAAGGTCATGAACCTGATCAATGAGCAGGAGCTTTATTACAATAAAACAAGAGATCTGATCGCTTCCTGCCATCCGGTTCCGGTTACCGTAGTTGATACCATCAATGCGGTTATGCAGGCCCAGTGGCAGAGAGGTACCGAGTGGGGAAGAGACCACGCCAAGAGCCTCTATGAAGAGGTTAAAGCTTTGGCTGATGCAGGTGTTGCTGCCGTTCCCAATGAGAAATACAGGCTTATGTGGCTGGGAAGAGGAATCTGGCATGATTTCTCCTTCTATCAGAGCTTTGAGGAGAAATACGGTGCGGTATTCATGTGGTCCATGTATTTGGCCATGGGCGCAGATGCATATATCCGTTACCATGTTGAGGAAGATCCTCTTCGTGCTCTGGCTGCAAGATATATCGGTATGGAGGATTTCCTTCATATGCCGCCATGGAACAGCCAGTGGTATTTACAGCAGATCGAGCAGAACGACATCGACGGCGTAGTATATATGATCCCCGGCAACTGCATGCAGGCAGTTGAAGGAAGCTATTTCATCAAGAAGGCTATAGAGGATGCGGGAGTTCCCGTTCTGATCTTCGAGGCCGACCCGGTAGACCCGAGAAAATGGTCCGCCGAGAATATGAGAGGCTTCGTTAACGAATTTATAGAGACCAAGGTTATTCCCAATAAAGAGAATAAGAAGTAAGGAAAGGATGATTAAAATGTCAAAAGGACCGCTTTCAGGTTATCGTGTTCTTGATATGACCCAGTTTGAATCAGGTACAGTATGTACAGAGATCCTGGCATGGCTGGGCGCTGAAGTCCTTAAGGTAGAGCGCCCCGGCAAGGGAGAACTGGGAAGATACTCCCAGGCTAATCCGGGAGTTGATACAGTCGGATTCCTTATCATGAACATGAATAAGAAATCTATCACCATCAATGCCAAGGCTCCGGAAGGACTTGAGATCTTAAAGAAACTTGTAAAAGAGTCTGATGTTATAGTTGAGAACATGGGACCGGGTTCCATGGATAAGCTGGGACTTACATATGAAGCCTGCAAGGCTATCAATCCCAAGATCATATACGCATCATTAAAGGGATTCGACCAGGCAGGACCCTACAAGGATTATCCTGCATTTGACCCCATCGCTACACATACCGGTGTTATGGTTTCCGCAACAGGTCTGCCGGAGCAGCCTATTAAGTGCGGTATCTCCGTAGCAGACTCAGGTACGGGAACAATGCTTGCATTATCCATTATCTCAGCCCTCCTCCAGAGAGAGCGCGAAGGCATTGGTCAGAGGGTTGATATCGCAATGCAGGATTTCATGATCTGTCTTTCACGTTCACAGTGGGAGCCCTACTACAACAACGGCAAAGTTCCCAACCGCCGTGTTGCCAACGGAATGCCCTTAGAGGACGTAGCTCCTTCAGATACATACCCCTGCAAGCCTTTCGGCCTGAACGACTACGTTCATATTTACTGCAGTCGTCATCCCGGCTCCAAGCAGTGGGATAACCTGTGTGATGTCATCGGAAGACCTGACCTTAAGCAGGATGTATGTCCCGAGATGTCTACTCCGAGGGAGAGATTTAAGAACAGGGAGATGTGCGACAATGCCATCAAGGATTGGCTGAAGAACTATGATAAGTTCACAGCCATGGATATACTCTGCAAGGCAGACATTCCGGCAGGTGCCCTTCTTTCGGTTGATGATATCACCAATGATCCCCAGTACTATACGAAGGATCGGAACATTATGGTTGAGATCGAGCATCCACAGAGAGGCAAGGTTAAGATTCCGGGCTTCGCACCTAAGTTCTCAGAGGTAGAGGTTGAATACAAGTGCTCACCGGAGCTGGGAGGAGCTAACGAGGAAGTATTCAAGGATCTCTTGGGATACACAGATGCTCAGCTGGCTGAGCTTAAGGAAAAGGGCGCTATCTAACATACGAAATAGAGTTTTCTCCATTCTCTATATACTATTATGATCAGAAGCGGGACAGAGGTATCCTCTGTCCTGTTTCACGTACTCCGGTGTGGACGTGGACTCTTATTTATGGTATGATAGCCGGGAGGATTATTAATATCGGGAGGTTTGTTATGGACAAGGAAATGATGAAGAAGAAGACGGAGACCCGTCGTAAGATCAAGGCTATGAAAGAGGAACTCACGGAGGAACAGATCAGGGAGTACTCTCATAAGATAGCATGGAAGATCATCAACAGCGATTACTATAAATCCGCTGACGTAATCTACCCTTACATTGCATACAACCAGGAAGTGCTCACCGATGAGATCATTGAGGATGCCTTTAAGAACGGCAAGAAGGTGGCGGCTCCCAGGGTCTGCGGAGACCATATGGAGTTTCATTATATTACGGATCTTGAGCATTTTGAACTCAGTGAGTTTAATATCCCGGAGCCCCCGGCTACAGCTGAAGTGGCTAAGGCCCCCAGAGTGCTTGTTATCATGCCGGGTGTGGCTTTTGACCCGAACCTTAACCGTATAGGCTATGGCGGAGGTTTCTATGATAAGTACCTGGCCAATCATCCGGATGTATTATTTACAAAAGTGGCCATTACATATGACTTCCAGATAGTTGACGAGCTTCCCACAGAGCCCCATGATCATAAAGTGGATATGGTTGTTACACCTACAAGGGTGCTGACCCTTCCGGAATGATCATTTGTATAAAAGAGATATTATCTGCCGGCTTTTTAGCCGGCAGATTTTTAATTTTGGTATTTACATTTATTTCTATTAATGTTAAAATAACTGGGCTAAAGACCGTATAATATTTACAGAATAATAAAATATAGTATTTACTTTAAATTTTTAGTCAGAAAGGAGTATTTATGAAATACAGCAGATTCAGCTTCAGGGTGCTGAAGGGAAGTAAAATGGCGGCAGTAGTTTTGGCGCTGTCAGTGCTTATGTTTTGTCTTAATGCCACGCCTGTCATGGCGGAGGAGGCTACCAAACCCATCTTTTTAAAGGCTAACGGTAAACAGGCAAGCAGGGGGGAAGATGTATATTGGTTTTGCGTTCCCTACAACAGCGGATATGACAACAACGGCAAAAAGATTCCCAGGATAGTTCCCATGGGAAGCATAAACGATTACAGACATTCTTACGGTAATCCCATAAGTTCATCGATTATTGAAAATGCAAGGCAACATGGGGCGTCATACGCTATGCCTGCCGGCTGGGGAAAAACCGGTACTACCGACAGTAATGATAATGACAATACATATTTCTTTGTGGTTTTTACTGATTCTCCAAACTACGTTATTGAAAACGGATATTATAAGATCAGGGCCATAGGAATGACATATTGCGATGATACTTACAAAGGATACAGTGAAACTCATTCATTTTCGTCAAAGCTGGGTGACAGAGGATTTAATAATCTGGCAAAGTGGGGTATGAAAACCCATACCCATGACAGTAACGGTTATGAGGCTCCCACATGTACTAAAGGCGGACGTTATTACTGTTCCGGATGCGGGATTACCATGTCTGAGGTCGCTGCCCTGGGTCATGCACGCAATAGCGGAGTTCAGACTAAGGCTCCTACCTGCACAGAGGAGGGCCTGATCACCTATTCATGCGGACGGTGCGGGATAACCATGGGGTCGGCAGCCGCCCCGGCTTTAGGTCATGTATGGGATTCCGGAGCAGTAACTACAGCTCCTGATTTATACAGGGCGGGAATTATGACGTATACTTGCCGGAGGAACACAGCCCATAAACGGACAGAAACAATCCCGAAGAAGCATTTTGAAATTTATTCGGGAACGGAAAGGATCAGTAAGATCTATGCCGGAGAAACGCTTATCATGAATGTGTCAAGCGGCAGTAGCAGCATGGTAAGATAACCCCCTACGGACAACAAACAAACTGTGGAAAATAAGGAATATATCTGATAGAATAATATGGTAGCGGAATATGTAAAAAGGAGGGAGAGTATGCTTTACAAAGTAACAGAGGGTATGGTGGTCGTTAAGGAAGGCGAAGTAAACATGGATATGTACAAACTCGTCTCCGGCAAGGCAGAGGTCTATGTCGGTTACGGCACGGACCGGGAGACGGTTATAGGAATACTGTCCGAAGGGTCATATTTCGGAGAATTGGGGCTCCTTGCACAGAAGCCTGCCATATATACCATTGTCATGTATTCCGACGGACTTCTTCTCCGTATTACCATGAATGAGATAGAGGAATATATAAAGACAAATGAGAGGGACATCCTGGCCATCATGAAACATATGGCCAACAGTATGTACAACCTGAAATTCAACATAGACATGCTCTCCGAAGACCTGTCTACCATGGTGGAAGAACAGAGAGTTGCAAAGAATATAGAGACAATGCGGCAGAGAACGAGGGCAAGTAATGTCGCAAAAGAGTTCTTGATGAGAAATAATTCCAGATCACAGTTTTCAAAGTTTTGATCCATAAAAAAAGCATTGGTCCCGGTCAGGGAGCCAATGCTTTTTCTTTAGCTGATATTAATGACCTGCGGCCTTTTTGGCAGCACGCACTACATGGTCAGCCATTACCACGGATGTAACGCCGCCGACTCCTCCGGGAACGGGCGTGATCTGGGATACGAGAGGTTCAACCTGATCAAATGCAACATCGCCGCACATCTTGCCGTCAACGAAGTTGATTCCAACGTCTATTACCACACAGTCTTTTCCGGCCTTCTGCACATGGTCGGCCTTGATAAGCCCGGGAACACCTGCGGCAGATACAAGGATATCAACATCCTCGCAGTGCTTGATGGTATCCTTTGTAAATACATGGCACCAGGTAACGGTGGCATCTCTTGCTATCATGAGATATCCGAGAGGTCTTCCCACAACCTTGCTGTGACCTACGATAACAACATTCTTTCCCTGATATTCAACTCCCATGAAGTCACAGATCCTGATAACAGCTTCGGGAGTACAGGGCGCATAACCGCTCGCATCCCCCATTGCAAGCTTAGCCCAATTGATGGGACTCATGCAGTCCATATCCTTGTCAGGATTGATCATGTTCACGATAGGCTCGTCGGAAAGATGCTCAGGTAAGGGACGGAACATAAGTATCCCGTGAACCTCCGGATCATCGTTTACTTTAGCGAACTCTTTTTCAAAGGAAGCCTGATCGATCTTTTCGTCAAGCACAACGCTCTTAACAGTGATGCCCACTGATTCTGCCTGCTTGATAACACCTTTCTCATAAGAGAGGTCACTGGGTTTCTCTCCTACTCTTACGATAGCAAGACAGGGTTTGAGGTTATACTTCTCAATGTCAGCTATCATTGCTTCCTTCATTTTGGCGGCAACATCTGCGCCTTTAACAATCTTTCCCATGAAATTCTCCTCCTTAATTGTAATTCATTCCTCGCGGAATCACTGAACAAGTGCATTATAGCATTCATGATTTTGCCTTTCAACTTTGCCACCCCGGGGAAAAGGGCAAAATCATTGTGATGAATGCACAAAAGGGCCTTTGTTAATTTCATAACAATATTTGTGTGAATTAATTAACAAACCCCCAGAATAAGGGTGTGAGAAAAGTACCAGATGGTATTTTTTTGTATAATTTGAACAAAACAGACTCATTTACCGGAGTGAGCGAGTCCCATCGGAGAAATCTTTGTTAAATAATAAACAAATTTTGAGTATGTTTTTTTATTAACAATCTTTCATAAGTAATAAATAAATTTTTTATTAAGACATATATTGTAAATGAAGTATATAATGCCTATTTTTCATTCCGGCGGTTATTAGACAAGAGGCAAGGGATGTGCTTTAATAAAGGGCGTAAGGTAATGTGATTCATTACATATAAAAAGAATAAGATGACAGGAGGAAAAGACGAATGGAAATCAAATCGGACATTCAGATCGCGCAGGAAACCAAAATGGATCCTATCACAGCTATTGCTGACAAAGTGGGCATTGACAGCAAGTACGTTGAGCTTTACGGCAACTACAAGGCAAAGATAGACTACAATCTGTTAAAAGACAATCACAACTCCGACGGTAAACTTATTCTTGTTACGGCTATCACGCCTACCCCCGCAGGAGAGGGAAAGACCACCACTACGGTAGGTCTGGCAGACGGTCTTTCCAAAATAGGAAAGAAGGTTGTGGTAGCTCTTCGTGAA
The DNA here is from genome assembly GCA_017550165.1 of Lachnospiraceae bacterium. Classification (GTDB taxonomy): domain Bacteria; phylum Bacillota; class Clostridia; order Lachnospirales; family Lachnospiraceae; genus SIG280. The sequence continues at coordinate 26,909 of JAFZQH010000006.1, read as the reverse complement.
CCCTCACTGGGGCCTGTATTCGGCGTTAAAGGCGGGGCAGCCGGCGGCGGATATGCACAGGTAGTTCCCATGGAGGATATCAATCTTCATTTCACCGGAGACATGCATGCCATAGGCGCTGCTAACAATCTTATAGCAGCTATGGTGGACAACCACATTTATCAGGGCAACAAGCTGGGCATCGATCCCAGAAGGATAACCTGGCACAGATGTGTTGACATGAACGACCGTCAGCTTCGTTTCGTAACAGACGGTCTGGGCGGCAAGGCCAACGGTACTCCCAGAGAAGACGGATACGATATTACGGTTGCTTCAGAGGTTATGGCAATCCTCTGCCTCTCCAAAGACATCCTTGATCTTAAGGAGAGACTGGGCAACATCACCGTAGGATATACATATTCAGGTGAGCCGGTTACGGTTAAACAGTTAAACGGCCAGGGCGCAGCAGCAGCATTACTTAAGGATGCCTTAAAGCCCAACCTGGTACAGACATTAGAGCATACACCTTCATTTGTACATGGAGGACCCTTTGCCAATATAGCTCACGGATGTAATTCCATCATGGCTACAAGGATGGCCCTGAAGCTGGGTGACTATGTAGTTACGGAGGCAGGCTTCGGCGCAGACCTTGGCGCTGAAAAGTTCCTTGATATCAAGTGCCGTATGGCGGGACTCAAGCCGGCAGCAGTAGTAGTTGTAGCTACAGTCCGCGCATTAAAGCATCACGGCGGCGTTAAGAAGGCAGACCTTAATAATGAAAATCTTGCTGCTTTGGAGAAGGGACTTCCCAACCTCCTGCAGCACGTTGAGAACATGACCAAGGTTTACAAGCTTCCCTGTGTGGTTGCCATCAACGCATTCCCCACAGATACCAAGGCAGAGCTTGACCTTGTTGAAAAGAAGTGTAATGAACTGGGTGTTAATGTGGCCCTTTCGGAGGTCTGGGCAAAAGGCGGCGAAGGCGGCGTAGCTCTTGCAAATGAGGTTGTAAGACTCTGCGAGGAGCCCAATGATTTCACCTTCAGTTATGATGTAAATGACTCCATAGAGAACAAGCTTAAAGCCATAGCTACCAAGATCTACCATGCGGATGACGTTATGTTCACATCCAATGCCCTTAAGCAGAAGGCAGAACTTGAAGCCATGGGTATGGATAAGCTTCCTATCTGTGTTGCCAAGACTCAGTACAGCTTCTCAGATGACCAGACCTTACTGGGAGCACCCAAGAACTTCAAGATCACGGTCCGTAATCTTAAGCTTTCATCAGGAGCAGGATTTATCGTGGCACTCACAGGAGATATCATGACAATGCCCGGACTTCCTCCGGTACCTGCAGCCGAGAAGATCGATGTAGATGCAAACGGAGTGATCTCAGGACTTTTCTAAGAGGGAAAACTTATGGATCTGTATAGAATGGAATGTGATAAATTCACGGAAGTTCTGTCATCTAGCGACCCGACCCCGGGCGGAGGCGGTGCCTCCGCCCTGGTGGGCGCCATCGGCGTTGCCCTGGGGAGCATGGTCGCTAACCTGACAGTAGGGAAGAAAAAATACGCAGATGTTGAAGAGGAGATCAAAGGACTTAGAACAAAAGCAGAGAGTTTAAGAGAACAGCTCCTTATCCTTGTACAGAAGGATGCGGATAATTTCGAACCCCTGGCCAAGGCCTACGGTATGCCTAAAGATACGGAAGAGGAGAAAAAGGCCAAGGCAGAAATAATGGAGAAGGCTTTAAAAGAGGCCTGCAGTGTTCCCATGGATATAATGAAACTGTGCTGCGAGGCCATTGAGCTTCACGAGGGATTTGCTCATAAAGGCTCCGCTCTTGCAGTAAGCGATGCCGGAGTTGGAGTTGAATTCTGCAAAGCAGCATTGAGAGGCGCAAGCCTTAACGTGTTCATCAATACCAAGCTTATGACCGACAGGGAATATGCTGATAAGATCAATAAGGAAGCCGAAGACATGCTGAAAAAGTATACGGCCAAGGCGGACGAGATCTTTGAATACGTCAGGGGTTGCCTGAAGGAGAAATGATCATGATGTATTCACCAAAAGAAATAGCCGGACAGGCTGTGGGGATCGGTAAGGCTAAGACGTCCAATTCCGCGGCGAAGCTTCTCCTGCTGGGTATCATGGCGGGAATGTTCATAGCCTTCGGAGCGGTTGCGGCCAATACCATATCCGCGACCATACCCATAGCATCGGCGGCAAAGGCTGCAGGAGCTGCGGTATTCCCGGTGGGGCTTGCCATGGTGCTTATAGCCGGAAGCGAGCTTTTTACGGGGAACTGCCTTATCATGACGGGAGTCTTTAACGGAGACATCTCGCCGGCAGCCATGATAAAGAACTGGATATGCGTCTATATAGGCAATTTTATCGGAGGACTTTTTATAGCCTCCATGACATCACTGGCCGGTAACCTGGGACTGTTCGGCAATGCGGTTGCAGTCAATACCATCGGAGCAGCTGCTGCAAAATGCTCTCTGGGTTTTGGCGAAGCCATATGCTCCGGAACGCTTTGCAACATACTGGTATGTATAGCTGTATGGATGAGCTTCGGCGCCAAGAGTGTGGGGGGCAAGATAGCAGCCATGTACCTGCCTGTTATGACCTTTGTTCTGGCAGGTTTTGAGCACAGCGTGGCAAATATGTATTTTATACCGGCAGGCATCCTTGCCAAGACTAATCCCGTATATCTTGCGGCTGCAGTGGAAGCAGGAAAGAATGTTGACATTGTCACATGGGGGAATTTCCTGGTATCCAACCTGTTGCCGGTTACCATAGGAAACATCATTGGCGGTGCCATCGTGGCACTTGTATACCGGACGGTATATCTTAAAGAAGAAAAACACTAGGAGGTTAATTAAAATGATCATTACGCAAAAGAAACCACTTGACGAAGTATGGCAGATGCTTGAAGGGGTTACCAGAGTAGCCCTGGTAGGCTGCGGAAGCTGTGCTACTTCATGTAAGACCGGTGGTGAACCGGAACTTCAGGAGATGAAGGAATACCTGGAGTCTAACGGCAAGATCGTTACAGCTACGATCATTCCCAATGAGAGCTGCCAGAAGCTTCTTATGAAGAAGGAACTGAAGGCTCTGAAGGATACAGATACACAGGCTATCCTTACACTGGCATGCGGTGACGGAGTTCAGACTGTTGCGGATAACGCCAATATCCCCGTTTACCCGGCTACCAACACCATGTTCCTGGGCCAGGTAGAGAGAGTGGGTCTCTTCAGCGAAGCCTGCAGGATGTGCGGTGACTGCGTCTTGGGACATACAGGCGGAATATGTCCCATCACTAAATGCGCCAAGTCTCTTGTCAACGGACCCTGCGGTGGACAAAAGGGCGGAAAATGCGAGGTCAATCCGGAGAACAACTGTGCATGGATCGATATTTACTATCGTCTCGATGCATTGGGACAGCTGGATAAGCTTAAAACAATGAGAACAGATAAGGATTATAAGAATTTCGCATTTCCTAGAAGGATCAGCATAAGGGAGGATAAATAAATGAACGCATTAAAACAGGCATTAGATAACGGAAAATTCGGAATTACAGCCGAAATGGCGCCTCCCAAGGGTTATGATTTTTCAGCTTGTATGGAAGCAGCGGACATGCTTAAGGGCAAGGTTCATTGCGTAAATGTAACAGATATGCAGTCTTCCTGCCTTAAGGCATCATCATTGGGACTCTGCATAAAGCTTAAGGAGAAAGGACTCACCCCCATCCTTCAGATGACGGGAAGAGACAGAAACAGAATGGCTTTGCAGGCTGAGCTTTTCTCAGCGGCAGCCTTCGGTATCGATTCGGTCCTGGCTCTTACGGGAGACCATCCCACCATCGGTGATGTCAAGGAAGCCAAGCCGGTATATGATCTTGATTCCGTTGGAATTCTTCAGATGATCAGCCAGATGGAGAAGACGGGACTTGACTGCGGCGGCAATGAGATAACGGGAGGAGTTCCCAAATTCTTTAAAGGTGCCATCGTAACACCGGTATATGACCCCATGTTCCTGCAGGTCAACAAACTTCGGAAAAAGGTTGAGGCCGGAGCCCAGTTCATCCAGACCCAGGGAATCTTTGACGTAGACCAGTTAAAGCGTTTCATGGACGGTATCGAAAAAGCCGGCTATACCACCAGGATCATGGCGGGTATCATTCCTCTTAAGGGTGCGGGAATGGCCAAATACATGAATGCAAATGTTCCCGGTATCCGCGTAACGGATCAGATCATCGAGAAACTGGCACAGGCCGGGGCTGAGGAGAAGGAGACAGGAAAGAAAGGATTAGCTATGGAAGTGGGTATGGATATAGCAGCAGAGATGATCGCCAAGATCAAGGATGAGAAGATCTGCTCAGGTGTTCATGTTATGGCTATCGGAGCTGAGAAGAACGTTCCGGCTATCCTTCAAAAGGCCGGGGTGTCAATATAGTGCGAAGATGCGTCAGCAGAAAGAGAGAGGGATTAACATATGAAGATTACAGTAATAGGCGGAGGCCCGGGAGGATACGAAGCAGCCATCTATGCAGCCAAGTGCGGTGCAGAGGTTGTTCTTGTGGAAAAGGATAAGGTGGGCGGCACCTGCCTTAACAGAGGATGTATCCCCACCAAGGCATTCCTTGCTTCCTATGAAGCAAAGGAGGCAGTTGAAAAGGCAGGGGATTTCGGTATCACCGTAAATGGTGAGGCGGCCGTTGATTACCCGGCCATCCTGGCAAGAAAGAATAAGGTTATGGAGTCCCTGGTGAAGGGAATCGGATTTTTGTGCAAACAGAACAATGTCATGTTACTTAACGGTTTCGGCAAACTTCTTGATGCTCATACCGTTGAGGTGACCATGGAGGACGGAAGCAAAGAGACGGTTAATACTGACTACGTTATCCTGGCTACGGGCTCGGTACCGGTATGTCCTCCCGTTTTCAAGGTTGACAGGAAGCGGGTTATCACCAGTGACGAGATCCTGGATTTTGATTTTGCTCCCAAGTCTCTTATAATAGTCGGAGGCGGAGTTATAGGCTGTGAGATCGGTCAGTTCTTATCCAAGATGGGAACGAACGTTACCATAGTTGAGGCGCTTCCCAGACTGATGGCTACCATGGATGAGGATGTGAGCAAGCAGATCTCACGTCAGTTCAAGAAGGAAAAGATCACGATGGTTACCGGTGACGGTATCGCAGAGGTGAATCCTGCCGAGGATCACGTTGATGTCAAGCTGGCCAGCGGCAAAGAACTTTCAGCGGATTATGTGCTTGTGGCTATCGGACGTGCTCCTTTTACAGCCGGAGCGGGCCTTGACACAGTGGGTATCGAGATGGGCGAGAAGGGTACCGTTAAGGTCAATGAATACCTTCAGACCAATATAGATAATATCTATGCCATAGGAGATATAGTATTATCTGCCCAGCTGGCCCATGTTGCAAGCAAGGAAGGCTTTATCGCCGTTGACAACATTTTCGGGAAAAAGAAAGCAGTAACCTACCATGCCGTTCCCGGCTGCGTATTTACCAATCCCCAGCTGGCAAGTGTGGGCAAGCTGGAGTGGCAGCTTGAGAAGGAAGGCAAGGAAAAGGATAAGGACTACAGATGCGGAACCTTTGATCTTAAGGGCTTGGGTAAGGCACAGGCGTCAGGTCACTTAAGCGGATTTGTTAAGGTTGTAGTCGACGCAGATGATGTTATAATAGGTGCTGAGATAGTCGGCGCAGGAGCATCGGATATGTTGCAGGTGCTTACTACTGCAGTGCAGCTTCGTCTCACTGCCGCACAGGTGGAGGAGAGCATTTTCCCGCATCCTACCATGTGCGAGGCTATTCTTGAAGCACTTCACGATATTCATGGAATGAGTGTAAACAAAGCATAGAAAGATAAGGAGGAAGATGAGTTATGAACTTTCCGGACAATTTGAAGTACACAAAGGACCATGTATGGGTTAAGAAGGACGGGGACACCGCCAAGATCGGTATTACCGATTACGCACAGGATCAGCTGGGAGACATTCTCTTTGTTGACCTTCCCGCAGTGGGAGACACCCTGACTGCAGGAGAGACATTTACAGAGGTTGAGTCATCCAAGACAGCATCCGAGATCCCGGCTCCCGTATCGGGCGAGGTTATTGCCGTAAATGATGTGCTGGATGACACACCGGAAGCCATCAATGAGAATGCTTATGATGCATGGATCGTTGAAGTAAAAACCGATGATGACTTAAGCGGACTCATTTCAGCATCTGATTATGAGGGTGGCCTGGAATAGGACCTGACGGCTACTTCATGAGCTCCAGTATATCGGATATCATCTCCCCGGGGTTGAGACTGAACATATGGCAGCAGTCTTCGTCCCGGGGCCTTTTTTTTAATTCAATTAAGGCTTCGGATACCGATCTGTATTCGAAGAGCCTTCCCTTCAGGGCGGCGGCTATGTCAGCGATCAGCCCCGGATCCATGGCATCGGAATATATAAGGGATTCCTCTATCCTGTGGTCCCTGACGAGAAGCTTTATCTCACAGCCTCCCCAGGAGAACCGGCGGCTCATATTGACATTGAAATCCTTTGCTCCGCCGAAGATCCATTCACGGGAGGCGTATTTTTCTGCCAGTGCGAGAGCTTCCCTGCCTGTCCGGATATCGTCAAAGGATATGACTTCCGTGATGCCGGAGAAGCTCTCGGAATAGGCTTTTTTCAGGGCGTCCTTAAAGGCGGAGATTGTCAGGCCGGGACATACTTCCGCCAGATTGATAACCCGGGAGGAAACGGACTTTACTCCCTTGGAAGCAAGCTTTTCACGGCTTACGTTCAGATAGCCGGAAAGCTTTGAGGTATCAAGGTCTACCATAATGGTCCCATGGGCAAGGATCATATTGCCGTGATGGCAGAATGCGTTGCCGGAGAATTTGCGGCCCATGCAGGTCACGTCATTTCGTCCGGTGATCTCAGCGTCTATCCCAAAGGATCTGCAGGCTGCCTTGATGATCTCCACGGGGATCATGTCATCGGAATTATCCTTGGAGTAGATAAAGGAGAAGTTTAAGTTGCCCAGGTCATGGAATACGGCGCCTCCTCCGGTAGTCCTTCTGGCTATGCGGACTCCGGCAGCATCGATGTTTTCCGTATTGCATTCTCCGTAAGCATTCTGATTACGCCCTATTACCACGGTGTTCTCGTTCTGCCACAGGTACATTACGACGCAGTCTTCCGGACAGGTGTGATGTAAAACCGTCTCAACGGCCAGATTGGTATAGGGGTCATTCACTGTACTTTCTATAATTTGGGCTTTATTAATCATTATGATGGCCTCCGTTTTCATTTTTTTGATCTGCTGTAAAACGCTTTATCTGATTGTAACACAAGAAAACAAATCCAACTTAAATTTTTTCAAATAATGATTTTTTTTAATGCAAATCGGGATAAATGTGTTAAACTATTGAATAGATTATTCCCGAAAGGTGACGATATTGTGGAAAAGAGAGTTTCCAAGGGGGGGGGGTATTGTGGATAAGAAGAATACCCCGGCAGTAGCTGCAGCCAATCGCAGGAAGAGGGTCGCACGCCTGAAGAAGATACTGATCGCGGTTGCAGTTATATTTCTTGTGATACCCACCATTGTTTGCATATTTTTGGCCATTAAGGTGGATTCCCTGCAGAAGCAGGTAGATTACCTTTATGAAGCCAAGTTCGGTAATGGTGTTTTTTCAGCAGATAACAGTCTGAGCAGATATGAAGTATCCGGATCGGAGGGAACCCTCCGGGATACGGACGCCCGGAGTTCCGGCAGTAACGGGAAGCGAAAGGTATACCTTACTTTTGATGACGGACCCAGCGAGAATACTGAAGCTATATTGGAGGTCCTTGCCAAGTATAACGTTAAGGCGACCTTTTTTGTTGTAGGCAAGGAGGATGAGGGCCTTAAGCCCCTTTACAAGAAGATCGTGGATTCGGGCAACAGCATCGGGCTGCATTCGTACTCGCATAAGTACAGTGTTTTATATAAGAGCCTTGAAGATTTCGAAGCCGATTTTCATAAGATACAGGATTATGTAAAAAGCATCACGGGAGTCAAGACCGTGTTATATCGTTTTCCGGGAGGCAGCAGTAACCAGGTAAGTGATGTGGATATGAAGGATCTTATCCGGTTCCTGAAGGAGGAAGGAGTGGTATACTTCGATTGGAATGATGCCACGGGAGATGCCTCCACTACAAAATATACAGTTACCCAGCTTGTTAATAATGCTATCAGCGGACTTAACAAAGAAGGGGATACCATCCTGCTTATGCATGATGCCAATACCAAGGGAACTACGGTCGAAGCTCTGCCGCTTATCATTGAGAAGCTTAAGGCGATGGACGTGGAGATTGTTCCGATAGATATGAGTACTCAGCCGATCCAGCATATCAGTGCTGATTCGGTGGAATAAAAAGAGATGGAGGTAACAAAGGAGTATGAGTTTTTTTAAGGATTTTAAAGACGACCTGTCTCAGGCTGTTAATGAGCTTGTCCCAGAAGACGACTTCGATTCTGATTTTGAGGAAGATGAGATGGTCAATACACTGGAGGATGATGAGCCGGAAGCCGGAGATGATCTGGGAGCCGTAAGCGGATTGTTCGGTTCCGTTAATGATGAGGAGCCTGAAGAAGAGATTCCCATGGAGGATCCCGATTCCTTATTTGCCGCAGCGCCCGAATACGAGGAGCCGGCTGCACCTGCGTATTCAGAACCCGAGCCGGAGCCGGAACCCCAACCGGTATATGAGCCCGTTGCGGAAGAAGAGCCGGCACCTGCATATGAGCCGGAATATTCGGCAGGTTCAGACGATACATCATATAACTACAACTACACAGATAAAGAGGAGAGTTTTAAAGTGGATAATACATTCAGTACAACAGAACTTGGAGAAGCTACCAACGCAGTTACTATCATCACAACAGGAACAAGGGTTATCGGAAGCATTGAGTCCGAGGGCTCTGTAGAAGTAGACGGTGCCGTAGAGGGCAACATCATTTGCAACGGCAAGATCACCGTTACCGGAGCTGTTAAAGGAGATACAACCTCAGCAGAGTTTTTCGCAGATTCAGCTAAGCTGGAGGGTGAGGTTAAGAGCACAGGTACCGTTAAGGTTGGCCTCGGTTCTGTTATAGTAGGTAATATCCAGGCTACATCAGCAGTTGTTGCAGGTGCCGTTAAGGGCGACATTGATGTTCAGGGACCTGTTGTAGTTGATACATCAGCAGTTGTTATGGGCAACATCAAGTCACGTTCCGTACAGATCAACAACGGAGCAGTTATCGAAGGCTTCTGCTCACAGTGCTACGCTGATATTGATGTTAAGGGTATATTCGGAGAATAATCCATGAGCAGATATTTACTTAAGCTTAGCGGCGAGGCTCTTGCAGGCGGTGGCGGTACCGGTCTTGACGAAGCCACTGCCATGATGGTGGCGAAGCAGGTGAAGCAGATCGTCGACAAGGGTGATGAAGTTGCCGTCGTTATCGGAGGGGGCAATTTCTGGAGAGGCCGGACCAGCAAGAATATTGACCGGACCAAGGCGGACCAGATAGGTATGCTTGCTACGGTTATGAATTGCATCTATGTATCGGAGATCTTCCGGTCACAGGGCATGAGGACAGCCATTCTTACTCCTTTTGAAGTGGGGTCGTTTACCAAGCTGTTTTCAAAGGACAGAGCTGAGAAGTATTTCAGGCATAATATGGTGGTGTTCTTTGCAGGAGGAACAGGGCATCCCTATTTTTCCACCGATACTTCTACGGTACTTCGTGCCATTGAGATCGAGGCGGATGAGATACTTCTTGCCAAGAATGTGGATGGTGTGTATGATTCGGATCCGGAGACGAACCCGAATGCAAAGAAGTTTGACACACTTACCATAGATGAGGTGGTAGAAAAGAAACTTAAGGTCATTGACCTGACAGCCTCCATAATGTGCATGGAGAACAGGATCCCCATGAGAGTCTTCGGCCTTAAAGGGGAGAACAGCATTGTGAATGCATTGTATGGAGATTTTACCGGAACCTTGGTGAAAGTATAGGGGGATATTTTTATGGACGAAAAACTGAACATTTACGAGGATAAGATGACCAAATCTCTTAATAACCTGAAAGAGGAGTATGCAGGCATCAGGGCAGGACGTGCTAATCCGCATATCCTGGATAAGCTCCGTGTGGATTATTACGGCACACCCACTCCTATCCAGCAGGTGGCCAATGTCAGTGTACCTGAGGCAAGGATGATCCAGATCCAGCCCTGGGAGCCCAACATGGTCAAGGAGATAGAGAAAGCCATCCAGACCTCTGATATAGGTATCAATCCTACCAACGACGGCAAGATGATCCGCCTGGTATTCCCGGAGCTTACGGAGGACCGTCGTAAGGAACTGGTCAAGGATGTGAAGAAAAAGGGTGAGCAGTGTAAGGTTGCTGTCCGTAATATCAGACGTGATGCCAATGAGGCTTTTAAGAAGCAGATCAAGGCCAATGAGATATCCGAGGATGAGGAGAAACAGCTGCTTGACGAGGTCCAGAAGCTGACCGACAAGTTCATCGGAGAGGTTGATAAGACCATTGATGAGAAGTCTCAGGAGATCCTGACAGTTTAAAATAAGAGGGAACACGAAAAGTGTCGTGTTCCCCAATTTTTATTAAGGGTGATAAGATGAATATTCCCAAGCATATAGCTATTATCCTGGACGGCAACGGAAGGTGGGCCAAGGCCAAGGGCATGCCCAGGACCTACGGGCACAGCAAGGGTTCGGAGAACGTGGAAAAGATGTGCGATGTTATGGAAAGCATCGGCGTGAAGTATTTTACGGTCTACGCATTCTCCACGGAGAACTGGAAGAGACCTGCTGACGAGGTCAATGTATTAATGGATCTTCTGGGAAAATATATGAAGAAGCTTAAGAAAAGGGCAGCCAACACCAATTCCCGTGTTCGCGTCATAGGTGACACTTCGGTTCTTGACGGCAAGCTTCAGGAGATCATAAGGGATACGGTGGAGTCCTCAAAAGACAACACGGGACTGCAGTTTCAGATAGCCATCAATTACGGGGGAAGAGATGAACTCCGGCGGGCTTTTACCCGGATCGCGGGAGATGTGAAGGAGGGTATCATTTCCCCGGAGGACATTACAGAGGATACTATCTCGAAGGCCCTGGATACGGGGGATATCCCTGATCCGGATCTTCTTATAAGGACCAGCGGAGAGCAGAGATTGTCCAATTTTCTGCCCTGGCAGCTGGCATATACGGAGTTTTATTTTACACAGAAACACTGGCCTGAATTTGACAAAGATGAACTGATGAAGGCCATTGAGAATTATAATAAAAGAGACAGAAGGTACGGACAGATCAAGGAGGAGTAATGAAATCATTCGTTACCAGATTGATCAGTGGGATATTCCTTATACTGATCGCTCTTTTTACCATCATAAACGGCGGCGTCTACCTGTTTGTTGTGGTTGCCGCACTGTCAATGGTGGGGCTTTATGAATTATACAGGATATTCAAGGTACATAACCGGCTGCTGGGCATCGTAGGTTATCTGGCAGCCATAGGTTATTATACCCTTTTATACTTCGGAAGAAGCGATTATTACATGCTTTTGTTCCTGGCGGTCATCGCCCTGCTTCTTCTGGTCTATGTTTTTTCCTTTCCCAAATATTCTGCCGAACAGGTGATGAGCGTGTTTTTCGGGCTCTTCTATGTGGTGGTCATGCTTTCCTATATATACCAGACCAGAGAACTTCCCGACGGAGCTTTCATTGTATGGCTTATATTTATTGCTTCCTGGGGATCAGATACAGGGGCCTACTGTGTGGGGAGCCTCATCGGAAAGCATAAGTTTGCTCCCAGGCTCAGTCCCAAGAAGTCGGTGGAGGGCGCTATCGGAGGTATAGCTGCCGCAGTACTCCTGGGAACGGCTTATGCATGGATAGTTCAGTACGCCCTGGGTTATGCCGACAGGACCAAGGTGGTCCTGGTTATAATATGCGGCCTGGGATCCATACTGGCCCAGCTGGGAGATCTGGCTGCATCTGCCATCAAGAGAAATAAGGATGCCAAGGATTACGGGGATATCATTCCGGGACACGGTGGAGTCTTAGACCGCTTCGACAGTGTCATCATTACTGCACCGGTTATTTATTATCTGGCATTTTTCTTCGGGAAAATGACTGGGCTTTTGTAGGTATTATCATGATAAATATTTCAATCCTGGGGTCAACGGGATCTATCGGGACCCAGACCCTGGAAATAGCAAGAAAAAAGAAAGATATAAATGTGTGCGCCCTTGCGGCAAATAGCAATGTTTCGCTGCTTGAAGAGCAGATAAGGGAGTTTAAGCCCCGTATTGCCTGCCTGTACGATGAGGCGGCAGCAGATGAGCTTCGGGGCAGGGTGGCGGATACCGGAGTCAAAGTCCTATCCGGCATGGAAGGACTCATTGAGGCGGCTTCATTGGAAGAAGCGGAGACAGTTGTGGCAGCTGTTGTGGGAATGATAGGGATCAGGCCTGCCATAGCCGCTCTCAATGCTGGAAAGAAGCTGGCATTGGCCAATAAGGAGACCCTGGTGTGTGCAGGGCATATTATCATGCCTCTCTCAAAGGAGAAAAATGCACCCATATTACCGGTGGACAGCGAGCATTCCGCTATATTTCAGTGCCTTAACGGAGAAGACCGGGGTGCCATAGAAAAGATCCTTCTTACCGCTTCAGGAGGCCCTTTCAGAGGGAAGAAGAGGGATGAACTTGCCTATGTTATGCCGGAGGATGCCCTCAAGCACCCCAACTGGTCCATGGGAAGGAAGATAACCATTGATTCTTCCACTCTGGTCAACAAGGGGCTGGAGGTTATGGAGGCCAAATGGCTCTTCGGGGTGGAGGCTGAGAATATAGAGGTTGTGGTTCAGCCCGGAAGTGTGGTACACTCCATGGTACAGTTTGCGGACGGGGCTGTTATGGCTCAACTGGGCCTGCCGGATATGAAACTGCCCATTGCATATGCCCTGTATTATCCGAACCGGGTATATATGGAGGGTGACCGTCTTGATCTGTTTTCCATAAAGAACATTGTCTTTGAGGAACCGGATCGTGAGGCTTTTCCGGGGCTTGACCTGGCATACCGGGCTTTGGAGAGAAGGGGCAACATCCCCACTGTGTATAATGCCGCCAATGAAGCGGCAGTGGCATTATTCTTAGACAGGAAGATAGGGTATCTGGACATTGTGGACACCATAGCTGAATGTATGTCCGAGTGCAGGTTCATTGATGATCCTGATGTGGACGAGATCCTCGAGACGGAGAAGGAAGTAAGGGAATTTATAAAAGGAAAGATCAGATGAAGATAATCATAGGTATACTGATATTCAGTCTCATAATCCTTATTCATGAATTGGGTCATTTTATCTTTGCAAAGAAAAATGATATTTGCGTGGAAGAATTCTGTATCGGATTCGGGCCTACCATCGTGGGCTTTACTAAAGGTGAGACGAAGTATTCCATCAAACTGCTTCCCCTGGGCGGAGCCTGCATGATGCTGGGGGAAGATGAGGACGAGGAGGCCAATAAAGATCCCAGATCCTTCGGGGCCAAGTCGGTGTGGGCAAGGATACAGGTGGTCCTGGCGGGCCCCATCTTTAATTTTATCCTGGCATTTATCCTTTCCATAATTGTCATGGGAACCGTGGGATATGATGCGCCCGTGATAGGCAGACTCTCTGAGAACGGGGCTGCGGCTGCTGCGGGGATCAAGGCCGGGGATACCATCCTTTCCATAGACGGGGAACCGGTGACTGTATACCGGGACATTGATAATATCGAGGCTTTTTGTAAGAGCGAGACCATTGAGGTTACCTATAAGCGGGGAGAAGAGGTGGGTACCGTCTCTCTGACCGGAACTCCTGTGGCCGGGACCAAGCTGGTGGATTTCGGGTTCCTCTACGGTATCGGCAGAGTCCGGACCGGGTTTTTCGATACCATTAAGTATTCTGCAAATGAAGTATTCTTCTGGATCAAGACTACCTTAAAGAGCCTGGGCACCCTCTTCAAGGGCAGAGCTGATGTCAATGATATGCAGGGTCCTGTGGGTGTGGTAAAGGTCATTGCCAATACCTACGATAAGGCAGCAGAGGACGGTGTATTCTACATATTCATCAATATGGTCAATATCGCTATCCTGCTGACGGCCAATCTGGGTGTTATGAACCTGCTTCCCATTCCGGCGCTGGACGGAGGAAGGTTCGTGTTCCTGGTGGTGGAGGCGATCCGGAGGAAGCGGATCAATCCCAAGGTGGAAGGGGCAGTGAATGTGGTGTGCTTTTTCGCACTGCTGGGGTTGATGTGTATTGTAATGTTTAACGATATCAGGAAGATTATTTTTCCGTAGTATGAGAGAGACGTCGGAGAATATATTCAACGAAACGACGCTCTCGCTCCGTTGCGAAGCGTAGCGGTTCTAAGCTCACGCTGACGCGTTCACTAAGAACCGACGTCCGCAAAGGCGTTTCTTTGAACATATTATCCGACGTCTTATATATTTTGGAGATAATGATGAATAATAGAAATATCACAAAAAAAGTCAACATCGGGGGCAGGGCGATCGGCGGAGGAAACCCGGTGCTTATCCAGTCTATGACGAATACCAGGACTGAGGATGTGGGGGCGACGGTGGCACAGATCCTTGCCCTGGAGAAGGCAGGGTGTGATATCATCAGGTGCGCCGTGCCGACCAGGGAGGCGGCGGCTGCCCTTGCGGAGATAAAAAAGCAGATTGGCATCCCTCTTGTGGCTGATATTCATTTTGACTATAAACTGGCTATTGCAGCTATGGAGAATGGTGCGGACAAGATCAGGATCAATCCCGGCAACATCGGATCCACCGACCGGATCAGGGCTGTGGTGGATTGTGCCAAGGAGCGTGGCATTCCCATCAGAGTGGGCGTCAACAGCGGATCCCTTGAAGAAGAGATCGTGGCAAAATGTGGCGGCGTGACTGCAGAGGGTCTGGTGGAGAGTGCGTTGGATAAAGTGCATCTTATTGAAGACATGGATTATGATAACCTGGTCATCAGTATCAAATCCGCCGATGTTATGATGTGTGTCCGCGCCCATGAGATCATGGCAGAGAAGACCGACCATCCTCTCCATGTGGGGATCACGGAGTCTGGGACCATCATTTCCGGAAACATTAAATCGGCGCTTGGCCTGGGTATTATTTTGAACCAGGGGATCGGTGATACCATCCGGGTATCCCTGACGGGGGATCCACTGGAGGAAGTCAAGTCTGCGAAGATCATCCTTCGTACCCTGGGACTTCGCAAGGGAGGGATCGAAGTGGTTTCATGTCCTACCTGCGGCCGAACCAAGATCGACCTTATAGGCCTGGCCAATAAGGTGGAGAATATGGTGGCTGATATCCCGCTGGATCTTAAGGTTGCCGTTATGGGCTGCGTGGTTAACGGCCCGGGGGAATCCAAAGAGGCTGATATAGGTATATGCGGCGGCAAGGGTGAAGGGCTCCTGATCAAAAAAGGCCGGACGCTGCGTAAGGTCCCGGAGAATGAGCTTTTAGACGCTCTCAGGGAAGAACTCCTGAATTGGAAGGATTAATGTGAATATGTCGATCAATTGTTATTCATCCGTAAATGAAGCGATAAAGGGTTGTTTCGGCGACAACACGACTATAGCAAAAAGCTCCGGAACAATGCGGGGTGGCATCAGTTCTGCCACCCCGTTATCTCTTTCCGATGGAAGAACTGTGATATGCAAGACCAACTCCATTGGCAAGTCAGGCTTTTTTGATGCCGAAGAAGAGGGGCTTAATGCCATTGCCCGGACCGGTACCGTCAGGACTCCGGGGTTATATTGCAAGGGAACAGACAGAAAGGCCGGGATCTCTTTTCTGATGATGGAATATATAGAACCGGGAAGAGATAACAAAGAAACCTGGGTCAGACTGGGACATGGATTCGCCCAAATGCACCTTGCGGATGCCTCAGGCTTTGTTGCCGGGGGACGTTACGGATTTCCCCATGACAATTACATAGGGGCGACTCCCCAGATCAATTCACCCAAAGACAGTTGGATAGATTTTTTCAGGGAGTGCAGGCTCCTTCCTCAGATCAAGATGGCGAGCAGGACGCTGGAGACCCGGGATGTTAAGGGGGCAGAACGGATATTGGACAGATTGGATGAGTATCTGTATGAGCCGGAAAGACCTTCTCTTCTTCACGGGGATATGTGGGGAGGAAATCATCTGGTGGATAAAAACGGAGGTCCGGTACTTATCGATCCGGCGGCATATGTAGGCCACCACGAAGCGGACCTGGCCATGACTGATATGTTTTGGCCCATGCCCGGACAGTTTTATGGATCATATCATGAGATGATCCCTGAGGAACCGGGATTTAAGGACAGGCGGGAGATATACAACCTGTACCACTGGCTCAATCATCTTAACCTCTTCGGAAGCAGCCATCTCCCACAGGTTTTACGGATAATCAGGTACTATTCGTGAGACGGGGGGACGGTGCTTTTGTCTCACTTTATATTTCCTCAAGACTGTGATAGAATTATCTCAATGATTATTTGGCAAGAGGAGGTATTGAAGATGTCAATGGATAATGTAAAGAAACTAATGGCTGCTTTGGAATCAGATCCGGAAGCCCGTAAAAAGGTTGAAGATATTGCGAGACCCTCAGATCGGGATGGTTATATCCGGTATTATGTTGAAGTGGGGAAGCGCCTCGGACTGGAAATTACCGAAGATGATATCCGCGAAGGAGTTGAACAGGCTGCAAAGGAACTGAGCTCCAGGACGGATTCACTCTCAGACACCATTGAGAAACTTCCGGATGAGGAACTCGGAATGGTGGCCGGAGGCAAGAAGGGGCACAGTAACTGCAAGGACACCTTCAAGAATAGGGAGAACTGTTACTTTGACGATGGATGCGATTTCATTTTCCTTTCCTATGATAACTACAAATGCGACAGAAACTATAATGGCCATCAATGCGGAGATAAGCACAGCCGTTACTGTACTTCCGCCCTTGCAGAGCAGTGCACGTCATTTTTATATGATCTGTAGAATAACAATATAAGCAAGACAAAAGGGGAACATAAGGTTATATGAAAAATGAGCCGACTTCAAATTATGAGATCCACAGAGAGAATGCCAGAAAGCTTTTCCTGGGATACAATCAGGAGAAGATCATAGGGAAGCTTGGCCTGAAAAATGACGGTTCCTACATTTGTTTAACCTATATAGGCAGTAAGTTCAGGCTTAACAGGGAGAATGCCGTTCTGGAGATTGAGGACCCCAAAACCGGCGGATACATACTTTCGGATTATTCTGATGCGCTGGTGCTGTATGATCTTCTGGCTAATTCAGAAGAGGGGGCAAGACCCTCCGGTGATCTGGTCCAGATACAGAACCTTTCCCGGGTCCAGAATGCCTCCTCCTACGCAGGAGAAGGGATATATGAAAGGTACGGACGGGAGTATTCCCAAAGGGCGGGTGAACTTATGGAGGCCTGCAGGGCCTTAGGCGGAGAACCTTACGGCAAGGGTGATGTGGCCATGAAGATCCCCATGTTTAAGGATATCTGTTTTGCAATCTCATTCTGGGAGGCAGACGAAGAATTCCCCCCGGTCCTTAATATATACATGGACAGCAATATACTTCATTTTATCCGTTATGAGACTGCCTGGTATGCAGCCGGAGGGTTGATGAAGCATATTGCTTTCGCGTGCGAATGAGACAGGGGGACGGTGCTTTTGTCAACTTCTATAAGTTGACAAAAGCACCGTCCCCCTACTCTACATCAAATCACCTTAAAAATGATAATCGATTCCCATCTCTTTCATAATAGCGTTTGCAGAATGCCTTGATTTGATCTTTTAAGACTTTTCTAACCTTCTTTTCGTACTCAGCCATTATACACACACCATAGTCTGTGTTCGATTACACACATAACTGATTACATTGGCAGGCTTTTGGGCATTTAATTCCAGCAATTCAGGTATAGCATCCTTCACCCTGTTCATCAGTAAATCTAATGACTCAGACTCAAGTACAAGTCCTGTAATGTCCGGGCTCGTTGCTACCCATACACTTGCTTCTTCATCCCATGTAAAAAGAACCGTATAATTCATAGTTAGTCACCTATCTACATTATTCAGATCTACATGTCTGAATGAAAAGAAACAATGCTTTTCATTTCGACCTGTTATTTGTATGTATATATTATATCATGCTCATATGAAATAGCAACCGTTACTCCCTCGAGATATGCGGTTTTGTGCTATTTCCGGACTGTCACATTATCGTTGCTTTTTCCTCCTTCCTTCACCGTTTCTTTCACCATTCCCGTCACCATTCCTTTCATGTTTGTGCTCAGTCGGTGCGACCATGGTACTCTCCGGCTGGGTCTCTTTGCTGACTGAAGGGGTCTTGCCCGCAGCCACAAGGGCATTATCAACAGCACTGATTATTCCCTTGCTGCTGTAAGTTGCACCGCCTACAGTATCAACCTCAGTACTCTGAGTCTCTATTATCTCGGAGATGATCCTGCTTTCTGCCTTATCAAAATACTTCTTATCATCGCTGTATGATTCAACCGAGATATCCGTTATTTTCCCGGACTCAACCTTAACGGATACGGAAGTCTCGCCTCTGAACCCCGAGCCCGATCCGGTATATGTTCCGTCCTTTAACACGTTCGCTTCCGTTTCAGCCACTGAGGAACTTTCCGATGCCTCTCCGGCAAATACCGGCGTGGGTAGGCTCCCCACCATGGATACACCTGCTACTGCAGCAGCTGCAACCAGGCCTGTTACCAGGGGAGCCGGAGCCAATCTAACATTTTGCCTTGGACAGCTTTCAGTGCATTTCATGCAGTTAATGCACTCTCCGGAATCAACCCTTTCATATTTGTATAAGGGAATGGACATGGAGCATTTTCCGGTGCAGGACCTGCAGTTCCCGCATTCTCCCGCGGGCTTTTTTATCCTAAAGACCCTGAAGCGGGAAAGGAGGGCAAATACAGCACCCATAGGGCACAGATACTTACAGAAGAATCTCTCAACAAAGAGGGAGCCTGCCATAGTGATAAGGAGTAATGCTCCTCCCAGTGACAGAAATACCGCCTGTGCCGGCAGCCCTTTCCAGAAAGCTGCATACATTCCGAATACAGTCCAGGGGCTCCATACCATATCTCCGGGAAGGGCGAAGGTCCAAATGCCCAATACGATGAAGAGTAATACGGCATACTTTAAGTATTTAAGGACCCTGTCCGCTTTCTCCGGTAAATGAGGTTTAAAGGGCAAATGCTTTCCTGCCAGATATAACAGATCCTGCATGGCGCCAAAGGAGCATAGGAAACCGCAGAAGAATCTGCCCCATATTACCGTTGCAATGACAACTACGGCAATAAGCAGGATATCAGGCCACAGAGCTGCCAATGCAAAGCTACCGCTTATAACTGCCTTATATATCTCTTCTATGGCCCCGAAGATGGAAATGAAGAGTTCCGGTATTAGTATAAAACCAAGGATCTGGATCCCGACTCGGATCTTTTGCATGCTCATCTCTGCTTACCTCCGAAATTTCCTGTTTGCTCACCCATCTGGCCGCCACGGCCACCATGGCCGCCCATCATCTGATTGGTTATGGTGTCGGTTTCAGTTCCGTTAACGATGATCTTGCCGCCGGTGTGGGTGCAGTTGCCGTCATAATCGAAGGGAGACTGGGCCGTAACGTTTATTGTACCGCCTGTAATGATCAGATCACCATTGGAGTCGATGCCGTCAGTGTCACCGCTACCCATAACAACCGTGATATCACCACCGCCTATCTCTATCTTCACATCCATGGACTTGGACTTTTGTCCTGCGTTAATACCGTCATCTGAAGCCGTTATATCAAGGACCCCATCATTTATCAGGACTTGTGTGGCCTCAATGCCTTCTCCTGCTGTAATGGTCAGGCAACCGCCGTCTACGGTGACACCGGTGGTTCCGTGTATGCCGTCATCCCCGGCCTTAATGGAGTAATTACCACCTTTTATAATGATATCTCCCTTGGTATCATCATCATTGTTCTCTGCATGAAGACCGTCACTTCCGGCAGTCAGTTCGTATACTCCGGAGCAAGCGTATATGCCCTCATGAGCCTTAATTGCGGTATCCTCTGCAGTTATGATCCATGTACCTCCTGTGGCTTTAAGGTCATCATTGCTTCGGATACCGTCCTTGGTTGAACTTACAGTCACTTTTCCAAGGCCGTTTAATACCAGATCATCTTTTGAAAAGATAACGGCATCGTTATCATCAGTAAATTTACCGCTTACGGTAAGGCTATTGTCACTGCCCTCTGCAGATGTGATGAATACCTTGTCTGCATTCTCTACCAGTATACAGGCCTGGTGGGTGTTGGTGATCTTAAGGTCCTTTAAGACCAGCTGGACCTTATCATCATCCCCGGCCTCTACTACTACGGAAGCGTTCTCCGCATTGCCGCTTAAGACATAAGTCCCTGCTTCGGTGATGGATACAGATCCCCCGCTGCTTACAGTGATCTCCTTTGCCTGGCTTAGGTCGGCCGCCTGCTCAAGATCCCGGCTTGTAAAGAGGTCACTTTCTGCCGAAGTTACTGTCGCAACAGAGGCAGTTGAACCGGAGTAAGATGCAGTTTCCGCTTTTGTCTGACTCGAGTTGGAAGCCGCTGAGCTCGCTGAATTGCCGGTGCCGGTGCATCCGCCTATAAGTGCCGTCATCATCATGATAGTTATCGCTGTCGCTGCAGCGCGCCTTGTTTTCTTCATAGTCTTGTCCTCTCTTTCCTATATTATAACTGATTTGTCTGTTCCATGTATGGAAGAATGGATATTTCAAGGTTTCCGTTTCTTGTCCGAAGATCATCGATAAATGCTTTCTCATCTGCCGGATCAGCCATTTGGATCCTGTAAGAAAGACGGAACATGCTGCCCATGGCTGTGGTCTTTACCCCCATGCTTTCCGCTTTCCTTAGATAACGGGCGAACAGATCATCAAAGACACCATTGTATTCCAAAGATTCCGGGATGGTGATGCGAAGGAGACGATCAGGTATGGTTTTCCCGTGTTCAAAAATGTTCACATTACTTATGATAAGGAAGAGTATTGAAATTCCCAGCAGAATGATCACTCCGTAAGCGATATACCCCATACCGAAGGCAATTCCCGCTCCCATTGCCGCCAGGATCGTTGAGATCTCATCAGCGCTGCCCTGGGCAGACCTGAAACGGATAAGGCTGAAAGCTCCGCCGATGGCAACTCCGGCCCCGATGTTCCCGTTAACAAAGGTGATCACGGCACCTACAACAAAGGGGATCAGGGCGCTTACTATGAAAAATCTCTTTGTGGAGCTTACTCTAAAGCTCATGATCCATGAATAGACGAGACCTGAGATTATGGCAGCACCGGCCATCATAAAAAACTGGATCGGGGTAACAACCGCAGAATAAATCGAATTAAACATACTGCATTCTCCTTTCTATTACGCAACACCGAATAGTGCCGGTACTGTAAACTCCAATGTGTTTTCCATTTTCTTTTCAAGCTCAAGTCGATAAGCTTCACCGTATTTTGAAAAACTGCTCTTATATATCCTTTCTTCGCTCAGAACGGATGAGAGCCAGAGTGGCATGGCCCCCTGTACCTTAACCTCCAAGATGCTCCATCCTTCTTTCAGGAGTGGTATCCCATCCAGAGACTTCGTCAGCGTCAGGTCATTTATCCTGTACCTCGGCTTGTGATCTATGGTCAGCCTCAAGTCCCCGTCCGGCTCAAAATACGCTGTGCGGTCATAAATGATAAGACAGGAAGGAGACAAAGATCCATAATAGTCACGGAAGTATTTCAGTTCTTTTTGTATCTGTGCATTGTCGCCTTCTATATCTTTTCCCTCAAAAAATCTCCGTATATCCGGTATGGTGGAAGTGATCCTTCTTTTATATACGACCCCGTCATATTTTCTCTTTAACTCCAGAAATACCGGGGACTCTTCTGTTGCAAGCCCATAGGATCTGAGACGTATTTTTTCCTTATAAGCAGGCTTTTCCAATGCGGTCCTGATCAGCCGGGCATCCGGTGTATCATAATACAGGGATGCAATGGATGTCCTGCCGTATTCATCAATTCTCATATGTTTCTCAAGTTCTTTACGAAGAGCATCTGCCTGGCCTTCATCCATCAGATATTTCAGTTCGTATCTCTTCATTACCGAAATTGCCATATTTCTTCGCCTCCCGTCGTCTTCATGGTCCCAGCATAATGCCTGAAGATTGAATGATCATTGAAGAATATAAAAAATATTTTCAATACTATTTCAATGTTCTGCTGTATAATCAGACTTAGATATAACCCAAATATACAGTTGAAAGCGAGAAGATCACATGAAGATTCTTATTATTGAAGATGAAGAGGGCCTGAGAGAAGCATTGATCCGTTCCCTGAACGGAGAAGGCTATCTGGCTGACGGCGCAGCAGACGGTGAAGAAGGATATTCCATGATATGTACCGGTCTTTACGATCTGGTGCTGCTTGATATCATGCTGCCCGTATTTGATGGGATGGAGGTCCTTCGAAGGATCAGGTCCCAGGGAATAGATGTACCGGTGATCATGCTCACAGCCCGCAGTACAGTGGAAGACAAGGTTAGCGGAATGGACCTTGGGGCTGATGATTACCTGACCAAGCCCTTTGCCATGCCTGAGCTTCTTGCCCGGATCCGTATGGTCTCACGCCGAGGCTCGGGCGGCACCGTCGATAACCGCCTTAAGACAGGGGATCTCATACTGGACCCTCAGACATATACCCTCTTTTGCACCGGCAGCGACCGTTCGGTCCGTTTGGGAGCAAAAGAGTATCAATTAATGGAGTACTTTATGAGAAATGCTTCCCAGATCCTCTCCAGGGAACAGATCACACAGAGAGTATGGGGATATGAATCAGATGCGGAATACAATAATGTAGATGTATACGTATCATTCTTACGAAAAAAGATAAAATTTGTCCAATCCGGGTCAAAGATCAGTTCTGTCCGGGGTGTAGGATATGAGTTGGAGGTGAGCGCCACATGATAAAAACCCTCAGACAAAAAGTTTTTTGGAGCATTCTGATAAGCGCTGCCGGAGTCCTGCTGGCCATCCTCATAGCCATTAATATCCTGGGGCTTATCCAGACAGCTTCAAAGAAGGAATCTATCCTGGATACCGCCCTTACCCTGGTCCGCTCCGGCAACGGCAATGAGAAGGGACACGGCAACGGCCGTGGTGACGGAAAAGGCAGATCGGAGTTGCTGCGCTCGGTTTCCGAAGGTGAACTGGGCGTATTTATGATGAACGCAGATGGGATCGTAGATAATAAGATGGGTTGCGCGGCTCAGATGGATGATCAGACCATTAAGGCTATCGCAGAGGCTGCCCTGGCAGACAAAGACGGTCAGGGCAGCATAAACGGCTGGGAATACAAAGCATTTGCCACTGAACTCGGAACCGGAATATCCATTCTTGATGCAGCGTCTCTGAGAAAGGAAAGTTTGGATACAGCCTTGCTTTCACTGGCATTATTCATCCTGGCATGCGCTCTTTTTGCCTTTTTGGCCTTTGCTTTGGCTAAGGCCATTGTAAAACCCGTGGATGAGAATATGCAGATGCAGAAGCGTTTTGTTGCTGATGCAAGTCATGAACTCAAGACCCCTCTTGCCGTCATAGATGCCAATGCTTCTGTATTGGAGCAATCCATCGGACAAAACAAGTGGCTGGATTATATAAAAGAACAGTCCGCTCGTATGTCCGGACTTGTAAATGAGCTTCTTATGCTTTCCAATATCGAGGAAGCAAAAGAAAAGGGCGAGGCAGGGCCCAAAGAGCCCTTTGATGCGGCGGAAGCCGTTATGGCAGCGGCCCTTCCCTTTGAAAGCGTGGCCTTTGAACAGGGCCTTTTACTTGAAACGGATGCGCCTGACGGCATCAGTATCAAGGGTAACAGAAGAGAGGTGGAACAGCTTGCGGCAATCCTCATCGACAACGCCATCAAGCATTCATCTGAAGGCGGAAGGATACAGGTATCCTTAGACAGGGCAATGTCCATGGCCAGGCTGCGGGTGATAAACCCCGGTGAAGATATCCCAACCGAGGCCATCCCCCACCTTTTCGACCGTTTCTATAAGGTGGATGAATCCCGAACCTATAAAGATAAAAGCTACGGTCTGGGGCTTGCCATAGCCAAGGGTCTGGCAGAAAAAAACGGCGGAAGCATTTCGGTAACATCAGGTGATAATATCACTGAGTTTACGCTGCTGCTTCCGGCAGAGTGAGACAAAAGCACCGTCCCCTTGTCTCATGAAAAACTCGGAACGGTACACCGGCAGGAGCATGAAGAGCATCAGGAAGAAGCTGACGTCATAGCTTAGGTATACCACTATCATTGTATTGAATACGGGTATCAGGGCATTACACCATAAAACTCTGAAGATGCTGTAACATATGAGGGTACAGATCATGGGGTAGAAAGTCCGGCCCTTTCCCTTAATAGCTCCTAAATATACCTGGTTCATGGCATATATGACATAGGGCGGCATATTCCATATCAGAGCTTCATGGGCATTGAAAATGATATCGGGATCGTTTGTAAATACCCTGAGGAGGACGGGTGAGGCAAAAGCAACGATAAGACTTAAGGGCATGATCACTGCCCACATAAGCCTGTTGCTTATCCGTACGGCCTCCTGTATACGGTCCATCCGTCCGGCGCCATAGTTTTGTCCCACAAATCCTGTTAGGGCTATTCCGTATGAAAAGGCGGGAAAGTATACGAGACCCTCCAGCTTGGCATAGCAGGTCATTCCGGCTACGGCAGCAGGCCCAAAGCTGTTGATGCAGGTCTGGAGAAGCAGGGATGATATGCTCATGAAAAGCGCCTGTAACCCGGCGGGGATGCCGGTTCTCAAGATATCCAGCAGTTCCTTGAGGGAGAGATGCTCTCCTCTGAGTTCAAGGGAACACTCTTCTCCGAGCCCCTTTAGCCTTACAAAGATCATCACAGCCAGAAGCCACTGAGATATAAGAGTTGCAGTGGCTGCCCCGGCTATACCCATTTTGAGCACGATAACAAAAAGGATATCCAGCGTAAGATTGGTGATACATGAGAAGAAGAAACACATCAAAGGCGCTCTTGTATCCCCAAGGGAACGGAGTATTGCGGCGCCGACATTATAGATCAGCTGGGCGCTCAGCCCGAAGGCGCATATATGAAGATAGAGGGATGCGGGTGCAACTACTTCTTCAGGGCAGTTTAATGCTTTGAGGAGCAACCCTGTTAGGGCAGATGTTAAGACAGTTACAATGATACCTGTAAGTATGGTGAGCCGCATTACGGAGTTTATGGTCTTTTTCAGACCAGGGTAGTCGTACTTACCGAACAGGCGGCCTGTTACGACAGATACTCCCGAGGAAAAACCGATAAAAAAGTTGATGAAGACGGAGAGAAGAAGGCCGGCTATGCCTGTAGCTGCCAGGGAAAGGCCTCCTGCAAAATGCCCCACGATGGCGCAGTCGGTTATATTATATAATTCCTGAAGGACCTGAGATATCAGTACGGGAAGGGCGAATAATAACAGTGTTTTCCCTATAGGGCCTTTTTCCATATGAACTACCTTGGACATGACGCACCTCCTATTCAATTTCATTATATCTTTCGCCGAAAAAGGTGGATATTCCGGGATTTTTATGGTAGGATATAAGAAAATGTTATGGAGGAGCCGGACCATGGACCTAAAATCTTTAGAATACTTTCTTGCCTGTGTTAAACGGGGTTCCCTGACAGGGGCAGCGGAAGAGCTGTATACTACCCAGCCTCACGTAAGCCAGGTGATAAAGAACCTGGAATGGGAACTGGGTGTAAAGCTTTTCAAAAGGACGGGGACAGGGATCGAACTGACCGGTGACGGAGAGAAGATCAGATTCTATGCAGAGAATACCCTTAAGAACGCAGAACTCATAAAAGAAACCTGCAGCCTGAACAATAACGAGACGCTACGGATAGCCGTCAATTCCAGCAGCCGCCTGGCCTATTCCATGGAAGAATTCCTTTCACGGGAAGAGAACGCCGACATATCCCTTAATTACATGGAATGCAGCATTGAAGAGATGATGAATTACATTACCATGAGGCATTTTGACCTGGGCCTTCTTTTTGTTCCCGCTAACAGACTTTCGGCATTCTCGTATATGGCGGAGCACCGCCACCTTAAGTTTACAACCCTTTTGGAAAGCGATCTTTTGGTAAGCTGCGGCAAAAAGAGCCCCTTCTGGGGAAGGGAGATTATTGAACCGGAAGAACTTGACGGATGCACATGTGTCCGCCAGGAGGATGATTATTTCTCCATTGACGAGCTTTTACTTGAAAATGAGGGGTTCAGGACGGGAAAATGGACAATAAACCGCAGAGTGAGTACCAACAGTAACCACCTTATATTGCGGATACTGAGAAATACGGATATGTGCTACATCGGAAGCTACTGGACCAAGAATTCCGATGGTGCCGAAGACTATTTCGGCCCCACCATCAACGGATTCCAGAAGCAGGTCTACTTCGGGTACATGCAGGCAGATAACAGGGAACTTTCGGATAAAGCAAAAGAGTTCCTGGATAGGATCCACCTGTGATAAGATCCGGAAAAGGGAAATATCGGGGAACTCCCTGAACCGGAAAGTAGCGTAGAGATACATTCGGATAATTAAAATATAGAGAACTCTTTCTTTTATGATAAAGTATTGTTTGGACAAAACAAAAAAATCAGGAAGGAGTTCTCTATGTATAGCAGTATAACAGATTTTATTGAAAAAGGCCTC
>JAFZQH010000005.1 GCA_017550165.1 Lachnospiraceae bacterium | reverse complement strand
CTGTACCCTACTCCCCAAATAGTCTCGATATACTGTGGTTTCGCAGTGTTCAGCTCTATTTTCTCACGGATCTTCTTGATATGTACCGTAACCGTGGCAATATCACCGATAGATTCCATATCCCATATTTTACTGAAAAGTTCCTCTTTCGTAAATACATGATTGGGATTCTCCGCAAGGAAAGTAAGAAGGTCAAACTCCTTGGTGGTGAAAGTCTTCTCTTCTCCGTTGATCCATACCCGGCGGGCGGTCTTATCTATCTTGATCCCTCTGATCTCAATAATATCATTTGCCTGTTTATTACTGCCGGCTGTAAGGCGGTCAAATCTGGACAGATGGGCCTTAACCCTGGCAACCAGCTCACTGGGGCTGAAGGGCTTGGTCATATAATCATCTGCACCCAGACCCAGTCCGTGAATCTTGTCTATATCATCCTTCTTGGCAGAAACCATGATTATAGGAGTATTCTTTACTTCCCTTATCTTCTTGCAGATATCAAATCCGTCTGTTCCCGGAAGCATAAGGTCAAGAATGAATAAATCGAAATCCTCCCCCATAGCACGGTTCATTCCGGCTGTTCCGTCATTTTCGATCTCTACTTCAAAACCGGATAATTCCAAATAATCCTTCTCAAGGTCCGCAATACTTTCTTCATCTTCTACTATCAATATCCTGCTCATCAATAGATACCTCCTGATATTTTCTTAAAACGAAGAACATGGTCGTGCCCTTTTCCTCCTCGCTGGACGCCCATATCTTACCCCCGTGGTCCTCAACTATTTTCTTTACAATGGACAACCCTATGCCCGAGCCTCCCTGGGATGAATTACGGGAAGCATCCGTCCTGTAGAAGCGGTCGAATATATAAGGAATGTCCTTCTTGGCAATGCCCTTGCCGTTGTCTTCTATCTCTACCTGAACAAAATCACCTACGTCCTTGATCCGTATATCAATGTGGCCCTTGGCCTTATCGATGTACTTCACGGAGTTGCCGATGATATTATGGATAACCCGGGAAAGCTGCTCGGAATCCGCTATGATCCGCACATCCGCAGCAACATGGTTAGCGTAGGTCAGGTCGATATTCCTTGATTCAAGGTCTAAAGACAGCTCTTCCGCACAGTCCCCGAAATACTCACTGACATTGATCTTATTAAAGGTGTAAGGTATACGGTTAGTGTCTATCTTACAGTATAATGTCAGCTCATTTATCAGGGCGTCCATCTCATTAGCCTTATTATAAATTGTCCGGATGTATTTGTCCATTTTCTCCGGAGTATCCGCTACGCCATCCATTATTCCTTCCACATAGCCTTTTACGGCGGTTATGGGAGTCTTAAGGTCGTGAGAAATATTACTGATAAGCTCTTTATTCTCTTTATCGCTCTCAAGTTTCTCGGCGGTGGAGGCCTTCAACCTGGCCCTCATGTCCTCGAAGTTACTGAAGAGCTCCCCGATCTCGTCGCCGGAATCATAGTCAAGGGTAAAGTCCAGGTCTCCCTCTTTGATCCTCTGGGTGGCTTCCTTAAGCTTCTGCAGAGGAGTTACTATTCCTTTGTAGATCCACCATGTAAGAAAGAGGCTGGTGAATATAAGCACAAGAATGATGGACATTACTATCTGGAAGCCCAGGTTCTTCACTTCGGGAGAAGGGGTCTGGGTTGGTGTAACCAAAAAGATACTGCCCTTTTCGACTCTGGAATTGGAGAAGTCAAGCTGTCTGACCAAAACGTCCAGCCCGCCGCTGATGTACAAGCCCAGATTGGCATCTGCCTGAAGGGGACCGTACTTGGGCAGGTGACTGAGGAGCAGGTCTACGTCATGTTCTGCCCCGTTATATAGTACCCTGTTCCCGTCGCGGACCAGGATAAAGGCATTCTTGTATACCAACTTCTCGTTGGTCTCCTGGAGATACTGCCTGTCTGTCAGTCTCTCCGGATCTTCTTTCATTACCCGGACCATTTCCTCGTATACGGATTTGGAATACTGGTCCGGCAGCTGGATGGAGTTGCCTAAGAATACATACTCCGACGGCTCTATACGGTATTTCTGTTCCAGATTACTGGTATAGAATCTCATGAGTCCGAATATTGAGGCCGTCGCCAGGAATATAGGCATAAGGATCATTACTAAGAACGATACGATAAGTCTTTTCTGCAGATTCATTGTTTCTCCCCCTACTCATTCGATTATAACCCAAAACGCAGGAATCCGCTATCATATTATTTTCCTTCGTCCCCGCCCTGACCTCTTGACAGATTTTGACATCTCTGTTAATATAGTTGAGATTTGTCCTGTTTTTATTGCTTATTCAAGCCGTTTTGGTGCCTAATTACTCGATTTTGCCGATTTTAGTCACCACTTCCCATATGTTTATAAATTTCTAAAAGCAAGTTTTTGCTTAAAACTTGACTTTTCTTGATTTAGTCACCATTTTCTGGCCTCTTAACAGGTTTAAAAGAGTTTGTTTACTCTTGGCGGCCCAAATCTGGTGCCTAAAACCCCAAAATATCACATTATAGTCACCAATCGAAGAATTATTATACTTATAAAGGAGGAAAATGAAAGAATTATTAAACCATTTAAAAACAAGAATCACCTTTCTGGAGAAAGCGGTGGAAAAGGCCGAAAAAGACTGTGGTTCTTTCCCCGGCGGACACCTCAGAGTGTCAGAAAGTCGAAACAGGTTCAGATATTATCATATAACAGAGCCGGGAGATCATGTTGGAAAGTACCTGACAAAGGACTGCTCGGGCCTGGCTAAGGCGCTTGCGCAGAAAGATTACAACGAGCGCTTCCTTAAAAGCGCGCGGCTGGAGTTATCAATGCTTGAGAAGACCCTGTCCCGGATCACCACCTGTAACGCCGAATTGGCATATCAAAAGCTTCCCGATGCACGCAAGAAGCTTGTTGACCCGTATATATTGCCGGATGAGTTATTCGTTCAAGAATGGCTGGCAAAACCCTTCAAGGAAAACCCCTACCTGCCGGAAAACAAGATATATGACACAAGACGCGGAGAAAAGGTTCGTTCGAAATCAGAGGCGATCATAGCAGATATGCTGCAAGAACTTGGAATCCCATATCATTACGAGAAACCCATTAAGCTTAAAGGCGGAACAAGAAGATACCCTGATTTCACGCTGCTTAAAGTGTCCACACGAGAAGAGATCCTCCTTGAGCACTTCGGGCTTCTGGACGACGAAGACTATAGATATAGTTGCTTGATAAAGATGTCTGAATACCGACAGAACGGAATATATCCGGGGAAAAACCTGCTCATCACTTACGAGACATCAATTTTCCCGCTGGATATAAAGGGTTTTAAGAAAATGCTATCGGGCCTACTTCTTTAAGCCCCATTGGGGACGGGGTCAAATTCATTCTTTCTTTCCCGGAAGCAAGTCCATGAATGTTATCAAAGACACCATAAGCGGTATCGCCGATTCCGTTACGGACACTGTTAATAAGGTTGTTAAATCGGCCAAGATCGAAGACTTTGTAAATGCCTTTAAGATTGAGTAAAATCCCTTGACATTTAGGGCTTTTCGATGTATTATGTTTGCGATATGAAAATTCAATATTGTAAATTTTCTCTTATTCAGAGTGATGGAGATACAGAGGATCTGAGAAGTCACGGCAACCCCTTTTAAAGGAAGGTGCCAACCTGAGCGAGTAATCGAACAATAAGAGGATTTGAGTATCTAAATTTCAGGTCCGCTTATAGCGGACCTTTTCTATTGACCAGTTTTGAAAAGATTCATAAGGAGGAATCACCATGGAAAGAAGAATATTTACTTCAGAATCAGTAACTGAGGGACATCCGGATAAGATCTGCGACCAGATCTCCGATGCTGTCCTGGATGCATTGTTAGAGCAGGATCCTATGAGCCGTGTGGCATGCGAGACATGTACCACAACAGGTTTGGTTCTTGTTATGGGCGAGATAACAACAAAGGCTTACGTTGATATCCAGAAGGTTGTAAGAGATACTATCAAGGAGATCGGCTACACTAAGTCAGAGTATGGTTTCGATGCTAATACCTGCAGCGTTCTCGTTGCATTGGACGAGCAGTCAAGTGATATCGCTATGGGCGTTGATAAGGCTTTGGAAGCCAGAGAGAGCCATATGAGCGACGAGCAGCTGGAAGCTATCGGTGCCGGAGACCAGGGTATGATGTTCGGATATGCTACAAATGAGACAGACGAGTATATGCCCTACCCCATTTCACTTGCACATAAGATTGCAAGAAGACTTACAGAAGTAAGAAAGAACGGCACATTACCCTACCTTCGTCCCGACGGAAAGTCACAGGTTTCCGTAGAATATGACGAAAATGGCAAGCCCATCAGACTTGAGGCAGTTGTTCTTTCAACCCAGCATGATCCGGATGTTACACAAGACCAGATCCATGCAGACATTAAGAAGCATGTGTTTGATGCAGTTCTTCCCAAGGAACTCATTGACGACAAGACAAAGTTCTTTATCAATCCTACAGGACGTTTCGTAATCGGCGGACCTAACGGAGATTCAGGTCTTACAGGACGTAAGATCATCGTTGACACTTACGGTGGATATGCTCGTCACGGCGGCGGTGCATTTTCCGGAAAGGACTGCACAAAGGTTGACCGTTCCGCAGCTTACGCAGCACGTTACGTTGCAAAGAATATCGTAGCAGCAGGCTTAGCTGATCGTTGCGAGATCCAGCTCTCCTATGCCATCGGTGTTGCACAGCCCACATCCATCATGGTTGATACTTACGGCACAGGCAAGTTAAGCGATGAGAAGCTGGTTGAGATCATCAGGGAGAATTTCGACCTTCGTCCGGCAGGAATTATCAAGATGCTTGACCTTCGCCGTCCCATTTACAAGCAGACAGCTGCTTACGGACATTTCGGCCGTAACGACCTTAAGCTTCCCTGGGAGGCTCTGGACAAGGTAGACACACTAAAGAAGTATTTATAAACTGCAGTAAAGTAAAAACAGGGGCCAACATAGTTCACATGAGGGATTATGTTGGCCCCTGTTTTATTGCAGTATATTGTGGTATACTGATATAGAATGAAGCGGGGGGTTGTGAATTGAGTATAGAATACATAAAAGAAAAAGACTACTGCATGGATTCCAGGGATTTTGTGCTCCTTTCAGACTACGTCCCGGGCATCATCCAGGAGATCCGCTACTTCTCAACCTATAATTTTATCGGGGACCGTATCGACGGATACGAGATGCCGGCGGCCATCATCACAAAGGATGCGGCCCGTGCCGTAAAAGAAGTGGCTAATAAGGCAAATCTCCTGGGATACCGCCTGAAGGTCTTTGACGCCTACCGTCCCGCCACGGCAGTTAAACATTTTGTTATGTGGGGCCTGGAGGACCTGGACCAGCGGATGAAGCCCTTCTTCTATCCTGATCTGGAGAAGACCGAACTTTTCCGTGAGGGTTATATCGCCGGCAAATCAAGCCATAGCAGGGGAAGCACCATTGACCTGACCCTTTTTGATATGAATACCGGCAGGGAAGTTGACATGGGAAGCCCCTTTGATTTCTTTGGAGAGAAGTCACATCCCGATTTTAAGGGGATTACCGAGGATCAGTACGATAACAGGATGCTCCTCCGCAAACTAATGACAGAGGGCGGTTTCCTGCCCATTGATTGCGAGTGGTGGCATTTCACCATGGAAAAGGAGCCCTATCCCGACACATACTTCGGCTTTCCCATCGCTGTCGACGTCCTATAACTGATTATAATTAACCTTGATATAAGGAACATTTGTTATGAAGAAATTCTCTCAAAAATTGATCATATTTGCTTTGATGCTGGGACTTACTTGCAGCCTCATTTCCTGCGGCGCTTTGCCGAAAAAAAGCGCAAGTTCAAGCTCAGCCAGCGAATCAACCGAGAGCACTGCCTTACCGGTTCCCTACTCCGAGCCACAGGCTCCGAGAGCAGTATTGGATACCCCCGTATCAGGGGCTTCAGGTGCAGCTAACCAGTCCCAATCGGGAAGCAACACATCGGGCAATTCCGGGTCAAGGAGAAGCAACTCTCAACCCAGGAAGATCAAGGTATGCATCGATCCCGGCCATTATCACGGAGCCTCCGAGCTTACCGGGGAGGACCTGTATGATTACGAGGAAGCCTATGCCACCCTTCAGATCGGCCAGGAATTAGCCCGCATTCTCAAGGAGGATTACGGTATCGAATGCTATCTCACCAGAACCGGAGACAGCATTTCCATTAACGGATATACCGATGATCAGATCGATCAGCAGAACATAGCCCTCCGTGGAAAATATGCGGCAGACGCGGACCTCTTTGTTTCTCTCCACACCAATGCAAATGGAGAGAATGCCAACGGGCAGCCCCAGATGTCCCAGCCCATTGCCATTAATAAGCCTATCATCATTGCCAATACCAATGCCTGTGGTTCTCCTGAGGTTATAAATATGTGCAATGCCATAGGAACCAACATTGCCAAGGTATACAACGAGGTGGGGCTGGCCACGGTGGATTATTTTAATGAGGCTGACCCTAACAATATAGTTAACTGGTCCGAATCGTTAAATGACGGACTTAACATTGCCGGAACGGTTTGTAAGCGGGTGGACAGCAGCGGCGATTTCTACGGTGTTTTAAGAGGCGCCGCAGATGTAGGCGTTCCGGGAATTATTATAGAGCATGGATTCCACACTGTGCCGGAATTCAGATATTCCGCCATGTACGGAAACCTGCTGAAAATGCTGGCCGAGGCTGACGCCGAGGGCATCGCAGAATATGCGGGATTTTAAAGGAGAAAAATATCAATGAGTGAGAACAAGGTTAAAAGAGGACTTATCCTGGAGGGCGGAGCCATGCGGGGGATGTTTACCTGCGGGGTTCTTGATGTCTTCATGGAAAATGATATAGAATTTGACGGAGCAGCCGGAATTTCAGCCGGGGCAACCTTCGGATGCAATATAAAATCAAAGCAGCCCGGGCGGGCCCTGAGATATAATCTGAAGTACTGCAAGGACTGGAGATATTGCAGTGTAAGGTCCTGGATCCGGACCGGGGATCTCTACGGTGTGGACTTCTGCTATCACGAACTGCCCGATAAGCTGGATGTGTTTGACCGGGAGACCTTTAAGAATAACCCCATGGAATTCTATCTGGCGGCCACGGATGTGGAGACG
>JAFZQH010000037.1 GCA_017550165.1 Lachnospiraceae bacterium | reverse complement strand
CGTGTATAACAACAATAATCACAATAATAAAAATAATAATAACGGCGAGAATAACAACGGGGAGAATAATAACGGCGAGAATAACAACGGCGAGAATAACAATAACAACAGCGAAGAGAATAGCAATAATAACGGCGGAGAAACCGGCGGGGAGACCGGCGGCAATGAAGAGTCTTCCGGAGCAGAGGCCGGCGGAGGAGAGACTGAAGGCAATTAAGAGAGGAGTTATGGTTTTATGGAAGAGTTAATGGAGATACTTAAAAGTTTGCATCCGGACATTGATTTTGAAAAAGAAGACAGGCTGGTTGAGGATATGATCCTGGATTCATTTGATATCGTCACTCTTGTTACGGAGATCAACGACAGATTTGATGTGGAGATTTTAGCTGAGCATCTTATACCGGAGAATTTCAACTCCGCTCAGGCTATGTATGAGCTTATTCAGGAATTAGAGGATTAGATCTTTTATGTTATTTACGTCATATGGCTTTATCGGATTCCTGACGGTACTGTTTCTGCTGTATTACACTGTATTTCGCGGCAAT
The DNA here is from genome assembly GCA_017550165.1 of Lachnospiraceae bacterium. Taxonomy (GTDB): domain Bacteria; phylum Bacillota; class Clostridia; order Lachnospirales; family Lachnospiraceae; genus SIG280. Next base: position 59,065 of record JAFZQH010000037.1, on the reverse strand, counting down.
CAGTGGAAACTTTTGCTGGCTTTCTCATATATTTTTTATGCGGCAGCCCATCCGTCATATCTGGCATATATCTGTTTTACGACCTTGACCATATACGTGGCGGGATTAAGGATTCAGGGCATCGGCGACGATTCGAAGGAATATCTGGCCTCGGTTAAGGATTCGATAACCAAAGAAGATAAGAAAATCTATAAGACAGGGGTTAAGCGGTCACAGAAGAAGTGGCTTATTTCCTGTCTTATAGTTAATTTCGGGATACTTATAGGTGTTAAGTACGTATTCCCCGTATTGTTGACCTTTAATGCCAATCTCATTCCCTTGATGGATATCATTATTCCTCTGGGGATATCCTTCTACACCCTGCAGGCTGCGGGTTACGTTATCGATGTGTACAGAGGGACTGTGCCGGCTGAGGCTAACCTTGGCAGGCTGGCCCTCTTTGTGTCTTTCTTCCCCCAGCTTATTCAGGGCCCTATCAGCAGGTTCGGGGACCTGTCAGCTACCCTCTATGAGAAGCATGAATTCAATCCCGGGGTCTTTTGTGCCGGGATTGAGCGGATCATGTGGGGGTTCTTTAAGAAGCTTGTGATAGCAGACCGTATCGGTCCCCTGGTAGCTGCCATATCAGGGGATCCAGAGAAATACAGGGGCGGATATGTTCTTGCCCTGCTTTTACTGTATACAATTCAGCTATATGCCGATTTTACGGGAGGTATCGACATCGTCATCGGGATCGGCCAGTCTTTGGGCATTACTGTACGGGAGAACTTTAACAGGCCTTATTTCTCGAAGACGTTGAAGGAATACTGGAGAAGATGGCATATTACCATGTGTGAATGGTTTAGGAATTATGTCTTTTACCCTGTATCCACAAGCAAGGCTTTGCAGTCCTTTTCAAAGTTTTCCCGTAAGACCTTCGGGGACAGGGCGGGAAAAAGGATCCCGGTATATCTGGCCTCATTTATCGTGTGGCTTCTGACGGGGCTTTGGCATGGAGCAGGCTGGAACTTCATCGTATGGGGGCTTCTTAACTGGTTCCTACTTATGATGGGGGAGGAACTGGAGGGCTGGTCAGACGGCCTGGAGGAGAAGCTTCACTGGCGGGAGAAGTTCGCATTTAAGGCTTTCAGGGTTCTGAGGACATTCCTTTTGGTGATGGCACTTAATCTCTTTGACTGCTATGCCACTGTGGGACAGACTTTAGGCTCCTTTATCTCGATATTTAATACGGGAAATCTAAGTGTGCTTGGCGACGGCAGTTTATTTGAACTGGGCATGAGCCCTGCGGACTTTGTCCTGGCTGGCATCGGTGTTCTCGTTATGCTTGCCGTAAGCCTGATACAGAGGAAGGGTTCGCTTCGGGAGCGGATCGCAAGAAGTCCTTTCGCTGCAAGAAGCCTGGTCTGGATAGGTCTTTTTATGGTCATCCTGATCCTGGGTGCCTACGGTATAGGTTATGATGCTTCCCAGTTTATTTATAATCGTTTTTAAAGTATTATTGTTTTGAGTGTTTTATGAAGAAAAGAATTGTAAGGATCATCATTTGCATATTGGTTATCGTTCTCCTGGTGGATGCGGCTACCAGGCTCCTTATGCCCAAATACGTGTCCGACGTGGTTGAGGGGAACCTGATCTGTGAGTATTATCAGGAGCCGAACAAGGACTTTGACGTGGTCTTCTTCGGGGACTGTGAGGTCTATGAGAATTTCTCTCCCATGAAAATGTGGCAGGAATACGGGATCAACAGCTATATCAGGGGCAGCGCCGAGCAGTACATCTGGCAGTCTTACTACCTGTTGGAGGAGACTTGTTCGTACCATAGACCAAAGGTGGCGGTGTTTAATATCCAGTCCCTGCAGTTTAACGAATCCCAGTCGGAGCCTTATAACAGGATGACTTTAGATCCCATGAGGTGGTCAGCTTCCAAGGTTAATTCCATCCTTGCCTCAATGAAGGAGAATGAGAACTTTATCGATTATATCTTTCCCATTCTCAGGTTCCATTCCAGGTGGAGCGAGCTAAAGGCCGAGGATGTGGAGTATATGTACAAGTCCCATACCGTATCTCACAACGGGTATTATATGCGTATCGATGTGCGGCCGGCAGGGGATATTCCCGCGGCTAAGAAGCTGACGGACTATTCCTTCGGGGACAAGGCATGGAAGTATCTGGACATGATGAGGGAACTCTGCGAGAGGGAAGGCATCAAGCTGGTGCTTGTCAAGGCACCCAGCCTGTTCCCCCACTGGTATGATGAGTGGGATGAGCAGGTAACCTCTTATGCGGAGAAGTACGGGCTGGATTATATCAACTTCCTGAAGGTTAAGGATGAGGTGGGGCTGGACTTTAATACGGATACTTATGATGCGGGGCTGCACCTGAACCTTTCCGGGGCGGAGAAGATGGCGGTGTATTTCGGACGGTATCTTAAGGAGAAGTGCGGGGTGCCGGACAGACGGGAGGACTCTGCGCTGACCGGTATATGGGCACAGAAGGAAGTGCTGTATAATAGGGAGATTGAGGAGCAGAGGATAAAGTATAATTTGTGACGCTGGTAGGCGGGGGACGAGGCATAGCACAAGCCCTCATGTTTAGTGCTCTCTCACTAACCTCGAACTGCGTCTCATAAGCGGGGCTCTCGCTCCCACGGATGGAACGCACTCGCTCGAGCCCCAATCGACTTGTTCTCGCTAAGTGATCGGCAATGCACATGATGACTTGTGCTATGCCTCGTCCCCCGTTCTCCCTTCGGTCGAATTGTTACGAAAAGACTGGGACTGATAAGACAGGGGACGGTTCTGTGTCTTATAGTTTGATGTGTTGTATGTTTTATACGTATTTATAAGACATAGAACCGTCCCCTGTCTTATAAATATAAGAGGATTAACTATATGTGTGGTATTTGTGGTGTTATCAATATTAAGAATAACAGGCCGGTCGATAGGGATGTGCTGGGCAGGATGTTGGAGAAGATCAGGCATCGGGGGCCGGATGGGTCGGATTCCTTTATCGATGAGCATGTGGGGCTTGGCTTTAACCGCCTCAGTTTCATCGATCTGACAGGCGGTATGCAGCCCATTTCCAACGAAGACGACAGCATCGTCATGGTCTGCAACGGTGAGATCTTTAATTACAAGGAGCTTCAGAGTGATCTGCGCTCTAAAGGCCATTCTTTCAAGACTGAGACTGATGTGGAAGTCATCATCCATCTCTACGAAGATATGGGAGACGCCTTTATCAATGAGCTTAACGGCCAGTTTGCAATCTGCCTGTACGACAAAAAGAAGAATAGTGTTCTTCTGGTGAGAGATCATGTGGGGATCTGTCCTCTGTTTTACACTGTATTTGACGGCCGCCTTATCTTTGCCTCTGAGATCAAGGCTATCCTGGAATACCCGAATGTTCCGAGGAAGCTTAACCTAAAGGCTGTTGACCAGCTACTGAATTTCCCTGGTGTGGTTTCGCCCAATACCTTTTTTAAGGATATCTTCTCCGTTAAACCCGGTCATTTTCTTGACATTAATGATGGTAGGATTGCTGATAAGGAATTCTGGGATCTTATCTATGATACCGAGGATGAGGACAAGGGCGTTGACTATTATATTGAAAACTTAAGGGAGCTTATAAAGAATGCGGTATCCCGCAGGCTGATCGCTGACGTGCCCATAGGCTTCTATGTATCCGGAGGGCTGGATTCTTCCGTGGTGGCCTGCTATATCGGGAAGTTCCTTCTTAACAGTTACTATTCATTTTCAGCGGAGATCGGATCCGGAGACCTTAACGAGAAGGAATTCCAGCGGATGGTCAGTGAGTGCGTGAAGTCTGAGCATTACAAGGTTACGGTGGCTGAAGAGGAAATATGGGATAATTTCGCCTCGGTCATTTATCATGCGGAGTCCGGAGTAAAAGAAAGCTACGACAATGCGGCCTTCCTTCTCTCCAAACTGGTGAGCGAAAGCCCTGCTAAAGCTGTTCTTACGGGTCAGGGGGCAGACGAGTATTTCTACGGTTATGTGGGCTACATGGTGGATGCTTTTCGCAATATGCAAAAGGGTAAGATGACTGCCGAAGAGCAGGAGATAAATGAAAGACTCTGGGGGGATCCCTTCTTCAGGTTTGAAAGGGATCATGATGCTATAGGAAAGATCCACAGGCAGCTTTATTCGGCCGATGTCTTATCGGAGTATGATTCTTTTTCGGCTGTTGCTGAAAGCCCCATAGATATCAGCAAGGTAAAGGGCTTAAGCACTATGAAGAGGCGGTCTTATATTGATAACAAGCTGAGACTGTCGGATCATCTTCTGGGTGAGCACGGGGATAGGATGTTCTTCTCCCACAGCGTGGAAGGACGGCATCCCTTCCTGGACCGGGAGGTCATCGAGTTTGTCAGGAAGATCCCTGATAAGTACAAGCTACGGGGCGTTAATGAGAAGTATATCCTTAAGCGGGCCGGGGAGGGCATCGTGCCTGAACCTATCCTGAAGCGCAAGAAGTTCCCCTTCCAGGCGCCGGGAATGTCGGCCATGATCAAAAAACGACCGGGACATGCCACATCTTTTGATATGGGACTGGTTCGAAAGCAAGGCATTTTCAATCCTGACTTCGTACAGAAGCTTAAGGATCAGTACGAGGATCCGGAGTTTGTACTCATGGGGGCTTACGAGATAGACTATTTGCTGATCGTAATGACGGTAACTATGCTTTGTGAACAGTATAATCTTACAGTTTAATACGGCTCCGAATACTGCAATCCAAAGAAAGCACGCTCTCGCTCCGTTGCGATATGTCGCAAGGAGGGGCCCGCGAAGTGGGAGGTTTCCTTACGACTCCCGTAGCGGACACTAAATTCGTGCTTCGCACTCATTAAGTGCCGACGTCCGCAAAGGTCTTTCTTTGAATTCAGTATTCTTCGCCTTAGTATGGTGTGCCTAAGGATAATATGGTTCAAAAGAAACGCCTTTTTGGACGTCGGCACTTTATGTCGTAGGAGGAATCTGCTTCCGCTAGGTAAAACTTGCTACGCACAGATTCCGACTGTTTACGACATATTAGTGCCGCTACGCTCCAAAACGGAGCGAGAGCGTCGTTTCGTTGAACTATATTATCCGTGGCACAGATAACAAACAGTTTATAGAAGGAGGCTTGGCATGAAAAAGCTGGGCATAATCGGGGGCATGGGCCCCATGGCAACCGTATATTTTATGCAGCTGGTCACGGAGATGACGGATGCTGCTGTGGATCAGGACCACATCGAGATGTTCGTCCACAGCATTCCTTCAATCCCGGACCGGACCAAGTTTATCTTGGGGGAGAGCGATGATAACCCGTTGCCGCACCTTCTTGCGGCAGGGCAGGGCCTTATCGATCAGGGAGCTGAGGTTATCGCCATACCCTGTATAACGGCACATTTCTTTGAAAAAGATCTGGCAAGCCTTTTGGTCCCATGTATCGACAGCCTGATGGAGACCGGGATCTATCTGAAGGATGAGGATATCCGCAGGGTCGGGATCATGGCCACCGACGGCACCGTAGGAAGCGGCCTTTTTCAGAAGGCTCTGGCAGGATATGGCATCGAGTGCGTCTTGCCTGATACGGAGTCCCAGAAGAAGGTGATGCACCTCATTTACGATAATGTGAAGGCCGGCAGGCCAATTGAGATGGATAAGTTTTTTGATGTTAAGGATGAGCTTACGGATAAGGGTGCTGAGGTGGTGATCCTTGGCTGTACCGAGTTGTCGGTCATCAAGCGGGATCATGATGTGGGGCCCCATGTGCTGGATGTGCTGGATGTGCTGGCCCGCAAGTCTGTAGAAATGTGCGCAAAGGTGAAGAAGGAATATGAGTATCTGCTGTGATATTATGAGCTGTATGCCCTAAATGAGCGGGAATGCTTGAATGGGGCATAGGATTTTGCTGAGATGAAGGTGTATTTGAGAAAGAGTATGCCTCAAATGAGGAAAAATGCTTGAATAGGGCATAGAATCCGAAAAAAAAGAGAAAAAAAGAGGAATATGAGAAGAAAAAGTATGCCCTAAATGAGGAAAAATGCTTGAATGGGGCATAGAATCCGAAAAAAATGAGAAAAAAAGAGGAATATGAGAAGAAAAAGTATGCCCTATATGAGGAAAAATGCTTGAATAGGGCATAGAATCCGAAAAAAATGAGAAAAAAAGAGGAATATGAGAAGAAAAAGTATGCCCTATATGAGGAAAAATGCTTGAATAGGGCATAGAATAAAAAAAGTGAGATGTGAGTTATGCAAAACAATGTTCTTGATTATTTGGACGAGATAATTGAAAAGAATCCGGATAAGGTGGCTTTTGCCGACGATACAGAGGAGTTTTCCTTCCGGCAGACTTATGAGGTGTGCCGAGCCATAGGGAGCGGCATCCTTTCAAGAGGCATCAGGCGCAGGCCCGTTGTGGTGTTTATGAGAAAGCACCCCAGGGAGATCGTGACCTTCTTCGGTGTTATCAAAGCAGGCTGTTTTTATGTGCCCATCGATGAAGAGATGCCGGAAGCCCGGATAAGGCTTATCCTTGAAAATGTACAGGCTCCGCTTCTTATTTGCGATGATGAGACTTATGAGAAGGCACAGGCCTTTGATTTCGGCGGTGAGATCGTAAGATACAGTGAAATCTCTGCTTCGGAGGTCAGAGAGGACCTTTTAAAAGATGCATATGATAAGGCTCTTGATACAGACCCTATTTACATCGTGTTTACCTCCGGGTCCACGGGAGTTCCGAAAGGTGTGGCTGCCTGCCACCGCAGCGTTCTTGATTACGTGGAACAACTTTCGGAGACTTTGGGCTTCAATGAGGAGACTGTCTTCGGTAATCAGACGCCGCTGTATTTCGACGCCTGCCTGAAGGAACTTTATCCCACCTTGAAGTTCGGGGCTACCACTTATCTTATTCCCAGAAGTCTTTTCATGATGCCCATCAAGCTGGTGGAGTACATGAACGAGAAGAAGATCAATACCATCTGCTGGGTGGTTTCGGCCCTGACCATGATCTCAGCCTTCGGCACCTTTGATAAGGTTAAGCCGGAATACCTGACCAACATCGCTTTCGGTAGCGAGGTCTTCCCTATCAAACAGTTTAAGATCTGGAGAGAGACCCTGCCCGAAGCATCTTTTACCAATCTGTACGGGCCTACGGAAGGAACGGGCATGTGCTGTTTCTTCCATGTGGACAGAGACTTTGAGGATACGGATGTGATCCCTATTGGCCATCCCTTCAAGAATACGGAGATCCTGCTGCTTAAGGACAGAAAGGAAGCGGCGGCTCCGGGCGAAGAGGGTGAGATGTGCATCAGGGGCACTTCCGTTACCCTGGGTTATTACAACAATCCGGAGAAGACCGGGGAAGTCTATATACAGAATCCGCTGAATACGGCCTATCCCGAGATCATTTATTGCACCGGGGATATCGGAAAATACAATGACCGGGGGGAACTCATTTTCGTATCAAGAAAAGACTATCAGATCAAGCATATGGGACACCGGATCGAGCTGGGTGAGATAGAGATCAACGCATCCACAGTGCCGGGAGTGAAGTTCGCGGCCTGCATCTATGACCAGGCGGCGGGCAAGATCGTCATTTTCTATGTGGGAGATCCGGATGAGAAAGAATTCGTTACGGCACTGCGTGGGAAGCTTCCCAGATACATGCTTCCCAATGTGACCTGCAAACTTTCCGAAATGCCATTGACGGCAAACGGAAAAATAGATAAAGTAACCTTAAAGAAGATGTATGAGGAAAGCAAATAAAGAATATTATTAAATATCGGTATTGTTAAGGAGATTGGAAAAATGAAGAGAAGAATAGCAGGAGTTGTTATTGTGTGTATGATGTGTCTGGCATTTGCGGGCTGTGGCGGCGGTACCAAGGTCATCACGGGGTCTTCGGCAGCGGCCGGATCACAGGGAAGCTCGGCGGCGGCAGCCTCAGGTGAGTATGTGTTCAAGGCCAAGGATGTGGATATTCACATCAACGCTGAAGCCAAGGAGATCATTGACAAACTGGGCAAGCCCCTGTCTACTTATGAATCCCCCAGCTGTGCTTTCGGGGACCTGGATGTGTACTACACTTACGCCGGTTTTGAGGTTAATACCTTCCAGGAGAAGAAGGTTGATTATGTTAAGGAGGTTATCCTGAAGGATGACTCAGTTTCCACTCCGGAGGGACTATCCATCGGCGATGATGCCGACAAGGTTACCAAGGCTTACGGAGAACCTACGGAGAAGACTGATACCAAGCTTGAGTACGACAAGGAGAAGATGAAGCTTATTTTCGTACTTAAGAGCGGCCAGGTTGATGAGATACAGTATGTAACAGTTCGTAAAAAATAAAACGAAATAATAATTTTCAAGAAGGGAGAGTTTTTATGATCTATTCACAGGAAATTGAACATATGTGTCCGGTTGCCCAGGGGGTTCATCATGGGGCAGCGCCGATCCCGGAAGAGGGCAAATGGGTTAAGCCCAAGCAGATCTCTGATATTTCTGCACTGACCCATGGTATCGGCTGGTGCGCTCCGCAGCAGGGTGCATGTAAACTGACTCTTAACGTTAAGGACGGCATTATCCAGGAGGCTCTTGTAGAGACCATCGGATGCTCCGGCATGACCCATTCGGCAGCCATGGCATCTGAGATCCTGCCGGGTCTTACCTTACTGGAAGCGCTTAACACTGACCTTGTATGCGATGCTATTAACACGGCCATGAGAGAACTGTTTTTACAGATCGTATACGGAAGAAGCCAGTCTGCCTTTTCCGAGGACGGTCTTCCCATCGGCGCCGGCTTAGAGGACCTGGGCAAGGGTCTTCGTTCCCAGATCGGTACCATGTACGGAACATTAAAGAAGGGCCCAAGATATCTGGAGATGGCTGAAGGCTATGTAACAGGTATCGCTCTTGACGAAGAAGATATGATCATCGGCTACCAGTTTGTTAACCTGGGCAAGATGACCGATTTCATTAAGAAGGGTGATGATCCCACCACTGCATGGGAGAAGGCTAAAGGCCAGTACGGCCGCGTGGACGATGCAGCGAAGATCATCGATCCGAGGAAAGAATAAGAAGGGGGGCGGAATAATATGGCATTATTTGAATCATATGAGAGAAGGATCGATAAGATCAATGAAGTATTGAAGAGCTATGGCATTTCATCCCTTGAGGAAGCAGAGAAGATCACCAAGGATGCGGGACTTAATGTATACGACATGGTCAAGGGCATCCAGCCCATTTGCTTCGAGAATGCATGTTGGGCTTATACAGTAGGCGCTGCTATAGCCATTAAGAAGGGCTGCAGGAAGGCATCCGAGGCTGCGGCTGCCATAGGTGAAGGCCTGCAGGCTTTCTGTATCCCGGGCTCAGTTGCTGACCACAGAAAGGTTGGTATTGGCCACGGCAACTTAGGCAAGATGCTCCTTGAAGAGGAGACGGAGTGCTTTGCATTCCTGGCAGGCCACGAGTCATTTGCGGCTGCCGAAGGCGCTATCGGTATCGCCGAGAAGGCCAACAAGGTTCGCCAGAAACCTCTTCGCGTTATCTTAAACGGCCTGGGAAAGGACGCAGCACAGATCATTTCCCGTATCAACGGATTTACATATGTTGAGACTGAGATGGATTATCATACCGGCCAGGTTAAGGAAGTGTTCCGCAAGGCTTATTCAAAGGGACTTCGCGCCAAGGTTAACTGCTACGGCGCCAATGATGTTACGGAAGGCGTGGCTATCATGCATAAGGAGGGCGTGGACGTGTCCATTACGGGTAACTCCACCAATCCCACCAGATTCCAGCATCCGGTTGCAGGTACATACAAGAAAGAGTGCATCGACCAGGGCAAGAAGTATTTCAGCGTAGCTTCAGGCGGCGGCACGGGACGTACACTTCATCCCGATAACATGGCTGCAGGCCCGGCCTCTTACGGTATGACAGATACACTGGGTCGTATGCATTCCGATGCTCAGTTTGCAGGGTCTTCATCAGTTCCGGCTCATGTGGAAATGATGGGGCTTATCGGAATGGGTAATAACCCCATGGTTGGGGCCACGGTGGCTGTGGCGGTTTCTGTGGAGGAAGCAGCGAAAGCCGGCAAATTCTAATATATGAAAGTGAGGGAGACAGGGAATCTATGCCTGTCTCCCTGAGTATTATCATGAGACAAGATGAGATCAATGAGGAGATTCTGAATATGTCCTTTCGGGATCCTGTTACAGGCGGGTGGAATTCCGCCTATTTTGACATGGAAGCGGGGAAGAAGCTTTCGACCCGTATCCCGGGGACATTTTCATTTGTGATATGCGATATCGTGGGGTTTACCTATATTAACGATCTGTTCGGATTTGAGATGGGCAATAAGGTGCTATCCCACGTTTATTCCACTTTAGAGAAGTATTTAACAGATAATGACCTTTTATGCCGGCAGAATGGCGACCGGTTTAATCTCATACTCACCAACAGCAGCAGCGACGGCCTGGATATCCGGCAATGGGCTCCCATTTTCGAACTTGTATGCGATATAGGCCTGATCCCGGGGCTTGAGACCATGGTGGCCAAGCATATGCCCTATCTGAACCTGAAGGTGGGTATCTATAATATCACGGATACGGCGGAACCTATAGAGATCATGAGGGACAAGGCATTGACCGCAATGAAGAGCGAAGATGCCAAACAGACCTCCAATCATGTTTCCTTAGGTTTCTATACTGATAAAGAGGCGAAGAAGAAGGCCAGAGAGTTTGCCATATCCCGCAAGATGGAGAAAGCTTTAAAGAACGGGGAGTTCGAAGCCTATCTCCAGCCTAAGCTGAACTTAAAGACCGGTTCCGTTACAGGGGCAGAGGCTCTGGTACGCTGGAATGATGCGGAACTGGGGATCATCCCGCCGGCTGATTTTATCCCTGTTATGGAGCGGTATGGATTTGTGACTGATATCGACATGTACGTCTTCGGGGAGAGCTGCCGCATTCTTCGAATGTGGATGGACAGAGGCTTTAATCCCATCAGGATCTCTTCGAATTTTTCGGGCCTTCACCTCCGTAACAGGCACTTTGTGGAGGAACTTGCCCATATAGCTGAGAGGTGGAAGATCGATCCCTGCTATCTGGAGATCGAGTTCTCCGAAGAATCAGTGTTTGAGGATATAGAGAATACCAAGCGGATGGAGGCCAAGCTTCGGGATGCGGGATTCATGTTCTCCATGGACGATTTCGGAAGCGGGTATTCCTCCATGAGCCTTATATCCGAGCTGGATATAGACATCATCAAGCTGGATCGGGCATTTTTCTCGGACTCATTTTTCCCTGATGCGGGAAGACAGTTTGTCCTGGACGCCCTGATCGAGCTGGGGCATAACCTGGGAATGGAGGTTATAGCCGAAGGCGTTGAAAATGAGGCTCAGCTCCAGTTCCTTTGTAAGATCAGGTGTGACATGGCCCAGGGCTATTCCATAAGCAAGCCCCTGTCGGTGGATGCATTTGAAGAGAAATACATAAGAAATGAGTTTACCTGGCCGGGGATCAGGGAACTGGCGGAGTATCTGGATGAGAAAGAGGAAGTACAGGAAAATGAGTGACAAAAGGACCGTCCCTCTGTCACAAGGAAAATGAGTGACAAAAGGACCGTCCCTCTGTCACATTAGGAGATAGTATATGAAGCGTGAAGATTTCAAGGAACTTGTCAATAGTAGGATAGTTTTCATGGACGGGGCCACAGGGTCCAATCTGATAAAACGGGGGATGCCGGGAGGAGTCTGCGTCGAACAGTGGATAGTGGACAACCCGGAGGCCATTACCGGCCTGCAGAAGGAATACAGGCAGGCAGGGAGCGACATAATCCTTGCCCCTACCTTCGGGGCTAACAGGCCGCTGCTTACCAAGCACGGCATCGATGATGTGGCAGGCCTTAATGAGAAGCTGGTTGGCATATCAAGACGAGCCAATCCGGATGCTTATATTGCCGGCGATGTGAGCATGACAGGGCTTATGGTTGAACCCTTAGGCGATACCGAGTTTGAGGAACTTATTAGTGTTTATAAGGAGCAGATCGGGGCTTTGGTTAATGCGGGAGTGGATCTTATCGATATCGAGACCATGATAAATCTTGAGGATGCCAAAGCTGCGGTTGTTGCTGCGAAAGAGGTGTGTGATCTGCCTGTTATGGTTACCATGTCTTATACCGAGACGGGCAGGACCATGTATGGCAACAGCCCCGTTGAGGTTATCAATGCCCTGCAGAAACTGGGGGTGGATGCTTGCGGACTTAACTGCTCTGCAGGTCCTGACAATGTGCTGCCCATCATTAAAGAGTTACAGGCAAAGGCAAATGTGCCCCTCATTGTAAAACCCAATGCAGGCCTGCCTCAGACCGACAAGGACGGTAATACGGTATATTCCATGGGAGCAAGGGAATTCGCTGATCATTTCGAAGAAATCTTAAAATATGGCGTGCGTATCATAGGGGGATGCTGCGGCACAACACCGGAGTATATAAGGAAACTGCATGACCGGTACGGGGTGTGACAGGGGGACGGTCCTTTTGTCACAAAATGGTGGTTTATATGGAATTAGAGAGAGTGAGCGGAAAAGAGTTTTTCAATAGTTTTAGAAAGAAGGTGCTGACGGCGGTGCTTACTGTAAGCCTGGTCTTGGGGGCTGCGCCGCAAATGAGCCTGCCGGTATATGCTTTGCCGGACAATAACGCAAATTATGCGAAGACCGGTGGGGTCAGCCTGGTAGCGGACGGGGTGGCATCGGCCATCGGGAATCCCAAGGAGGGAGCCGGCGGCTGGTCTTACGTCTGGTTCGGGAATTATAAGCAGAATAAAAAGGTGAACGAAGAATTTGTTTCCGAACCCATCAAATGGAAGGTACTTCAGAATTCCGGTATTGCAGGTGGAAAAAACGAAAACAGCACTGACAGGAAGCTCTTCCTGCTGTCGGATACGAACCTGGATGTAGTGAAGTATAATGAGAATCAAGCCGATATTACGTGGGCAACATGTACCATTAGGGACTGGCTGAACAATCTTGAGAATAATCCATATAAAGTACAGGGTTTCAGCTTCATCAATGATGCCTTTATTAATCAGGAACAGGCCGCTATTGCAGAGACAGATGTTAAAACTGACAGAAGTAAGGATACATCGGACCGGGTATTCCTGCTATCAGTAGCGGAAGCCCTTGATTCAGGCTATGGATTTGATAATTATGGTGCAGTTAACACAGCCTATGTTCATTCAGGCGGAAAGACCGGGTCAGACGGAATGAGCCCTCAGGGGGAGACAAACGAGTTTTGGCTGCGGTCGCCCGGCGATAATTCTTATAAAACGGCGAAAGTACTCAGTCCATTCATCTGCGGAGACGTAAATGTCAGCTATCCTGGTGTCGCAGTTTGCCCCGCTTTGAATATTGATCTTAAATCTTTACTCTTCACGTCCTTAATCTCAGGGACTACGAATCAGTACAAGCTGACGATTAAGGATGACAAGATTAACCTTGCCATCGGTGAGGGCGTTGTAACAAGTGGCAATACGGTCACTGTGCCATATAAGATCTCAGGGGATGATAACACGTTCGTTGATCATGTAACCCTTATCATGACCGAGGGAGAATACCAGAAAAAGGGAGCGATATTAAAGCATTATGAGGCAAAACCGATTAGCACCGCTACGGGGACTGTCACCTTCACCCTGCCGGATGACTATAATGAGAACTGGAAGGTATATATCCTTGCGGAAGATATAAACGGAGAATATGAAACCAATTATGCAAGTGCGCCTGTCTCCGTTGCATCAAAGCCGGTTATCAGAAGCCAGCCAAATCAGACCGGGAAGATCATTTACGGCGATCCCGCCAACAGAAATCTGTCTGTGGTTGCAAACAGTCCGGATGGGGGCACATTAAGCTATCAATGGTATAAGAATACAACGAATTCAGCAACAGGCGGTTTAGAGATAACGGGTGCGACAAATCCCTCATTTACAATCCCCGGAACGGAAAGCACAGGTACCCATTACTATTACTGCGTTGTTACTAATACCATCGGGATATCAAGTGCCCTGACGGTATCCGATGTGGTAACCGTTACTATAGATCCCGCGGACGTTAATATAGATGTAAAGAGCGTGACCCTTGATGTGGCTACTGTGACCCTTGAATGTGGGCAGACTTACACTTTCGCGCCTGTTATTAGTCCTGCCAATGCCACGGATAAGACCCTGACATGGAAGACCGGCAATAAGAAGGTGGCTACTGTTTCCGCTGACGGAACGGTTACCGGCGTTGGTAAGGGAACCACAAGGATCACAGCCACATCATCCAACGGAAAGACAGCCACCTGTAAGGTCAGGGTTAAAGAATACAAGGATATCAAGCGGGTTTATATTACTCCTTCAAGCGTACGACTCAAGGTGGGCAAGACCAGGACCGTAAGAGCCATCATACTGCCAAAAGATGCACAGAACAGACGGGTGATCTGGAAGAGCAGCAACGCACGAGTGGCTACCGTGACCCCGGTAAGTAGCAGTAAGGCCAAGATCATCGCCGTGGGGAAGGGAACGGCCAGGATCACCGTCACCACCGCAGACAGTAAGAAGAAGCGGACCATTAAGGTGATTGTGAAGAAGAAATAGAGACATGAGTGTGACAGGAGGACCGTCCCTCTGTCACATTCAAAACTGCTAAAACATAACCATAAAGGAGACTTTTAGCAGAATAATCCCACATTTTTGCAGTTTAATCTGCTAAAAGTCGATACTTTTATTGACTTTTAGCAGATTAAACCATATTATAAAACTATGATAGGACGAGAAAAAGAAAAAAAAGAACTTGAACAATTATATAATAGTGGCAGAGCGGAGCTGGTAGCAGTCTGTGGAAGAAGGCGCGTGGGTAAGACATTTCTTATCAATGAGATGTTTTCTAATAAGTTCACATTTAAGCATACCGGATTATCGCCGGAAGAGCACAAGAAAGAGAATGCGCTCAGGACACAACTTGGCCATTTCCACGACTCGTTGAAGGAATATGGGCTTAAGAACAGTGAGAGGCCGGAGAGCTGGCTTGAAGCATTTTCACTTTTACGTGCCCTTTTGAGTGAAAAGGATAATGGGACCAGACAGGTTGTTTTTATAGACGAATTACCGTGGCTGGATACCAAAAGGTCCGGATTTATTACCGGATTTGAAGCCTTTTGGAATGGATGGGGTTCTGCCCGGCATAATCTGATGGTGATAGTCTGCGGAAGCTCAACATTATGGATGCAGAATAAGCTTATTAATAATCATGGCGGTCTATATGGAAGGATAACGTATGAGATTTATCTCACGCCCTTTAATCTGGGAGAGATTGAGCTGTTCTTTAAGGATAGGGGAATAGAACTCTCACAGTACGATATTGCCCAGAGTTACATGATACTTGGGGGTATTCCGTATTATATTGGATATTTTAAAAGGCATTTATCTCTGGCACAGAATATAGATGAACTGTTTTTTAAACCGCATGCAAAACTCAAGGATGAGTATACAAGACTATTCAGATCGGTATTTTCAAATCCGGAGCAGATAATGCTGATCGTTGACGCTCTCGGAAAAAGACGTATGGGGTATACCCGCAGCGAACTTGCAGCCAAGATTAAGACTTCGGAGAACGGAAAACTGACGGATTCTTTAAATGCCCTTATTGCAGGGGATTTTATCATGAAATATGTTCCGTTTGGCATGAGCAGAAATAAGACGCATTATAAGCTGATTGATCCTTTCTGTATATTTTACCTTCATTTTGTAAAAGAGCAGGACATCTTAAATGAGGATTTTTGGGAAGAGAACGTAAATTCGCAGCCTGTAGTAAGCTGGAGAGGGATAGCATTTGAAAACCTGTGCTTTAATCACATCAGACAGATCAAAGACGCGCTTAAGATCGGTAACGTGGCATCACATCAATCGGCATGGGTAAAAAGAGATGAGGGAAAAGACGGAACGCAGATAGATCTCCTTATTGACAGGAAAGATAATATTGTAAATATGTGTGAGATCAAGTTTTATGGTGGTGATTATTCTGTAGATAAAGGTTATTATCGCACCCTGATGAACAGAAAGGAGCTTTTGTCACATGAAGTTTCTAAGAAGACAGCTATACATAACACACTGATTACAACATTCGGTCTGATGCAAAATGAGTACAGCGGGATATTTACGGACGTGATAACGCTGGATGAACTGTTTGAGTGACGCATGGGTGAGACACAGGACCGTCCCCCTGTCACACCCACAAAGGGGCAAAAGGAGAGCGAGTATGGAAGAAAAGAGATCCAGAGTTATTTCATTAATTTTGACGGCGGTTATGGTGCTGACCTTTGGGTTATCCTTTGTGCCGGATACGGGATATCGGGAGGTTCATGCATTAAGAGGGGGCGGTCTCGAAGGACAAGGCAGTGCAGATGATCCGTATAAGATCAATAATTATGATCAGTTTAAGGTTTTTGCCAATATAGTTAATGGAGCAAATGGGATGAACAGGCAAAGTGATGCCTGTGCCGTGCTGGTGAATGATATTGATGCGAGCTCCAGTGCTACAGCCAATGATTGGACCCCTATCGGAACCAACAGTACCAATTACACCGGCACTTTCGATGGACAGGGACATACCATAAGTGGATTGAAATTCGACAATGGAACCACAGATGATGTGGGATTATTTGGCTTTTTGGGGAATGGCGGCGTAATTAAAAACGTTATACTTAAAGACTGCGATATATCCGGTCAATATAGAGTAGGCGGTTTAGCAGGAAATGTTAATGGTGGGACAGTTTATAATTGTCATGTCACCGGAGTGGTAAAAGGAAAACAAGCTGTTGGGGGTGTCGCAGGCCTTGTAGAAGGTGGAACGATCTATAATTGCGCCAGCACTTGTAATGTTACGGGGGACAATAGCGGCGGTGGCGTATATACGGGCGGAATAGCCGGTCAAATTGTAAATGATACCGCTACACATTCATATGTAGCGAATTGTTATAACGGAGGCAGTATCAGTGGAATAGGTGCACGTACAGGTGGAGTGGTTGGTTTTTGCCAGGAGAGTTTCGTAGTTTCATGTTTAAACAACGGAGAAGTTAAGGGACATTCCTATAAGGGTGGTATAGCAGGCTATCTCACCGATGGAACGATCAAACAATGCCGTAATAGCGGTATGGTTAATGATTCTTATACATATAATAAGGGACCGTTCTCCGGAGGTGTGGTTGGAATTATAGACGGAGGTACCGTTGAAAACTGCTTTAATACCGGTATTGTTAAAGGGGGAGATGATGTAGGCGGTGTGGCAGGTGTAGTTATTTGTAATACGTCATCCCAAAATAAGGGGAATGTCATAAACTGCTATAATTGTACCGGACAGCTGGACGCCGAGGACGATACTTATCGTGGCGGCGTAATCGGAAGGATAATAGATTCTATCGCCGTTAACTCATTCTATGACAAATCTTTACTGACCAATTCCCGGGCTGTGGGTTATGAACAAGGTGTGAACACTTTCAACAATGTAGAAGGCAAAACAACAACGGAAATGACCGGGCTTAATGCCTCCGCTTACACAGGCTGGGATTATGAAAATATCTGGCGGCTTACCACAGGTTACCCGGAGCTGAGGCTTTTCAGTAAAAATTATTTCAACCTCGTGGATGATAATATCGGCTTGGGTTTAAACGGGGAGATCACATATACGGACCCGGAGCTTTCTGCCGGTTCGATCATAAAAGTACCCTATAACGTTACTCTTAATGGAGGCAGTGCTGTTAACAGGATCTCATATATCATAGCTGAGGGGTCATATACTGTTGATGATGTGAAGATCAAAGGCTACGGAAAAGTGGAAAATTGCGATTCCGCCGGAAGCGGAAACGTATATATTTTCATCCCGGCTATTTTCGATAAAACCAAGGACAGGATCTATCTTGTGGCAGAGCATGTAAATGCTGAACAGGAAACTGATCATTTAAGCAAGCCTTTGGCGGTATACCCCGCCCCCGGGCCGGAGCCTACGCCCACACCAACTGAGATAGACGTTGTGAGCGTTGCGCTTGATAATTCTTTGGTCAAGCTTGAATGCGGACAGACCTATGCTTTAAAGGCTACCGTTAATCCTTCCGATGCCACGGATAAGACCCTTACGTGGAAGAGCGGCAATAAGAAGGTGGCCACTGTCTCCGCTGACGGAAGGGTTACGGGCGTTGGTAAGGGAACCACAACCATCACAGCCACATCTTCCAACGGAAAGACAGCCAGCTGTAAGGTCAGGGTTAAAGAATACAAGGATATAAAGAGGGTTTATATCACACCCTCAAGTGTACATCTCAAGGTGGGCAAGACCAGGACAGTAAGAGCCATCATCCTTCCCAAAAAGGCGAAGAATAAGCGGGTGATCTGGAAGAGCAGCAACACAAAAGTGGCTACCGTGACCCCGGTAAGCATAAACAAAGCCAAGATTACCGCCGTGGAGAGGGGAACGGCCAAGATAACCGTCACCACCGCAGACAGTAAGAAGAAGCGGAGTATTAAGGTAATTGTGCGGAAGAAGTGAGTGAGACACTCGTCTCCATTTTACACATTAATGTGATAAAGCGTTGACAAAGGGAAGTCTTATTGCTACAATAATTGTTAATTCGCAAAAGAGAGGATTGATAGTTTGGGAGCTGAATCCGAATACAATATGAAAAAAGTGGTATTCTCCATCCTTGTTGAGAATAATTCAGGTGTATTGAGCCATGTATCAGGGCTCTTCTCCAGGAGAGGATATAACATCCACAGTTTCTCCGCCGGAGTTACCACGGATCACAGGCTTACAAGAATGACCATCGTATGCTCTGGTGACGAGCAGATCTTGGAGCAGATAGAGAAGCAGTTGTGCAAGCTGGAGGATGTGCTTTTTGTTAAGAAACTTAAGCCCTCAGAATCGGTTTGCAGGGAGCTTATCCTGGTCAAGGTTTCCGCTGATGAGAGCGAGAGAGGGCACATCATTTCCGTGGCCGATATCTTCAGGGCCAAGATCATCGATGTCACCAAGGAGTCGCTTATCATTGAGCTTACGGGAACTACGGATAAGGTAGATGCATTTATCGATCTTCTGTCCGAGTATAAGATCCTTGAACTGGCGCGTACCGGTATCACGGGGCTTTCCAGAGGCGCCGCCGATATCCAGGATGCAGAGAAACTGCTTAACCGCACCTATAATTAATGTGTGAATAAGGGTCCGTATGGATCCTTGTAGAATAATAGTACTAACTTAGGAGGAATATTTGAAATGGCTAAAATTTACTATCAGGAAGACTGTAATCTTTCAGCATTAGAGGGCAAGACCATCGCCGTTATCGGCTACGGAAGCCAGGGACACGCTCATGCGCTTAACGCCAAGGAGAGCGGATGCAATGTCATCATCGGGCTCTACGAGGGCTCCAAGTCCTGGGAAAAGGCCGAGAAGCAGGGATTTAAGGTATATACCGCAGCTGAGGCAGCTAAGAAGGCTGACGTCATCATGATCCTTATAAATGATGAGAAGCAGGCTGCAATGTACAAGAAGGATATCGAGCCCAACCTTGAGGCCGGCAACATGCTTATGTTCGCCCATGGTTTCGCTATTCATTTCAATCAGATCATTCCGCCTAAGGATGTGGACGTTACAATGATCGCTCCCAAGGGACCGGGACATACCGTAAGATCTGAGTATCAGGAAGGCAAGGGTGTTCCCTGTCTGGTGGCTGTATACCAGGATGCTACAGGCAAGGCACTGGATAAGGCACTTGCTTACGGACTTGCCATCGGCGGTGCAAGAGCAGGACTTTTGGAGACCACATTCAGGACCGAGACAGAGACAGACCTCTTCGGTGAGCAGGCAGTTCTTTGTGGCGGCGTTTGCGCGCTGATGCAGGCTGGTTTCGAGACTTTGGTTGAGGCCGGATATGATCCCAGAAATGCTTATTTCGAGTGTATCCATGAGATGAAGCTCATCGTTGACCTGATCTATCAGTCAGGCTTCGAGGGTATGAGATATTCCATTTCAAATACCGCTGAGTACGGTGATTATGTGACAGGTCCGAAGATCATCACAGAAGAGACCAAGAAGACCATGAAGAAGATCCTTTCCGATATTCAGGACGGTTCTTTTGCAAAGGAGTTCCTGCTTGATATGTCACCGGCAGGCGGGCAGGCTCATTTCAAGGCCATGAAGAAGAAGGCGGCTGAGCATCCGTCTGAAGCTATCGGAAAAGAAGTGCGTAAGCTTTACAGTTGGAACAACGAAGATACTAAGCTTATTAACAATTAATTTATAACTATTATAAGTGACGAAGTATAATGTAATTCAATGCAGTGACGCTCTCGCTTCGTTGGAAAGCGTAGCGGTTCTAAGCTCGCTCTTCGAGCTCACTAAGAACCGACGTTCCCAAAGACACTGCATCGAATTCATTATACTTCGTCACATTTACACTTGCGGCAAATTAAGTGGTGCGGGATAAAGAGAGCGTCGTTTCTTTAAATGGATTTATCACGAACCACGTAAATGTAGGAGGATAATGAGTATGGGTATGACGATGACTCAGAAGATCCTGGCGGCGCATGCGGGGCAAAAAAGCGTCAAGGCCGGGGATCTTATCGAGGCGGACCTTGACCTGGTGCTGGGGAATGATATCACCTCTCCGGTGGCGATCAAGGAGATAGATAAGATGAAGAAGGAGGGCGTGTTCGATAAGGATAAGATAGCCCTCGTCATGGATCATTTTATCCCTAATAAGGACATCAAGTCCGCAGAGCATTGCAAATGCGTCAGGGATTTTGCCATGAAGCATGACATCACCAATTATTTCGATGTGGGTCAGATGGGCATAGAGCATGCTCTTATCCCGGAAAAGGGCCTGGCTGTGGCAGGCGACGTGATTATCGGCGCTGATTCCCATACATGTACATATGGCGCATTAGGCGCATTTTCAACCGGAGTGGGAAGCACGGACATGGCTGCCGGAATGGCTACGGGTAAGGCCTGGTTTAAGGTGCCTTCCGCCATCAAGTTTAATATTACGGGGAAGTTTAACAAGTGGGTGAGCGGCAAGGACCTGATCCTTCATATCATCGGTATGATCGGTGTGGACGGGGCCCTGTACAAATCCATGGAGTTTACCGGGGACGGAATTATAAATCTTTCAATGGACGATCGTTTTACCATAGCCAATATGGCAATTGAGGCCGGCGGCAAGAACGGCATTTTCCCCATTGATGATGCTACCATTGTTTACATGAATGAGCATTCCGACAGGAAATACACTATTTACGAGGCAGATGACGATGCGGTCTACGATGAGGAATACACCATCGATCTGGGCTCATTGAAGTCAACGGTCTCTTTCCCGCATTTGCCCGAGAATACAAAGACTATTGATGAGGTGGGAGATGTCAGGGTCGATCAGGCTGTTATAGGATCCTGCACCAACGGACGCATCTCCGACCTTCGTGAGGCGGCTGCCATCCTTAAGGGGCGAAAGGTGGCCAAGAACTTAAGATGTATCGTGATCCCGGCCACACAGGAGATTTACCTTCAGGCCGTAAGAGAGGGAATAGTGGAAACCTTTATAGAGGCCGGAGCTGTTGTCAGCACTCCAACCTGCGGACCGTGCCTGGGCGGTTACATGGGTATCCTGGCGGCAGGAGAGAGATGTGTAGCTACGACTAATCGTAATTTTGTAGGCCGTATGGGCCATGTTGATTCGGAAGTATATCTGGCAAGTCCGGCAGTTGCAGCGGCATCGGCTGTTACCGGGAAGATATCTTCGCCGGCGGATTTATAGGAGGTGACTGGGTATGAAAGCTAAAGGCCATGTATTTAAATATAAAGACAATGTGGATACGGATGTCATCATTCCCGCAAGATACCTGAACTCCTCTGATCCGAAAGAACTTGCCACCCATTGCATGGAGGATATCGATAAGGATTTCGTAAAGAAGGTTAATGAGGGAGATATCATAGTTGCCGAGAAGAATTTCGGCTGCGGTTCATCCCGTGAGCATGCCCCCATCGCCATCAAGGCTGCGGGAGTAAGCTGTGTCATAGCCGAGACATTTGCAAGGATATTCTACAGAAACGCCATCAATATCGGGCTTCCCATCATCGAATGCAAGGAAGCGGCCCACGGTATAGAAGCAGGTGACGAGGTTGAGATAGATTTCGACTCCGGAATGATATATAATAGGACTAAGGGAACCCGGTTTCAGGGACAGGCCTTCCCGGAGTTTATGCAGAAGATAATCAGCTCAGGAGGCTTGATCAATTACATTAACAGCTGAATTTAGGAGACAGGGGACGGACCTCTGTCTCCATGTGTCTATATGGGAGGTTTGTATGAAGGTGAGCAGAAAGAGATTAGCAGGTGTATGGATCGCGGCGGCAATGATCATTGCATCATTTTCCCCGGGCACCGTTTTTGCTGCGCGGATAGAGGATATGGCTTCCATAGAGTCCTATTCCAAGGGGGCGCCTTATGAGTTTAAATCCGGCAAGAGCGCAGAAAGGCAGCTTGAGGATCTCTTTACCACCATCGATCTTCAGGACGCCACCATCAGTGATCTTCAGCGGGAGATGGAGGCGGGGAACCTCACTTCGGAGATGCTGACGGGAATGTACTTAGACAGGATCAAAGCCTATGACAGAAGTAAGGACCTAAACTCCATTATATGGATCAATGATAAAGCACTTGAAGATGCCAGGATGCTTGATAAGGAGCGGGCCTCCGGTAAGGTGCGGGGAAAGCTTCACGGCATTCCCATTGTTGTAAAGGATAATTATTGTGTAAAGGGTCTTCCCACATCTGCAGGTTCGGTTGCACTTTCAGGCCTTATTGCCAAGCAGGATGCACCGGTAGTAAAAAAACTAAAGGATGCAGGTGCGGTGATCATCGCCAAGGCTAATCTGTCTGAGTTTGCGTATAGTGCCAGTGATTCTCATTCCACCCTGGGAGGGGATGTTCACAACGCATATGATCCCACCAGATCAGCGGCAGGTTCCTCAGGAGGAACAGCTACTGCCGTAAGATCTAATTTTGCGGTTGCCGGTCTGGGAACCGATACGGGAGGCTCTATCAGGAATCCCTCTTCATGGGGGAACCTCTTCGGGATCAGACCATCCAAGGGACTTACTTCCATTGATGGTATTATCCCGCTTCTGGCCGGAAGAGATACTTCCGGTCCCATGGCCAGGACGGCAAAAGATCTGGCCATTGTTCTTGAGTCCATGGCCGGAAATGATGAAAATGATGACTATACCATAGAGTCGGATGCAGACATCCTTCTTGGAGAGGGTTACTCCAAAAGCCTCAGTGATGATTCCTTAAAGGGGAAGAGGATAGCATTTTTAACGTCGTCATTTGATTATGTAAAACCGGATGTCGCAAAGCTCAATAAGATAACAGAGGAAATATTCGGAGTATCGGATTATTTCTCTGAAGATAATTTTAAGAATATAAAGAGTTTTGATCTTTCAGGTGAGGCGGAAGTTCTTGCCAGAGCCGCCAGGGCTAATCTGATCAAGGGAGGAGCTGAGTTCGTTGACCTTTCGGCTTATCTCCCGGATGAAGAGATTTTTCTGTATAAATTTTTTAACACTGCATCCTCAATGGAGTATGATGTCAACGCCTTTCTGGCCAAGTACGGTGACGGTAAGATCAAGACCATGAAGGATATAATAGAGACGGGAGGAAATATAGGATACATACGGGAATACCTTAAGGGCTATGATCCGGCCGCAATGGTTGATATATTTGATAAGGATGGTTATGGAAAATTCTACGAAAAGTACGGTGACAACGGATATATCAGAGCAAAGACATGGTTCTGGGTCCTGAAATACCGTCAAAAAGTATCGGATATTATGAAGGCGAACAACGTGGACGCCATAATGTACATGTATGCTGAAAGTCCTGCTCCGCTGCAGAACACGTATAAATGCATCTATAATACTTCGAATTATGAAAGGAATTTCGGACCCGCTCTGGGACTTCCGGATATGAGTATTCCCATAGGTTTTATGACCCCCTATGAGGGGGATACAAGCCAAAAGATGCCGATAGGCATGAATCTGGTAGGCAGGTATGGTGGAGAAAAGGCCTTGATGGAGATAGCAAACGGCTATGAGAAGGTGGCGGGAGACAGTATAAAAAAGACTCCGGCTCTTACACCGGCCCTTCGTGACGAGAGACTTAATTCATTCCTGGATGCCCTCATGGAGAAGGCTTGTGACATAGATCCGAAAGAATACGGCGGAAGCAGCTCTTCTAAGATAAAGAAACTGAATTATGCTTACAATCTTGCATTGAAAGCTGATTATTCCGACCCTTACAGCGTTTATGATGCTGCATATGAGTTGGCAATAGCCTATGACAAGGTAATGGAATCCGATTATACCATCACCCTTTCAAAGTCAAGCTATGTATATGACGGAAAGGTCAAAAAGCCCAAGATAAAGTCGGTTCAGTATAAGGGAAAGACGCTCAAGGCAAAGGATTACACTGTAATATATCCTTCTGGATGCAAAAATGCCGGGACCTACACCGTTACGGTTAAGGGAAAGGGCAGCTATAGCGGTAAGGGTACCGTGGATTTCACTATCAACAAGGCATCCAACCCCGTAAAGATATCCGGCCGCAGCTTTTTGGTGAATTACAGTAAGCTCAGCAAGTCAAAACAGTCGATCAAAGTAGGAAAAGTGCTTAAAATAAGCAAAGCTAAAGGAAAACTCAGCTATGAAAAGGTAAGCGGCAATGAAGGTATCAAGATCAATAAGACTACAGGCAAGGTGACTTTGGCAAAAGGAATGAAGAAGGGAACCTATAAGGTCAAGATCAAGGTGACCGATGACGGAGGAACCAATTATAAGAGTAAGAGCAAGACGGTCAAAGCGACAGTGAAAGTGAAATAGAAAATAGACCCGCTTCAGAAATGAAGCGGGTTATCTTTATCGTTTATTCATGGGAATGAAATCCCTTCTGTATCCTACATTCATGTAAGCGGGACGCATTATCTTGCCGGGATAGCACAGCTCCTCAAGGCGGTGGGCGCTCCAGCCGGATATACGCGAAACAGCGAATATAGGTGTGAACAGCTGTGTAGGTATGCCCAGCATTTTATAGGCAAATCCGGAGAAGAAGTCCACGTTGGCGGATACGCCTTTGTAGATCTTGCGCTCATTAGCGATAACCTCCGGCGCAAGCCGTTCAACCAACTGATAAAGCGCGAATTCCTTTTCCATGCCCTTTTCCCTGGAGAGCTTCTCCACAACACCCTTAAAGGCTCTGGCTCTGGGGTCGGATACCGAATAGATGGCATGTCCGATACCGTAAATGAGGCCTGCCTTGTCAAAGGCTTCCTTGCGAAGGAGCGCCTGCAGGTAGTTGGCCACTTCGTCCTCGTTCTCCCAGTTCTTAACGTTCTCCTCCATATCTTCGAACATCTTGACTACTTTGAGGTTAGCACCACCGTGTCTGGGTCCTTTAAGGGAGCCAATAGCTGCGGCGATGACCGAATAAGTGTCCGAACCTGAGGAAGAAACAAGCCTGGTGGTAAATGTGGAGTTATTACCACCACCGTGCTCCATATGCAGCACAAGTGCCGTATCAAGAAGTTTGGCCTCCAAAGGCGTGTATTTACTGTCGGGGCGTAGAAGGTGAAGCACATGTTCTGCCGTAGACAGCTTGGGATCCGGTGTATGGATAAACAAACTGTTGCCGTCGTGATAATGGTTATATGCCTGATACCCGTATACTGAAAGCAGCGGGAAAAGGCTTATCAGCTGAAGGCACTGACGGAGCACATTGGGAACGGAAGTATCGTCCGTGTTCTGATCATAGGAAAACAAAGTAAGGACGGATCTTGCCAATGTGTTCATCATGTCCTTGCTGGGAGCCTTCATGATAATGTCCCTGACGAAGCTGGTGGGCAGGGAACGGTACTCGGACAGCATATATACGAATTCAGATAACTGCTGTTTGGTAGGCAATTCGCCAAAAAGCAGAAGGTATGTGGCTTCCTCAAAACCGAATACGTCACGCTCGTCCTTTGCGGCGAGGATCTCTTCCACGTTATATCCGCGGTAATAAAGCTGACCGTCGTCGGGAACTATCTCGCCGTTCTCTATCTTGGTGGCACAGACCTCAGATATCTCCGTAAGCCCGACCAGGACACCCTTTCCACGCTCATCACGTAAGCCCCTCTTAACGTTATATTTGCCGTATAATTCGGGGGTAATATTATTGCAACCCGTACAAAGCTCTGTATAGTGCAGGATCTCAGGGGTTATGCTGTAATAATTCTTCTCATCCATAGTATCACCATCCTAAAACAAAGAATGTTAAGACATTTTAACACAAAACATACCAAAAACACAAGGAAAAACGTCACTTATACGTTGAAAGCTCTTGTTTTTCCTTGTGAAAATGCCAAACATATGATAAAATCGTGGCATTAAAACGAGAAACTGTCTGATAAGCGGAGGATGATCTATGTCAACAAAAGCATTTTACAAAAGAGATGAAGTAGGACCCGGTAAGGTAGGGTTTTCAAAGACCCGTTCCATTATCGAGGCGCCCTTTTACGGAAATAATGTAGTTGAAGTTAAGGACCTGAAGCAGGCATACGAGCTGGCCAAGGATTCACCGGGAACCATTGTTACGGATATGCCGGTGTATAAGGGCGAGACCTTCGGTCTGGATCCGGATGCAAAGGTGCTCCTTTTCAATGACGGATCCGTTACTGGAAGATGTGCGGCAGCCAGAAGGATCACAGGTGAGCCTGAGGTTGATACCACTGACCTTGACAAGAAGCTGATGGACGCGATCTATGATACCCGTTACGGCGTATTGTACCACGCGCAGGTTTACATCGGCCTGGATCCGGAATTCATGGTGAAGGCACACCTCCTGATCCCGGAAGGTGAGGAGAACATCCTTTATTCATGGATGCTCAATTTCCAGTACATGTCCGATGAATATGTAAATATGTATAAGAAATCCAAGGTCATCGAAAATGAGCCGGATATCTATATCTTCTCGGATCCCCAATGGCAGCATCCCGAGCATCCCTTAGGGCTTACTTATTTCAACACTGAGCAGAACTGCGCGGCTCTCCTTGGAATGAGATATTTCGGTGAGCACAAGAAGGGAACCCTCACCATCGCATGGGCAATAGCCAACAGACACGGTTACGCTTCCTGCCATGGCGGCCAGAAAGAGTACACCTTAAAGGATGGCAGCAAATATGTGGCTTCCGTATTCGGGCTTTCCGGCTCCGGCAAGTCAACCCTTACTCACGCAAAGCATGGCGGCAAATACGACGTGACAGTGCTTCATGACGATGCATTTATCATTAATACCGAGACGGGTTCATCCATCGCCTTAGAGCCCACTTATTTCGATAAGACTGCGGATTATCCGCTAAACAGCGAGGACAACAAGTACCTGCTGACAGCTCAGAATTGTTCGGCTACAAGGGATGAGGACGGAAAGGTTGTGCTGGTTACCGAGGATATCAGAAACGGTAACGGTCGCGCCATCAAGTCCAAGTTGTGGTCCCCCAACCGGGTTGACCGCATAGAGTCCCCCGTTAACGCCATCATCTGGATCATGAAGGATCCCACCATTCCGCCTGTTGTTAAGCTTAAAGGTGCAAGCCTGGCATCTGTAATGGGTGCTACCCTTGCCACCAAGCGTTCCTCAGCAGAGAGACTGGCTCCGGGAGTAGATCCCAACGCCCTTGTTGTCGAGCCTTACGCCAATCCTTTCAGGACCTATCCTCTGGTAAATGACTATGAGAAGTTCAAGACCCTTGTTGCAGACAGGCATGTTGACTGTTATATCGTCAATACAGGGGATTTTATGGGCAAGAAGGTTCCCAAGGAAGTTACCATAGGGGTTCTGGAAGCTATTGTTGAGGGAAAGGCAGATTTCAAACAGTGGGGCAATTTTAAGGATATCGAAATATATGATATTGAAGGATTTGTGCCTGATATGAAGGATAAGGAGTACCTTTCACAGCTTAAGGCCAGGATGAACGACCGCCTTGAATTCGTCAGATCAAGAGACACATTCAAGGGTGGTTATGACAAGCTGCCGAAGGATGCTCATGATGCCATTCAGGCAGTTGTGGATCAGTTATAAAAGCCCAATGGCTGCAAGGGTTTGAGTGGGTTCATAAATTTTTAGAAATTACCTTCTTTTGCTTGATAAAAATCTGATATTATGGTAAAATCAGAGCATAGTAAAGATAATTTATCTGGGGTGTTCGACAAACCCGATATTTTGAACCTACATCTACTTTTATGGGATTCCGATATTTGTTGTACGATATGTCAGGCCTTGTTTATCTGATTGGACGACAGAGGTGCAGCGTGAGGTTACCCACCTAGCTTGGGCTAGGAGTCAAAGTTCGGGAAACGGCACTTTGGAGTACTAAAAAACCCGGGAGGAGCTGGCGCTTCTCTCGGTTTTTTGTTGACGTTATTTTTTCCTTGTGTTAGAATACAATTCGTTAAGTAAATATTTAAAGGCTGTGAAGATGCATAAGTAGGGTAATCCTTTCTTTCCAGAGAGAAGGGTCGGTGGCTGGAAGCCCTTTAAGTTCAGGGATTATCGCGAATTTCACATCGGAGCCGCATTTTTGAAAAGAAGTCTCTTATTAGGAAATGCCGGGTGATGCACGTTACGCATTTCGAGTGCCCGGCTTGTCCGGGAATTTGGGTGGTACCGCGGATTTATTCGTCCCTTATGAGGGGCGATTTTTTATTTTAGGAGGATATCATGAAAGACAAATTACAAAAGATCAAAGATGATGCATTTGCAGCCATTAAGTCTTCTGAAGGCTTGAATGCGTTAAATGACGTGAGAGTTAACTACCTGGGGAAGAAAGGCCTTCTCACATCCGTTCTTAAGGGTATGAAGGATGTGGCGCCGGAGGATCGGCCCAAGGTGGGCGCTCTTGTAAATGATACCAGAGAGGCTATCGAGAAGCTCATCGAAGAAACCAAGCAGAAGCTTGAGGCGGCTGAGATGGAGAGGCGGCTTAAAGACGAGGTTATAGACGTAACCCTGCCGGCAAGAAAAAGCAACTGCGGCCACAGACATCCCAATATCATTACCCTGGAAGAGGTTGAGGATATTTTTATCGGAATGGGATACGAGGTTGTGGAAGGCCCGGAGGTTGAGTACGACTACTACAACTTCGAGGCACTGAATATCCCGGCCAACCATCCTGCCAAGGACGAGCAGGATACATTTTATATTAACGACAAGATCGTGCTCCGCACCCAGACTTCCTCTGTTCAGGCAAGGGTTATGGAGCAGGGCAAGCTTCCCATCAGGATCATTTCCCCGGGAAGGGCCTTCCGCTCCGACGAGGTGGATGCCACTCATTCACCCTCCTTCCATCAGATCGAGGGTCTTGTGATCGATAAGGGCATCACTTTTGCGGATCTTAAAGGAACTTTGGAGGTCTTTGCGAAGAAACTCTACGGTGAGGATACAAGGGTTAAGTTCCGCCCCCATCATTTCCCCTTTACGGAGCCCTCTGCCGAGGTGGATGTTACCTGTTTCAAATGCAAGGGCAAAGGCTGCCGTTTCTGCAAGAACTCAGGATGGGTGGAGATCCTCGGGTGCGGTATGGTGCATCCTAATGTGCTTCGGATGTCGGGAATTGATCCGGAAATCTATCAAGGATTTGCGTTCGGAGTAGGACTTGAGAGGATTACACTATTCAAATATGAGATCGATGATATGAGACTGCTTTATGAGAATGATATGAGGTTTCTTAAGCAGTTCTAGGGAAACAGGACAGAAAGGATTATATAATATGAATACTTCGTTATCTTGGATTAAGCAATATGTAAAAGGCTTAGATTGCTCTGCGGAGCAGTACAAGGATGCCATTACCCTGACCGGGACTATGGTTGAGGGGTATGAGCGCCTCGATGAGGATCTGGAGAAGATCGTTGTGGGACGGATCGAGAAGATCGACCGGCACCCGGATGCGGACAAGCTCATTGTATGTCAGATCAATATCGGTGAGGCTGAGAACCTGCAGATCGTTACAGGGGCTCCCAATGTTAAAGAGGGGGATGTTATCCCCGTTGTATTAGACGGCGGTAAGGTGGCTACTGACCATGACAGGAACCGTGTAAAAGGCGGTACCAAGATCAAGAAGGGTAAGCTTCGCGGGGTTGAGTCCTGCGGTATGCTCTGCTCCATAGAAGAGTTGGGTTCTTCAAAGGAAATGTATCCGGAAGCTCCGGAGGACGGCATCTACATTTTCGATAAGGATAATCCGCCGGCATTGGGCAGTAATGCAGTAGAGGCCCTGGGTCTTAACGATGTCATTTTCGAGCACGAGATCACTTCCAACCGTGTGGACTGCTACGGAGTGGTTGGTATAGCAAGAGAGGTGGCTGCAACTTTTAACAAGGAGTTTGTTTATCCTCCTGTGGAATGCAAGGGAAATGATGAGAAAGCAAGTGATTATATTAAGGTTACCACCGAAGACAAGCAGCTGTGCAGAAGGTACTGTGCAAGGGTGGTTAAGAACCTAAAGATCGAGCCTTCTCCAAAATGGATGCAGAGAAGACTGGCTTCACAGGGCATCAGGCCCATCAATAATATCGTTGATATAACCAATTACATCATGGCTGAATTCGGTCAGCCCATGCATGCTTTTGACCTCTCCACCGTTGCCGGGGCTCAGATCATTGTTAAGCGGGCAAAGGACGGAGACAAGTTCGTGACCTTGGACGGCCAGGAGAGAACTCTGGATTCCGATGTGCTTATGATCTGTGACGGCGAGAAACCCATCGGTATCGCCGGTATCATGGGCGGCGAGAACTCCATGATCACAGAGGACGCCAAGACCCTGCTCTTCGAGGCTGCTTGTTTCGATGGGACCAATATCCGCCTTTCGTCAAAGAGGATAGGCCTTCGTACCGACGCATCCTCCAAATTCGAGAAGGGCCTTGACCCCAATCTTACTCTGGAGGCTTTAAACAGCGCCTGCCAGCTTATCGAATATCTGGGGGCAGGCGAGGTTGTAGGCGGCGTTGTTGATGTATATAACGATGTGGCTTCTGATTCCAGGGTTAAGCTTGAGCCCGATAAGATCAACGGACTACTGGGAACGGACATTTCCAAGGAGGATATGATCGCCTATCTTAAGCGGGTTGAGCTCATTTACGATGAGAAGACCGGTGAGGTGGTTGCTCCCTCCTGGAGGCAGGATATAGGCTGCAGCGCCGACCTGGCCGAGGAAGTTGCAAGGTTTTACGGCTATGACAAGATCCCCACCACCCTGCCTAAGGGCGAGGCTACCATGGGGGGCATTTCATTTAAGATGAAGGTGGAAAAGACTGCCCGTGACGTGGCTGAGTACTGCGGCTTCTCCCAGGGAATGACCTATTCCTTCGAGAGCCCCAAGGTATTTGATAAGCTGCTTATCCCCGAAAATGATGGGCTTCGAAGCGTTGTATCCATCCTTAATCCTTTGGGTGAGGACTACAGCATTATGAGGACCCAGCCCCTTAACGGGATACTGACCTCCCTGTCCAACAACTATAACAGGCGGAATAAGGATGTAATGCTCTACGAGCTGGCTAACATTTACCTGCCGGTTGGAGATGATTCGGAGGTAGATAAGGAAGAATTAAAGAAGAGATTCGGAACCACAGATGTATTACCCAACGAGCGCATGCAGTTTGTCCTGGGCTTCTACGGTGACTGAGATTTCTATACCATGAAGGGCGTTATAGAGGAGTTCCTTGAAAAGGTGGGGATCACGAATAAGATCACTTACGATCCGGGCACCGACAGGCCTTATCTCCATCCCGGCCGCAAAGCAAATGTCATGCTTAAGGGCAAGGTTGTGGGTTACTTAGGTGAGGTTCACCCCAGGGTCTGCAACAATTACGAGATCGGTGAGAAGACCTATATAGGCGTAATAGATATGCCTGCCATCATGGATCTGGTCAACTACACCAGAAGATATGAGGGAATCCCTAAGTTCCCGGCTGTTACCAGGGACATAAGCATGATGATCCCCAAGGATGTTATGGTGGGTTCCATCGAAGAGGTTATCGCAAAACGAGGCGGCGGTCATCTGGAGAGCTTCTCATTGTTCGATATATACGAGGGCAGTCAGATCAAGGAGGGCTTTAAGTCGGTTGCTTACACACTTACATTCAGGGGCAAGGAAAAGACCCTGGAAGAGGCCGATATAACCAAGCCCATGGATAAGATATGTGCTGCACTTGAAGAACTTGGTGCGGAGCTTAGAAAGTAGTCGTCGTATACAGATGTTTTTTGATAAAACCTATTGACGTGAATTAATAATTGTTTATAATTAACCTTGATGGTTTACAGACCAGAACACAAATTCAGTTTTATTTCAAAAGGAGAGAGTTTTTAATGAGAAAAGCAGTAACAGGTATTGTATTGGCAGGAGTTCTCGTAGTATCAGCATTCATGGCCGGATGCGGCGGCGGAAGTGCAGCACCGGCTTCATCTAAGGCAGCTTCAAGTGCAGCAGCTTCAGCAGCAGCAGCACCGGCAGCTTCATCTGCAGCAGCTTCATCTGCAGCAGCAAGCGGCAACACTGCAAGACCCGAGAGCACATGGGATTCATTCTCTAACTTCTATGCAGGTATAACAGACAGTGAGGATGTATATATGCTTCTTGCCCTTGGCAAAGATAACACAATCGGAGCTATCGTGTTCTTAGATACTTCTTCATCAGAGAGCGGATCATGGGTTGGTGACTGCAAGGTTGACGGTAACACAATGACAATCTCTGATCAGTCTAATGGAACAGCATTAACATTCTCTGTTGAGGAATCTGACGGTAAGTTCCTCCTTGATATGGGTGATGTAGGTAAGGGACTTGTAGGCGAAGTTGATAAGGCTAAGTTCGTTTCAGCTGTTAAAGAGATCGATGCAGGAGCAAAGCCCCAGTTCTAAGTAGATCAAGGAGTTAAAGGAGAATACAGATGAAAAAGAGATTAGCAGTATTAGTAACAGCAGCAGTTGTTGCAGCAGGCTTATTAGCAGGATGCGGCGGAAGTGCAGCACCGGCTTCAAGTGCAGCTAAGTCAAGCGTAGCAGCTTCATCAGCAGCAGCTTCATCAGCCGCACCGGCATCAAGCGCAGCAGCATCTTCAGCAGCAGCTTCTTCAGCAGCCGGCAGCCAGGCTTCAGTCATCGAGGTTCCCGTAGTATTCGAGAACAAGTGTGGTGTTGATCTTAAGGAGCTTTATCTTTCAGGTGCCGGAAGAGATGAGTGGGGAACCGATGCTCTCGGCGGACAGGGCTTAAAGAGTGGTGAGTCAGCTAAGGGAGCTCTTGTTATCGATGCAGAGAATGTTAAGTGGGATATCAAGGCTGTTGACGGCAACGGTGATTCTGTAGAGTTCCAGGGCCTTGACTTAAGCGAGTGCAGCACATCAGGTGTTACCATGACTCTTGCATTTGACGGAGAGGACTTCGTAGTTACAGCTAAATAGTCTTCAGGGAAAGATTTATTTGATCAGACATTTAAGAGTCGGAGTTGACAACAATTCCGGCTCTTTCTTCTTTTTCCTTTTGATTGCGTGAATATGCCCTAAAGGTTATAATGGACTTCGAAGGAGAATACACATGAAGAATGACCGTTTAAAAACAATTAAAAGGACATTGATGACAGGAGCCATCATGGCCTCCCTTGTCATAAATTTTACAGGCTGTGCCGGAGCCGGGCAGGAAACGAAGGAAACGAAGAAAGCCCCCGCACCTGCCAGTATATCCCAGCCCTCCGGAAATGCAGGAGAATTGGTCGCTAACCGCTTGATTGAGATATTCCAGGGGGCAGGTATTGATGTTCAGAACGGAGCCTATGAGAAAAAGAGCGTTACGGTCATGGTATACATGAACGGATCTGACCTTGAGACCCAGGGCGGCTCTGCTACTGCGGATATCTCTGAGATGCTTGATTCCAAAGCCGGAGAGAATGTTAATGTGGTGATCCAGACCATGGGAACCAGGCAGTGGCAGAATAATATCATTTCCAACAATACTGCCCAGACCTTCGTCATCAAGGATGGTAATCTTGAGCTGGTAAGAGATAATCTTGGTAAGCTTGACTGCACATCAAAAGATACCCTGTCGGAGTTTATCGGTTTTTGCAAAAGCAATTATCCTGCGGACAGGAATATGCTTTTATTATGGGATCACGGTGGCGGGCCGGTGTACGGTTTCGGCTATGATGAGTGGCAGAATGATGAGATGGCAAGCCTGTCTTTGTCTGAGATGGCCAAGGCCCTGGAGGCCAACAAGGATGTACATTTTGACCTGATAGGAATGGATTGCTGTATCATGTCCAGCCTGGAGACCTGTTATGCTCTGGCGCCTTACTGCATGTACACTTTGCTTTCCGAGGATTTTGAATCCGGTCTGGGGTGGAGCTACAAGGGCTGGCTGGATACCCTGGAGGAGAATCCCGGCATTACCACCCCCATCCTGGGTAAAAAGATCATTGATGAGATCATAAGCTCAAATGATACTTCGCCGGAAGGGTCTTCTTCCTGTATTTCTCTTATAAATGAGTCTACGGTGGAGAATCTCTTCAAGGCCTGGAAGGCTTACGCATATAAGAATCAGGAAACATTTTTTGCGAAGAATTACAGCAGGCAGCACAAATCCAAGGGAAGAGGCAGTAACCACGGCGGCGGATTCAGCGGCAGTTTCAGCGGCGGTCCCGGAAGCGGCAGTTTCAGTGGAGGTCCCGGAAGCGGCAGTTTCAGTGGAGGCCCCGGAAGCGGCAGTTTCAGCGGTGGTCCCGGTGGCGGAGGATTCAGCGATTACGATATGTATAACTGGGGAGATGACATGAGTTATGTCACCCTGGAGGATTATTACCTTACGGATATGATGGCTGTGGTTGAAAGCGTGGACAGTGTCAGCGATGAGGCCAAGAACCTTATTTCGGCATTGAAGGCGGCTCTGACCTATAACGGTCATACCAGGGACAAGAATGAACTTACCGGTATGGCAATTGCTCTTCCCTATGGGGATTCCACCCTGTATGAGCATATCAAGGAGGTATATAAGGATACCATTGACAAGGATTATATAGACTGGCTTTCCAATTTCACTATTGCTTCTGATGATCACTATGACTACGGGGATTTTGAAAACAGCTGGTACGGCTGGGGCGATTATGAAAGAGAATACGGATACGAATGTACCACCGGCTGTTTCGGCTCTCATGCCTATGATTACAGTTCCGGATGCTTCTACGGTCATGAAGAAAGCGCTCTTTCGGAGAACTGGATCTATGATTACGAGGATGATATTTGGTATATGGTGGAAGACGGAACGGTATTCTTATATGATGATAACACTAATAAGATGTACTTCTACGATGACGAATACGAGCTGCTTTACGAATATGATGATAGTACCGACAGCTGGATCCTTTCGGATGATTGATAAGGAGCAACATTGAATTTACACGATTTTTACTATGATCTGCCTGAAGAACTGATAGCCCAGGACCCGCTGGAGGATAGGTCTTCGTCCAGGCTTATGGTTTTAGACAGGCAAAAAAAGACTATAGAACATAAAACTTTTAAGGATATCACCTCCATGCTCCATCCCGGGGACTGCCTGGTATTGAATGATACCAAGGTTATCCCGGCAAGGCTTTTCGGAGTGAAGAAAGATACCGGGGCGGAGATAGAGGTTTTGCTGCTCAAGCGGCTGGAGATGGCGACATATGACGCACCGGCTGACGCCGGAATGCTGTCGCCATCGAAGATGGCGACATATTGGGAGTGTCTGGTGAGGCCGGGGAAGAAGTGCAAGCCCGGAACGGTGATTTCCTTTGGTGATGGGCTGCTGACCGGGGAGATCATTGATATCTGTGAGGATGGCAACAGGCATATCAGATTTACCTATGAAGGCATTTTCGAGGAGATCCTTGATAAGCTGGGACAGATGCCCCTGCCGCCCTATATCAAGCATAAGCTTAAAGACAGAAACCGCTACCAGACTGTATATGCCAAGTATGACGGTTCTGCCGCAGCGCCTACGGCGGGGCTTCATTTCACCCCGGAGCTCCTTAAAGAGTTAGAGAACATGGGCGTAAGGATTGCTTATGTGACCCTTCACGTGGGCCTTGGGACCTTCCGACCGGTGAAGGTGGAGAATATCCTGGATCATCATATGCACTCTGAATATTACAATATCCCCAAAGAAGCGGCTGATATCATTAACGAGACCAAGGAAGGCGGCGGAAGGGTCATTTGCGTGGGAACTACCAGCTGCAGGACTATTGAGTCCGCGGCGGATGAGGATGGCCATCTGAAGGAGTCAAGCGGCTGGACGGACATTTTCATCTATCCCGGATATAAGTTCAAGGTGCTGGATGCTTTGATCACAAATTTCCATCTTCCGGAGTCTACACTGCTTATGCTGGTGTCGGCCCTGGCGGGGAGAGAGTTTATGCTGGAGGCTTATAAATGCGCCGTAGAGGAGAAGTATCGGTTCTTCTCATTCGGGGATGCTATGTTTATTCAATAAAAGGGTATGGTTATCTTCTAAGAATACGTTCTCGAATAATCTAATTCAACGCAGTGACGTTCTCACTCCGTTGCGAAGCGTAGCGGTTCTAAGTTCACGCTTTATGCGTTCACTAAGAACCGACGTCCGCAAAGGCACTGCTTATGAATTGATTATTCGCTCACTTATTTTGAAATGAGGTTTAGCATATGATATTGATAAAAGGGGGCAGGGTGTTAAATCCCGCTACCAACACGGATGAGATCACGGACCTGCTGATATGCGATGGTATAGTATCGAAGATAGGCCCTGATATAAATGAGACGGATTGCGAGGTTATTGATGCCTCCGGGTGTTTTGTCATGCCCGGTCTTATCGATCTCCATGTTCATCTTCGGACTCCGGGACAGGAGTATAAGGAGGATGTGGTCACGGGGACTAAAGCGGCTGCAAAGGGCGGTTTTACTACGATCGTGGCCATGCCGAACACTAAGCCGGTTATAGATAGTATCGAGATGGTTGACGAAATCAACGGGATTATAAAGAGAGATGCTCTTGTAAATGTCCTTCAGGTGGGAGCCGTAACCAAGGGCATGGAAGGGAAGGAACTCTCTGATATTGAGGGAATGGCTGCCCATGGGATATGTGCCCTGTCTGAAGACGGTAAGTCTGTTATGGATTCCGGTCTTTACCGTCAGGCAATGAAGCTGGCGGCAAAACTGTGGATTCCTGTACTGGCCCACTGCGAGGACATCAATCTGGTGGAAGGCGGAGTCCTTAACCTGGATGAGAACTCGAAACGCCTCGGCTTTAATGGTATCAGCAATGCTGTTGAGGATGTTATAGCCTCAAGGGATATTCTTCTGGCAAAGGAGACGGGAGCGAGACTTCATCTTTGTCATTGTTCTACGGCGTTTTCCGTACCCATGGTGGAGACCGCCAAGGCTCAAGGCATTGATGTTACGGCAGAGGTATGTCCCCATCATTTTACCCTGACATCGGAGGATATCAAGGGGGACGATGCCAACTACAAGATGAATCCGCCCCTTCGCACTAAGGAAGACCGGCAGGCTCTGATAGACGGGCTGGGAAAAGGGATCATGAGTGTCATTTCCACGGATCATGCCCCTCATTCGGCGGAAGAGAAGGCCAAGGGCATCAAGGATGCGCCATTTGGGATCGTGGGGCTGGAGACCAGTGCCTGCCTTACCTATACACAGCTGGTGGATACTGGGGTCATCACGCCCCTAGATATGGCGGCTAAGATGAGTTACAACCCCGCCCGAGTACTGGGGATCGATAAGGGGGATATAAGCCCCGGCCATGTGGCGGATATTGTAATATTTGATCCTTCGAAAGAATACGAGATAGATAAGAACACCTTTGTATCGAAGGGAAAGAACACACCCTTCCACGGAATGAGCGTGAAGGGGGAAGTGCGTTATACTTTGCTTGAAGGAAAAGTTATTTTTAGGTTGTGATATAGCAAGAATTATAATAGAATAATTGAAGACGGACATTACTTGTATGGAGGTATGTTATGGGGGAAGAAAGAAGAAAAAGCAAACGACTTCCGCTGGAGGTTGATCTTAAGCTTGAAGAACTGGAGATAGATGAGGTCGTTACAGTCAAGTACCTGAATGTAGAGGTCACGGACCTGTCCCGTTCCGGCATAGGCTTTAAATGCAAGCAGGATCTTGAGGTAGGTAAGTATTTCGACACCAAGCTCCAGATCTGGACTAAGGAGATCATAGAGTGCGTCATTGAAGTAGTCCGCAAGAGCGAAGGTAATGACGGATATTTCCACTATGGTTGTACCTTTGTGGGAATGAATGAGACAGATGTGCTTAAGATTGATATATATCAGATGTTCAACGAGAACGAGGGAATATAGAGGACCGGTTGACAGGGGGACGGTGTGACAAAAGGACCGTCCCCCTGTCAACCCTTGTCAGAAAGGATGAGTATTATGATCAACAAGTTAGTCACCAGGATCAAGGATCTTAACGCCCCGGTTGTGGTAGGCTTAGACCCCAAGCTTTCTTTCATACCCGACCACATCAAGGCGGACGCCTTCGCCAAGCACGGTGAGAACTTAAAGGGCGCTTCCGAGGCGGTATTCGAGTTTAACAGGCAGATCATTGACAAGATATATGATATAGTTCCGGCGGTTAAACCCCAGATAGCAATGTACGAGCAGTTCGGTGTAGAGGGCATGATCGCCTTCAAGAAGACCGTGGATTACGCCAAGGATATGGGGCTTATCGTTATCGGTGACATCAAAAGAGGCGATATCGGTTCCACCTCCGAGGCTTACGCAGACGGCCATATCGGCAGTGTGCTGGTGGGCAAGAGCGTCTGCCACGGCTTCGACGAGGATTTTGTTACGGTTAACCCTTACCTGGGCAGCGACGGCATCGAGCCCTTTATACAGGTGGCAAAGGTGGAGAAGAAGGGTCTCTTCATCCTGGTCAAGACCTCCAATCCCTCCAGTGGAGAGCTTCAGGACAAGGTCAGCGACGGCTTTCCCATATATGAGCACGTGGCAATGATGGTTGATGCCTGGGCTTCCGAGCACATGGGAAAGGAATACAGCAATATAGGCGCAGTATGCGGCGCCACCTATCCTGAGATCGGAATGCGGCTTCGCATGCTTATGCCCAAGTCCTACATTCTGGTGCCGGGCTACGGTGCACAGGGTGCCAGCGCCAGAGATCTTCTGGGATTCTTTAACGACGACGGCTACGGCGCCATCGTTAACTCCTCCAGAGGTATCATTGCCGCATATCAGCAGGAAAATTACGAGACCTTCGGAGAGGCGGATTTTGCAAATGCTTCCCGCCAGGCGGCCATTGATATGATCCAGGATATCAACTGGGCCCTGGGGCATTAAGGATGAGATGGATTGACAAAAAAGTATAAAAAGTATAAAATGATTTCAAAAGTATAAAAAGTATAAAGACAAATAAAAAGTATAAAAACCATAAGTTATCTCTTTTTTTAGGAGAAAATCATGCAGAACCCTTTTTCAACCACTTTCAGCAAACTTCCGGAATACACGTATATTCCGACGGAGGAACCCCGTGAGATAATTGAGAATTTTTCGTATGAAAGTCCTACGGAGTCAGTTTATAAGATCACCGGGATAAGAGGATCGGGCAAAACGGTTATTCTGGCAAATATTCACGATAAGATACGCTCGAAAGAATTCGCTGATAATGGCTGGATCGTTTATTCGCTCAATCCCGGAAGAGATATGCTGGTACAATTCGCAGCAGCATTGAACAGCGAGAAGTTTATCAGGGAACGTGCGAAGTCAATAAGTCTTAATCTGTCAGCTTCTGTATTCGGAACCGGGGGCGGAGTCGGTTTTTCCAAACAACCGGATGACAGATTTTTTGATGTTGGCGTGGAAATAGGGAAGATGCTGGAGGTTGTCAGAGAGCTTCATAAAAAGATACTCATTTGTGTTGATGATGTTTCCAAAACTCAGGATATGGTTGTTTTTGCACATGAGTTTTCCGGTTGGTTGTTTTCCGGCTTTCCGGTGTACTTTGTGTGTACGGGTTTATACGAAAATGTTATGGAACTGGGGAATACGAAGAATCTGACCTTTTTCAGACGGGGGACAACAGTTGCCACAAAGCCTCTGAATTATATAAGAATGTCTGAAATGTATAAATCCAGGCTTTCGGTTGATGCGGATACATCGAAGAAAATGGCGTCGATCACAAGGGGATATGCCTATGCATTTCAGCAGCTTGGAGCCATTTATTTCAGGCGGGGGAATGATGCATCGTTTGAAGAAATGATAGATGAGCTGAAGAGTGAACTCTTTGCATACTCTTATGAAAAGATCTGGGAGGAACTGTCAGGTGAAGACAGATTTCTGGCATCATTGCTCACAGCAAAGGAAGAGTACAAGAGAGAGGAAGTCCTCTCTCTTATGGGTGATAAATCAAAAGGATATTCGGTCTATCGTGACAGACTTTTGAAAAGAGGCGTCATAACAGGCAGACAGGGATACATAGGGCTGAATCCTCCGTTTTTTGCGGAATATGTCCGTGAATATGGGATGATATAATGAGGTATTATGAATGAACGAAATAGAGGAATAAAGAAATGTCTAAAACGTACGTGGAAGCACTCATATTAAGTCAAAGTATCATTGCAAAAGATATATACAGCCTGTGGATCAAGGCGGAAGACCTTGCGGAGAACGCGAAGCCCGGGCAGTTCATTAACGTCTATACCGATGATCCGTCCCTGCTCCTGCCGAGACCCATAAGTATCTGTGAGATCAATAAGGAACAGGGCACACTCCGCCTTGTATATAGGATTGCGGGAAAGGGAACGAAATGCCTCTCGAGACTGACATCGGGAGACGAAGTGACCGTAATGGGGCCTTTGGGCAATGGTTTCCCGCTGATCTCGGACAAAAAAGCCATGCTGATCGGCGGAGGCATCGGAATACCGCCAATGCTGGAACTGGCGAAGAACCTGGTCGATCCTGTGATTGTTGCGGGATACAGGGATGAGATATTCCTGAAAAATGAGCTGGAGAAAGCGGGGCAGCTGCACATTTCCACGGAAAACGGCCTGATGGGGACCAGGGGAAATGTAATGGATGCCATAGCTGCAGACAGGCCGGAGGCGGAAGTGATATACGCCTGCGGTCCTCTTGTGATGTTGACTGCAGTAAAAAAATATGCGAAAGAAAAGGGAATCACCGCCTACATTTCCCTTGAAGAGCGCATGGCATGCGGCGTAGGAGCATGCCTGGGCTGCGTGTGCAGGACTGTAAAGAAGGATGCCCATACCCACGTAAATAATGCGAGAGTCTGTACGGAAGGCCCCGTATTTGTCGCTGAAGAAGTGGATATTTGACGTGAAAGATATCGGCGTAGATTACGTCTTACAGAAGGAGAGTATAAGTTGAATACATCGGTTTCCATAGCAGGAGTTGAATTTAAGAATCCCGTGACCACAGCTTCGGGAACATTTGCATCGGGTAAGGAATATTCTGAATTCGTTGACCTTGGCAAGCTGGGAGCAGTGACTACCAAAGGCGTTGCAAATGTGCCCTGGGAGGGCAATCCCACCCCCAGAGTGGCTGAAACTTACGGCGGCATGCTTAACGCCATAGGCCTGCAGAACCCCGGCATAGATGTTTTCATAGAAAGGGACATTCCCTTCCTGAAGCAGTACGACACAAGGATCATCGTAAATGTCTGCGGCCGCACCACGGAGGATTACGTGGAAGTGGTGGAGAAGCTTTCTGATACGGATATAGACATGATGGAGATCAATATCTCCTGTCCCAACGTAAAAGAGGGGGGCATAGCCTTCGGTCAGGACCCTTCCATGGCAGAGGCCATCACGGCTGAAGTTAAAAAATATGCCAAGCAGCCGGTGATCATGAAGCTTTCTCCCAATGTGACGGATATCACGGTTATGGCCAAAGCCGTTGTAAATGGCGGGGCGGACGCCGTCTCCCTTATCAACACAATTACGGGAATGAAGATCGATATCAATAAGCGGCAGTTCGTTCTTGCCAATAAGACAGGAGGATTGTCGGGACCGGCTATCAAGCCCGTTGCGGTACGCATGGTGTATCAGGTGGCTAATGCAGTAAATGTGCCTATCATAGGCATGGGAGGCATCTCCAATGCAGAGGATGCCATAGAGTTCATCCTGGCGGGAGCCACCATGGTATCTATCGGAACCGCTAACTTTTTGAATCCCTATACAACGGCCGAGGTTGTGACGGGGATCGAGGAGTATATGCGGGACAATTCAGTAGATAATATTTACGATATTATAGGCATTGTTAAATAGGTGTTATTATGCTAGAATTTACTTTGTCGTGGAAATGATGAAAGGTGGATGGAAGACAGGCGCAAGACAGGGGACGGTTCTCTGTCGTTCAGTATCTAAAACATATAGTAATCAAGCGACAGAGAACCGTCCCCTGTCTTACGCCGTTACGTTAGCCTGGTATTATCTTTGGAAGGAATAATAATGGAGAGATACAAGGAAGAATTCATAGAGTTTATGATCGACTGCGAAGTCCTGAAATTCGGCGACTTCGTCACCAAAAGCGGCAGGGCGACTCCCTTTTTTGTGAATACGGGGTTTTACAGGACGGGAAGCCAGCTTGAGCGTCTGGGTAAGTACTACGCCCGCGCCATCCATGACGCCTTCGGCCTGGATTTTGATGTGCTTTTCGGGCCGGCCTACAAGGGGATCCCT
The DNA here is from genome assembly GCA_017550165.1 of Lachnospiraceae bacterium. Classification (GTDB taxonomy): domain Bacteria; phylum Bacillota; class Clostridia; order Lachnospirales; family Lachnospiraceae; genus SIG280. The sequence goes on along the minus strand of JAFZQH010000037.1, from coordinate 16,218 downwards.
TTGACGGTCACCACATCCGTGGCCATCAGCAGTGAGTACGGCAAAGACGTAAAATACTGCAGCAACCGCAAGGAAGTCAAGGACCACGGCGATAAGGGGATATTGCTTGGAAGCCCCATATCAGACGGAGACAAGGTGGTCATCATCGAGGATGTGACCACAGCCGGAACTTCCATCAGAGAGACCCTGCCTATAATACAGGCACAAGGTAAGACTGAAGTTTTAGGTCTTGTGGTTTCCGTAGACCGCATGGAGCGTGGAACAGGTGAGAAGAGCGCCCTGGCTGAGATCGCGGACACATTTGGCCTGAAGACCACTGCCATTGTTACTATGGCTGAGGTTATAGAGCATTTGTACAATAAACCATACAAGGGAAAAGTGATCATTGATGATGCCATAAAGAGCGCCATCGACGAGTATTATAAACAGTACGGAGCTAAATAGAACAGCAATATGCGGGAGGAAAAGGATAATGGATAACGAGAATTTTGAGAAGCTTCACAGGACCCTTACATTTTCAGGGGCAGTCAGCATCATCATAGGTGTTGTTATATTGGTATACGGACTGGCATGCGGGATCATGTCCATCGTCGGCGGCGGCAAGCTTTTAGCCTCCAGATCCAAGCTGTTATTCTAGATTAAAAGCATAACGACGGGCAGAATTTCGCAGATGATGAAAGTTTCAAGAAAACGCAAAGAGATCAATCTGATAACCTTAAAAGAAAATGAGGACGGGATAGTAGCGCTTGTATGTGGCATAATATCAGCGCTTTCTTTTCTCGGTCTTATTCTGGTATCATTTTTTCATGGAGGGAAAAGCGGTGCAGGCATTGGGCTTGTAGGCTTGATGTCCATGATTTTTTCTATTGTGGGGCTTGTATACGGCACCATCAACATCAAGAAGGTTGACCGGCCCTTTGTCTTCGTTAAGATCGGTTTCTTTCTCAACGTGGTGCTGGTGCTGGTCTGGGTAGTTGTCCTTGTTTTCGGATTATATAATTAACGGGGTGATCATATGGATTACAGGGTATTGTTCAAAGAGAAAAATGATGAGGTGACGGAGCGTTTTGAATTGGTGTCCCAGCGGATCAGGGAGATTCCCAGTGAGGAAAATGTTCCCCGGGAATACAGGACCTATTTTACTTACGTTGCTGAGTTTATAAGGTATGTAAACAATCTGGCCACCAGGTTTATGAAGGGAGCTTATCCCGATAATTCATGGGAGTGGCAGGACGTTAACGCCAGGCTTTTCGGTGATATTTTGCCCGGACGGTATGAGGAGAGCTTTGCCAATCCCGACCATTGCAGCAGCATTTTCCCCGAAAAATACGGAAAATATCTCTGTTTCCTATACACAGATATTCGGAGTATTGTTCCCTTTGCCTTTGAGCACAGGCTTTTCGAGATGACTTTATATGAGGAGCTGTTTGTTGAGATCTACAATATGTTCGAGGCGGAGACCCTGCCGGAAGAAGAGGCCTTAAGGGACACTATTTACTGGTTTAACAGCGACTATGCCGAGATCTTCATGGAGGATCTGGCGGCAGAACAATACAATCCTGAGTTCAGCTTTGCCCGGGATATCGTGATGGGCTGCGACCTGAGTGATGTGAACTACCTCTACAGATACGGAGAGTACATTTCCGGAGTGGAAATGTTCATAGCGAAATATTTAAACGGCCTGCCTGAGGAGAAGATAGCCCTTATGGCGGACACCATGACCGAGGGCTACCGCAAGGGCTTTGAACTGGCGGGCAAGGACCTGTCCAAGAAAAAGTATGCAAGTGTTCATTACGCCATCGGTTTTGAGCGGGTTATCCGCCGGGTTATTGAGAATCTGGAGAAAATGGGACTTACGGCGCTCATTTACAGGGCACCCATCCAGAGTATCGCAAGGAGCAGGATGGGTCGAAACGGTTTTTACTCCACATCACCCAACAGGCAGTATGACTATGATCACAAGGATGATATTGCACTTTACTATGACGGGAATTTCGCCGAGAGAAAGTTCGACGAGCTTAGGAAGGCCTACGATGCCAACAAGGGCTATATGAGGGATTATGCTGGACCGGCAGTACTGGAGGTCTTCGGAGAGGAACCCTTTGCGCCTGTGGACAAAGAGGCTGCATTTAAGCTGAATGCCGATCAGCGGAAGCTCCGGGTAAAATACATGAGCAAGTCAAAAGAACTGCTGACCGAATACGTTAATTACAAAGAGAGAAGCTTTACCATTATTGCTTTTCCCACACCTGAGATATGCGGTGCGGATGATAACAGGAGTGACTATGTAAAGATCTTTGATGAAGTGATCAGGCTGAACACACTGGATTACAACCTTTATCGGGATGTTCAGCAGAAAATGATTGACCTGCTGGATAAGTCGGATTACGTCCGGATCAAGGGAATGGCCGGGAACAAGTCCAACCTGAAGGTCAGCTTATGCGGCATTCTTGATCCGGGTAAGGAGACCAAGTTCGAGAACTGTGTGGCGGACGTGAACATTCCTGTCGGGGAGGTCTTTACGTCGCCGAGACTGACGGGGACTGCCGGAAAGCTGCATGTTACGTCGGTTTATCTAAATGGCCTGCTCTTTAAGGACCTGGAAGTGGATTTTGCGGACGGTATGATCGAGTCCGTCTCCTGCGCAAACTTTGATGATGAGGCGCAGAATAAGCGGTATATCGACGATAATCTGCTCTTTAATCACAAGACCCTTCCCATGGGCGAATTTGCCATAGGGACCAACACCACGGCTTATGTCATGGCGGAGAAGTACGATATCGCCCATAAGCTGCCTATCCTTATCGCCGAGAAGATGGGGCCTCATTTTGCAGTGGGTGATACCTGCTACAGCCTGAACGAAGACCTGCCTGTCTTTAACCCCGACGGAAAGGAGATCGTCTGCAGGGATAATGAGATCACTTCGAAATACAGGAAGACGGATATGTCAAAGGCCTATTTTAACTGTCATACGGATATTACGATCCCCTACCGGGAGCTTGGCAGTATCATCGCCTATGACAGCGAGGGAAATGAGACTTTGATAATTGAGAACGGAAGATTTGTGCTTCCGGGGACAGAAGTGCTTAATGATGCTTTTGAAGAGTTATAAGGAGGTTTTTGTATGGCTTTAGTCGGTATTGTTATGGGTAGTGATTCGGATATGCCTGTTATGGCCAAGGCTGCAGGTATATTGGATGAGCTTGGTATCTCTTATGAAATGACTATCATTTCGGCTCACAGACAGCCGGATAAGTTTTTTGAATATGCGAAAACGGCGGAAGAGAAGGGTTTTAAGGTGATCATCGCCGGGGCCGGCATGGCTGCCCATCTGCCCGGCATGTGTGCGGCTATCTTTCCCATGCCTGTTATCGGGATACCCATGCACACTACTTCTCTGGGTGGCAGGGATTCACTGTATTCCATCGTGCAGATGCCCAGCGGGATCCCGGTGGCTACGGTGGCTATTAACGGTGGGGCCAATGCGGGGCTGCTGGCGGCGAAGATACTTGCCACCAGTGACGCTTCTTTGCTCGATAAACTTAAGGAATATTCGAAGAAGCAGGCTGAAAGTGTAGAAGCAAAGGCTGAGAAACTTGCAAAAGTCGGGTATCGTGAATACTTAGAGAACAATAAGTAAAGACTGATGGTGAAGATAAGACAGGGGACGGATAAGACAGGGGACGGTTCTCTGTCGTTCAGAATCTAAAACATACAGTAATCAGACGACAGAGAACCGTCCCCTGTCTTATCCTGTAGACTGGTATTAGTTTACATGGGAGACCTGTCTTATCCCGGGTAGACTGGAATATATGAAAGGTGGTTATTATGGATTACAAAAATGCTGGTGTTGATATTGAGGCGGGCTATGAGTCCGTGAGGCTCATGAAGGAGCATGTTGCCAAGACTATGCGGCCGGAGGTGCTGAGCGATATCGGAGGATTCTCAGGTGCGTTCTCGGCTGCTGCTTTTAAGGGTATGGAGAAGCCTACTTTGGTGTCCGGCACGGATGGTGTGGGTACGAAGTTAAAGCTGGCTTTTCTTATGGATAAGCACGATACGGTGGGTATCGACTGTGTGGCTATGTGCGTGAACGATATCGCCTGTGCCGGAGGTGAACCCCTGTTTTTCCTGGATTACATCGCCTGTGGCAAGAACTTCCCCGAGAAGATCGCCCTGATAGTTAAGGGGGTGGCTGATGGCTGCCTCCAGGCCGGTGCTGCGCTTATCGGCGGTGAGACTGCAGAGATGCCCGGATTTTATCCTGAGGATGAATATGATCTGGCAGGCTTTGCGGTTGGCGTGGTTGACGAGCCCAAGCTTATCACGGGTAAGGATATCGCTCCCAATGATGTTCTTATAGGTATTGCATCATCCGGCGTTCACAGCAACGGTTTTTCCCTGGTAAGAAGCGTCTTTAAGATGGACCGTAAGACCCTGGATACTAATCATGATGATCTGGGCAGCACGTTAGGGGAGACCCTGATCACTCCCACCAAGATCTATGTTAAGGCCCTGAAGGCTGTTAAGGACGCCGGTGTAACGATAAAGGGCTGCAGCCACATTACCGGGGGCGGCTTTTACGAAAATGTTCCCCGTATGCTTCACGAAGGCGTCAGGGCTGATATCAGGAAGGACAGCTATGACATACCGCCTATTTTCAAGATGCTCCAGAGGGAAGGCAATATCGATGAGCATGTGATGTACAATACCTTTAACATGGGTATCGGTATGGTGCTGGCGGTATCGGAGGCTGAGGCTGACGCGGCGATCACAGCGCTTACCGCAGCCGGAGAACGGGTTGATGTCATAGGTAAGGTCAGAGCAGGCGAGAAGGGGATTGACCTGAGATGATAGATATTTTGATCATGGTGTCGGGGGGCGGGACCAACCTCCAGGCTATCATAGATGGAATTGATAATGGAACTATAACGAATACGAGGATCCGGGCGGTCTTCTCCAACAATAAGAAGGCCTACGCTCTGGAGAGGGCAAGGAACGCCGAGATCGAGGCTAAAGCCATGTCTCCGTCGGATTTCCCCTCAAGGGAAGACTTTAATAAGGCCATGCTGGAATACGCTGAAAGTCTTAATGTGGATCTGGTGGTGCTGGCGGGCTGTCTTGTGGTGATCCCGCCTGAGTTCGTTGACGCATTTCCCAACAGGATCATTAATATCCATCCGTCTTTGATACCTTCATTTTGCGGCACAGGTTTCTATGGCCTCAAGGTCCATGAAGAGGTGCTTAAAAGAGGCGTAAAGGTTACGGGAGCAACGGTTCATTTTGTTGATAAGGGGACGGATACCGGGCCTATCATCCTGCAGAAGGCTGTGGAAGTCTTGGATGACGATACCCCGGAAGTCCTGCAGCACCGCGTCATGGAGCAGGCAGAGTGGGTTATCATGCCGCGGGCCATCGATCTTTTTGCAAATGATAGAATAAGGGTTGAAAATGATAGAGTAAAGATATAAATAATATTAATTTTGTGTACTCTTTTTTATAGTGCTATGCTATAATTTTTTTGTATGTAAAGTGAGTAAGGAATGTGTGTTATCCAACATTTCCGATTATATCAGGAGGAGTAGTATGAAAGGCAAGAAAAGTACGGCCATTTTTATGGCTATGGTTATGGTGTCCCAGGTTCTGGGATTTAGCGGCATCACCCAGGTGGTTCACGCCGCAGGCGCATCATTTGAGAAGACTGAGGAGAATACCGGTCTCGGAACAAATGGAATAAGAAACCCACAGGGAATAGGGCAGTGGGACTATGTTTGGTTTGGACGTTTTATGGGAGAGGATGCTGTAAGGTATCGTGTTTTGTCCAAAGATACTCAGGCATATAATAATGAAACCCAGCCCAAGTCCGATAGGAGAACTATGTTCCTTGACTGTGATTATGCATTGATAAGTATGGTAGCAGGTCCATATACGGGTTATGATTGGAAGACAAGTACTGCAAAAACTTATTTAAACAGCAAGGATTTCCTGGGTGATAAGTCTTTTACGGAAGCGGAGGAAAAGGCCATAGCTCCCAGTTACAGGAGTAAGGACGCATCGGATAAGGACAATGAAGCATTAAAAGGGGGGGATCCTGCTGAATATACTCAGAATTTTGCAGCCCTTGATGGGGAGAAGGTCTTCCTCCTTGATGCAAGAGAAGCAGTCAAAACTGAATATGGATACCCGCATGATACTAATAAAACAGCATCCCGTATAAAAAATTTTATCCATCCTGGGCTAAGTTCCCGTCCTGACTGGTGGTTGCGTAATGAGATGGGCGATAGAGATGTACCATGTTATGTTGAAGGTAATGATGCTCCTCAGTATGAAACTTATCCGGGAAGAATAGGTTCTACATCAGCAGATACGCCAGGCAAATACTACAGCCCTGCTTTTAACGTGGATCTTTCATCGGTCATTTTTTCTACATCTCTGGGAAAAACCGAGAGTGGAGATAAAGAATATAAGTTGACTTTAAAGGACGATAAGATTGTAGCCAACATTGACGGCAAGGCTACAATGGCAGGTGATTCCGTTACCATTCCCATTGCCATCGTAGGGGATCATGCAAAGGCAGTTGACAGGGTATCGGTTGTTGTTACAAATAAGGCATGGTCTTCAACTTCCGGATGGGATGCAAATGACGAGATCCTACAGTACACCCCTCTGAAACTTGACAGTACGTCACCATTTTATGCAACGCAGGGTACATTTACCCTGGATTCAGAGGAGATTCAGGGTGTCTGGGGCAAAGACTATCATGTTTATCTCATTGCAGAAGACTTAGCCGATATGGCAGATGATTTTCCTGATCAATATAAGTCGGATTACTCAAGTGCACCTTTAGAGGTATCCCTTGCCGGGGATCCGGATGATCCTGAAGGCACCATGAGATTAAACACCAACAAGCTTGTCCTTAAAAAGAAGACCAGCCGTACCATCACAGCTACTTTTACTAATAATGATGTCATTAAGAGCGCTGTTGCAACAGGCAAAAGCGGGATCATTTCCAGTGTAACACATACAGACAAGACGATCACTGTAAAAGCAGGCAAGAAAATCGGAGATGCTGTTCTTACCGTTACATCCGGAAACGGAATAGTAAAAACGGTCGACATCAAGGTCCAGAACGGCAAAGTAGTTACCAAATCCCTAACTGTTTCAAAGGCAAGTGTGAAATTATATACCAACGGGATTGCAAAACTTGTCAAGGTGAAAGCTTCTCCGGATGTTGTTTCTACATTGCAGAAGATAACACTTACCGTCATCGGATCAACCAAGGTGGATGCTACATATGATCCCGATACGGGATATATCCGTCTTCTGGGCTTAAAGCCCGGAAATGCCACTGTCAGAGTCAAAGCAGGGGGCAAAACAAAGAGGATACTTGTTAGGGTAAAGAATCATGATTTGGTATTAAATACCACGGATCTTACTATTCAGACCAACCATGAGAAGGCTGTAACAGCAAAGTTGTACAATGATTCCATTATAAAGGTAAGAAACGGTGATGCATCGAAAAAACTGATAAAGAGTGTTACATTTGATGAAAACAACATATATATTACCGCAGGAAAATCGGTGGGATCTTCATATGTTACCGTACTGACAAAATCCGGGATCCTTAAGAAAATCAAAGTAACAACTCAAAAGGGAGCGGTAGTGACAAAGACTATTACTGTATCTCCTACAACAGTTAACCTTTCATTGAGCGGTAATATTTATAAGAAAAAGGTGACATTACCGGTAAAGGTTGCTCCGAATAAAGCTTCCACTGATCAGCCCGTCACCGTCACACTTAAAGGCAAGTCAGATCAATATGTTTCTGCTCTTTATAACGAGAACAATAAAAAGCTCACCATAGCCGCCAAGGGTAGAGGTTCGGCCGTTATTACCGTTAAGGCAGGAAAAAAGAAGGTTAATATAAAGGTTAAAGTGAGAAAATAGATGTTTACCTGTTGAATGAAGCGAGAGGATTTGCAGCATGAAAGTACTTATAGTAGGCAGCGGCGGAAGAGAGCATGTGCTGGCCTGGAAGGTCTCCAAGAGCCCTAAGGTTGATAAGATTTATTGTGCCCCCGGGAATGCAGGGATTGCAGGGATTGCAGAGTGTGTCCCCATTAAGGCCATGGAATTTGATAAGCTCACGGATTTTGCCGCAAAAGAGGGGATAGATCTTACCATTGTGGGTATGGATGACCCGCTGGTAGGTGGAATCGTTGATGCCTTTGAAGCAAAGGGACTTCGAATATTCGGCCCCCGGAAGAATGCGGCCATACTGGAAGGATCCAAGGCATTTTCCAAGGACCTTATGAAAAAATACAATATCCCCACTGCCGGCTATGAGAACTTTGATTCGGCCGATGATGCATTAAAATACCTGGAAAAATGCGATTATCCCATCGTCTTGAAGGCCGACGGCTTAGCTCTGGGTAAAGGCGTTCTCATCTGTCAGAACAGGGAGGAAGCCGTCTCCGGGGTCAAAGAGATCATGACCGATAAGAAATTCGGTGATGCCGGCAATAAGATGGTAATTGAAGAGTTCATGACGGGCCGGGAAGTATCTGTTCTGTCTTATGTGGACGGTAAGACTATTAAGACCATGACCTCAGCCCAGGATCATAAACGGGCAGGAGACGGGGATACGGGATTGAATACAGGCGGCATGGGAACATTTTCCCCAAGCCCCTTCTATACCAAAGAGGTTGATGATTTCTGTCAGAAGAATATTTATCAGCCTACGGTGGATGCCATGAGGGCCGAAGGCAGGGAGTTTAAGGGGATCATTTTCTTCGGGCTGATGCTTACTAAGAAGGGTCCCAAGGTCTTAGAATACAATGCCAGATTCGGAGATCCGGAGGCTCAGGTGGTATTACCCAGAATGAAGAACGATATCATCGAGGTGGTGGAAGCCTGCATTGATGGTACTTTGGATAAGGTGAACCTGGAATTCCAGGACAATGCCTGCGTTTGTGTTGTTGCGGCATCCAAGGGTTATCCCGTATCCTATGAGAAGGGCTTTAAGATCACCGGATTTGATAAGTTCAGGGACGATGAAGGCTACTTCGTATTCCACGCCGGGACGGCCTTCAATGATAAGGGAGACATAGTTACCAACGGCGGAAGAGTCCTTGGCATTACAGCTACGGGTCCGGATCTTAAGACGGCCCGGGCCAATGCTTACAAGGCTGTGGACTGGATTGAGTTTGAGAATAAATACTATCGTCATGATATAGGAAAAGCCATTGATGAGGCTTAGAATTTGCTGTTGATAGGATGTTCAAGCGATGGAGGGAAGTTTTATGGATTGCGGATGCGAGCATGAAGATGATTTTATATGTGAACACGGAGGCAAGATCCCCGTAGGACTTCCCGGAGGTTTCTTTGTATACGAGGCTGACGGAGCTGAGAAGATACTATATGCCGGACCTAATATCATTAAAATGTACGGCTGTGAAGATTTTGACGATTTCCTTGATTATGTGGGCGGAAAATTTACGGGGATGGTACATCCTGAAGATCTTAACCGCATAGAGAATCAGATCCAGGCCCAGACCATGTTCGGTGAGAAACGGCATGACTATGTGCGTTACCGGATCATAACGAAACAAGGTGAGACCAGGTATATTGAGGATTTCGGGCATTTGCTCCACTCCGAGAACGGCAGAAGTTATTTCTATGTTTTCATCGTGGACGTAGACCAGAACGAGTACCTAAACCATAACCGGAACTCTGTCGCAGAAGCGGAGATACTGTCTTCCAATAAGGATACAGACGAGCTTACGGGTCTTTTTAACATGTCATTTTTCTACCATAAGACCCAGATGCTTTTATCCTCCATAGAAGGGCGCAGACAGGATATATCATTTATCCATTTTGACATCCCGAATTTCAAGCTTTATAACGAGAGGCACGGGTTTAAGAAGGGTGATGAGCTCCTGTGCGAGGTTGCAAGGACCATAAGAGGGGAGTTCATAAAGGATACAGTTGCCAGGTTTTCCGATGACCATTTCGTGGTATGCGCAGTGGGTGAACGGGAGGAAGTCACCCATAAGGTGGAGCGTGTCATAAAGAAGATGCTGATACTGGAGGACAATAACAAAAAAGTCCGCCTCAAAGCCGGCATCTACTTCCTGGACGACCGCAGGTCCGAAGTCGGCCTGGCATGCGATCATGCAAGGCTTGCCTGCAACAGCATCAAGAGCAGGCATGATGTAAACTATTGTGTATATGATGAGATGCTTCGCGACCAGCTCCGTAAGCAGCAATATGTGGTTGACCATATTGATGAAGCTATAAGGGAAGAGTATATCAAGGTGTTTTATCAGCCGGTTATCAGGGTTAAGACCGGGGAGATATGCGGGTATGAGGCCCTTGTGCGCTGGATAGATCCCCAATACGGCATGCTTTCTCCCGGGGATTTTATCGAGACGCTGGAGCATTTCCATCTGATCCATATGCTGGATATATATGTGATCAAACGTGTATGTGATGACTACAGGGCTTTAAAAAAAGCAGGAGAGCAGCTGGTTCCGGTTTCCATCAATATCTCAAGGCTTGATTTCGAGCTTTGCGACATATTCAATTACGTGGAGGAGATCAGGAAAGCCTATGATGTTCCCAGGAACATGCTTGATCTTGAGATCACGGAGAGCGCATTTAACGACAATGTGGGTTATATCAAGTCGGAGTGCGACAAGATGAGGGAACTGGGCTATTCCGTATGGCTGGATGATTTCGGAAGCGGTTATTCTTCGCTGAATACACTGGCTGAATACAATTTCGATGTGTTGAAGCTGGATCTGGTCTTCCTTCGGAATTATGACCATAATCCCAAGACCGGCAAGGTTATGGAGTATATCGTAGACGGTGTTAAGGGACTGGGGCTTACGGCGCTGTGCGAGGGCGTTGAGACAGAAGATCATTATGAGTTCCTCAGGAAGATCGGTTGCGAGCGGGCTCAGGGGTATTACTTCGGAAAGCCCATGGCCATGGAAGAGACGAGGAATTATACTAAAGGTAAAGGATTGAAGTGGGAGACTGCATAGTCTCCCCTTAGTGTTTTAATAATTCTAATGTGTTGAAAAATCCGGGGTAGGAGATATCCACGCACTTATAGTCCGGGATCCTGGTCACTCCGTCTGCACCCAGGCCTGCTACGGCCATGGACATGGCGATGCGGTGGTCATTTGCGGTTTCTATCACTGCACCGTGGAGCGGCTTACCGCCGTGGATTATCATCCCGTCTTCCGTGCCTTCTGCCTCCGCGCCCATGGCGTTAAGATTGTTGACCATGTATTTGATCCGGTCTGATTCCTTGACCTTTAATTCCCGGGCATCTTTTATCACGGTCTTTCCTTTGGCGAATGCCGCCATTACTGATATGACCGGAAGCTCGTCTATAAGGAAGGGTATGATATCGCCCTTTATTGTAGTACCTTTAAGCTCGCTGGAACGAACCACGATGTCGGCTGAGAGCCTGCCATCGATGTTGGTCTCATTGATAAGCTCGATATCAGCGCCCATCTTTTTTGCTATGGTCAGGATTCCTGTCCTGGTGGGATTAACACCTACATTTTTAAGAACTATTTCGGAATCCGGCGTAATAAGTCCAGCCACAAGGAAATATGCCGCAGAGGAGATATCTCCGGGGACGTATATCTTATGACCGTGGAGGCCATCCCCAGGGGTAATGGTGCATGTGGAGCCGCTGGTTTTGATATTCACGCCAAAGCTTTTGAGCATGATCTCCGTATGATTGCGGGAGAGGTGGGGCTCCGTAAAGGTTGTCTCCGAATCGGCATAAAGCCCTGCGAAAAGGACAGCCGACTTAACCTGGGCAGAGGCAACATTTGACACGTAATTGATACCCTTAAGACGATATTCCCCGGAAACCTGCAGTGGAGCGCATCCGTTATTGCTGATGCTGGTAATCTTGACACCCATCCGTGTAAGGGGCTCTATAATACGTCTCATGGGGCGTTTTCTGATGGATTCATCACCGTCTATGGTGGTGGTGAAGGGCTGGCCGGAAAGGATGCCGGAAATGAGCCGCATGGTAGTCCCGGAATTGCCCACATTAAGTATACCTGCGGGCTCTTTAAGGCCATGTAATCCCTTTCCGTGAACCGTGACAATATCCGGAGAGACATCGATCTCGATTCCCATTTTCCTGAAACATTCAATGGTGGACAGACAGTCCTGGCCCATAAGGAAACCGGTAACCTCGGTATCTCCGTCGGCTATGGCGCCCATCATTATGGATCTGTGTGATATGGATTTGTCACCGGGAACTGTAATCTCTCCCTTTAATCCGTTTACTCTGGTGATTTCCATGAATTCTACTCCAACTTACGTGTTCATTTAAAGTGTGTTAAAAAAATAACCTGCTCCTATTATAATACAAATGAGCAGATTATTCTATGATTTATATGAGATTTTCCTATGTTTCTTTGTAACGAAAAGCGTTATCTTCTGTAAACGGTATAATCCCTGTTCTCAAGCAGTTTAACTGCAGAATTCATGGCGACTTCATCATAGAATTCGATGAGAAGGGCGCCGTCGTTATATTCGCGGTTGTGGACGATACCGATATTTTTTATGCTGATCTCGTTATCGGCCAGGATCGTAGCCACCCTGGCAATGCTTCCGGCTTCATCTGCCAGATCGCAGTGGATGCGGTAGTAGGTGTTAAAGCCTAAGATCCCGGATTCGGATATGGAAGACCGGTATTCACCGGCGTCCTTCATGAAGCTATATACGGCGCTGCGGTCGTGTGCTTTAATGCTGGCCCTGATATCTTTAAGATTCTTAATGCAGATATCCAGCTCCTTTATTATATTATCGCTGTTACTCATGGCAATCTGGGCCCACATCTCGGGAGAAGAGGAGGCGACTCTTGTAATATCCTTAAAGCCACCTGCTGCCAGTTTTTTAAAGACTTCAGCTCCCTTAGAGGAGTCTTTGACTGTATGTACAAGGCCGGCTGCCACAAAATGAGGGGTATGGCTTATCCCGGACATGACAAAATCATGGTAGGATGCTTCCATGGTAACGGGGATTGCATTTATGGAAAGGATGAAATCCGTAAAGCTTATCAATGCGTCGCCTGATGCCGCATCATTTGTAAGGATGTAATACACATTCTCGAAGAGATGATCATTTGCGTGGGCAAAACCTGTCTTTTCCGAGCCTGCCATGGGGTGACCGCCCACAAAGCCTGAGAGGCCGTATGATACAGCTTTTTCGGTGATCTCTGACTTGACGCTTCCCACGTCGGAAATGATCACTTTTGAGTCGCCGATGTTATCCTTGATTATCCCCAGCAGGTCTATGTTGGTGATGACCGGGGCGCACAAAAAGAGGTAATCAAGTTCCTTCAAGGATTCGCTTCCCGTCAGGTATTCGGTGGTCACGGTTTTTTCAACTATTCCTTCATTTACGGCAAGGGTAAGATTATCTCTGTCAGGATCCGAAGCCATGATCTCTGCCTCGGGATATATTCTTTTGATCGTCTTGGCCAGGGAGCCGCCTATAAGCCCCAGCCCGATAAAACCTATCTTCATATATTGATTACTCCCATATAAAACTCACTAAATCAGTATATCAGTGGCCGAAAGGGGTGTCAATAATAAGACAGGGGACGGTTCTCTGTCTTTCCCAGTAATACCAAGGGAAAGACAGAGAACCGTCCCCTGTCTTATCGTCCCCTGTCTCACTGATCATACTGCCAGGTCTACGTGGTTCAACGTGCCTACCGCGCCGGTGCTTTCCCGGAGGTATATGCCCGTCTTCTTTATCTCTGCATTGAGCCTGTGAGAATCATCCTTAAGGGAGAACTGGGTGTCGGCGTTACCGAGGTAGATTGCACCCACATCGGCATTCTTAAGGTCTATGAGACGGTCATTTCCGTCTTCATCCTTAGTCCAGACTTTAAGCTTGGAAAAGATGCTGTCGTTCTCATCGATCCAGCCGTTTTTGTCCTCGTCATAGAGGGAGAGATCCCTGAATCCGTCACCGCTTTTGGTTCCGAAGAGCTCAGTCCCGTCATTGATCTTGCCGTCGCCGTTCTTATCAAGAGCTAAGAATCCCGAGCCTTCCCCCGCAAATGAGATATTCTCTTTCCTGCCGTCTCCGTCAAGGTCAAAATAGAACTTCTTATCGCTTACCGAGCCTATATCAGTATCCAGATTGATCATCAGGGGATCGGTCTTTATGTACTCCGTAGCTTCAAGGAAATCGAACTCCTCCATAAAAGCCCTGGACATGGACAGTTCCACGTTGAAGCTGATGCTCCTTCCGTCTGCGGTCTGTGCCATGCCTGTTGCCGCAAATGAAGTGCTCTCGGACTCACTTGTAAAGCCGGAGACAGCGGTGATCTTTTGCCAGGTCGTGCCTGACCCGCCTCCTGTTCCGGCGGCAATTCTCATAACGCTTTCTGCACTAACGGAAAATGATGAGGCGCTCATTTGCCTGAAATGTGCTGAACGCATATCCAGGGTGTTGCCCTTCAGACAGGGTCCGGTATCCTCTTCATCCTCGTATTTTTCGCCGCGAAGGGCAGCCAGCATCCGGCGAAGCATTTTGATCTTGTAATCCAGCTCAGAATTGACCGGGACATACTGATTATCCTGAACCTTCATCTGGTCAGCCATATGCTGCAGTGAACGGGCCTCGTTTTGCTTCCTTCGTTCTTCCAGCATTTCCTCCTGCTGATCCTTATACTCCAGCATTGCTTCTTTTACTGATTTTCCTTCGCCTCGGGATGAGAGAGTGAGAATGGCGCCAAGGGCACCGTCAGATTTTGCAGCCTCCAAAGTCATGGCTTCCCTATAAGTGTAGGAGTGCTCCTGATGGGTGGAGGACATAGCGATAGCGCTGTTAGTGATTTTCATAGATCGGACTCCTTTCCTAAGTACTCCCGGCAAATCCATTCACCGGGAAAAAGACATACTCCATGCTATCTAATATTTATATCGGATCACTTAATGAATAGTTTAGATAAAATGATGGAAATGTGCTATAATTTCAACATAAGTTTACGATTATTAAATATCCGTGGGAGTAGTGAACCGGATCCAGGTGTATGAAAAGAAGGAGGAATTGTATGAAAAAGTTAAGGAAGATTCTTAGTTTGACGTTTATTACGGTTTTGATGGCTGCGCTTTTTGTGCCGGGAATAGCATCGGCTGCGTCTAAGAAGGTCAAAATGTACGTAGTATCTTCGGCTCATGTTAAAGGTGTGACCGATGCAGGTGTGGATCAGAATTACACGCTCACGTACACCTATAATAAGGCGGGGTTGTTTGATACGGTAACCAGTGATAACGAATCAAATGTAACACAGAAACATTATTATGACAAAAACTACAGGGTTACGAAAACTGTGAATACATATACCTACAATGGTATGGATTACTCATATACTCTAAACATGAAATATAAGAACGGTAAGCTGAACAAATCAGTTTTTGAATATGATGACGGCAGTAAGCAGACAGTGAAATATAAATGGAAGGGCGGAGTGATCGCTTCAGCCACCATTGATCAATCGTATACAAATGAACAGGGAGAAAAAGTACAGGAAACAATAAAAAAGGATTATAAATACAAGATGGGGCATGTGTATTATGTCAAAGAATACTACACAAAAGGCGGAAACAAGGATGTTGTAACAAAGTCATTTACTATGGATTCAAAGGGAAACATAACGAAGTGTCGTGTTAAGAAAAACGGAAAGACAGAGAAAAACTGGTATACAAAGGCCAAATTCTCATATGATTCTAAAGGAAGGGTCTCAGGGTTCACCATCAAAAATCGTAATCTGGAGTCAAAATGTGTGGCCGGTGCGACAGCAACGTTAGAATACAAGAAAATATCAGTAGATCCTAAGTATAAAGCACGTATCAAGGCTCAGCAGTGGGGTATAATAAACGGAGTTGATGCAGTGAATTTCCTGGGGATGGATAAGAAGTAGTTGACATATTTTGTAATTAGTGTTAACTTGTAAATGGAAAATAATTGTAAGGATTTTTCCACGAACTATAAACACCCGGGAGGGTCAGCTCCCGGGTGTTTTTTTGTGCTCAGTGCGCCCAGCGGCGCACGTTTCTAACGGGTTAAAGTCCCGAATCCGCCCGGTAGTGGGAAGGATATAGCCGAAGGCAAGACCTGCTAAGAGTTGTCAAGTGAAAGTATGAAATTTTGTATATTGGATTT
>JAFZQH010000036.1 GCA_017550165.1 Lachnospiraceae bacterium | reverse complement strand
CGAATCGGAGGTCAGATGACTACCAGAGCGTCACATTTGATGACTAAAAGCGCAAAAAACGATGGATTTAGTCACCATTATGGTAAAAAACAAATGATCAAAAGATAAGAAATGAGTAATATTCAATCTTTTCGACAGACTAAGGATTAGTGGCGGCAGGTATGCCGACTGGAATCAAAGGCTTTCGGGAGCAAAGCGGACGAAAGGCCTCCTTTTCAGAGAAAAGAGCGATTTTTTTTGAATTACGAAAAAAGTGCCAACGTTTACTTGACTGATACTAATTACCTTCTTTATTATGTATTCTTTCCGGGATGTGTTATACTGATAGGCGAAGAGGGGGAAAAACGAGATGAGATTTATGAGATTTAAAATAAATGCATTGGGAGCGGTGGCAGTATGTATGACTGTTATCCTTTGCGCCTGCGGCAATTCGGGAGGCGGGGGTGCATCTTCGGGAGCTGCTTCAGCGGCTTCTGCGTTAGCAGGATCAACAGCAAGTGCCGCTTCATCAGTAACTGCTGCTTCATCAGTAACTCCCGCTTCATCAACTAAGGCTTCGGAGAGTTCTTCTTCTGCATCCATAGACGGCGGCATTACCTTTGCCGATCAGGATCTGGAAAAGTATAAAGACGGATTTTTCGGTGTGTGGGTATCATCTCTTAAAGAGAGGGAAGACGCCCTGGATGCCTGTACGATACTGAAAAATGACGGATACGATGCCGCTGTTGTTTATTCTCCTGATTGGGAGAACCTGAACAAGGATCCGAGATACTGTATTACGGCAGGAAGGTTTTTATCCGAAGCAGAGGCCAACAGCCTCCTTACGAAGGTCAAGAATAATGGGTTTAAAGATGCTTATGTCAAGGCATCCGGCAAGATGCTCAGACACAGAGTCAGATATATATGTGTCGGCCTTGATCCCTATGAATTCTTCCCGGACAAAGTCGCAATACGTAACGTGACTGTTATGGAGTTTACAAGTGAGGATGTTGTGGAAGCAACCCTGTATTGTGATAAGGATACAGTATTTGACCCAAGCTGCGATATGTCCCCGTTTATAAGTCATAAGCAGGGAGAGGGCGTCTTTGAGTGGATGCGCAGCCTGGAAAGCAGGAAAAAGACGGGGTCGGATGAAGACTTTACGGAATACGTGGGCGTATTTGAGGTCAGCGTTACCGGCAGTCATATAGACAGGGTATATGGAGCTTACTGGTGGGATTGAAAATAACCCTTTTGAAGGATGTATATATAGGAGGAGATATGAGCAAGATAGCAGTTGTTTTTCCGGGGATAGGATATCATGCGGATAAGCCTCTTTTGTATTATTCATGTAAACTGGCGAGCAAGCACGGATATGAGATCGTGAAAGTAAAATATCCGGAGTTGAAGGTCCATCTTAAGGATGTAAAGGCTGCTCAGCTGCGGGAGTTTTTCAACGAATGCTTTAAGTCGACGCAGGAAGCTTTAAAGCCGGTGAAAATGTCCGAAGAAGATGATGTATTATTCATATCTAAAAGTATCGGGACAGCTGTTGCTGCAGGTTTTGCTTCGTCTCTTAACGCAAAAGTACGCCATATATATTTCACGCCCCTGGCCAGGACTTTCTCATTTATTAAGCCGGATAGCGATGCTATTGCATTTAACGGGACTAATGATACCTGGGCTGATTGGAAACATATCAGGGAATTATGCGCTAAAACCGGTATCCCTCTTCATACCGTCAGGGGCGGCAATCATTCTCTTGAAACAGGGAAGATCCTTGAAGACATTGCTAATCTTCATCGCATAATAAAAGAAGTGGAAGTATTTATCTCCGGAAAGGACCATTCCATTTATACTATCCCCGTAAGAAACCAGGACGGGACTTTCGGCAGCCTCCGCGAATACAGGGATAAGGTTCTGCTGATCGTCAATACTGCCACGGGATGCGGCTTCACACCTCAATACGAATTCCTGGAGAAGATATTCCGAAAGTACAAAAAGGAAGGCTTTGAAGTACTTGATTTTCCATGTGATCAGTTTGATAAACAGGCGCCGGGAACGAATAAGGAGATCCAGGCTTTCTGCACATCCAGATATGATACCACTTTTCCCAGATACGGCAAGATATATGTTAACGGAGAAAGGGCAGAGGAACTTTTCGAGTTTCTTAAGTCAAAGCAGGGTTTTAAAGGCTTCGGGAACAAGACTAAGGAAGCCAAATACATGGCTGCCAAATTGGCAGCGGAACACCCTGATTATGAGACTACCGATGATATCAAATGGAATTTCACCAAATTTCTGGTTGACCGGGATGGCTGTGTAGTGAAAAGGTATGAGCCCACAGACTCTCTTGAGGAACTGGAGGAGGATATCCGACAGGAGGTGCAGAAAACGAAATGAGACTTAAAAAAAGCATATTGGGAGCGGCGGCAGTGTGTATGACTGTAATCCTTAGCGCCTGCGGCAATGCGGGAGGCGGGGCCGCATCTTCGGGAGCGGCTTTAACAGCCGCCGCATCAGCAAGCACACAGTCAAGCGTATCTGCCTCCTCTTCGATGGAGGCATCTGCCACATCGGCGTCAGCGTCAGGCACACAGAACGGAGGAGATATAATGAAAAATATAAGAGTTTTTACACAGAGCAGTATAAAGATCCAGGACGGGAGCAAAGCTATTTACATCGATCCTTTTCAGATGAAGGAAGCACCGAAGGATGCGGATTATATATTGATAACTCATGACCACTCGGATCATTTCTCTCCGGAGGATATAGGGAAGGTTGCAAAGAGCAGCTCGGTATTGATAGTTCCGGAGGGCATGGCGTCTAAGGCCTCACAGGTAGGGAGCAGCGTGGGGTCTGTCGAAACCGTTAAACCGGGCGAGAGCAGAGAGATTAGCGGACTTAAATTAGAGACCGTGGCTTCATATAACATCTCCAAGCAGTTTCATCCCAAGAGTTCCGGCTGGGTAGGCTATATCCTGACTGTGGAGGGAAAACGCATATATATAGCCGGCGACATGGACGCTACGCCGGAGGCCAAGGCGGTTAAGTGTGACGTTGCCATGGTACCCATAGGGGGAACATACACCATGGACGCAAAAGAAGCAGCAGAACTGATCAATGCCATTGCGCCGGAGGTAGCAATCCCTACCCATTACGGCAGTGTGGTGGGAAGCCCGGCAGATGCGGACACATTTTCAAAGAATGTAAAAGCGCCGGTTAAGGTTGAAGTGATACTCGGAAAGTAAAACATCTGATAATGGGTCGCCACTGAGCGGCCCATTATTGATATCCGGTATTGACATAATAAAATGATCCGATATAATCAATATAGGATATATTTATACAATTAATCAGAGGTATATATTATGCTTATTAATACTGAATCCATCTTTTCTATGACTCAAGCCAATCAGAATTTCTCGAAAGTTGCCAGGACTGCAGATCTGACGGGTGAAGTTGTCATTTTCAAGAACAACAAGCCAAAGTATCTTGTGATAGATATGGATAATGACGCTTATCTGTTAGACCTTACCGAGAACGAGAAGATCGATATTGTGACAAAAAGAATACTGGATAAATATCTGGATGCATTTAAGGAGTTGGCCAAATGATACGTTTTGACAGTGATAAAGTTAAACTCCTTCATCAGTTGATGGCGCAGGCGACAGGAGGAAGCGTTGGTGTTAGAGACGAGGGTTTGCTTGAGTCAGCTCTTGAATCAGCGTTCTCAACATTTGATGGCGAAGACCTGTATCCGTCAAAAGAGGAGAAAGCCGCACGATTAGGTTTTTCTCTTATCTCTGATCATGCGTTTGTGGATGGAAATAAGAGAATAGGGGTGTACGTTATGCTTAGCTTTCTGGAGCTAAATGGGGTTCATATTGAAGCATCTAATGAGGATGTTGTAAGTCTGGGATTAGGGGTGGCCGACGGCAGCATGTCATATGATGATATACTTGCATGGATAAGGCGCCACTGATTCAATTCTATACGGGATACGTCGGGAATTCATTCTTCGGAGCACTAAGCGTCATGCATAACTGTTCCGCCACCGGCACGTTTTTACCATCTTTATTATCTATCCTTTCGGCGATATGTTATACTGATATGTAATGAGGGAGGGGTCGGATGAAGAGCCTGCGTTTTAAGATGACAATAACCATAGTTCTTGTGGTACTCATCAGTTCCGGATTGTTGTCGGGGCTTAGTTATCTGCGGGCTCGGGATACCATGTCCTCTCAACTGGAGGACAGCTACAGTGTGGCTGCTGACAAGTATGCTAACGAGCTTACCGCCTGGCTGAATTCCCAGGCTACCATCATCGATACTCTTGCGGTTGAGGTCACTATGAACCGCATCTATGAAAAGGATTATGCAACCTTTCATCAATATCTTTCCGAGAGTTTCTCTCAATTAAACGATAACGGATACATGTATGATATCTATTTCACTTATCCGGATAACAGTATGGCATGTGCATCGGATTTTCTTCCGGATGGCTCTATGGATTACGCCCACGAAAGAGACTGGTACACCGTGGCAGCATTCACCGGTGAGCTATTCTATTCTACGCCCTACAGGGATTCCGACTCGGGATACTCCATTATCACCATATCAAAAGCAATTTACAAGGATGGCGTGCTTCAGGGGATCCTTGCCGCAGATGTATTCGTTAATACATTGATCGATATTGTAAGCAAAGCCGATCTGGCGACTAACGGATATGCTTTTCTGGTAGATCAGAATATGGGGATGATCGTTCATCCAAACAAGGCCTATTCTTATGACGATACGCCAAAGGGTATGATGTCCGTTCCCGATTCGCCATATGCCGATGTGGCAGCCAATATACTTAATGATTCAAGAGAAACAGTATATGTTAAGGATTATGACGGCATAACACGTGGCATTGTGGTATCCAGAATGGAGAATACAGGCTGGCATGTGGGCATCGCTACTGACAGGGATGAACTCCTGCGCGGCATAAGCGGACTTATGCGCGGCTTTCTCATAGCTGCATTTGTTGCGGTCCTTATCGGAACCGGAATATCCGTGGCCCTGGCTCATGTGCTTAATAAACTTAGCATTCAGGAGAAGGAGCAGGAGAATCTTCAGAGGATGCAGCAGATCAATATGAACGTTACAAGGTCTCTTGCCTCCACCATTGATGCCAAGGACCGGTATACCAGCGGCCACTCCCAGAGAGTTGCGGAATATGCCAGGGAGATAGCCCGCAGGATGGGCAAATCCGAAGAAGAACAACAGGTTGTATATTATGCGGGTATATTACATGATATCGGAAAGATCCGTGTTCCGGAGGAGGTTATCAATAAGCCCGGAAAGCTCACTGATACGGAATATGATCAGATGAAGATCCATCCCGTCAGCGGATATCATATCCTTCGTGATATCCATGATGACGAGCGGGTTGGATATGGCGCCAAATACCACCACGAGCGGTATGACGGAAAAGGTTACCCTAATGGGCTGGAGGGTAAAGACATCCCCGAGATAGCCCGTATAATCGCCGTCGCGGATTCATATGATGCCATGGCCAGTGACAGAAGCTACAGAAAGCTCCTTCCTCAGGAAACAGTCCGGGATGAGATACTTAAAGGAAAAGGCAGCCAGTTCGATCCGGCTATCGCAGACATTATGCTTCAGATTATGGATGAGGATGAGGCATACCGGTTCAGACAGACCAAGGAAAAAACGCAGAATGTATTGGCGGTTGACGACGATAAGGTGAGCCTGATGCTCCTTGAACACATTTTTAAAGATACGGAGGACGT
Organism: Lachnospiraceae bacterium; assembly: GCA_017550165.1. Classification (GTDB taxonomy): domain Bacteria; phylum Bacillota; class Clostridia; order Lachnospirales; family Lachnospiraceae; genus SIG280. Next base: position 4,156 of record JAFZQH010000036.1, on the reverse strand, counting down.
TAATATCATCGGGGTACAGACAAGGCAGGAAGCACTTGATATTTTGGAGAGCAATGATATCTCTCTTGTTGTGCTGGATTTGGAAATGCCTGATATTGACGGTTTCTCATTATATAGTGAGATACGTGCAAAATGGGACATCCCGGCGGTCTTAATGACCGGGGATAAAAGTGAAGACAGCCTTTTGCGTATCAGAGAACTGGGCATAGATGATTATCTGACCAAGCCTTTAAGCGGGACCATAACCAGGGAGGCCGTCCACGGCATCCTTCGAAGATACCGGAACCGGGAGTGACGGATTTCATTTATTTTTTTAAAAAGCTATTGAACATGTTATCAATCTGCTGTATTATGAAAATGTAAACGAGCGAAAGCTCATATAACAATCATGCAGAGTAGGCCTCGAAGCGTTAAGTGCCCATTGAACAGGGAGTTGTCGGTGGGACGAAGATTTATCTACGGTTTCGTGGTCGCATCCCGCTGCTACATAAGATGCGTTCGAACATCTCCACTGTAGTAAGAGGAACTGCAAAGGAGGTGTTTTTTTATGAGGAAACTTCGTAACACAGCAACAATGACCACAGCAGCCATGCTGCTAGCTTTGGGGATCATCCTCGGGCTCTTCAAGCTGCCCATCAACCAGTTCATTGAGATAAGGTTCGGCTCCGTACCCATAAGTATAGGCGGATATCTCTTCGGACCCGGTGTCTCTGCAGTTATCGGTGCCCTGTCGGATATCGGGGGATTTATAGTGAAACCTACCGGGCCCTATTTCCCGGGCTTTACCATCAGCGGCATCATTTCCGGCCTGATATTTGGATTCTTCCTCTACAAGAAGGAGATGACATGGCAGAGGGTTTTCGCGGCCCAGGCCGTTAACACCGTGATCGTGAATATCCTTCTTAATTCACTCTGGCTTACGATCCTTTACGGGACCAGTACATACCCGGCCATCATGATCAGCCGTATACCCAAGGAGCTTATCCTCCTTCCGGTTCTCACCGTGATAATGATGGCAGTGACCAAATCCATGGAGCGGATCCATGTGTTTGCGGAAATGCGAGCCTAAAAAAACGGATAATATATGTAAAGGGTGGCCGGCGGCCACCCTTTTTCACGTTTCTATTGCCTTGATCTGAGCACCCGGTCCTTGATCTTATCCGTCAGCAGGCTCAGCAGGATAAGTACCGGTACGGAAATGACCGAGAAAATGCACAAAAGGATGATTGTATTGGAAGACAGCGGCCTGATGCCGAACAATCCGCCCAGGACCCATGCTGCCGCCACGGTCCCTATAAGCATCAGCAGGACGGTACCTCCTCGATAGAGGTCCAGTGGGGTGCTTATCTTAATAAGGATCAGCAGGCCTACAACTATCATGATAATGGTGCAGGCTGTTGATGCCTCCGGATGTGAGACGCCCATTATCTGACAGAATACAAGAAATACGCTCATTACCGTAAAATCAGTCAAACCCGCAGGAAGAGCCCGGATTACGACCGATGAGAGAAAATGTCCCTTTATTCGCTCCTTGTTGGGCTCCAGTGCAAGAAGAAATGCGGGAGCACCAATGGTAAACATGCTGATCAATGAGATCTGGGCAGGTTCCAGCGGATAGGTTACCATGATGATAACGGAAAAGAAGGACATCAAAAATGAGAAAATGTTCTTGACCAGAAACAGGCTGGCTGAACGCTCAATATTGTTAACAACACGCCTTCCCTCCAATACGACCGAGGGCATGCAGGAAAAATCCGATTCAAGAAGGACCAGCTGGGCAGCCTTGGCAGTGGCATCGCTTCCCGAAGCCATGGCAACGCTGCAGTCCGCATCTTTCAGGGCCAGGATATCATTTACACCGTCACCTGTCATGGCAACGGTATGACCTGTGGCCTTTAAAGCCCTGACAAGCATCCGCTTCTGTTCGGGAGATACACGGCCGAATATGGTGTACTTTTCCGCCGCTTCATATATATCTTCTTCTGTCACAAGAGTAGTGGCATCAACAAAACTATCGGCATTCTCAATTCCCGCTTTTCCGGCCACTTCCGTAACAGTAAGGGGATTATCTCCGGAGATGACCTTAATGGTAACCCCCTGCTCGGCAAAGTATTCAAAGGTCTGCCGGGCCTCTTTGCGGATGGGATTGGTAAGGGTGATAAATGCTATGGGGGATACATCCCCTGTCAGGGGCTTGCCATCCGCCTTACCGGAGTAGAGTCCGAAGGACAGTACACGATAACCCTTGGAGGCCGATTCCTCCACCTGATGACGATAGGCTTCATACCTGTCACGGAGAACAAACTCGGGTGCCCCAAGTACATAGCATTTGTCACCGAAAGTGGCAGAACTGTACTTGGCAGTAGAGGAGAATGCGCATGTTTCATCCGGCATAAGCCCGTCGGAGCAGTTAAAATATGCTTTCAAAGCCTGCATTGTCTGATTATCCCCGCTCATTCCGCTGACAAAACGGCTTAAAAGGACCTCCAAGCTTGTCCCGTCTCCGGCAGGGGCACTCCCCACCGGTTCAGCTCCCACCACTTCCATGGTATTTTCCGTGATGGTCCCGGTCTTATCGACACAGAGTACGTCGACCCTGGCCAGGGATTCTATGCATTTCATATCATTTACCAGAACTTTCTTCTGAGCAAGCCTGATAACACTGACTACCAGGGCAACACTTGCAAGAAGATAAAGGCCCTCCGGGATCATCCCCAAGATGGCAGCCACCATACCTACGACACTGACCTCCACAGAGTTCTTCAGGAGGAAATACTGATGAGAGAAGAGTATCACGCCGATGGGAATGATAATGATACCAACGATCTTAACCAGTCTGTTAAGATCCCGGATCATCTCCGATTGTTCGCCCTTGCGGGTCTGTTTGGCAGCAATGGTGAGTTTGGATATGTAGGATTCGCTGCCCACATTGGTCAGCTGTGCATCACAACTTCCCGAAACAACAAAACTTCCCGAAAGAAGACGATCCCCCGCTTCTTTTACGATCTCATCGGATTCTCCTGTGATAAGTGCTTCATTTACTGAAGCCCTGCCGGATACGACTACCGCATCTGCGCAGATCTGGTTGCCTGCAGAAAATACAACGATATCGTCCCGGACCAGTTCCTCTGAAAGGACTGTCTGAGTGATCCCCTCCCGGCGTACCACAGACTTGGGCGCATTAAGCATCTGCAGGCGGTCTAAGGTCTTTTTTGAACGAAGCTCCTGAATGATGCCTATAAGGGTGTTGGAGATCACTATTATATAAAATGTCAGATTCCTGAAAGACCCTACCAGTATCAGTAAAACTGCGATGATGGTAAATACCAGGTTGAAATATGTACAGACATTGTCCAGTATTATATCTTTCAGGGATTTCGAAGAGGAAACCCTGGTCTTGTTGACCAGGCCCAGTTCAATCCTTTCCTTGACCTCTTCACCTGTCAGCCCTGTGCTGACATCCGTATAATGCTCCATTTAAGTATATCCTTTATCAATCGGTAGCCATTCCCAGGTTGCAATGAGCATAGGATCCGCATGGCCAGTCGCTTCCGTTACAGTGACACTTATATCCGTCGTAGGAGTTGATGATTATGTCGCATCCGTCATTAAACCAGCAATTCTCACGATCCTTAAATGTATCCTTGCAGTTATCATGGTCTTTTCCGCCGGCAACAGCTGAAAGCTCGTTATCCGGGATGCTCTCTATTGCACCCGCCTCTTTTTCGGTATGAGCCTTGATCTTTTCTTCCACCTTTCTGACATAACCCTTAAGTTCGGATTCCGGCAGATCGATCCCAAGCTTTCCTGCCACCTCTGAATAGACCTTCAGCCTGTCTTCGGTCTCACCGTATTCTTTAAGTAATTCAGCAAACCTTGGATCACTGCGCATTTTTTCAAGTGCACTGCGGATTTCATCATTTGTCATGGTAATACCTCCTCCTATAATAATAATCCTGGTTATTATACCACAATTATTTACGCGGTCACGATAAATTTGTTATAATGTCATCAATATAGGTAATTGCGAAACTCGCTTCGCTCGTTCGCAATCTTGATTCCAATAGGGAAGAGTTCGTGCACTGCACGAACTCCCGTATGGCAAGTACATGTGTGTTAAGTTTCGGGAGTGCTTTAATAAGCCCAAAGATACTTG
>JAFZQH010000035.1 GCA_017550165.1 Lachnospiraceae bacterium | reverse complement strand
TTGTTGTTATTGTTATTGTTATTGCTATTGCCCCTGTTGCCGCCGGTATCATCTCTCGGGTTCGTATTGTCATTCCCCGGATCTAGATTGCCGTCGGGGTTGCGGCGTTGGTATAATTCCTGGTTTGGGAAGTAGGATCCCGGAGGAGCTATCATCTGGTTGCCTTCAGAATCGGTATAATGATAATATCCGTCCTCGTCAATAAAGTAGGGACTGTTGATAAGATACGGGTCATCGGCGGTTCCTCCGGATGCACCCTCCGGAAGTACCTGATATACAGAACCATCAGAGTCTACATGACAGGTGCATGGTTCTGTAGGCTCAGTTCCCTCCATGAATAATTCGGTAACCACCATACTTCCTCTGGGGTCCATATCGCAGAGACCCGGTATAGCCAGTTTGCCGCATTTCTTGCATATATTGGCCGTAACAATGCCGCTGGGCATGGTAAAGTTTTTCACCGGAAGATCTGAATGGATCCTGGTCATGATGCTTCTCCATATTGCCAGATGAAAACCGGTGTTGGAAAGACTGGTATTGACATCATAGCCTCCCCATACGGAGCACGTATAGTATGGAGTATAAGCACAGAGCCATATATCGTAATTCTCTGATGTGGTTCCCGTCTTACCTGCACAAGGCATATTAGCGAGACAGGCAGATGCGCCGGTTCCTTTTGTCATAACGTCCTGCATGGCACTGGTTAGAAGATAAGCTGTCTGTTCTTTCAGTACCTGCTTGGTGGTGGGTTTCTTCTCCAAAAGGACATTGCCTTGGGAATCAAGGATCTTTGTAAAGTAGGTTGGTTCAACATAGGTGCCCTTATTGGCTATTGAAGCATAGGCAGCAGTGATCTCCACGTTCTTCACACCCATTGAAATTCCTCCAAGGGCAGTGGGTTGGCCTATATCGCTTATAATCGAACCGTCCTCCAGGGTCTTGTGATCTACAAGGGTTGTGAACCCGAAGTTAAGGAGATATTCAAATCCCAGCTGGGGTGTGATCTCCGTAATAGTCTTAACTGCAATGATGTTCATGGACTGGGTGATAGCTTCCCTTACGGTAACAAAGCCCCGGTAGGAATCACCCCACCAGTTCCTTACGGGACGTCCGTTGGAATAGGAGTAGGGGGCATCCTGGATAGCAGTAGCCAGAGTGACACCCGCGGTATCGAGGGCCGGTGCAAAAGCTGCCAGCACTTTGAAACAGGAACCGGGCTGCTTGGTAGTCTGGGTAGCCCGGTTAAGGGTCATGTTACCGATCTTCTCACCACGGCCGCCCACGATGGCCCTAACCTGACCTGTAGACTGATCCATTACGGTGACGGAGGTCTGGGGCTGGGGAATATAGTACTTTGTCTCTCCCCCTGCGGGAATGGTATCGCCCTCGTTCATAACATGCTTCTTAAATGTCTCTATATCAGCCTCTGCCTGCTCCTGATCCTTATAAATGGTAGTGTATCCGGGGTTGGATTCCTTAAAGTATTTGATCATGTCATTCTCACTGAAGTTCTCGTTGGAACCGTCAGATCTTTTGACAGTGAGCCGATAGGAAAGATCATAATCTATCCTTTGGGGATAGTTCTTATCATTGTTGGCTTCTTCATCACATATCTTCTGGATCTCCATGTCCTGAGTGGAATATATCTGGAGACCGCCGCTGTAGATAGCGTTATAAGCCTGGGTATCTGAGTAGCCCTTCTCTTCTTTAAGGGCTTTTGCCACCTGCTCGATGAGCTCATCTGTGAAATAAGAGGTAGTGGATAGGGATGTCCCTACGGGATTGGTGACAAGGACTCTGGAGTATACGTCATCTGCCAGGGCATCGTTCAACTGAGACTGGGTGATATACTCATGTTTGTACATATTGTTAAGAACCTTTTCACGACGCTGATTGTTGTTATCAGGATTAGTGATAGGGTTGTTGCCCGTGGGATTCTGGGTGATAGCGGCAATGACTGCTGCCTCGGATATGGTCAGTTCCGAAACATCCTTATCAAAGTAACGTTTGGAAGCCGTCTGGACCCCAAGACAGTTCTGACCCAGATTGATGGAGTTCAGATAGTACTCCAGGATAGTTTCTTTTGACATCTTCTTTTCTATCTGGATGGCAAGAAACTGCTCCTGGATCTTTCTTTTGATCTTATCAAGAAAGGTACTCTCACTGGTCCAGTCAGTAAGGACGTTGTTCTTTATAAGCTGCTGAGTAATGGTACTGGCACCCTCATTGAATCTGAGCCGACTGATGCCTACGATAAAGGCTCTTATGATACCCTGGATATCAACCCCGTTATGGGCGTAGAATCTTTCATCCTCTATAGCGATAAATGCTTTTTGGACGCAGTCAGGGATCTTGTCTATGGTAACATAGTCGCGGTTAGACCCGGTCTGGACCAGACGGGTAACCTCCTTGCCGTTAACATCGTATACTACCGTAGCAAATTTGGAGGGAGCTACATTTATTGTGGAAACATCGGGGGCAGAATCAACAAGACCCTTGATAAAGCCGAAGGATAGCCCAAGACCCGTTACCAGGATGACCAGGAAAGCGATCAGGACCACCTTGATGGCCCTCACCGTTCTCTTTTTATTTTTTTTTCTATTACTTGTTCCGGGATCACGGGTTGCCATGATGCTTTCTTTGCCGTAATTCATTTCATCCTCCCATAAAAGAAAGGTTGAACTTGTGTTCAGTCAAGAATGATTATACCAGATGTTGAGTATTAAATAAAGGATTAATGGAAAAAAATTGCAAGAGCAGATAATAGGTGGTAGTATAAATGTCGAAAAGTGTCGAAAAGTGTCGAAAAGTGTCGAAAAACGTCGAAAAATGTCGAAAAGCGTCGAGAATCGTCGAACGAAAACACTTTCTTTTTCCCATTCATGCAAGTATACTTTTAGGCGTGCACAAAACAAGGATCCGGAAAATCAGAGGTTGGATAATTGGAAAGACGTTATTTAGTAGGGCGAGCATTTTGTGAGGAAGGAGTTAAGGAGTTTAATGTGGAATACTATGTTGTTGAGAGATCGGATCTGTACTCCATAGAGCTTATCAAGGAGGAGGGATCCTCCTATGGAAACGATATGGTTTCGGAGACGGAGACATCTTATCCCATATCCGGTTCAAGGAACTGTGTTGAGAAGCTGGCAAGGACACTTATGTATAACAGGGTTACACCGGTTGAGATGTATGAGTGTCTGGATGATCTCTACGAATCATGGTATGAATGATCAGGAAGGAAGGTAAGGCACATGGCGGATAGCATTAAGATCCTGTATAAGGAGGGAAATGGGGAGATCACGGAGAAGAAATCCCGTTTTATTGCTACGCTCCGTCCTGTGTCTGACCTTGACAGTGCCATGTCTTTTATCGAAGAGATAAGAAAAAAGAACTGGGATGCAAGACATAACTGTTATGCCTTTACCATTGGAGACAACCACGAGATAACCAGGTGCTCCGATGACGGCGAGCCCTCCGGTACGGCAGGCCGCCCCATGTTGGAGGTCCTCATGGGAGAGGGGGTCCATAATGCGGCTGTGGTAGTGACAAGATATTTCGGAGGAGTGCTGCTGGGAACAGGAGGGCTTGTAAGGGCGTATCAGGCTGCGGTTAAGGAAGGACTTGATCACTGCAGCGTTATCGAGAAGACTGCCGGTGACATATGGGAGATAAGCTGCAACTACAGTTCTATAGGAAAACTTCAATATATCATGGCTTCAGAGGGGGTCATCCCCCTGGCTACGGATTACGCATCCGACATTATTGTCAAGGCCGCACTGTCCTGTGGTTCCTGTGATAATATCATAAAAGAGATCACGGAGGGACTGAATGGAAATGTATCCTTCAAAAAGGGGGAAGCCGTAAGTTATGCAGTGCTTGACGGGAAGACGATAATACTGAAACAATAAAACACTTGCAATATACAGTTCATTCATATATAATAACCTTTGTTATCGATAATGGCCCATCGCCAAATGGTAAGGCAACGGACTCTGACTCCGTCATTTCAAGGTTCGAATCCTTGTGGGCCAGTCTTTGCAGGCTGATGCACAAAGTGTGCATCAGCCTTTTGTAGCACAAGACCGCCGCACGAATCTGTGTTCACACAGATTCATATGGCGATTTATTTTCAGGAGGATCATTACATGTACACAATGGAAGGAAGGGTCAGATTCAGCGAGACGGGCGCTAATGGCAAGTTATCTGTTGGCGGTCTGATAGACTATTTTCAGGACTGCTCTACATTGCACTCTCAGGATGTGGGATTGGGCCCGGACAGCCTTGCGGCCGGCAACAGGGCCTGGATCATTAATTCCTGGCAGGTGGAAATCTTCAGGCTTCCCAAGCTGGGAGAGAAGATCTCCGTTGATACATGGCCCTATTCATTTCGCAAGTTCATCGGGAACAGGAATTATGTCCTGAGAGATAAGGATAATGAGGTTTGTGCCAGAGCTGATTCCATATGGGCTCTTTATGATATGGCCAAGAGTTTTCCTGCGGTCATGTCTCAGGAGGAGATTGATGCCTACGATATCGAGCCCCGGCTGGACATGGAGGAAAGATCCCGTAAGATCCGGGTTGAGGGTGATTTTAAAAAATGTGATACATTTACTGTCATGAGAGACCGGCTGGACTCCAATATCCATCTTAATAACGGTCAATATGTGAAGATCAGTTCCAATTACCTCCCGGAGGACAGGGAGGTATCGACCCTGAGAGTGGAGTATAAGAATTCCATTAAGTTGGGCGATGAGGTTTGTGTCATGGTATGCCAAAAGGATGATCTCTTTTATGTTCGTTTTGATGATCAGGAAGGTAACGAGTATTCCGTTATAGAGTATGGCTTAAGATAAATTCAAGGAGGACATATGCTCAGACTGGGAGAGAAGCAGATTCTTTATTGTATAAGCAGAGAGGAGTTCGGTGTTTATCTGGCAGAGGAAGGATGGGCCCCCGAAAAGGAGAAGGTTCTCCTTCCCATCAAGCAGGTCCCGGAAGACCTGAAGATCGGGGATGCGCTGGAAGTCTTCGTGTATAAGGATTCGAAGGATAGGATAATATCCACCGTTAACGAACCGTTTATCACTACCGCGCGGCCGGAGATCCTTAAAATTGCAGACACCGGCAAATTCGGAGCGTTTGTGGATTGCGGACTGGAGCGAGATATTTTACTTCCTTTTAAAGAGCAGACACACAGGGTGAAGAAGGGCGATGAAGTCCTGGTGGCCTTGTACGTGGATAAGAGCAGTAGGCTGTGTACCACCATGAAGGTTTATGATCATCTTATCAAGACTTCTCCATACAAGAGAGATGATGTGGTTACGGGATTTGTGTATGACATTTCGGAGCGATTCGGGGTGTACGTGGCGGTTGACGGCATTTATCAGGGACGTATCCCTCCCAGGGAGTACGATGACAGCCTGGAATACGGCCAGAGGGTAACAGCCAGGGTGTCTAATGTTTTAAAAGACGGCAAGATGGATCTTTCTCTGAAGAAGAAAGCATACAAGCAGATGGACGATGATGCTGAAGCACTTCTTTCCTTATTAAAAAGCAACGGAGGACGTCTTGAACTGAATGACAGTTCTTCGCCGGAGGATATCAGGAAGATCACTCGGATGAGCAAGAATGCATTCAAAAGGGCAGTGGGCCATCTTCTCAAAGAGGAAAAGATCCGGTTTGACCGGCAGGGAATCATTGTAAAGGAGGATTACAGATGACGTACGATGTTATAATCATAGGTTCGGGACCCGCAGGGTTATCCGCGGCCATTTACGCTCAGCGTGCCATGCTTAAGACACTGGTCATTGAGAGGGAATATATAAGCGGAGGTCAGGTCAATGACACCTACGAGATAGATAACTATCCCGGAAGCAAGGGAATATCCGGGTTGGATCTTGCCGAGAGGATGAGGGAACATGCTGACGCCATGGGCGCCGAATTTATAACGGAAGATGTTATCTCTCTCCGGGCTGAAGGAGACGTTAAGAAGGTAGTGACCGATTCAGGGAGTTATGAAACCCGCACGGTCATTATCGCCACAGGGGCGACACATAGAAAACTGGGAGTTCCGGGGGAGGAAGAACTCGCCGGTATGGGTGTGTCATATTGTGCCACCTGTGACGGTGCCTTTTTTAAGGATAAGGTCGTTACGGTAGTCGGCGGAGGTGATGTAGCTCTGGAAGATGCTATATATCTGGCTCGTACATCTGCCAAAGTATACGTGATCCACAGAAGGGATGAGTTCAGGGGAGCCAGGATCCTTGCGGAAAGACTCCGTGCCCTCCCCAATGTAGAGGTCCTATGGAACACTCAGGTCCGGGAGATCAAAGGCAGCGGTAAAGTTGAGGAGCTGACGGTATATAACAATAAGGAGAACAGGGAGTATCCCCTTAAGACTGACGGGGTATTTATTGCGGTGGGCATCACACCCGGTTCAGAGGTATTCTCTTCTGTTGTTGATACGGATGAAGCGGGATATATCATTGCAGATGAGACATGTGCCACCAGTGTACCCGGGATATTTGCGGCGGGAGATGTCCGTACAAAACAATTACGTCAAATTGTTACAGCCGTTTCCGATGGTGCCAATGCTGTAACATCTGCAGAAAAACTGCTGTAATAATGAAGATTTTTTTAAGAAAACGCTATCGCCTTGACAGGCTTCGTTAATTTTGTTACAATGTCACCGTAATAAATGTTAACAGATTCGTAACAAATATGATTATCTTTATAATATATTAAGGAGGCAGGTTATGAACAAGAAGGTGGCAAAACGCGTTGCATGCTTCGCAGCAGCCAGTCTTATTGTTTTCTCAGGGACGAGCGTTATAGCAGCAGACGGGAAACTGAGTGTAGCAGAGATCACACAGAATTTCCCCGCAGCAGGTTTATCATTAGGATTTGGTAATATGACAGCAGTTGCAGATCTTGATACTGCAAAGGCTGACGAGGATAAAGATACTGTCAAGGCTAAAGAGAATGATGATAAGGTTGAGAGTAACACGGTTATGGCAGGTGTTTCTGCAGATGTTCGGGAAGTGGTCCTGACATCCAAGAAAGCGAAAGAGGATTCGGAATTTGCCGATATCGCCATTGCTCAGGTTAATGATTATGTCAACATCAGAAGTCTCCCAAGTGAAGACGGTGAAGTTCTCGGTAAGCTGTATAACAATTCTGCAGCTACGGTTTTGGAAGAAGAAGGCGATTGGTACAAGATCAAATCAGGTAACGTTGAAGGATATGTCAAGGCGGAATTCGTTGTAAGAGATGATCCGGAGTTAGCCGAGAAGGTTCGTACAAGGATTGCAGAGGTTACGACAGAGACTTTAAGAGTCAGGAAGGAAGCCTCCACGGATGCTCCTATCATGGACCTTATTCCCGAAGGGGACACCCTTATTGTTAAGGATGAATCCATTGAAGGATGGGTAGGAGTTGTAGTAGGCGAAAAGGTTGGATATGTATCTACCGAGTTTGTTGATATAAGCTCCAAGTATGTTCAGGCTGAGTCCAAGGAAGAAGAGGCAGCCAGACTTAAAGCAGAAGAGAACGCAAAAAAGAAAGCAGCTGCAGATGCCAAGGCCGCCCAGGCCAAGTCGGCAGCACAGGCAGCCGCTAATAACAATAAGCAGTCGTCCAACAAGCAGTCATCCGAAAAGAATTCATCATCTGCTGCATCATCAGGCGGCGGTTCCGGTTCGGCAGTTGCAAGTTATGCACTCCAGTTTGTCGGCAATCCGTATGTATATGGTGGCTCCAGTCTTACCAGCGGAACGGACTGTTCAGGATTTGTAATGAGTGTATACTCAGCATTCGGAGTAGGGCTTCCGCATCAGTCCGGCGCACAGAGAGGTTGCGGGTACGGGGTGTCTGTAGGAGAAGCTCAGCCCGGAGATATAATGTGCTACAGCGGACATGTGGGAATCTACATCGGTAATGGGCAGATGGTTCATGCGAGTGATCCCAGTACGGGAATTATAGTTTCAGGTATAGGAAGTCCCATAGCAGTCAGAAGGATCCTCGGATGATCCGTGGTATGATAAGAAAGATATAAGTGAGCAGGGAAATGCATTTTCCCTGCTCTTTCATTTGTCGAACAATTATTAGTTTATTATATCAATAACCAAAAAGCCAAAAGAAGTGTCAAATTGTGCGCATACAACAAGTACTAACGTATTAGTTTATCTTAATCGCCTGACAAGGTGCACAAATATTCCCCGAGCTATATGACGGCACTTTCGTATCGACCGAAAAATGGGGATTCCCGATGGATTGTAAAGTAAAAACACAAAATTCATTAATCAAGTGTTAACTGTGCTCATGATACAACAAAAATCCATCGATTTTTTACCTTACAGTTCTTTACAAAAATGTTATCCACATTTTCGGGGGAATAAAGTACGAAAAAAAGGAGTTATACACGAAGTTATTCACATTATCCACAGAAATTAACCCTTTTTTTTATTTTTTCAAGAACACTTGTTTTGTTTATCTCTGACAAATATTTATCATATATCGAAAATGCCAAAATGAGATATTGACTTTTTTATTATCTGATATATATCCGGCAAATCTTAATTATTATGAAACAATTATTACAATGCGTTTAGATTTGTTTGAATTATTGGTATTAATCCCTGTATTACCAGGGTTTTGTCTTAAGAGCGTCTCAGGTTGAAATAAAAAACCACTTTTGGTATACTACCACGAGAGCAAATAATGACAAGCGAAGGATAAATTATGGCCAAGAAAGCTTTAATTCTCGGATTAAACATAGATAACTATACTTGCAGGAGTTCAGTGGCTCATGCGGAGACTTACCTGAATAACAGGGTTGTCAATGATGTTCAGATGGTTTTTCTGGACACCCTGAACGAAGCGGAGAGAGACCCTGATATAGGGAATTATCTTGAAAATGTCGATCTTTCGGTTATTTCCGATTCAGAGATTCTTCCCCTTATCAATGCCGACTCTAAGACCAGAAAAAGGGATGTAGAGGACGCGACATTTGTCAGGCTATTTCTGAAACGTATCAGGGAGAGCGGTAAGACCGTTTGTATTCTCGCAGAGTCCGAAGAAAGCGCGGGATGGTTCAGGGAGTATCTGCTTGATATCAACGGTGCCGTTACCCTGTCTGAACCACTGGTGGTCAATACCGAGGCAGAGGACTTCAACTGGGAGAAGGTTGTTAATGAAGTTAATTCCAGAAATGTGGGTGTGGTCATTTCCCTGCTTGATATAGTCTATAACAAGGATCTTATGAACGGATACAAGGGACAGCTTTCCATAGAAGTTTTCTGGGGGATAGGCAATCATTACCGGCGTCTCGGCCGCTCTTCCGGAGTGTTGGGAGGGATCAGAAAGGCGCTCTTTAAGAAGTTTATATACAGGCGTGCCAATAAGTATAATTGACGCAGACTTTCGGCAGGGTGACCTGCCGTTTTCGCTGTTTTAAACAAGAAAAAATATCTAAAAAAGTCTTTCATTGATTGGTTAAATGTATTAAAATAAACAATAGGGTTTAGCAAAGTGCAATAAAAGGGACTGTTGCTTTGTACAACTTTAACATCCTGTTTTAATTTTGGGAGAGAATTCAGATTCAGATAAGGAAGTGACTGTTTAATGATATCCAATCAGATACTCCAGAGTACTATAGAAGGGCTGAAAGCAATCACCAGGATCGATCTGTGCGTGGCAGACACCGACGGAGCTGTTCTTGCTGCCACATTTGCCGAGAACGGCAAATACACATCGTCCATCCTTCCCTTTATTGATTCTCCGGCAGAGAGCCAGACTGTGGGTAATTGCCAGTTCTTCAAGATATTTGATGAGCACCAGCTGGAGTACATTCTCCTTGCAGAGGGAGGCAGCGAGGAAGTCTACATGATCGGTAAGGTTGCCGCGTTCCAGATACAGAACCTTATCGTTGCATATAAGGAGAGGTTTGACCGGGATAATTTTGTTAAGAACCTGCTCCTTGATAATCTTCTGCTTGTTGATATATATAACAGATCAAAGAAACTTCATATAGAGACGGATCTCAAGAGAGTAGTATATATTATTGAGACTAACCGGGAGAATGAAGGTCAGGATATTGAGAAGGTAAAGAATGTTATCGGTTCTTCAGGCCGGGATTTTATTACCGCTGTTGATGAGAAGAATATAATCGTTGTCAAGTCTCTGGAGGATGAAGAAGGATATGAAGCGGTGGATAAGACTGCCAATGCTCTGTCTAAGGCTGTTAACGCTGCAGGGGGGAGAACCTCGGGAGTGGCATACGGAACCATCGTCGATGAGATCAAAGAAGTGTCAAAGTCATATAAAGAGGCCAGGATGGCCTTGGATGTGGGCAAGATATTCTTTGCGGACAGAAGCATCATAGCATATAATACTCTTGGTATAGGAAGGCTTATATACCAGTTGCCCATCCCCTTATGCAAGATGTTCATAAAGGAGATATTTGAGGGCAAATCCCCGGATGAATTCGATGATGAGACATTGGTCACCATAAACAAGTTTTTTGAAAACAGCCTGAATGTGTCAGAGACTTCAAGACAGTTATATATCCACAGAAATACACTTGTTTACAGGCTTGATAAGTTACAGAAGAGTACGGGGCTTGACCTGAGAGTTTTCGAAGATGCAATCACCTTCAAGATCGCTCTTATGGTTGTTAAGTACATGAAGTATATGGAGACTATAGATTACTAGGATATCGGGTAAGAGAGTATAAGGAGGCTTTATTTCACATGATTACTGTTAAGGATGTCAGTATGTCCTATATTAAAGGGGCACCGGCACTTAAGGGTGTTAATCTGCATGTTCGTAAGGGAGAATTTGTCTTTGTTGTCGGGCCCTCAGGCTCCGGCAAGTCTACTTTGCTTAAGCTTTTGCTTAAGGAGCTTAATCCGGATTATGGTGAGATCACGGTTGCGGAACGCAATCTCAATAAGCTTAAACGCCGTCATATTCCGGCGTTTAGAAGGGAACTGGGAGTTGTATTCCAGGATTTCAGGCTTTTGCCGGACCGTAATGTGTATGAAAATGTTGCATTTGCCCAGAGGGTTATCGGCGTACCCAACAAGGTCATCAGAAGAAAGGTTCCCGTTATGCTTTCAATGGTAGGCCTGGCCGAAAAGTACAGATCCCGTCCGGATCAGTTATCAGGTGGAGAGCAGCAGAGGGTCGCTATTGCCAGAGCGCTGGTTAATGAGCCTAAGATCCTGCTGGCCGATGAGCCCACGGGTAACCTGGATGTTAATAATTCCTGGGAGATCATGAGGCTCCTGGAGGAGGCTAATGAAAGAGGTACCACCGTTGTGGTTGTTACCCATAACAAGGATATTGTTAATGCCATGAAAAAAAGGGTTATCCGAATGAACCACGGGACCATAGTTGAAGATATGGGATACGGCGGTAATATAGAGGAGGTCTAGGACATTGTTATATTCTCTGAGGCAGGGATTTAAAAATATAGGAAGAAACAAAAAGTTTTCATTTACGTCTATTGCCACCATGGCAGCATGCATATTCATGTTCAGCTGCTTCTTTTCAGTGCTGGTCAATTTTCAGAATATGGTGAGGGAAGCCGAGTCAAGTGTGGCTGTTACCGTTTTCTTTGATGAGGGAATATCTGACGCTAAGATAGACCAGATTGGCGATGTGATCAGGAAGAGAGTAGAGGTATCCGAGGTAAGGTTTGTATCGGCTGAAGAAGCCCTGCATAATTTCATCAGGGATTACCTGGGTGATGAGAATTCAGAGCTTGCATCGGCATTTTTGGAGGACAACCCGCTGGCGGATTCCGCAAATTATGAAGTATACCTGAATGATGTTTCCATGCAGGGAGCCCTTGTTACATACCTCAAGTCCATTGACGGGGTAAGGGAGATCAAACAATCCGAGGTGGCGGCCAAGACTCTGTCTGATTTTAACAAGCTGCTGGGATACGTATCCGGAGCTATTATAATCATTCTCCTGTGTGCGGCTGTTTTCCTTATCAGCAATACGGTTACCATCGGAATATCCGTTCGCCAGGAAGAGATCGCCATCATGAAACTTATCGGAGCCAAGGACGGGTTCATCAGCGCGCCTTTTGTAATAGAAGGAATCCTTATAGGACTTATAGGAACCATTATTCCGCTGGTGATCTTCTATTTTGCATATAAGAATGTGGTATCCTATATCCTGGGACGGTTCAGTATACTTGAGCAGTTGCTGACGTTTATGCCGGTCGAGGATGTATACAGGACCCTTCTTCCCATTTCCCTTGCGCTTGGGGTGGGCATCGGTTTTGTCGGAAGTTTCTTTACAGTCAGAAGGCACATGAAAGTATAGGATTTGATGTAATATGAAGAATAAGGGATTTTTAAAAGGAATGATAACCGGAGCTGCTCTGGTTATCCTTCTTTGCGGTATAGTAGCCGGAGCTTTTAAAGTACTTGATATTGTGAAGTACGGTACCGGCAACACGAATTATTCACTGGATAATAATTCGGCATTTGATAAGCTCAGAGTCATAGAAGGGATCATTGATCATAACAGCTACTATGATATAGACGGCAACCGGTTGGAGACCGGAATATATAAAGGCCTTGTTGCCGGCCTGGATGATGATTATGCTGCATATCTGACTCCCGAGGAGAACGGATTGCAGTCTGAGACCAATAACGGAGAATACAGGGGCATTGGCGTTACAATGTCCAACAAGACCGGCAAGGGTGTGGAGATCCAGTCGGTATATGAGGGAACCCCCGCAGAGCGTGCCGGTATCAAGGCCAAGGATATCATTACCGAGGCAGACGGGACTGACTACACTGACAAGACTGCTTCAGCCTTGTCTACATATATCAGGACCAGCGATAAGGATCAGGTATCCCTTACATTGTACAGGCCCTCATCCAATGAGACAATAAAGATGGATGTTGCCCTTGAGAAGATCGTTATCCCCACTGTTTCAGGTTCCATGCTGGAGGGGGATATAGGGTACATTACCATAAGGAACTTTCACGCTCTCACCGAAGAGCAGTTCAAAGAAAAGTATGAAGAGATGAAGTCGCTGGGAATGAAGGGTGTGATATTTGATCTCCGGGGCAATCCGGGTGGTCTTGTTCATACTACTCTCAACATGCTGGATTATCTCCTGCCTGAGTGCAATACCTTAATATTGGAGGATAGGGATAAGAATCGTCAGACCTATGGGTCGGGAGAAGGGGGAGTGCTTGATATTCCCTGCGTGCTTCTTATCAATGGTTCATCTGCCAGCGCTACGGAGATATTCGCAGGGGCCATGCAGGATAACGGATACGCTACCGTAGTGGGTACCACCAGTTACGGCAAAGGGATAGTACAGGGGACCTATCCGGTGGGAGATGGTTCTGCGGTTAAGCTTACCATAGCCAAGTACTACACTCCGAGCGGCCGCGATATCCACAAGAATGGGATCAAGCCGGATATAGAGGTTGAGAATACCGAAGATAAGGATCTTCAAAAAGAAAAGGCTGTTGAGGTCATTAAGTCTAAGATACAGTAGAGGTGAGTATCATGCCCGATAAGATTGAGAAGATATTAAAAGAGATCCATGTGCTTTTATCCGGATGCCCATCGGCGAATGAATCCGGATCTGAGGTCATCGTTAATAAAAAAGAAGTATTTATGCTTCTTGAAAGACTTAATTATGCTCTTCTTGAGATCATGGATGCTTACGAGGTCAATGAACTGAGCAAGGAGCGGGCCATCCAGAGAGTTCAGAAGGATGCCCAGAAGATCATTGATGATGCATCCAAGAGCGCCGAGGAGATATATGCTGCTTCTATCATTTATTCCGACGATGCTTTGAATGAGCTGCGGGATACGGTGAACAAATCCAGAAAGAACGTAATGAAAGAATATGAAGCGATGCTCAAAAAGATCGACAGTCAGGTTGAGCTGATCGGTAAGAACAGGGATGAACTTCATATGCAGCTTGCAGACCTCTCCTCAGGCAATGAGTATCTGAACATTATCATTGATGAGAAGAAGCGCCGCGAGAAGGAGAGAGAGCGTTATAATAAGGTGGTGGACGGTGAGATACAAGATGATACCAAGTCCAGGCTGTCCATGAAAGCAGAAGAGTCCAGAGATGGCGGAACTATCAAGGTTGAGATCGACGATTATGAGCGCCGCATGAGCAACTCGGAAGTGGTGGTCAATGTCAATACCGATCATCCTGCATTTAAGAAGGCTCTTGAGGAAGAAAAGATGCAGAATGCCGAGAGCAGTACCCGGATGGATGAGAGCAGAAAAGCCGAAGACCGAAGCGAAAGAGAGAGGCTCCTGGATGAGCAGCTTGACCTTCCTCCTAAGAAAGACGGAGAGTATTCCGCAGCAGACTTTAACCTTGATGATGAATACTTCAAATGGAAGGAAGACCGGGAGAAACCGCCTCTTAATGAAGACGTTGATATCAAGGGTACATTTTTAGGGCGATTTTTCAAAAGCAGTTGACATGCTCTTTTAATAATAGTAGACTAGACAACAAATTGAACAAGAGTGCGAGATTACGCATGTGTTCAAGGTACTGCGAGAGAGAACGTAATTAAAGGAGGAAATATAATGAAGAAGAAAATTGTTAGTCTCGTTATGGCAGGACTTTTAGTCGTAAGCGCCATCTCAGGATGCGGCGGATCAGGAGGATCAGGCTCAAGTGCAGCAGCAGGATCAAGTGCAGCAGCAGGTTCAGGCGCAGCAGCAGGTGGCTCCACCATTAAGATCGGAAGCATCGGACCTGTAACCGGTGCAGCAGCCCTTTACGGAGAGGCCGTTAAGAACGGTGCTCAGCTTGCAGTTGATGAGATCAACGCAGCAGGTGGTATCGGCGGATCCAAGATAGAGTTTAAGTTTGAAGATGATGAGCATGATGCAGAGAAATCCGTTAATGCTTACAATACACTTAAGGACTGGGGTATGCAGATCCTTATGGGAACAGTTACAACTACACCCTGTATAGCTGTTACCGAGAAGACATCAGCTGACCAGATGTTCCAGTTGACTCCTTCAGCTTCATCACAGGATGTTATCGCTAAGGACAACGTATTCCAGGTATGCTTCACAGATCCTAACCAGGGTATTGCTTCAGCAAAGTATATCGGAACCAAGAAGCTCGCTACCAAGGTTGCAGTATTATACAACTCTTCAGATGTATATTCAAAGGGTATCTATGAGAAGTTCATGGAAGAATCCAAGAATCAGTCAGGCACATATACGGTAGTTGCTGAGGAAGCATTTACTGATGAGTCCAAGACAGACTTCTCCGCACAGCTTAATAAGTTCAAATCAGCAGGAGCTGATCTTGTATTCTGCCCCTTCTATTATGAAGTAGCTGCAGTAGTATTAAAGCAGGCTAACGAGATCAAGTTCACACCTACATTCTTCGGAGTAGACGGTATGGACGGAATCCTCGGAGTTGAGAACTTTGATACAAAGCTGGCTGAGAACGTAGTTCTTCTTACACCTTTCGTTGCCGATGCACAGGATGAGAAGACACAGAAGTTCGTAGCAGCATACAAGAAGGCATACAACAATGTTACACCTATCCAGTTCGCAGCAGATGCTTATGATGCTATCTACATCATCAAGGAAGCAGCTGAGAAGTCAGGTGTTAAAGCCGGAATGAAGACAGATGAGATCTGCAAGCTCTTAAAGGAAGCTATCACAGGACTTTCATTTGACGGACTTACAGGTACCGGAATGAAGTGGAGCGCTGACGGAGCAGTTAACAAAGATCCCAAGGCAATGGTTATCAAGAACGGTGCATACACCGCTATGGATTAATTTCGGATCGTTACCGATAACAGAAGATAAAGTCAAAGGAGACCGTTTAAAGAAAGCGGTCTCCTTTTTTTGTTTCAGTTGAAAATAACAAAACGTAGTGCTATAATGTTTACTTGTGTAAATCTGTTTAATTTTAGAATATATTTAATAATTTGAGGGAGTGTTCGTATGGATTTTTTAACCCACTTGATCAACGGGATCAGTCTAGGTAGTATATATGCCATTATCGCGCTGGGTTATACCATGGTATATGGAATCGCCAAGATGCTTAATTTCGCCCATGGCGATGTTATTATGATAGGAAGTTACGTGGTGTTTATCACAGTCAGCACCATGGGATTCCCCACTATACTGGGTATTGTCATAGCTATGGCTATCTGTACTGTTCTGGGAATGACCATAGAGAAGGTGGCATACAGCCCCCTGCGTAATGCTACCCCTTTGGCAGTACTTATAACTGCCATCGGAGTCAGCTATCTGCTTCAGAATATCGCGCTTCTAGTATTCGGTGCCAACCCCAAGTCCTTTAAGTCGGTGGTTCCCTTTGAACCCCTTGTTCTTGCGGATGGGCAGCTGGTTATCACCGGAGTATCCATAGTGGCCATCATCACCGGAGTCATTATCATGGTGGCGCTTACCCTCTTTGTCAATAAGACCAAGGCAGGCTGCGCTATGAAGGCTGTTTCCGAAGACCGGGGCGCCGCCCAGCTTATGGGTATCAATGTTAACGGGACGATATCCATGACATTTGCCATAGGTTCAGCGTTAGCAGCCATTGCAGGAGTATTGCTGTGTTCAGCATACCCGACACTTACGCCCTATACAGGTTCCATGCCCGGTATCAAGGCATTTACCGCAGCGGTATTCGGCGGTATCGGATCCATTCCCGGTGCTATGATCGGTGGACTGCTCCTTGGTATCATAGAGATACTGGGTAAGGCTTATATTTCTTCACAGCTGGCCGATGCCATCGTGTTTGCGGTGCTTATCATCGTTCTTTTGGTTAAGCCCACGGGAATCCTGGGCAAGCCCATTAATGAGAAAGTGTAGGTGGAAGTATGCTTAAGAATATGAAGAAATCCACCAGAAGCAATATCATAACCTATGCCATGGTCATTGTGGCATATATAGTCATGCAGACTCTTGTAAGTACCGGCAGCGTGACCAATCTTATCCAGGGCCTGCTGGTTCCCCTGTGTGCGTACTCCATTCTGGCTGTTTCCCTTAACCTGACCGTGGGCATCCTGGGAGAATTGAGCCTTGGACATGCGGGATTCATGTGTGTGGGAGCCTTTGTCAGTGCTGCATTTTCAAAGATCAATGCCACATCCATAGAGAATGATCTTTTAAGGTTTATCATTGCCATAATCATTGCTGCGGTATGTGCAGGCATAGTGGGAATCCTTATAGGTATCCCTGTCCTGCGGCTTAAGGGCGATTACCTCGCCATTGTTACCCTGGCTTTCGGAGAGATAATAAAGAACGTAATGAATGTTATATATCTGGGCGTTGACTCCAAGGGCATTCATTTCTGTATAACCAAGGCGTCGGATCTGAATATGGAGTCCGATGGCAAGATCATCATTAACGGAGCCACCGGTATCACGGGAACCCCCCATAGTTCCAATTTTACCATCGGAGTTATTCTCCTGCTTATTACGTTATTTATAGTGCTTAACCTGATCAATTCCAGATCGGGGAGAGCTATTATGGCTATCAGGGATAACAGTATAGCTGCCGAGTCCATCGGTATAGATCTTACAAAGTATAAGATGCTGGCCTTCTCCATATCCGCTATGTTGGCGGGAGTGGCAGGGGCCCTGTATTCCCACAACCTATCCACCCTTGCGGCTACATCCAAGAACTTCGGATACAATATGTCCATTATGATACTTGTATTCGTTGTACTGGGCGGGATAGGCAACATCAGAGGTTCCATTATCGCAGCCATTATCCTTACCCTGCTTCCGGAACTTCTTCGTGCGGTTAATGATTACAGGATGCTTATATATGCTATACTTCTTATAGCGCTGATGCTCTTTAACTCATCACCGGCAGGTATCAACTTCCGTGAGAAATACGGTATCGGAAGACTTCTGCATAAAAACGGGCCGGATCTTTCAGAGACTGCCGGAACACAGAGAGCGCACCATGTTGAAGGTGCCGGGAAGAAGGGGGTCTAGGTATGGCAATACTTGATATTAAGAACCTGGGTATCTCCTTTGGAGGCCTTCGGGCAGTTGATAATTTTAATCTTTCTATAGAAAAAGGTGAGCTATACGGACTCATCGGGCCTAACGGCGCAGGCAAGACTACCGTCTTTAATCTTATGACCGGTGTATATAAGCCCTCTGACGGTATAATCATGCTGGACGGAGAGAATATTACCGGGAAGAATACCGTTGAGATCAATAAGGCCGGTATAGCAAGAACCTTCCAGAACATCAGGCTTTTTAAGAATCTTTCTGTTCTTGATAATGTCAAGACGGGACTTCATAACGAGTTTGCTTATTCCACGGCTGTGGGTATATTCCGGTTGCCCGGATATTTCAAGGATGAGAGGCTTATGGATGAGAAGGCCCTGTCCTTGCTGAAGGTTTTTGACCTGGATGGGGAGAAGGATTATAAAGCGTCCAACCTTCCCTATGGTAAGCAGAGAAAGCTGGAGATGGCGAGAGCGCTGGCTACGTCACCTAAGCTCCTGCTCCTTGATGAACCGGCTGCGGGAATGAACCCCAATGAGACCAAGGAACTTATGGAGACCATTAAGTTCGTCCGTGATGAATTTGATATGACCATTTTACTTATAGAACACGATATGAGACTTGTATCCGGTATATGTGAGCGACTTAGTGTGCTTAATTTCGGGCAGGTGCTTTGTCAGGGTCCTACCGGCGAGGTGCTTAACAATCCGGAAGTTATCAAGGCCTATCTCGGTGATTAGGAGGAAGATCCCATGGCAATGCTTGAGATAAGAGATATAGAAGTATATTACGGTGTGATCAAGGCCATTAAGGGCATTTCCTTCGATGTCAATGAGGGAGAGGTAATAGCCCTTATTGGTGCCAACGGTGCCGGTAAGACCACCATTCTTCACACAATTACAGGGCTGCTTCAGCCGAAGAAGGGTACCATTTCCTTTGACGGAAAGGACATTACCAAGACACCCGCCCATAAGATAGTTTCCATGGGTATGGCCCACGTGCCTGAAGGAAGACGTGTATTCTCCCAGCTTTCCGTATTCGAGAATCTGAAGATGGGGGCCTATACCAGGAAAGACAAGGCGGAGATAGAAGAAAGCCTGGCTATGGTCTATTCCAAATTCCCCAGACTTGAAGAGAGAAAGACTCAGCTGGCAGGAACCCTTTCGGGTGGTGAGCAGCAGATGCTGGCTATGGGGAGGGCTCTGATGTCCCATCCCAAGATAGTCCTCATGGACGAGCCCTCCATGGGCCTGTCTCCCATATTCGTTGAAGAGATATTTAAGATAATCGAAGAGATATCCGCAAGCGGTACAACAGTACTTCTTGTCGAGCAGAATGCAAAGAAGGCTCTGGGAATTGCGGATCGTGCTTACGTTCTTGAGACCGGCAACATAGTCCTGGACGGCGATGCGACAGAGCTTATGAATAATGAAACCGTTAAGAAGGCTTATTTGGGAGAGTAGGTGAGGCTGTAATGAATAATTTCGTTATTACCATCGGAAGAAGCTACGGAAGCGGCGGAAGGACCATGGGTAAGCTTCTGGCCCAGGAACTGGGTATCGACTGCTATGATATGGAGCTTATCAAACTGGCTTCTGAAGAGAGCGGGATAAGTGAGTCCCTCTTCGGAGAGTCGGATGAGAAGGTTCCGGGGAATTCATTTTTCAGGATCTTCAAAGGAGGCTACAGTGGCAAGATAGCGCCTCCCAGCAGCTCCGACTTTACTTCTCCTGAGAACCTCTTTAATTATCAGGCTAAGGTTATCAAGCAGCTGGCGGAGACCACTTCATGTATCATAATAGGAAGATGTGCTGACTTTATCCTGAAGGATTATGATAATGTTATCAGGCTCTACTTCTATGCTCCTATGGATTGCTGTATCAAGAGGACCAAAGAACTCTACGGTATGAGCGAAGAGGAGATAATAAAGAAGATCCAGAAGACGGATAAAGAAAGAGCATTTTATTACGAGTATTATACAGGCCGTAAGTGGAATGATGCATCTAACTACGATATGTGCCTTAACACGGAATCCATGAGCTACGAGACATGTATAGCCATGGTCAAGGCATACCTGAATATCTGCAGGAAGGACATCAAAGTAGATACGGAGAAAGAGGATTAATGGAGAGAACAGTTAAAGTCGGCGAAGTTTACAGGCATTTTAAGGGCAACACTTACGAGGTCCTGGCCCTGGCCGTTAATGCGGATAACAGGGAGCGGGTTGTTGTATACAGATCCCTTGCCAATGACAAGGTTTTTGTCAGATCCTTCAGAGGGTTTACCGGAGAGATCAATAAGGACAAATACCCTGAAGCGACTCAGACATACAGGTTTGAACTTGTGGAAGACCTTGAGACGGAAGGAACCGAGACAGAGGACCTTGAGTCGGAAGAGGTGGCCGCAGCGCCGAAAGCGGAGGCTGAAGTCAAAACGGAACCGAAGAAGGCTCCTCCCGTGGGCGAGGTTACTTCATATGAGTACAAGGCAGCCGCTGAAGGGGATGTGGAACCCATGCTTATGGAGTTCCTGGAGACCAGGTCTTTTGAGGAGAAGCTGCAGATACTGCGGCGGATGGAGCCCATCATGACAGACAAACTCCTTGATGATATGGCGGCATCTCTGGATGTGGTCATCCATGACGGGGACATCTCAGACCGGATAAGGGAACTGAAGACATGTCTTACCACATTTGATAAATTTGATTGCAGTGACAGGTTCGAACGAAAATAGTTTTTTTTGATCAACATTGAGAGGATGGATAATATGGGTAATGTACTGGTTGTATTAGCTGAAGGTTTCGAAGAGATAGAAGCCGTAACTGTCATCGACACATTGAGAAGAGCAGATATTTCCGTTAAGACAATGAGTATAACAGGGGAGAAAGAAGTGACAGGGGGTCACGGGATCTCTGTCAAGGCAGACATTTTTCTTAAAGACGGTATTAATATAGAAGAAACAGACATGATAGTTCTTCCCGGAGGTATGGGCGGACGTGATAATATGGCGGCTTCCGTTGAACTGACCGACCTTATCCGCAAGCTGTTGGAAGAGGGGAAAAGGGTTGCCGCAATATGTGCCGGACCTACGGTACTTGGGAGACTGGGAGCCCTGGAAGGCGTGGAGTGTCTCTGCTATCCCGATCCCGGGCTGGAGAGCGAACTTAAAGGAAGGACCGTGCCCAAGGGTAATGCCAGGACTATTACAGACGGGAACTTTACCACCAGTATGGGACCTGCCACGGCTATGGAATTCGGTCTTGAACTTGTATCGGTATTAAAGGGCAAAGAAGCAGCAGCAGGCATTGCTGCCGGAATGTTGTATAACAATAAATAAAAAATCAAAAAAGTTCTTGATTTTCGCGGACATATAGTGTATACTATGCGTTGCTGTGACATTGATAGCTGTGAAGCGCGAGGTTGCTGCCCGTCGTGGCAGGTTTTTCCGTGGAGCGAATGTCATGTTAGGAAACTGGCGACAAGTCACTGTACAATACGCAGTCTGCGAAAGGCAGAAACAACGTGTGTATGGAGTCCTGCAAAGCCAATAGGGGCTCCCTTGATTTTAGGTTAAGGGTTAGGACACACACGGAAGAGTGTACAGTCACCGCTTGTCGTACTGAATAATATTAGTGCGAAGGAGGCGACTTTTTTTATGGCAAATCAGGTTATGAGAATTACTTTGAAAGCATACGACCATCAGCTGATCGATGCATCTGCCAAGAAAATCATCGAAACTGTTAAGAAGAACGGATCACAGGTGAGCGGACCGGTACCCCTTCCTACCAAGAAGGAAGTTGTTACTATATTAAGAGCGGTTCATAAGTACAAAGATTCCCGTGAGCAGTTTGAGCAGAGAACTCATAAGAGACTCATTGATATCATTACACCTACCCAGAAGACAGTAGATGCTCTGTCCAGGTTAGAGATGCCCGCAGGTGTATACATCGATATCAAGATGAAACAGAAGTAAAACAAACACATTATTCTAGAATGATTGGATCTGCCTTCAGATTCAATCCGCTGTAGGAGGTAAGCAAGAATGAAGAAAGCTATATTAGCTACAAAAGTAGGTATGACACAGGTATTCAACGAAGACGGTCAGTTAACACCCGTTACCGTGCTTGCTGCAGGCCCTGTATTCGTTACCCAGGTTAAGACCATGGAGAACGACGGATACGAAGCTGTTCAGGTAGGTTTCGTTGATAAGAAGGAAAGAGTTGTTAATAAGGACGCTACAGGAAGAAAGGAAGTAGCCCACAGACATGGTGTTACCAAGGCTGAGATGGGACATTTCAAGAAAGCCGGCGTAGCAGGCAAGAGATATGTCAAGGAATTTTTATTTGAGAATTCTGCTGAATATAAGCTCGGTGACGAGATTAAAGCTGATATATTCGAAGCTAACGATAAAGTTGATGTAACTGCGATCTCCAAAGGTAAGGGATTCCAGGGCGCCATCAAGAGACACGGACAGTCCAGAGGACCCATGGCTCACGGCTCCAAGTTCCATCGCCATGCAGGTTCCAACGGTGCATGTTCAAGCCCCAGCAAGGTATTCAAGGGAAAGAAGATGCCCGGACATATGGGAAGCAGAAAAGTTACCGTTCAGAATCTGGAGATAGTAAGAGTTGATGCAGAGAACAATCTTCTTCTGGTTAAGGGAGCTGTTCCCGGATCCAAGAAGGCACTCGTAACTGTTAAAGAGACAGTTAAGAAACTCTAAATCGGCTCGGAGAAAGGAGGAACATTTCAAATGGCTAACGTATCTTTATACAATATGGAAGGAAAAGAAGTTGGCACTATTGAGCTCAAAGACGAGATCTTCGGTGTAGAAGTCAATGAGCACCTTGTTCACAAGGCAGTAGTTGCACAACTTGCAAATAAGCGTCAGGGCACACAGAAGGCCAGAACCCGTTCAGAAGTAAGCGGAGGAGGAAGAAAGCCCTGGAGACAAAAGGGAACAGGTCATGCAAGACAGGGTTCCATCAGGGCACCGCAATGGAAGGGCGGCGGAGTAGTATTTGCTCCGGTACCGAGAGATTACTCTCAGAAGATGAACAGAAAAGAGAGACGTATCGCTCTTCTTTCCGCGTTATCATCAAGGGTTGCAGACAACAAGATCTTTGTTATCGAAGACCTTAAGATGGATGAGATCAAGACCAAGAAGTTTGCAGAGGTTCTTGATAATCTCAAGATAGACAAGGCGCTGGTCGTTCTTGAAGAGGGCAACAAGAATGTAATGCTTTCTGCAAGGAACATTCCTAACGTTAAGACGGCAGGAGCCAACACCATTAACGTATATGATATTTTAAAATATAACACTCTTGTATTATCAAAGGATGTTATCTCACAGCTTGAGGAGGTGTATGTATAATGGCAGCTATTCAATACTATGACGTAATCCTCAAACCGGTTGTTACCGAGAAGAGCATGAATCTCATGGGTGAGAAGAAGTACACATTCTTAGTTCATCCGGAAGCTAACAAGATAATGATAAAAGAAGCTGTTGAAAAGATGTTCGCGGGAACCAAGGTTGCATCAGTTCATACAATGAACAATGACGGCAAGAAGAAGAGACGCGGTATGATCTACGGAAGAACAGCTCAGACCAAGAAGGCTATCGTAACATTAACGGATGATTCTGCTGAGATCGAGATCTTCAGCGGACTGTAAAAAGCCTTATGTCCCGATAAGTTAACTGGTTATGGGACGCATTTAATTCAGTAACGAAAGGAGAAATAAAATGGGAATCAAGACATATAACCCATATACACCTTCCAGAAGACATATGACCGGATCTGATTTCTCAGAGATCACAAAGGATTCTCCGGAGAAGTCATTACTCGTTTCACTGCAGAAGCGCTCAGGTCGTAATAATCAGGGTAAGATAACAGTAAGACACCGCGGAGGCGGATCAAGAAAGAAATACAGGATAATCGATTTTAAGAGAAATAAAGACGGAGTACCGGCAACAGTTGTAGGTATCGAGTATGACCCCAACAGAACAGCTAATATCGCTCTTATCGCATATGCTGACGGTCAGAAAGCATACATCCTTGCACCGGAAGGGTTAAAGGACGGCATGAAGGTCATGAACGGACCGGAAGCCGAGGTAAGGATCGGCAACTGCCTCCCCTTATCAGCTATCCCCGTAGGTACTCTTGTTCACAACATTGAGCTTTTCCCGGGCAAGGGCGGACAGATGGTTCGTTCAGCCGGTAACTCAGCTCAGTTAATGGCTAAAGAAGGAGCTTACGCAACACTCAGGCTTCCCTCAGGAGAGATGAGAATGGTGCCGGTTGAGTGCCGCGCCACTGTGGGTGTTGTAGGTAACGGCGATCATAACCTTATTAACATCGGTAAGGCAGGCCGCAAGCGTAACATGGGTATCAGACCTACAGTCCGTGGTTCTGTTATGAACCCCAATGACCACCCGCACGGTGGTGGTGAGGGTAAGACAGGTATCGGACGTCCGGGTCCGTCAACACCCTGGGGCAAGCCTGCACTTGGTCTTAAGACCAGAAAGAAGAACAAGAAGTCTAACAAGCTTATCGTAAGAAGAAGAGACGGAAGAGCTATCAAATAAGGAGGTAAACTTATGAGCCGTTCATTAAAAAAAGGACCCTTTGCAGATGAGAGCTTACTCAAGAAGGTAGAAGCCATGAACGCAGCAGGTGACAAGAGCGTAATAAAGACCTGGTCACGTCGTTCAACTATCTTCCCGCAGATGGTCAGTCATACAATAGCC
Source organism: Lachnospiraceae bacterium (assembly GCA_017550165.1). Taxonomy (GTDB): domain Bacteria; phylum Bacillota; class Clostridia; order Lachnospirales; family Lachnospiraceae; genus SIG280. The sequence continues at coordinate 21,907 of JAFZQH010000035.1, read as the reverse complement.
GTACATGATGGAAGAAAGCATGTACCCGTATATATAACAGAAGATATGGTAGGACACAAGCTCGGTGAGTTTGTTGCCACAAGAACATACAGAGGACACGGCAAGGACGAGAAGAAGTCTAAAGTTCGTTAGTCCGCATAAATAGAAAGGAGGTCTTCTTTCATGGCAAAGGGACACAGAAGCCAGATCAAAAGAGAAAGAAACGAGAATCAAAAAGAGATGCGACCCTCAGCTAAGTTATCTTATGCCAGAGTGTCAGTTCAGAAAGCTTGTTTTGTATTGGATGCCATAAGAGGAAAGGATGTTAAGACCGCTTTGGGAATCCTTGCTTATAATCCCAGATATGCATCAAGCGTTATAGAGAAATTATTAAAGTCAGCTATTGCCAATGCTGAGAATAACAACGGAATGAATGCGGATAACCTTTATATCGAAGAGTGCTACGCAAATAAAGGACCCACAATGAAGCGTATCCAGCCGAGAGCACAGGGCAGGGCTTATCGTATCGAGAAGAGAATGAGCCATATCACCATCGTGCTTAATGAGAGATAAGGAGGAAAGAAATGGGACAGAAAGTAAATCCGCATGGCTTAAGAGTAGGTATCATTAAGGATTGGGACAGCAAGTGGTATGCTGAAGGCGACTTCGCAGACTGCCTGGTCGAGGATTACAAGATCCGTGAATTCCTTAAGAAGAGATTATATAATGCCGGTATCTCCAAGATTGAGATCGAGAGAGCATCAGAAAAGGTTAAGATCATCATTTTCTCCGCTAAGCCCGGTGTAGTTATCGGTAAGGGCGGCGCTGAGATAGAGAAGCTTAAGAAGGAGCTTGCTAAGCTTACTGACAAGAAGCTTATCGTAGATATCCAGGAGATCAAGAGGCCGGATCGCGATGCACAGCTTGTTGCAGAGAATATCGCTCAGCAGCTTGAGAACCGTGTATCTTTCAGAAGAGCTATGAAGTCTGTTATGTCCAGAAGTATGAAGGCCGGAGCTAAGGGAATCAAGACCGCGGTTTCAGGACGTCTCGGCGGAGCAGATATGGCTCGTACAGAGTTCTACAGTGAGGGAACCATTCCCCTTCAGACATTAAGAGCAGATATTGACTATGGTTTCGCAGAAGCAGACACAACCTACGGTAAGTTAGGTGTTAAGGTTTGGATATACAAAGGCGAAATTCTTCCAACTAAAGATAATAAGGAAGGGAGCGATAAATAATGTTAATGCCTAAGAGAGTTAAGCATCGTAAGCAGTTCCGCGGATCTATGGCCGGCGTTGCATCACGTGGCAATAAGATCACTAACGGTGAGTTCGGAATCGTTGCTATAGAACCGGCATGGATCAAGTCCAACCAGATAGAGGCAGCCCGTATTGCCATGACACGTTATATCAAGCGTGGTGGTAAGGTTTGGATCAAGATCTTCCCAGATAAACCGGTAACCACAAAACCGGCAGAAACACGTATGGGTTCCGGTAAAGGAACACTTGAATACTGGGTAGCTGTTGTTAAGCCCGGACGCGTTATGTTCGAGATCTCAGGAGTTTCAGAAGAGGTAGCCAGAGAGGCATTGCGTCTTGCAACACACAAATTACCCTGTAAATGTAAGGTTGTTTCTCGCGAAGAATTAGAAGGCGGTGAATCTAATGAAAACTAAGACTTATTTAGAAGAATTAAGAACTAATTCAACAGACGAATTAAACGAGAAATTAGTGGCGGCTAAAAAAGAGCTTTTCAATTTAAGATTCCAGAATGCCACTAATCAGTTAGACAATACAAGCAGGATCAAGGATGTAAGAAAGAACATTGCCAGGATTCAGACCATCATCGTTGAGAAGTCTAACGCTGTTCAGTAGGAGGATCCATAATGGAAAGAAATCTTAGAAAAACACGTACAGGAAAAGTAGTTAGTAATAAAATGCAGAAGACTGTTGTTGTTGCTGTAGAAGACCATGTTAAGCATCCTTTATATGGGAAGATCGTTAAGAGAACATATAAGCTTAAGGCTCATGACGAGAACAATGACTGCAATATCGGAGATACAGTAAAAGTTATGGAAACAAGGCCCCTCTCCAAGGACAAGAGATGGAGACTTGTGGAGATCATTGAGAAAGCAAAATAATAAAGGAGGTATATTGGCATGGTACAACAGGAAACCAGACTTAAAGTTGCTGATAATACAGGTGCTAAAGAGATTCTCTGTATTAGAGTAATGGGTGGTTCTACAAGAAGATATGCTAATATTGGTGACATCATCACTGCTACTGTCAAAGATGCAACACCAGGCGGAGTTGTTAAAAAGGGTGACGTAGTCAAGGCTGTTGTTGTCAGGACAAAAAAAGGTGTACGTCGTAAAGACGGATCATATATAAAGTTCGATGAGAATGCTGCTGTTATCATCAAAGAAGATAAGACTCCGAGAGGAACCCGTATCTTCGGACCGGTAGCAAGAGAGCTGCGTGAGAAGCAATTCATGAAGATTGTTTCATTGGCTCCGGAAGTATTATAAGGAGGTGCCCTTATGTCAATGTTAAAGATTAAGATGGGTGATACCGTTAAGATCATCACCGGTAAAGATAAAGACAAAGAAGGCAAGGTTATTGCCATCAACAGAAAGACAAAGAGAGTCATCGTTGAGGGAGCCAACATGATCACAAAGCATGTTAAGCCCAATGCAGCTAACCCCAACGGTGGAATTGTCAAGCAGGAATCTCCTATCGATATTTCAAATGTAATGTATGTTCACAAGGGAAAGCCCACCCGCATCGGTTTTAAGTTCGAGAACGGCAAGAAGGTACGTTACGCAAAGTCAACAGGTGAAGTTATCGATTAATGTAAGAGAGGAGGCTAAACAAGTTGAGCAGTAGATTAAAAGATACTTATACAAATGAGATCGTAGATGCTATGGTCAAGAAGTTTGGATATAAAAATGTTATGCAGGTTCCGAAGCTCGAGAAGGTTGTAGTTAACATGGGCGTCGGCGAAGCAAAAGAGAATGTTAAGATTCTTGAGGCAGCTATGGGAGACCTTGAGATCATCACAGGTCAGAAGCCGATCCAGACCAAGGCTAAGAAATCAGTTGCTAATTTCAAGATAAGAGAGGGAATGCCCATCGGATGTAAGGTTACATTACGTGGAGACAAGATGTATGAGTTCGTTGACCGTCTTATCAATCTTGCACTTCCCCGTGTACGTGACTTCAGAGGAGTTAATCCCAATGCATTTGACGGAAGAGGTAATTATTCTCTCGGTATCAAGGAACAGCTCATTTTCCCTGAAATAGAGTATGACAAGGTTGATAAGATAAGAGGAATGGATATTATCTTCGTTACAACTGCAAAGACTGATGAAGAAGCACGTGAATTATTAAGATTATTCAATATGCCGTTTGCTAGAGCATAAGAGGAGGAAATATAATGGCTAAGACAGCAATGAAAGTTAAGCAGCAGCGCAAGCAGAAATTCTCTACAAGAGAATATAGCCGTTGTAGAATCTGCGGACGTCCACATGCATATCTCAGAAAGTATGGAATTTGCAGAGTTTGCTTTAGAGAGTTGGCTTATAAGGGTCAGATTCCCGGTGTTAAGAAAGCAAGCTGGTAAGATAGTAATTTTAAGTAAGGAGGAAATCCAAAGATGACAATGAGTGATCCCATTGCAGATATGCTTACAAGAATCCGTAATGCAAATACTGCTAAACATGATACAGTTGATGTTCCTGCATCAAAGATGAAAGTCGCTATTGCACAGATCCTTGAAAAAGAAGGATACATTAAGAAGCAGGAGATCGTCAAAGACGGTAACTTTGATGTGATCCATATCACTTTAAAGTACGGTCAGGACAAGAACGAAAAGATCATCACCGGTTTAAAGAGAATCTCAAAGCCCGGTCTTCGCGTATACGCAGGTAAGGACGAACTTCCCAAGGTACTCGGAGGTCTCGGGGTAGCGATCATCTCTACCAACCATGGTGTAGTAACAGACAAGGAAGCCCGCGAGCTTAAAGTAGGCGGCGAGGTCCTTGCGTTTGTGTGGTAAAACAATGATTTGTATTTATTATTTATAGGAGGTACGGGCATGTCACGAATAGGAAGAATGCCAATCGCGATACCGGCAGGAGTTACTGTTGATATTGCAGAAAATAACAAGGTGACTGTAAAAGGTCCAAAAGGAACACTTGAAAGAGTCCTTCCCGCGGAGCTGGAGATTAAGTTGAATGATGGTCAGGTTGAAGTATCAAGACCTAACGATCTTAAGAAGATGAAGTCATTACACGGACTTACAAGAACATTGATCAATAATATGATCGTGGGTGTAACCGAAGGATATGAGAAAGTTCTTGAGGTTAACGGTGTAGGCTACAGAGCAGCAAAGTCAGGTAAGAAGCTTACACTGAGCCTGGGATACTCACATCCGGTTGAGATGGAAGATCCCGAGGGCTTAGAGGCAGTTGTGGACGGCAACAAGATCACTGTTAAAGGTATCGATAAGGAAAAAGTCGGACAGTATGCTGCCGAGATCAGAGATAAGAGAAGACCTGAGCCTTATAAGGGCAAGGGAATCAAATATGCTGATGAGCACATCAGACGTAAAGTCGGTAAGACAGGTAAGAAGTAGGGAGGATAGAAGGAATGATTAAGAAGAGATCAAGAGCAGATGTTCGTATTAAGAAACACAACAGAATGCGTAATCATATTTCCGGAACAGCCGAAAGACCCCGTCTTGCTGTATTCAGAAGTAATAATCATATGTATGCACAGATCATTGATGATGAAGAGGGCAGCACACTTGTAGCAGCATCCACACTTGATAAGGATGTTAAGGCTGACCTTTCTAAGACCAACAATGTTGAAGCAGCAGCCAAAGTCGGAACAGCCATTGCCAAGAAGGCCCTTGATAAGGGTATCAAGACAGTTGTATTCGACAGAGGAGGATATATCTACCACGGAAAAGTTCAGGCCTTAGCTGACGCAGCAAGAGAAGCCGGATTAGAGTTCTAATTAATATAGGAGGAAGAAGATAAATGAAACGAACAATCATTGACCCCAGTCAATTAGAATTAACGGAAAAGGTAGTTTCTATCAAGCGTGTTACTAAGGTTGTTAAAGGTGGACGTAACTTCAGATTTACCGCACTTGTGGTTGTAGGTGATGAGCACGGCCATGTAGGAGCTGGTCTCGGTAAAGCTGCCGAGATTCCCGAGGCTATCCGCAAGGGTAAAGAAGACGCAATGAAGAAGCTTATTTCCGTTACATTAGATGATAATAACAGTATTACACATGACATTATCGGAAAGCATACAGGTGCATCAGTACTGCTTAAGAGAGCTCCGGAAGGTACCGGTATCATAGCAGGCGGTCCGGCACGTATCGTATGCGAGCTGGCAGGTATCAGGAACATCCGTACCAAGTCACTCGGTTCCAATAATAAGCAGAATGTAGTTCTCGCAACTATCGAGGGATTAGGACAGCTTAAGTCTCCTGAAGAAGTTGCCAAGAACCGCGGCAAATCATTACAGGAGATCTTAGGTTAAGGAGGAATCATAAGATGGCTGATAAGGTAAAGATCACATTAGTTAAATCAACTATCGGAGCAATTCCCAAACATAAGAAGACTGTTGAAGCTTTGGGATTGCATAAATTAAACTCAAGTGTTGAACAGCCCAACAATGCGGCTACAAAGGGAATGATCCAGCAGATCAGACACTTGGTTAAAGTAGAAGAGATATAAAGATCAGGAGGTGTCACAATGGACTTATCTAATTTAAAACCGGCAGCCGGTTCTAATAAGGACAGTTTCAGAAGAGGCCGTGGCCATGGTTCGGGAAACGGCAAGACAGCCGGCAAAGGCCATAAGGGACAGAAAGCCCGTTCCGGAGCACCGAGAACAGGTTTTGAAGGTGGACAGATGCCTTTATACAGACGTATCCCCAAGAGAGGATTTACCTGCATCAACTCCAAGGATATTGTCGCTATCAATATAAGTGCATTAGAGCGCTTCGATGATGGGGCAGAGGTAAGCGTTAAGACTCTCATCGAAGAAGGAATAGTTAAGAACCCCAGAGACGGGGTCAAGATACTTGGCAACGGCGCATTGACTAAGAAGCTTACGGTTAAGGCTAATGCATTCAGTGCAGGTGCCAAGGAAAAGATAGAAGCTTTAGGTGGAAAAGCTGAGGTGATCTAATGTTTAAGACATTGAGAAATGCTTTGAAAGTAGAAGAGATCCGGAAAAGATTATTCTTTACCTTTCTCATGCTCATAGTGGTTAGAGCGGGATCACAGCTTCCCATTCCGGGAGTTAACAGAGACTATTTTGCTCAGTGGTTCGCCAGCCAGAACGGAGATGCATTTAACTTTTTTAATGCCATAACGGGTGGTTCGTTTTCGGAGCTGTCAGTATTTGCTCTGAGCATTACACCCTACATTACAAGTTCGATCATCGTTCAGCTGCTGACCATCGCCATTCCCAAGCTGGAAGAGTGGCAGAAGGACGGTGAGGACGGGCGTAAGAAGCTTACCAAGCTCACAAGATATTTAACGGTAGGGCTTGCGCTTATCCAGGCTGCATCTATGACCATCGGCTTCGGCCGCCAGGGACTGCTTCAGGAGTACAATTTTATTAATTGTGCCTCTACCATCATCACTCTGGTTGCAGGTTCTGCTATCCTCATGTGGATAGGAGAGCGTATAACGGAGAAAGGAGAAGGTAACGGTATATCCATTATCCTTCTTATCAACATCCTTTCCCGTCTGCCGGCAGACTTTACGTCGCTTTACAACCAGTTTATGAACGGAAAGACAATCCCCAGGGCAGTTCTGGCAGGAGTTATCATTGCTGCCATTATCATTGCCGTAGTAGTGTTCGTAGTTGTTTTGTCAAATGCCGAGAGAAGGATACCGGTACAGTATTCACAGAAGATGCAGGGCCGTAAGAACGTAGGCGGACAGGGATCTGTTATCCCCCTTAAGGTTAATACCGCCGGCGTTATCCCCATTATCTTTGCACAGTCCATCATGCAGGTTCCCGTTATCATATCCGCTTTTATGGGACATGAAGGAGGAGTTATCCTCAAGGGACTCAGCCAGAGCAACTGGTGCAATAAGGATAATCTTGTGTATTCATGGGGACTTATCCTTTACATTGTTCTTGTCATAGCATTTGCATATTTCTATACATCCATCACCTTCAATCCGCTGGAGGTTGCGGATAATATGAAGAAGCAGGGCGGATTTATCCCGGGTATCAGGCCCGGTAAGCCCACCAGTGACTATTTAAATGATATATTGAACCACATTATCTTTATCGGTGCGGTTGGACTCATTATAGTTGCTGTCATCCCTATTATTTTTAACGGTGTATTCGGTGCCAGTGTTTCATTTGCGGGAACGTCCATTATCATCATTGTCGGTGTTATCATTGAGACGTTGAAGCAGATCGAGTCACAGATGGTAGTTCGTTATTATAAGGGATTCTTAAGTGATTAATACATCAGGCTGTCGCGCGTTTTTTGCGTGACGGCCGATGTCTGTTGTTACAAGACATTGCATTTCATGGATTGATTGGAGGGATTTAAGATGAAGATCATCATGTTAGGTGCTCCCGGTGCCGGCAAAGGAACTCAGGCAAAGATGATAGCCGACAAGTACGGCGTACCTCACATCTCAACGGGAGATATATTCAGAGCCAATATCAAAGAGGGTACTGAGCTTGGTAAGAAGGCTAAGACATACATGGATCAGGGACTCCTTGTTCCCGATGAACTGGTTGTAGACCTGGTGGTGGACAGAGTAAAGAATCCGGACTGCGCGAAGGGTTACGTACTCGATGGTTTCCCCAGGACGATCCCTCAGGCAGAATGTCTGGATAAAGCATTATCCGAGATGAATGATTCAATGGATTATGCGATCAATATTGATGTTCCGGACGATAACATCATTACACGTATGGGCGGAAGACGTGCCTGCGTGGGATGCGGTGCCACATATCATGTCGTTAACATTCCCCCAAAGAAGGAAGGCATTTGCGACCGATGCGGCGGAGAGCTTATCCTCAGAGATGATGATAAGCCTGAGACAGTAAAGAAGCGTCTTGATGTTTATCATGAGCAGACACAGCCCCTTATTGATTATTATACAAAGAAGGGCATCATTAAAGATGTGGACGGAACTAAACCCATGGATGATGTATTTAATGCCATAGTTAAGATATTGGGTTAGTATACTGGGAGCGAGTTATATGGCTGTTACTATCAAATCTGCCAGGGAGATCCAACTTATGATGGAATCCGGTAAGATACTGGCAGAAGTACTTGAACGACTGGGCGAGATGATAAAGCCCGGGATCTCCACACTGGACATAGACAGAGAAGGTGCGAGGATCATAAAGAGTTACAATACCATCCCCTCTTTTTTGAATTATAACGGATATCCCGCGTCAATATGTGTTTCGGTCAATGACCAGGTGGTACACGGGATCCCGGATCAGCACAGGATCCTTGAAGAAGGAGATATCGTAAGCCTTGATGCGGGAGTCATATACAAGGGATATCATTCAGATGCCGCCAGAACATATCCGGTGGGAGAGATATCCGAGGAAGCAAGGCTTCTTATAGAGAGGACCAGGCAGAGCTTCTATGAAGGGATCAAGTTTGCCAGGGCAGGCAATCACCTTAATGATATATCCACGGCGATCGATGATTACATATCACAGTTCGGATACGGGATTGTGAGAGATCTGGTAGGCCACGGTATAGGAAAGAACCTTCACGAGGACCCCCAGGTGCCTAACTTCAAGCAGAAGCGCCGGGGAATAAGGCTTCAGGCGGGAATGACCCTCGCCATAGAGCCCATGATCAATGCCGGAAGGGCAGACGTTGTCTGGGAAGATGACGACTGGACGGTTTGTTCGGAGGACGGATCCCTGTCAGCCCATTATGAAAATACGGTGCTGATAACAGACGGAGATCCGGTGATACTTACTTTGCCCTCGATCGGAGGATCAGTAAATGGATAAGGATTTGTGCGGAATGCTTGCATTCTCCCGGGCGGGGCATGACCGGGACAGGGTATATCTCATCGTCGATCAGGACGAGGAATATGTATATCTCTGTGACGGAAGGCTTCGGACCGTGGATAAGCCGAAGAAGAAGAAATACAAGCATATTCAGATCGTTAAAAGAGTATCCGACGAGGTCAGGGAATGCATGGAAAGCGGGAACAGACCCGATGATATAATGATCCGAAGGACCATAGAAGAGTTCAAAAAGAGACAGGATTAGGAGGATTATATGTCAAAAGCAGATGTTATTGAAGTAGAAGGCACTGTTATTGAGAAACTGCCGAATGCAATGTTTCAGGTACAGCTTGATAATGGCCATACAGTATTGGCTCATATCAGCGGCAAATTAAGAATGAATTTTATCCGTATTTTGCCGGGAGATAAAGTGACCATAGAGTTATCGCCCTATGATCTGTCCAAGGGAAGGATCATCTGGAGGGATAAATAAGATTTTGCTTGATATTAGCAAAAATATATGATAAAATATCATCCGATTGTTTAATAGGCGTTTTTATGAGAAGGGAGGTAGTCCGATGAAGGTAAGATCATCAGTTAAACCTATCTGCGAGAAATGTAAGATCATTAAGAGAAAAGGAAGTATCAGAGTAATATGTGAGAACCCGAAGCATAAGCAGAGACAAGGATAATTGTCTCTGATCTGTGCGTTAAACTATAGCATTATTAAGATGGAGGTGTAATAAGTAAATGGCTCGTATTGCTGGCGTTGATTTACCGAGAGACAAGCGTGTTGAGATTGGTTTGACATACATCTACGGGATCGGCAGAGTAAGCTCTAACAAGATCCTTGCAGAGGCTAAGGTTAATCCGGACACACGTGTCAGAGAGTTGACAGATGATGAGGTAAAGAGGATCGCTGCGATCATTGGTGATTCCTACATGGTAGAGGGTGACTTGAGAAGAGAAGTTGCCATGAACATCAAGAGATTGCAAGAGATCGGATGCTACAGAGGTATCCGTCACAGAAAGGGTCTTCCCGTTCGTGGTCAGAAGACTAAGACCAATGCAAGAACACGTAAGGGACCCAAGAGAACAGTTGCCGGAAAGAAGAAGTAATCATTCTCGGCAGATATTGTAGTTGAAGTAGTTGAAATATTTAGAAAGTAGGTTAGTTTAATGGCTAAAAAAGTTACAAAAAAAGTGACAAAAAAGCGTGTAAAGAAAAACGTTGAACGCGGACAGGCACACATTCAGTCATCTTTTAACAACACCATTGTTACATTAACTGATACTGAGGGTAATGCTCTTTCATGGGCAAGTGCCGGTGGTCTTGGATTTAGAGGTTCAAGGAAATCTACTCCATATGCTGCTCAGATGGCAGCAGAGACAGCTGCAAAGGCAGCTTTAGTACATGGTTTGAAAACAGTTGAAGTTATGGTTAAGGGACCAGGATCAGGAAGAGAAGCAGCTATTCGTGCACTTCAGGCATGTGGTCTTGAGGTTACAAGTATCAGAGACGTAACTCCTGTACCGCATAATGGATGTCGTCCGCCAAAGAGAAGAAGAGTTTAGTAGGAGGTGTAGAATAGAATGGCAGTTAACAGAGTTCCTGTTCTTAAAAGATGCAGATCACTTGGATTAGATCCGGTTTATTTAGGAATAGATAAAAAGTCACACAGAGAGTTAAAGCGCGCCAACAAGAAGATGAGTGAGTATGCGCTGCAGCTTCGTGAGAAGCAGAAAGCCAAGTTCATCTACGGCGTTTTAGAGAAGCCCTTCAGAAATTATTACAAGAAGGCTAAGAAGATGAGCGGAATGACAGGCCCCAACCTCATTATCTTACTTGAGTGCAGGCTTGATAATGTATTATTCCGTCTCGGATTCGCGAGAACACGTATGGAAGCACGTCAGATCGTGGATCACAGACATGTACTGGTTAATGGTAAGCCGGTACAGATCCCCTCTTATATCGTTAAGGCGGGGGATGTTATCGAAATCAAAGAGAAGTTTAAAGGATTCCAGAGATACAAGGATATTCTTGAGACAACAGCCGGAAGACTTGTTCCGGAATGGCTTGAAGCAGATCCCGAGAATCTTAAGGGAACAGTTAAGGAGATCCCCGCAAGGAGCGCCATCGATGTTCCTGTAGACGAGATGCTTATAGTCGAGCTGTATTCTAAGTAAGTAAGAGTACAGTTACGAGAAGATCTTATGTACAATAGAATAGGAGGGAATCGTAAGTGTTTGATTTCGAAAAACCAAAGATTGAGATAGCTGAGATATCAGAAGATAACAAATACGGACGCTTTGTTGTTGAACCTCTTGAGAGAGGATATGGTACTACTTTAGGTAACTCATTAAGAAGGATCATGTTATCATCTCTCCCGGGCTTTGCAGTGAGCCAGGTTAAGATTGATGGCGTTCTTCATGAGTTCAGCTCTATCCCCGGAGTCAAGGAAGATGTAGCAGAGATCATTATGAATATCAAGGCTCTGTCTATTAAGAATTCCGGAGATCCCAATGAACCGAAGGTTGCTTATATCGATTTCGAGGGTGAAGGTGTGGTTACGGCAGCAGATATCCAGACTGATGCCGATGTGGAGATCCTTAACAAGGATCAGGTTATAGCTACATTGAACGGCGGCAATGACTGCAAGATTTATATGGAGCTTACCATCACCGGCGGACGTGGATATGTGGGAGCAGATAAGAATAAGAATTCTGATCTCCCCATTGGGGTTATCGCAGTGGATTCCATTTATACTCCGGTTGAGCGTGTTAACCTTACGGTTGACAATACCCGTGTAGGCCAGATCACCGATTACGATAAGCTTACATTGGATGTGTTCACCAACGGAACACTTGGTCCGGATGAGGCAGTCAGCCTCGCGGCTAAGGTTTTAAGCGAGCACTTAAGCCTGTTCATTGATCTGTCAGAGAATGCACGTACTGCAGAGGTTATGATAGAGAAAGAGAACAATGAGAAAGAAAAGGTTCTTGAGATGAACATCGATGAACTGGAATTATCCGTTCGTTCGTACAACTGTCTCAAGAGAGCAGGCATCAATACCGTTGAGGAGTTGACCAACAAGACTCCGGAAGATATGATGAAGGTACGTAATCTCGGACGTAAGTCCTTAGAGGAAGTACTTGCGAAGTTAAAAGAGCTGGGATTAGCATTACACCAGAGTGAAGATTAATAAACGGTATGTATGGTAAGCCCGAAGAGCGCATACATATCTCACATAGAATGGAGGATTATAATGGCAATGTACAGAAAGCTTGGAAGAACTTCAAGCCAGAGAAAGGCAATCCTTAGAAGCCAGGTTACGGCACTTGTTAATAAGGGAAAGATCAGAACAACCGAGGCAAGAGCAAAAGAGACTGCTAAGATCGTTGAAGGCCTTATCGCATTAGCAGTTAAGGAGAGAGACAATTTTGAGACAGTTAAGGTTACTGCCAAGGTTGCCCGTAAAGACAAGGACGGCAAGAGAGTCAAGGAAGTTGTAGACGGCAAGAAAGTAACCGTATACGATGAGGTTGAGAAAGAGATCAAGAAGGATTTGCCCTCAAGACTTCATGCCAGAAGAAAGATGTTACAGGTACTTTATCCCGTAACAGAGCTTCCCAAGGATGTTAAGGGGAAGAAGAAGAACTCCAAGGAAGTAGACCTCGTTGAGAAACTCTTCGATGATATCGCACCGAAGTACACCAACAGGAACGGCGGATATACACGTATCGTTAAGATCGGTCAGAGAAAGGGTGACGGTGCCTTAGAGGTACTTCTGGAATTGGTATAAAGCATTATGGGTAAAAAAGGTGTCTTGAACAAGATGCCTTTTTTTGTTACCATATAGGGAAGTTATATTTTAAGGAGATGGTTTTATATGAGAAGAGCAGGTGTTTTGCTTCCGGTATTTTCATTACCTTCAGAGCATGGTATCGGAAGTTTTTCCAAGGAAGCATATGATTTCGTAGACATATTGGCCGAGAGCGGGCAGAAACTCTGGCAGATCCTTCCCATAGGGCCTGTGGCTTATGGTGACTCGCCCTATCAGTCACCCTCGACTTTTGCAGGGAACTTTATGTATATAGATCTGGAAAAACTTATAGAGGAGAAGCTCCTGACTAAAAAAGAGTGTAAGGATAAAGACTTTGGAGATGATCCGTCACGGGTTAACTATGATAAGGTCCGTGAGGGCAAGCGGGCCCTTCTTGAATTGGCATTTTCAAGAGCTCTGCCTGAGCAGGACAGGGATTATGTTGACTTCGTCACATCAACCGACTGGCTGGAGGACTATGCAACTTATTGCGCCTTAAAGGAACATTTCAGCGGTAAGCCCTGGTATGAATGGGATGAGGCTGAGATAGCGGGAGGCGGGGAAGATATCGAGAGATCCAAGCGCTTTCATAAATATGTTCAATACCTCTTCATGAAACAGTGGATGGCGTTAAAGCAGTACGCCAATGATAAGGGAGTACTGATAGTCGGCGATCTTCCCATTTATGTGGCATATGACAGTGCGGATTGCTTTGCCAACCGGGAACTCTTCCAGTTAAATGAGGATAATACGCCTAAGGCTGTTGCAGGATGTCCTCCCGACGCTTTCTGTCCGGACGGGCAGCACTGGGGCAATCCTTTATATGACTGGGATCGTCACAGAGAGACGGGGTACGGCTGGTGGATAAGAAGGATAGACCACTGCAGAAAGATGTTTGATATTGTCCGTATCGATCATTTTCGTGGATTTGATTCATACTACAGCATTCCCTATGGGGCTGCAAGTGCCGCAGAGGGCCACTGGGAGCAGGGCCCGGGACTGCCCTTCTTTAAGATGCTTTCCGAATGGTTCGGAGAAGTCAATATCATTGCGGAGGACCTGGGATATTTGACGGAGTCTGTTGTAGCGCTGGTTAGGGACACCGGCTACCCCGGAATGAGGATACTGCAGTTTGCTTTTGACGAGAGTCACGAAAGCACATACCTTCCACACAAATATGACAGGAACTGCGTAGTGTATACGGGAACCCATGATAACAACACGACGCTGGGCTGGTATGAAGAGTTAAATGATACAGACAGGGAGTATGTAGCAGATTATATCAACACAGATTCAGGCAAACCCAAGAAGGTTGTTGAGAATCTGGTCAGACTGGCTATGTCCTCCGTGGCGGATACCGCTATTGTGCCCCTGCAGGATTACCTGCTCTTAGATGCGGGCGGAAGGACCAATGTGCCGGGGACTGTAGGCGGCAACTGGAGTTTTCGTGTGACCAAGGCACAGTTAAAGAAGTTCAACAGTGTTAAGGTTAAGTTTATCACTGAGCTGTACGGAAGATAAAGAACATGGCGTTAAATGAGATCATCAGGTCAAAAGACCTGGTCTGTGAATACATAACCAGAGATGAAGAGGGTAACGTTGAGTCTATCAAGAAGGCGATAGATGGCGTTAGTATTGATGTCAAAGCGGGCGATTTTGTGGCGATCCTGGGTCATAACGGTTCGGGCAAATCGACTCTTGCAAAGCATCTGAACGCCATTCTTACGCCCACTGAGGGTACTGTCTGGATAGACGGCAAAGACACCTCGGATCCGGAAAATCTCTGGAGCGTGAGGCAGACTGCGGGTATGGTGTTCCAGAACCCCGATAATCAGATCATCGGTTCCATAGTTGAAGAGGATGTGGGATTCGGTCCCGAGAACCTGGGGGTTCCCACTGATGAGATATGGGAGCGGGTGGATGAATCCCTGAGTGCAGTCAAGATGCAGGAATTTCGTTCCAATTCACCTAATAAGCTCTCCGGCGGACAGAAGCAGCGGGTTGCCATAGCCGGAGTAGTTGCCATGCACCCCCAGTGCATCGTGCTGGATGAGCCCACTGCCATGCTCGATCCTAACGGCCGAAAGGACGTTATCAGGGCTGTGCGGGCTCTTAATATGGTGGAGCATATAACCATTATCCTTATCACTCATTACATGGAAGAAGTCATCTACGCCGATAAGGTCCTTGTGATGGACAGCGGGCATCTTGTAATGCAGGGGACTCCCAAGGATATCTTTTCACAGGTCGATACATTAAAAAGCTATCATTTGGATGTTCCTCAGGCCACTCTTCTTGCGGAAGAACTAAGAAAGTCAGGACTTCCCTTATCTCCCGGGATACTTTCGGGAGAGGAATTGGTGAAAGAAATATGTCAATTATTGTAAATCATTTATATCATGTATACGGTAAAGATACATCCCGTCCCGTAAAGGCTCTGGATGATATATGCTGTGAGATCGGTGACGGGCAGTTTATAGGCCTCATCGGTCATACCGGCTCGGGTAAATCTACTCTGATACAGCATTTAAACGGCCTCCTTCGGGCCACCGGAGGGGAGATATATTATAACGGCCGGGATATATATGATAAGGATTATAAGCTTAAAGACCTCAGGAGCAAGGTGGGACTGGTATTCCAGTATCCGGAACACCAGCTCTTTGAGATCACGGTATTCAAAGATGTGTGTTTCGGCCCCCTTAACCAGGGATACTCCCAGAAAGAGGCGGAGCTTCGGGCATTTCACGCCCTGCGGATGGTAGGATTTCCGGAGGAGCTCTATTACCGTTCGCCCTTTGACCTCTCGGGAGGGCAGAAACGCCGTGCAGCCATTGCAGGTGTTCTTGCCATGCGGCCGGAAGTGATGATATTGGATGAGCCTACGGCGGGGCTGGACCCCCAGGGAAGGGACGAGATCCTTGAGCAGATCTCCAGGCTCCATAGGGAATACAAGATGACCACCATCCTTGTATCCCACAGCATGGAAGACGTTGCAAAATATGTGGAACGTCTTATAGTGATGAACCGGGGCAGGATAGTCTTCGACGGTATTCCCAGAGAGGTGTTCAGGCATTACGAACAGCTTGAGGAGATGGGGCTTGCGGCGCCGGCGGTTACCTATGTTTTAAACGATCTTAAGAAAGCGGGCCTGGATGTGGATACTTCTGGTATAACCGTGGATGAAGCGGCGGACAGTATTTGCAAGGCTTTAAAATCAGCAGGAAAGATTTAGATAATGGTCAGAGAGATAACTATAGGGCAGTATTACTATGCAGAATCTGTGCTCCACAGGCTTGATCCCAGGGTCAAGCTGATGGGGACTCTTATCTATGTGATCGCCCTCTTCATTTTAAACAACATACTGGGATATGTCTTCGCGGCCATTATCCTTGCGGCCCTTATCAAGCTGTCAAAGGTGCCCTTTAAGTATATCGTAAAGGGTCTGAGGGCAGTATTGATAGTGCTGCTCCTTACCATATCCCTGAATCTTTTTTTGACACCGGGTATTCAGCTGGTGCATTTCTGGATTTTCACCATTACGGCAGAGGGTATCAAGACCTCTGTATTTATGGCGCTTAGGCTTATCATGCTCATTATGGGGTGCTCTCTTATGACGTTGACCACCACTCCCAACAACCTGACGGACGGTCTGGAGAGGTCGCTGAAATTCCTCGAGGTAGTGAAGGTTCCCGTTCATGAGATCGCCATGATGATGTCCATAGCCTTAAGATTTATCCCTATCCTTCTGGAAGAGACTGATAAGATCATGAAGGCTCAGGCTGCCAGAGGGGCTGATTTTGAATCGGGAGGCATTATCAAACGGGCCAAGGCCATGGTTCCCATCCTGGTGCCCCTGTTTGTATCCGCCTTTCGCCGGGCAAATGATCTGGCTATGGCTATGGAAGCCAGATGCTACCGGGGAGGAGCCGGGAGGACCAAGATGAAGCCCCTGAAGTACCGGAGAGCGGACGGGGTAAGCTATGTGCTCATGGCGTTTTTTCTGGCAGGCGTTATACTGATATCACGCTTCGGAACCCTGCCCTTTGAGGTTATAGCCTGACAATGAGACGGATTATGTTGAAGGTGGCTTACCTGGGTACCGCTTACTGCGGCTGGCAGGTACAGCCTAACGGAATAAGCATTGAGCAGATCTTAAATGAGAACCTTTCGGACCTTTTCGGAGAGGATGTCAAGGTCATCGGTGCCAGCCGGACCGATGCGGGGGTTCATGCTCTGGGGAATATTGCGGTATTTGATACCGAGAGCCGGATGCCCGGGGACAAGGTATCATTTGCCCTTAACCAGCGGCTGCCGGAGGACATCGTTATCCAAGGATCGAAAGAAGTGGACCCGGATTTTCACCCCAGGCACGCTGATAGTGTTAAGACCTATGAATATCGTATCCTTAATACCACCTTTGATAACCCCTTAAGGAGTGCACAGACCTGCTTTTATTACATGAAACTGGACGTGAATCTGATGCGCCGTGGTGCACAATATCTCCTGGGAGAGCATGATTTCTCAAGTTTTTGCGCACCCAGGACTCAGGTTACGGATTTTGTAAGGAACATTTTTTCCATCGATATAGAACGGGAGGGCGAGGAGATCGTCATAAGGATCAAGGGTAACGGCTTCCTCTACAACATGGTGAGGATCATTGCCGGGACTCTCATGGAGATAGGGAGGGGCAAGATCCCCCCGGAGGAAATGAAGGATATACTTGAAGCGAAGGACAGGACGGCAGCCGGCCCCACGGCACCTGCCAAGGGACTGACGCTTGTGGAGATTAAATACACTGAATAAGATTTCAATGGCTTTGGGCACAGACCCTAAGCCATTTTTTTGTGCTGTTGCACAATGAAAGGTGCAGGGGGCTGGTCTAGAATAATTTTGGGGGTTAAATTTTTAACAATATCATTTTAGGAGGTATTTATGAACGTATTAGTATTTGTTATCGCTATCGTACTGGCGATCGTCATCGGTAAGGCTTTGAAGACCAATATCGGTGTTATAGCCCTTGCCATGGCATTTCTTGTGGGAATAGTATTCTTCAACATGACATCAAGGGATGTTATGGGAGTATTCCCCACCAACCTGTTTTTCTACATGCTGGTTGGTACATTTTTCTATGGATTCGGTATGCACAACGGCACATTCCAGAAGGTTGCACAGAATATCCTGTATAAGACAGGTAAGGCAAGCCGTTTCATGCCCCTTATCTTCTGGGTTGTAACTGCAGTAGTTATGGCTCTTGGCGCAGGATCTAACGCAGCACCCGCATTTCTTTCCCCCATATTCTTCGGTGTTGCTACAGAGATGGGCTTAAACCCCCTGGTTGCCGCTCTGGGTTACTATACAGCCGGAACTGCATTCAACCTCTTACCCTGGACATCTGATTTTGCTCAGAAGACGGGTATCAACGTAGCTACTTTCGGTGAAGAGACAGCCAGAAAGATCAGTATCGGAGCCATGATCTATGACATGATATTCCTGCTCATCTTCTTCATAGTGTTCTGTATCATTACAGGTGCATTTAAGAAATCTGACGCTACGGTTACATTTGAAAAGCCCGAACCTATGACTCAGGTCCAGAAGACCACATTGACCATCATCCTTGCTTTAGCAGTTCTCATGGTGGTTCCCATGGTTATCCAGCAGTTTGCAAAGAACCCCGTTACGACATGGATGTCAAAGAACCTTGATTTCCTTGTACTCGGTTCTATTGGTATAGTATTCTGCCACCTGTTCAAACTTGGTGATATTAATGATGTAATAAAGAAGAGCATCCCCTGGACAGCTATCCTTATGGTCTGCGGCACAGGTACCCTGGTTGGCCTTGCAGCCAAGATCGGTATCACCGACACCATCGGAGCATGGCTTGGAAGCAGTGTCCCCAAGGGATTTGTAGCTCCTGCATTTATGCTTGTATGCGGTGCGCTGTCACTGGTCGTATCGGGTGCGGTTGTTCAGCCTCTTATGGTTTCACTTATTCCCGGTCTTGCAGCATCAACGGGGTGCAATCCCCTTGTTCTTGCGATCTGTATGATGGTAGGTCTGCAGTACGCAGGCTTCAGCCCCTTCTCAATGGGCGGAACAATGTCCATCATCGGATGTACTGATGAAAAGCAGAGGGCTAAGATGGTGGGGCCGATGGTCATCATTGCCATCCTATTCGTGGTCATAACTGCGGTGCTGGCATGGCTGGGTCTCTTCGACCTCATGTTCTCGGGTGTAGAGTACACCATGGTTGCTAAATAAGGAGGCATTATGTCCAGACAAACTCTTATTTTCGGAGGCGATTTCTCCATCCCCAGCTCTGATCCGGAACTGACACCGGACAAGCTCTGCGAAGGAGTAAAAGACCTCCTGGATAAGGCTGATTTCAGAATGTTTCAGCTTGAAGAAGCTTATTTGAAAAAGCCGGTGGAAAGATCCGTTGAGGGCAATCTTGTTAAGTCCTTAGATCCCGTTAAGAACAGGGTGGATCTGGTGACCCTTTCCGGCAATCATTTTTATGATTTCAAGGAAGACGGTGTCAGAGATACCATAAGCTGGTGTGAGGAGAACGGTATCGCTCATGCCGGCGGCGGGCTGAATGAGGCTGAGGCGAGAAAGCCTGCTTTTGTCGAGAAGAACGGAACCAGGATCGGTGTGCTGGCATATAACGCCGTAGGCGGCAAGCAGCAGTTTGCCGGACCGGATCAGGCCGGAACCGCTCCTATCAACTTCTTCCGTGCATATACTCCGGTGGAAGCCCTGGACTGGGAAGTTCAAAGAACCACCAAGCAGGAGTACGATAATTGGAGCCTTAAGAATCCCATCCACTACGATTCGGATTTTATGGGCGAGAATTATCCGGATGCTTCGGCTTTGCTTAAGATGGCTGAGGAAGTGAGACAGACCCGGGAACAATGCGATGTGCTCATAGTGTATTTCCACAAGGGCTATGTTCACCGCCCCATTCTGGTAAATGACTGGGAGCGTCTTATCTCCCACATTGCCATTGATAACGGAGCGGATGCGGTAATGGCTTCTCACAGTCATGTATCCCACGGTTTTGAGATCTATAAGGGTAGAGCCATCTACCATGGCCTTAACAATTTCGTTATGTATACGCCTCAACTGGCACCCGGCTTTAAGGGCAAGGTGCACGGAGATGAGCATAACGCCGAGTGGGTTAAGCAAAGGATCGCAAGGTTCGGATTTGTGCCGGATCCTGAGTATCCCACCTATCCCTTCCAGCCTGAATCCGTGTATTGTCCGGTGGCGAAACTGATCATTGAAGACGGTAAGATCGTATCCAACAGGGTCATATTAATGAAGACCGAGAAGAGCGGTATCCCCTATGTCCATGGACAGGGCGAGACCGGTCAGGAGATTTTCGACTACATGCAGAAGATCACCACAGAGGCCGGCCTTAATGCTAAGCTGACCTGGGACGGAGATGAAGCCGTTCTGTCTGAATAAGCCTGTTTTAACCAAGCCCCCTACCAACCGGTGGGGGGCTTGTTATTATTACTCCCGGTATGCTATCATAAAACCAGTGTTTTGGTTAGGGAGGTATGGCGATATGGTAGATTATACGGAAGGTTCGGGAAAGCAGTATCATACGGGTGTGGGCCCGGGGGATATAGGAAAGTATGTTATCCTGCCCGGTGATCCCAAAAGATGCGAAAGAATTGCAGCTCATTTTGACAATCCGAAGCTGGTTGCGGATGTTCGAGAGTATGTAACATATACCGGAACTTTAGACGGGGTTAAGGTCTCTGTTACTTCCACGGGGATCGGCGGTCCTTCGGCGGCTATTGCCATTGAGGAGCTTTCCAAGTCCGGAGCCGATACCTTTCTCCGCGTGGGAACCTGCGGCGGTATGCAGGAGGATGTCTGCGGCGGTGACATTGTCATAGCCACGGGAGCCGTGCGGATGGAGGGCACCAGCAGGGAATACGCCCCCATTGAGTACCCGGCTGTGGCCAATACAGACGTGCTCTTTGCCATGATCGAAGGCGCGAAGGAGTTGAACGCAAAGTATCACGTTGGTGTGGTTCAATGCAAGGATTCCTTTTTCGGTCAGCACGAGCCGGAGGTCATGCCCGTAAGCTACCAACTGGAGAACAAGTGGGAGGCCTGGCTTAGGATGGGCTGTCTGGCTTCCGAGATGGAATCTGCGGCGCTCTTTATAGCAGGCGGATTCCTAAGGGTTCGTGTTGGATCGGTTTTGCTGGTGGTAGCCAACCAGGAAAGGGCAAAGAAGGGTCTTCCCAACGCCCAGGCTCATGATACGGAATTGGCCATTTCCACTGCGGTGGAGGCCATCAGACTTCTTATAAAACAGGACAAATAAAAAAGGATCCCCCGGCCATCCGGTCGGGGGATTGTTAATAAGCTACACTACACGGAAACGTCAAATTTACCTCCTAAATTGGGGTTCACAGACATTTCCATCATTTTCTTGAGATCCTCGCCCTGTTGTTCCATCTGGTCGAGACCCATAGCCGCAACCTGAGTGGCAACCTGACGCTGAACACCTGTGGTTGAATTAGCCATAGCAGCAGCTGTATCGATACCGCCGCCGATTCCTGAAATGTCCATTGGCATGTTCTCCTTTCTGTAACTTATTGTATAGTTACTATCGGACAAAGCCGACTGATCATTAACCATCACATAATGGTTTTCTGATTTGCGATTATTATAATACAAAAGTACCAATTTTTCCATAGGGAATTGAAGATTTAACATAAACTTAATGAATTATAACAATAAGACAGGGGCGCACGACTTACCCTGTCTCGCACACCGCTATCAAATTTACAGTAGTATATTGACATGATCAAGGTATAATGTTACATTGTTGTTGGATAAAGAGATAGAGCAAATATCCAAGATATCACAAAGAATAAATACCCAGAGGGGATCGGCCTCTGGGTATTTTGTGCTCAGTGCGCCCAGCGGCGCACGTTTCTAACGGGTTAAAGTCCCGAATCCGCCCGGTAGTGGGAAGGATATAGCCGAAGGCAAGACCTGCTAAGAGTTGTCAAGTGAAAGTATGAAATTTTGTATATTGGATTT
>JAFZQH010000034.1 GCA_017550165.1 Lachnospiraceae bacterium | reverse complement strand
TGTATGACGGGCATGCCGTCAGTCTGTGGTGAAAGTCCACAAAGGGCGTAGTTGCCGACGAACCCCATAGCGACTCCCAAGGTTTACATCGCGAGATGTAAGCGAGAAGAAGGGATAACGAAATCGTAGCCTGACGAACAGAAATCTGATATAAGGCGTGCATGATGGATAAGCTGGCGCAAGACAGTGAAGTCCAAAAAGGCAACCGTAACCCATGTGCGTAAATCAGGCAGGTAGACGAGGAAAGACGGACAGGCTTATCCCGTGAGGTCTCACAGACGGTTCCATTCGCCGTAATAAAAAAAATGAACTGTGAGAAGTCAGCAGAAGCCGTAGTAGGCATGGCTCTGAAATGGGTCTTGCCAAAGGGCTGAACAACGTAACTGTGTAATCAAATGTATGCTCCATGGAATACCTGACGGCAGGAATGGCGAAACGTAAATGAGCAGATACTGTAAAACTTAGGGCGAATCCATGGGAACGGAAAGGAGAAAGCACACAACGGTTGCAGATCAAAGTCATTTCGATAGTTTCTGATGGCGGATGTGATAAAAGGATGTTATAATTCTCTTAGATGTAATATAAATGTCGTATTTTTGATGTATGATACGTATATAATGATATAAGAAATGGTCTACGAGGGCAGCGTATATGGAATTAACGGGAAAGCTTAAGGAACAGGTTGAAAAGACTGAGACAAGGGAAGAAGCAAAAGAGGTTATCAAAGAGACCATGGAGGATGCCGGAATGGTTCTTAGTGATGAGGAGCTGAATCAGGTGGCTGGTGGATATATTTTCGGTAACACCAGGGATTATTAATTTAAAGATGATAATAACACATTTTATAGTAAGATAAGTGAACTAAAGCATCTGCAGGAATGTAGGTGCTTTTTTATTGTTGTGAGATGGGGGTGCGATGAGTGGGGGCGAACAGGATAAAGGGTATCACCATTGAGATCGGTGGGGATACGACGAAGCTGCAGACGGCTTTGAAGGGAGTTAATACTCAGGTCAAGAGCACCCAGCAGCAGCTTAAGGATGTTAACAAGCTGCTCAAACTGGATCCGGGGAATACACAGGACCTGAGACATTGGAGAAGAAGATAAGTGAGGTGGCTCTCGCAAGGCAGATGGAATGCTCATTTGATATTTCGGGAGTGAACCCTGCCAGACCTGAACTAAGCAGCAGTGAGGTCAAAGTATATAATTGTCTTGATCTTAGGCCGAAGCACCTGGAGACCATCCTTGAGGAGTGCAGCCTTACCTTCGCCGAGACTCTGGGAGTTCTTATAGATCTGGAGCTTAAGGGTTATATAAAGGAGGCGGCAAGGAACTATTATTATGCGGACAGATTATAACTATTTAGTAGAACCGTCACCCTGTCATATGATATAATAAACATGACAAAACCAACAAGTTGTCATCATAGTCATGATATTTTGTCATACAGGAGGGTGCATTATGGACGCTGTTAAATGCGAAGCATTTCTTACTGCAGTTGATCGGGGAAGCTTTACTGCCGCTGCAGAGACTTTGGGCTACACCCAGTCAGGTATTACACGAATGATCAATGCATTGGAGTCGGAACTCGGATTTTCCCTCTTTGTTCGGCAAAAGAAGGGTGTCGTTCTTACAGAGAACGGTAAAAGCATGCTCCCGGCCATCAGGGATATTGTCAGGGCTAACCGCAGAGCGGAAGAGATGGGGCTGGACATACAGGGAGTTGTTAAGGGCACTTTGACAATCGGCAGTTATTTCAGTGTTTCTTCCATGTGGATGCCGGGTATCCTAAAGAAATTTGAGGAAAAATACCCTATGATCAAGATTTATGTCATAGAAGGCGGTAATAAGGAAATGGCCAAGAGGCTGAATGAGAAATCAGTTGATCTGTGTATCTGCGGAGAACCCTCGGGGGATGCTAATTGTGACTGGATCCCATTATATAAGGACCGAATGGTGGCATGGCTGCCTGTGGATCACCCCAAGGCGGCTAACAAGACATTTAAAATATCTGATCTGGAGAGGTATCCGTTCATTCACACATTCCCCAATCAGGACTCTGACCAGGACCGTTTGATCGAGTCGGAAAAACTGACAATGAATGAAAGATATTCTACCAAGGATGCATTTACCACCTACAATATGGTAGAGGCGGGGCTTGGGATAAGCTTTGAGCAACAGCTGATATCCAGGAAGTGGAGGGATAGTATCAAGGTTGTCGAGATCCCGCTGTCTCCTGCACGTTACGTACAATTAGGGATCGCGGTTCCTTCTTTAAAGGATGCATCCCCTGTGGCAAAAAGATTTATCGAGCGGGTTAAGGACATATTTATCCATGACGTTTTGTAATGATAAATAGAAATAATTGTCGTTTGTATCATATGAGAATTAATACTATACTTAAGCTAAGAACAAGGTTACATTACATTAATTTCTTGGCTTAAAGGGGGACTCTCTTATGATGATGCAGACCAAAGACTTTTCGGAAATGACAAACACAGAATTATTTTCAACATTAACAGGTGGTAAAGGAGTTCTTCGCCAGGCACAGCTGCAGAATATTCTTTCAAAGACGAGAGAGGCTAACGGCGAGAGCTGCAAAAAGATGTCACTTGCGGAGATCGTTAAGCTGTATTACTCGGCGTCGTAGAATCAATAAAGCAATATTAGCACATCAATGCCGTCGGATATATGTAAATTGTATTCCTCGCCGCATGCTACCCGATCCGGCTCATTATTATGTACAAATCAAAACGGAATTGAAAACATTTCTGAAAAAAAGCTGAAAAAAAGCTGAAAAAAATGTCGGATTCTTGATGCATAATACGTATATAATGGTATAATGAAACGATGAAAGAAGTAGCATATGGAGGAGCATTTATGGAATTAACAAGAAAGCTTAAGGAAAAGGTTGATAGAAAAGAGACAAAGGACGAAGCAAAAGAGCTATCAAAGAGAACCTCGAAGATGCCGGGATGATCCTTGATGATGAGGAACTGGATATGGTGGCCGGCGGAGCTTATACGGGAACGGTTCCTGACGCGAGCATGTAGAATGAAGAGGTTTGGCGTCTTGCATTATTAAATTGAAAAGACAGGAAGTTCGATCGATAATTCGACCGGACTTTTTTTATGATACAATTATAGTGTAAGAATCATCTTGTAGAGGGGGCGCCATATGATAGGAATTGAAATAAGACTGCCGGGAAATAGATTATATTTCAATAAGTTATTTACAAATTGAAATAAAAGGTGTATTGTCAAGATGTTATTTCAGAAAGGAGCCTGTTATGGGTAGGTCAGGAGAATTGGTAACCAATCTGACCGGCGAAGCGGCATATCAATCGTTTAAGCCATCGCCGCTGCCACCGGATCCCGAATTAAATATAAACAGCGATATCGTAAAAAAACTTGTAGAGGCAAACCGTGATCTGGTAAGGCTGGATACAGCCTCAAAACTCATTCCGAATGTGGAATTGTTTATTTCCATGTACGTAAGAAAGGAAGCGTTGATATCGTCACAGATAGAGGGTACTCAATGTACTCTGGATGATATTCTGGATCCCAATATTGAAGGCAATTCCAATCTTGATGTGGTTGATGTTATCAACTATGTGAGAGCCTGTACAGCAGCGATAAACAGACTGGATAAATTGCCTTTATGTAACAGACTTTTAAGAGAGATTCACGGAGAGCTTCTTGCCGGAGTCAGAGGGCAGGAAAAGAATCCAGGGGAGTTCCGCAGATCGCAGAACTGGATAGGGGCAGCAAATTGTACACTGCGCGAAGCAAGGTATGTTCCGCCCAATGTGGAGGATATGAATGCTGCGCTAACCGATCTTGAAAAATACATGAATGAAGGCGATGATTATGATCCTCTGATAAGGATCGCGTTGATACATTATCAATTTGAGACGATTCATCCGTTTCTTGATGGAAACGGAAGGGTCGGGCGATTAATGATATTGCTTTACCTTATGGAACAAGGATACATTTCAAAACCGATCATTTACATTTCATATTTCCTAAAGAAGAACCAGATAGAGTATTACGACAGGATTTCAGAGGTTAGAAGAAGCGGAAACTATGAACAGTGGATCGCATTCTTCTTGGAAGCTGTATCTGCAGCAGCCAAAGATTCGCTGGCAACGGTAGAGAAGCTTTCAGAACTTCATGACAGAAATCTCAGGAAATTACCGACTACAACAAGAAAGAACGACAATGTCAGAAGGGTATTTGATTATATTGAGCAGTACCCGATCATAGATATCAAAAGGACGGCCGCAGACTTGGAGGTGAGCTACAATACTGTATCGGCTGCTGTGGGAAAGCTGGTTCATGCAGAGATACTGAATGAAACAACCAATGCAGCACGAAACAGAGTGTTTGCTTATGAGGAGTATCTGGAAATTCTGCGTAAGGATACATGAGAATTAATTGATAATATCAGATTGATCCGTAACTATCTCGGGATGTGGAAAATGGATAATAGCAACGGGAAGGTGGTATTATGTGGGAACCAAACTATGAAGAACAGGCAAATTACTGGACCCAGAAAGAAGCGCATTCAAAGAAAATGGATCCTGAGCGATTGAAAGAGTGGATATCGACATTTATCTCTGAGCGTAAGACCTGTGCGCTGGCCACTGCAGCAGATGACTTTGTCAGATGTACACCAATCGAGTATAATTATGTGGATGGAGCATTTTTTCTTTTTTCCGAAGGAGGTTTGAAGTTTAAAGGGTTGAAAAAGAACAAGAATGTCTGCCTTGCTATTTTTGATGGATATTCAGGATTTGGAAAGCTGAAGGGGCTTCAAGTTCAGGGAAAGGCAGTAATCATTGAGCCATTTTCACCTGAGTATACGACACTTCTGGAGCATAGGAAGATATCCATCGATGCAATAAAGAAGCTTCCTAAGCCAATGAATCTAATCAAGGTGGATCCGAAGAGTTTTGATCTTCTTGATTCGGAACTGAAGAAAGAAGGCGTGGATAGCCGACAGCACCTAGAATTATAATGAAAGACTGAGCTAAATGACAAAATCGACATTGGCAGGAAGAATAATAAAATCCATAGAAAACGATGAATGGAAGCTTATTCAAGACGAATCATCGGATATTCCCATAAGCGAGCACAACAGAAAAGTATTGTTGGAGCTCAGAGAGACGGGCGTGTCTTTCTTTGGGGAGGTGGATGATAAGGATATCACGGTTCTGTCAGAAGCAGTCTATGAGTTCCTGAGGGAAACGTGGCCGGAGCAGTCCAGGGCGCATAAGTACGTTGTTGATTCCTGCCTCGTGCTCACTTTTCTGCGAGAGGAGCCTATGCATCCACAGGAAGCTGTGAAATACAGAGTGGCTGAGAAGGGCGGGAAGAAGGAATACTACTGTCCAGCGAAGCAAGATAGTGTTATTTGTAACTTCTGTGTATCGAAAAAAGAAAAACCATAATTGATGAACTATATATACAGGTTCTGTCCTTACCCGGACGGAACCTTTTTCTTGTGCCTTTTTTTTTCGGCATATCTTGGCTTTTCTAATCTTTTTTCGGCATTTCTCAAAAAATCCGGGTGGGAAACTCCTTTAGAAAGTGTAGAAATAAAATACTTTCAGTGAGTAAAGGAGAACACCATGGAAACTATGAATCAGGAACTGCCCTGGTGGCAGAAGTACACATTGACTCTAAGGGAAGCATCAGAGTATTTCGGGATCGGATATAAGAGGCTGAGTGCATTTGCCCATGCACACGCGGATGCAGATTTCCTCTTATGGAACGGAAACCGCGCTTTATTTAAAAGGGAGATGTTTCAGAACTTTTTAAACGAAAACATGAATGCAATATAGTGCTATTTTTGTTACTTAGTGATGATGTGAAAAGAAAACTATCTATGTTATAATATGATGAATGTGAATCCTTTATCAACGGAATATGAAGGATTTGCGTTAATCTTATCATGAAATCTTGGATAGTTTTCTTTATTTTTTGCTAAAGGAGGCTGATCAGGATGAGTGAGAAGAGAAAGGATAATAAAGGCAGGATCCTCCGGAATGGAGAACTGCAATTAAGCGATGGGAGGTATAGATTTAAGTGGCGTGATGTTTTTGGTGAAGAGAGGATGGTCTATAGTTGGAGATTAGAAGACCATGACAACCTTCCTAAGGGAAAAAAGAAGGCCCCGTCATTGCGGGAGCTTGAGAAACAGATTCAGAAGGATATCGATAATGAAATTGCATCCTTCGGGAAGAGAATGCGTGTTGTAGAATTGTGTGCCAAGTATGTGGATATCAGGACCGGTGTAAGATATAACACGCGGAGAAACTACAATGTGGCCCTTAAAATGCTTGAGAAAGATCCATTTGGAGCAAAACGGATTGATACAGTCAAGATGACTGATGCAAAAGCGTTTCTGATAAAACTTCATAGAGAATATCACAGGAAGTTTAACACGATACATGGTATCAGGAGCGTGCTGAAGATGGCGTTTCAGTTGGCAGTGGATGATAATCTCATCCTGAAGAATCCATTTAGTTTTCCGCTTTCGGATGTTGTTGCGAATGACTGCGTTAACAGGCAGGCTGTATCCCCTGCAGATGAGAAGAAGTTCTTGAGCTTTATGAGCGGTAACACTTACTATAAGAAGAATTACGAACCCGCCTATATATTATTTCATACGGGGCTCAGGATATCGGAATTCTGCGGACTCACCTTAAACGATATTGATTTTAAACATCATAGTATTTATGTTGACAAACAGTTACAGAGAGATAATCAGGGTAAATACTATATAGAAAAGACCAAGACCAAGAATGGGACAAGGCGGCTCCCCATAACTCCCGATGTTGAGGAATGCTTTCGCAGGCTTATTGAGAGGAGAGAGGCAGAGATTGAGCCGTGTGTTGATGGATATACAGGATTCCTTTGCTTGAATCGCAATGGAAAGCCTATTCATGCTCGGGAGTGGGACGCCCGTTTTCAGAGGATGAGGAACAGGTATAACAAAACCCACAAGGTTAGGATCCCTGAGATCACACCTCATGTGTGCCGTCATACGTATTGTACCAACATGGCCATGTCGGGAATGAACCCTAAGACGCTTCAGTATCTTATGGGGCATTCGGAGATTTCGACCACTTTGGATGTTTACACCCATTTTTACACCTTTTTCGGACTAAAATATACCAAAATATACCAAAACAGACCGAAAAACGAGGTGGAGAAAACCCAGTGATATCAAGGGAAAGCGAGATTTTACAAGGAGTATAGAAAATTATGCACAAGCATGGTGGTGATGTATACAGGAACGCCGGGGTTATTGATTACTCGGCCAATATCAATCTCAAAGGCATGCCGGAGGCGGTGGCAGATGCGGCCGTGGAGGGTGTACGTAAGTCTTTTGCCTATCCGGATGTGGAGTGCGAAGAATTGCGGAAGGCTCTGTCGGAGGAAGAGGGGATTCCGGCAGAGTACATAAGGTGCGGCAACGGGGCAGCGGATATCATTTTTTCACTGGTATATGCCCTTAAGCCGAAAAAGGCCATCCTCCTTGCCCCTTCATTTTATGAGTATGAACAGGCCCTGCGGGCGTCAGGCTGCAATATAGACTACTGTTATCTCCGGGAGGAAGCGGGTTTTAAGCCGGATGAAGGCCTCCCGGAAATGATCGATAAAGATACGGATATGCTCTTTATCTGTAATCCCAATAATCCTACGGGGGTCTTGTGTGACAGGGATTATCTGGGGAAGGTGTCGGACCGCTGCAGGGAGTGCGGCACTTATATGATACTGGATGAGTGCTTTATTGATCTCATCGATGACCCGGATGCATACACCATGAAAGCTTATCTTGAAAAAAACGACAGGCTTGTGATACTTAAAGCCTTTACCAAGCTCTATGCCATGCCGGGACTTCGCCTGGGCTACGGTTTGTGCCGAAACACCGGGCTTATGGAACGCATAAAAGAAGTCTCCCAGCCCTGGAGCGTTTCGCTCCCGGCACAGATGGCCGGCGTGGCGGCTTTAAAGGAAAAGGAGTATGTAAGGACTTCAAAGGAAGAGATACTCAGGCAGAAAAAACGTCTTGTAACCGAGCTTGAGGCCATGGGATATAAAATCTACGGTTACGGGGCGAATTATATATTCTTTAAGGCCGATGATGATTTTTCCCGAAAATGCCTGGAAAAGGGTATAATGATAAGGGACTGCAGCAATTACGAAGGACTTCAAAAAGGTTTCTACCGCATTGCGGTCCGCTCTGCCGAAGATAATGATATTCTGCTGAAGGTCTTTCGGGAACTGAAGGAAGGTTTATAGGGGTACGCCCGGAAAGGGGAAGAACATGGATAAGGGATTGATCCACATTTATACCGGAGACGGCAAGGGGAAGACCACCTGTTGTGTGGGGCTTACCATAAGATGCGCGGGGAACGGCGGACATGTGTTGTTTACCCAGTTTTTGAAAGACAACAAGTCAAGTGAGCTCAAAGTGTTAAAGGATATCCCCGGTGTTCACCTGCTCCTTTGCGATAAGGCGCTGGGATTTACCTTTAAGATGAACGATGAGCAGAAGGCAGAGGTAAGGAAGGTCTGCAACGCCCATTTTGACCGGGTTACCAAGGCGGCCATGGAAGAAAACGTGGACCTGCTGGTCATGGACGAGATGATGGCCACATATAACGGAGGTTATGTGGATAAGGAAAAAGTCATAGATTTTCTTAAGAACAAGCCGGAATCCATGGAAGTGGTCATGACGGGGCGCAATGCGCCGGAGGAGCTTATCGGACTGGCGGACTACGTTTCGAGGATAGAAAAAGTTAAACACCCCTATGATGAGGGGATACACGCAAGACGCGGTATTGAAAAGTAAACACGTTCATATTGAAATATTGCCGAAAATGATGTATAATGCCAATGTGTGTTTTTGGCGATTTTAAAGGCGTAAGACGCGATAAAAGGATATTATTATGCTGAATCTGGCTGTTATTATTCAGATTGTCGGTCTTGTGGCAATCATGATCGTGGTGAATCTGCTTATCAGGGCGGAGGAGTCATTTGAAAGAAAGATAATGATAGTAACGTGTATCTGTGCATTTATCATGAATGCCGGATACCTTTCGGAACTTATCTCTCCCACCTTAGAGGCCTGCCTGGTGTCCGTTAAGATGGAATACTTCGGCGCCATTTGGGTGAACTTTTCTTTGATGATCTTCGTATACAGGTTCTGCCATAAGAAGATCAATAAGATACTGCTTCAGCTGCTTACGGTTGCGGAGACCATGATCACCCTGGCCGTTTTCACCAATGACATGCACCACACCCTGTATGCAAAGGCCGAATACGTTTTGGAACCGGTGTTCCCGCACCTGAAGCTTACATACGGGCCCCTGTTTTTTGTTCATCTTGGCATTCTGATAGTGGTGGTGGGACTTTCCATCAAGACCATTATCGGGTTTTACATCCATTCCAAGAGGACCAAGGCTAATATGAAGAAGCTGTGGATGCTCAAGTATATAGTAGTGGCACCCCTTATCCCCTTCTTCGGAATGGCACTGTATTCGTTTAAGATACTGCAGGTATACGATGTTGCGCCGATCCTGACCCTTGTTGTTTCGGCTGCCATTATCGTTATAATGCTGAGACATAATATATTTGACCTGACGGATACTGCACGTAACGCCATCCTTCAGAATATGGACGTGGCCATTATCATTCTGGATGAATACTTTAATCTCCAGCAGTATAATGATTCGGCCCTTGGGATTTTTCCCGAGTTGTCAGGTGTTTTAGCAGGATCTAAGATCTCGCAGGTTCACAGCATTCCTTTGGAGATATTCGATAGTTTAGACGACAAAGGAACGGATTTTGAGGTATCGGGCGTATATCTCCACTGTAATACCAGCTCCATTCTTGACGAGGACGGAGAGGTAAGGGGATATGTGGCCGCCTTCAGGGATGTTACTTCCATAAGGGAGAACAATCTGGCTATGGAGGATATACAGCGCAAGTATAATGCGGCTTATAAGGTTAAGGACGACTTCCTTGCCAATATGTCTCATGAGATAAGGACTCCCATGAATGCCATCATCGGAATGAGCGATCTTATCCAGGCAGAATCCATCGGTCGTAAGGCATATGACTATGCAATGGATATCAAGGCGGCCTCACAGAGCCTCCTTCAGATAGTAGACGATATATTTGATGCCACCAAGATGGGCTCCGAGAAGCTCGAACTCAGAGAGGTGGATTACTATATTTCACCGGTCATCACCGAAGCCTGTATAGCTACCAATACCAAGGCAGAGGAAAAGGGGCTTGCATTCAGGAAGACTATAGACGATACCCTGCCCTGTAAGTTTCACGGTGATATTAACAGGGTAAGACAGGTATTTATGAACCTCCTGTCCAATGCCATTAAGTACACCGGCAAGGGATATGTGGAACTGGAAGTTGCATATTCCAAGGAATCGGAGGATTCCGTCAGACTATCCATTATAGTAAGGGATACGGGAATAGGTGTTAAGCCTGTAGATTATGACAGGATCTTCGATAATTTCTCCCAGCTTGACAGTGAGATGAACAGAGAAGCCCAGGGTCTGGGACTGGGGCTGGCCATTACGAAAAGGCTGGTCAATGCCATGGGAGGAGATATCAGTTTAACCAGTGAATTCGGTAAAGGCTCCACATTTGCCGCTACCATTGTACAGAAGGTTGTGGACTGGGCTTCCATAAGTGAGAAGCCGAGAGTTGAGGAGAATAAGCCGCCGGAGAACCGGCTGTTTACCGCACCGGAAGCAAGGATCCTGGTGGTTGATGATAACAAGATCAACATCAAGGTTGTCAAAGGGCTCTTAAAGCCGTACAAATATAAGGTTGATGACGTCCTAAGCGGATTTGAGGCTTTGGACGCCGTCGAGAAGACCGATTACGACCTGATCTTCATGGATCATATGATGCCGGAGATGGACGGAGTAGAGACCACCAAGCGCATCAGGGCATCAGGTCATAACATGCCCATCATTGCCCTTACGGCCAACACCCAGAAGGATGCGGAGGAGATGTTCCTTGCAAATGACCTTCAGGATGTGGTGTTCAAGCCTATTGACAGATCGCGGCTGAGAGAGGTCCTGGGTAAATGGACCCCTGACAATAAGAAGGATTACGGAGATGAAGAGGCGGCAAGAGCCGTATCTGTCGAGGATCCCGGAGTGGTACAGATCCCCTACACGCGTCATATCAATTTTGATGAGGGACTTGCCAAATCCTCGCTGGGACTTGAAGATTATGTAGGTATCCTGGATCTCTACTATGAAGACGGTAAAGACAAGAGGAATTATATCAGAGACCTGGCGGATAAGAAGGATTACGAGAATTACACAATAGAGGTTCACGCATTAAAGAGTGCTTCATATAACATAGCGGCCAACACCCTCGGTGATATAGCAAAGGAGCACGAATTCGCCGGAAGAGACGGCAGGTATGATTTTATAAGGGATCATCTGGATGACCTGCTGGAATTGTATGATATGGTCCTATCGGAGATCAAATCCATACTGGATACAGTCAAAGAGAAGGAGAAGAAGCCCAAGCGAGTCGGCATATCCATCTCAAAGGACGAGATGATGCTGATGATCAAGGATATCCTCTCCAGTGTCCAAAACTTCAAGTCAAAAGAAGCAAAGGAAAAACTCAGTGCCCTGCTTGACTTTGATCTTCCGGAGGATGTAACCGGTCCCCTGTCGGAGATAGGACGGTTGCTGAAGATGTATGAAGATGAGAAGGCAGAAGATGCCCTCAGTGAATTGATAGAAAATATTCAGAAAGGCGGTTAAAGGATGGATAAGATGAGAATTCTGGTGGTTGATGACAATACGGTCAACCTCGCCCTTGTTGAACAGGAGCTCCAGGAAAAATATGATGTTGTCCCCGTTATCTCCGGACGCCGTGCTATTAATTTTTTATACAGAGAGAGAGTCGATCTTATACTTCTTGATGTTCAGATGCCTATCATGGACGGCGTGGAGACTTTAAAGGAGATCAGGAGACTTGAGAACGGTGTAACCGTACCGGTGGTATTTCTGACTGCCAGGAAGGAAAAGTCCGCGGTTTTGGCCGGTTCCAAGCTGGGTATCATGGACTATATCCTTAAGCCCTTTGACGGAGATGATCTCATAAGGCGAATTGAGACCATTTTCAAGAAGCTGGGCAAGATACCCATCGAGACAGTTGAACTGGGGGATCATCTCGAGAGGATCAGGGAGTACATAGAGGCCGATAACCATGAAAGGGCAGATGCCGAGATCGACAGTATACTGTGTTACAAGCTCGACAAGGATATTAGGGAGCGAGTTGCCCATATCAAGACAAAAGTCGATCAAAAGGATTATGAGGCCGGGCTCAGCATGGTCAACCGTCTCATCAAGTTTATCAATGTTCAGAACGCAGTTGAAGTGGTGGAAGAGGAGAGGATCCCCATCAATGAGGGCGAGATCAATGTTAAGCTGCTCTATCTTCTGGATGACCTTGAGAACTTCAAGATGAAGGAGGTCAATAACAAGATAACCAACCTTCTGAGATATGATATGCCGGACTACATATATGAGACATTGAAGACAGCCAAACAGAAGATAGACGATTATGATGACGGTGCGGCTGAAGCCATGATCAAACAGTTGCTGGAGGATATGAGAAATCCGCAGAAGCAGTTCAGGTAACGCATCATGCATATAATAGTTTAAAAGTCGAGTAGGGTTTTCCCTACTCGATTTGTGCGGATATAAGGGATAAAGGAGAAAAGAGATAAATGAGTAATTCAACTGAAACAGGTATTAAGGCGTTTCTCAGGAGAAAGGATGTTATTTTTTCTGCCAAAAGATATGGTATAGATGCATTGGGGGCTATGGCACAGGGCCTTTTTGCTTCCCTTCTTATAGGTACCATTATCAGCACCCTGGGAGAACAGTTGGGGGTAGAGATCCTGGTCCAGATAGGCACATATGCCAAGGCGGCCACGGGTCCGGCTATGGCAGTATCCATAGGATATGCGCTGAAGTGTCCCCAGCTTGTTCTGTTTTCTCTGCTTGCGGTAGGCGGAGCAGCCAATACCCTTGGAGGCGCAGGAGGACCTCTGGCAGTTCTGGTCGTTACCATCATTGCCGCTGAGATGGGCAAGATCGTATCAAAAGAGACCAAGATAGATATCATAATAACGCCCCTTGTCACCATATGTGTGGGAGTGCTGGTGTCCATCGCCTGTGCTCCGGCTATAGGAAGTGCGGCAAGTGCTGTGGGTTCAGCCATTATGTGGGCTACGGAGCTTCAGCCCTTTTTTATGGGGATCATAGTATCCGTGATAGTGGGCGTGGCGCTTACCCTCCCTATAAGCAGCGCAGCCATTTGCGCAGCCTTAAGTCTGACCGGACTTGCAGGAGGGGCGGCGGTAGCAGGCTGCTGTGCACAGATGGTTGGATTTGCGGTTATGAGCTTTAAAGAAAACAGATGGGGCGGACTCCTTGCCCAGGGAATAGGAACATCCATGCTCCAGATGGGCAATATAGTGAAGAATCCCCGTATTTGGATCCCCCCTACTCTTTGCTCGGCTATTACCGGCCCCATAGCCACATGTATTTTCGGCTTTAAGATGAACGGAGCGGCTGTGGCTTCAGGTATGGGTACCTGTGGATTTGTAGGCCAGATCGGTGTATATACCGGATGGATCAAGGATATTGCCGAAGGAAGCAGGGGCGCCATAACAGCCTTTGACTGGGCGGGAATGCTTTTAATATGCTTTTTGCTTCCGGCAGTGTTTACCTGGCTGATATCTCTTCCCTTAAGGCGTAACGGCTGGATCAAAGAGAACGATCTTAAATTGGATCTGTAGGGGTTAAGGTTTTTTAAGGTATAAGTGCATAAAACAGATGATTATTTACAAAGTATGTGATATAATATACATCGCTTGAGTGTATCAACATTTTACAGGGGGAATATACAGTGGCCACACCATTGAAATTATACGATGATGCGGACGGTTGGAAAACAGTGATGTTTCTTTACAACTCGGCATTGAAGGAAGTCAACACTAAGCTTGAGATACTGAACGATGAATTTCAGCATGTTCATCAGTATAATCCCATAGAGCATATCAAATCCAGGATCAAGTCGGCTGAGAGCATAGTAAAGAAGCTTAAACGATACGGATACGAGACAAGTATCCAGAACATGGTGGAATATGTTAATGATATAGCGGGTATCAGGGTCATATGTTCATTTACCTCTGACATATACCGCCTGGCCGATATACTGGCTCACCAGAGTGACCTGAAGGTCATTTCCATCAAGGATTATATCCAGAATCCCAAGGAAAGCGGTTATAAGAGCTACCATATGCTGGTGTCGGTTCCCATATTCCTGTCGGATTCAGTGTTCGACACCAAGGTTGAGATACAGATAAGGACCATAGCCATGGACTTCTGGGCCAGCCTTGAGCACAAGATTTATTACAAATTTGAAGGTAATGCGCCTGATTATTTCAGCGAGGAGCTCCGGGAATGCGCCAAGATCGTATCGAATCTTGATGCCAAGATGCTTTCCCTGAACGAGGCCATTAAAAAATACAGCGCGACATCATAAGGTTAGATGCCTTGTGAATGAATAATGTGTAAAGTTTTCTATGAAAACTTTACATGTAGCATCGGCCCATTTGCCGAAGGCAAATTCAGGATGGGCCGAATGTTCCAATAAGAAAGGTGAAAATAATGGGAAATATGTTTAGTAATTTCTCCAGATTTGCGGATTCCGGCAGAAGGCGGCCGGGAAGCAGAGACCGCAGGAGATATGAGCCTGACTACGGTTATGACAGAAGGGACAGGTACTATGAGCCTGAGTATGACGGCAGGCGTCCCCTCTATGATTATGA
This sequence comes from Lachnospiraceae bacterium, assembly GCA_017550165.1. Classification (GTDB taxonomy): domain Bacteria; phylum Bacillota; class Clostridia; order Lachnospirales; family Lachnospiraceae; genus SIG280. The sequence continues at coordinate 50,541 of JAFZQH010000034.1, read as the reverse complement.
CAGGGATCTTGAGGAAGAGCGGGCGCGGGATCGCGAAGCAGCCCTTGTCCGAGAGAGAGAAGAGAGTGTACGCGAAGCAGCTCTTGCCCGGGAGAGGGAGGAGAGTGCTCGAGAGCGTGAAGCAAGCCTTGTCAGAGAGAAAGCCGAGAATGCAGCCACCATCAAAGAGATGGGGCGGGAGAGATCCGATCTTCAGGCGCAGGTTGCAGAGCTTAAGCAGCAGGTAGAACTTCTTAACAGTCTTATGGAGAAAAAAGATAATCAGTTAAAGGAATTTGAGGAAGCTATGGAAAACAATAATTCAGAACAGATAAACAACCTTATAGTACAGATCAATGACCGTTTCAGTAAGCTGGAGAGCAAGATGGATGCTGATACGGGCAGGAATGACCAGATGGTCAATGTTATATCCGAGAATGTTCATAACGAGAGTGTTAAGTGCTATCGTAACATTCAGGTTATCCTTGAAGAGATCCAGAAGAAGCTGGATATCGTAGAGAATAAGAAGGTGTCCTTGCTGGGGACCACTGCATGTGTTGTTATCACCATGCTTTTATCACTTGGTAATCTTGCACTTCTCGTGCTCAGGATATTGGGAATAGTATAGGAGGACATCCATGGATACGGAGAATATGAACCAGGCAGAGATGATGGAGCCCGGCTGGGCTAAGCTTAAAGAGTACATGGATAATAAGACTGTTATAGAGGTTACCGTTGACGGCGTCAGCGGCGGTGGTCTTGTATCCAACGTTGAGGGAGTCAGAGGATTTATCCCCGCTTCCCTTGTAGCCCTTAAGAGGGTTGATGATCTTAATGATTACCTTCTCAAAGAGTTAAAGGTTATCGTTACGGAGGTTGATGAGTCCCAGAACAGGCTTATCCTTTCGGCAAAGGATGTGTTGAAGCAGGAAGCCAGAGCCGCCAAAAAGGATAAGATCAATTCCGTCAAGGTGGGATCTGTATTTGACGGCAAGGTGGAGTCATTAAAGGATTTCGGAGCGTTTGTAGATATAGGCGATGGTCTTTCCGGCCTTGTTCATGTATCTCAGATAAGCACTAAGAGGATCAAGACTCCCGAAGAAGTTCTTAAAGTGGGAGATGAAGTCAAGGTTAAGGTGATCGCCGTTAAGGACGGCAAGCTGAGCCTGAGTATCAAGGCTCTGGCAGAGAACCCCGCCCCGGAAAAGGAGGAGGTCTTCAAGCTTCCCAAGGCAGAATCAGCCACCACTTCTTTGGGCGATCTGTTTAAAGGTATCAAACTGGATCAGTAATTAATAGAGCGGGCCTTTGTCAGTGCCCGCTCTCGATTTGGATAAAAGATGAAGAAGAATAATATTGTATTGATCGGTATGCCGGGGGTGGGTAAAAGTACCGCCGGTGTTATTCTTGCCAAAGTTCTGGGTTATCAGTTTGTTGATGTGGACCTTCTTATACAGCGCGGGGAGAACAGGCTTCTTTCCCGGATCATAGAAGAAGACGGGGTTGACGGTTTTATCGAGATAGAGAACAGGGTCAATTCCGGCCTGGTCGCAGAGGAGTCTGTAATATCCACCGGAGGAAGTGTGGTGTACGGAACTGAGGCTATGAAGCATTTATCGGATATAGGGATCATAGTCTACTTAAAGCTCCCCTTTGAGGTTCTGGAGAGGAGGCTTAATGATATAGCCGGCCGCGGGGTCCTTTTAAGGGAAGGTCAGACCCTGAAGGATCTTTACGAGGAGCGGACTCCTCTCTATGAAAAGTATGCTCATATCACCATAGATGAGACGGGGCTTGGAATTGAGGAAACGGTACGGAGAATAGGTGAGGAATACGGGAAGTATTCCTTTTAAGGATATGATTTATTAATGCAGGGATCAAAAGCAAAAAAAAGAGCAGGCGTTATAGCGGGTATCATTTTATTCATCGCTCTTTTCGTTCTGTTGATGTATATTGAAGATCGTATGCCTTCCGAGGCGGAGAAGAGATTGCAGGAAGGCGGCAAGGTTATAGGATACACCATTAATGTGGGAGATCATATGGTAAGCCTCGGATCTATTGAGGATGTTAAGACGGTCCTTGAGGGCGTCAGGGAAAGATATGATTCCACCGGCAATTTCAGTGTATGTATCGATGAGGACCGGCTGAAGAGCAATGGAGAGACCAATGCCTACATCATCAGGAATGACGGCAGATCCAATATGATCAAATATGTATCCATGTACGGTGAAGGGGTGGGAACCGGTTTTTATCCCAACAAAGGGATCCCTTCCGGAACTGTGGGTATGGATTTTGATGATAAGGTGACTGTCAGGAGTGCGGTGATATCTGAAGATGGTATTCTTTCTAATGAGGAGACATTAAGCTTTCTCACCGCAGATCAGGAGACCAATCAGATATACGTGGTGGAACCGGGAGACTGCCTGGCTCTTGTTGCACAGCAGCAGGAGATGAAGCTGGCCAGACTGCTGGAGCTGAATGGATTTGAAAATGAGGGTGAGATCCTTCATGTGGGGGACGAGCTTATCATCAGTGTTCCCGAGCCCCCTCTTTCGGTCATAGTCAATAATGTAAGCACGGGTGAAGAGGAGTATCAGGCAGAGATCGAATACGTTCCCAGAGACGACTGGTACAGTACCCAGACCAATACCATATCAGAAGGTATTCCCGGCAGGCGTATAGCCACCAATTCGAGCCTGACCCGTAACGGACGTCCCGCCGGAAATTCACTTATCGCTGCGGTTATCCTGGAGGAATCCAAAAGCGCAGTGGTAGAGAAAGGGACCAAGACTCCTCCCACATATATCAAGCCCATCCGGGGAGGCACATTTTCATCGGGCTTCGGAGCCAGATGGGGCACCGTCCATAAGGGCATTGACTGGGCCTGCTCTACGGGAACCCCGGTATTTGCTTCCAGCGCCGGCGTGGTTGAGAGGGCAGAATACTCGTCAAGCTACGGATATGTGGTGTATATAGACCATCCCGACGGCAGACAGACCAGATATGCCCATAACAGCAAACTGGCCTGCAAACCGGGACAGTCGGTAAAACAGGGCGAGGTCATTGCCTACAGCGGAAGTACGGGCAACAGCACGGGACCCCATGTTCATTTTGAGATCCTCATCGGCGGAAGCCAGGTGGATCCCCTTAAGTATTTGCAATGATGGATATAGAGAGAATAGTATACGAAGACGATCATATCTTAATATACAACAAGCCTGCAGGGCTGGCGGTTCAGACCAAGAGACTGACGGAGACCGATCTGGAGACCGGGATCAAGAACTACCTCTTCGCAAAGTACGGCCATACCCCGTACCTGGGGCTTGTTCACAGATTGGACCAGCCCGTGGAGGGGCTGGTTCTTTTCGCAAAGACCAAAGAAGCGGCATCATTTTTAGGTGAGAAGATCGGAAGTGATGAGGTTGAAAAAAGGTATGCGGCTGTGGTGGAAGGCGTGCCTGATCCATCGGAAGGGCGGCTGGAGGACTATATTGTCTGGGATGGCAGGACCAATATGGCGGAGGTGATACTTCCGGGCAGCAGGACTGCCGGAGGCAGGAAGGCTGCTCTTTCCACCCTCAGCTATAAAGTGACGGAAGAGGGAGCCTTTGAGGGCAGAAGGGTTTCTCTGGTTGATATAAGGCTTTTTTCCGGAAGACATCATCAGATCAGGGCCCAGTTAAAGAACATGGGATGTCCCATAATAGGTGACCGCAAATATAACGATATCTCACCCGGACCGACAGGGGTATCATTTCCGGCATTGGCCGCCGTAAAGATGGTCTTCCCCCACCCGGTGACCGGCAGGAGGATCGAGGCGGCTATAGAACCTTCCAATCCGGTCTTTGAAATTTTTGATCATTTTCAAAAAAAATAAATCCCTTTATTGACACCCATTAAGAGAAACATTAAACTAAAAATGGAAGGATTTGTTCTTACAGAGGGAAAAGACGGAAATGAAGCAGGTACCAACTTCAGAACTAAAAGAGGGAGTTATTGTCGCAACGGATGTATATACTCCGCTGAAGCAGTTGATCATCAAGTCAGGCACCAAGATCACGGCGCTTGACATTGCACATCTTGAATTCTACAAGATTCCCAGTGTAACGGTAGTTGAGGAGAATGAGGAATGGGAAGACGATTGGAGGATCGACCCCAATATCAGTTCTACCGTTCCCATTAAGAATGGCCGGAAGATTTTCTCCGAGGCCATATTAAGTATGGTCAATAAGCCCTCTGAGCCTGATGGCGAGATCAAGTCCGAGATCATGAAGGCGGGACCTTCTACCCGCAATACCAGGGAGTTTCAGGAATACCAGGTTAGTTATATCCTTAATTCCGAAGTTAATAAGGTTAAGTTCAACAGGCTGATCAAGGAGAATGAGCAGATCGATACGGAGGATTACCTCAATCAGATCAAATCTCTTGTTCCCGATGATTCTACCCCCCTGGGTGTTCTTGACATGCTTAATCATATGCGTAATTCGGATGATGCTACTTTCGTGCATTGCCAGAATGTTGCTTTGATGTGTAATTCCATGGGACAGTGGCTTAAGCTTGACAAGGAGGAGACCAATACCCTTACCATGGCAGGCCTCTTCCATGATATAGGCAAGCTTTTTGTTCCGGAGGCTCTTCTTAACAAGGTGGGGCCCCTGACTCAGAGCGAGATCAATATCTGCCGCAGCCACACCGTATTCGGATATAATTTTATGAAGGATAAGGATATTGACCCCAGGATCAAGCTTGCCATCCTCAATCACCATGAGAGGTGTGACGGAAGCGGTTATCCCAACGGGCTAAAGGATTCTCAGATAGATGATTTCTCCAGGATTGTGGGTATCGTGGATGTGTATGATGCCATGACCAGTCAGCGTAAGTACAGATCCCCCAGATGTCCCTTTGAGGTCCTGGAAGAGTTTGAACATGACGGTATCAAGAAGTTCGATCCCAAATACCTCTTCCTATTCCTTGAGAGGGTATCCGGATCATTTGTGAACAGATGGGTTATACTTAATAACGGTCAGAGGGGATCCGTGGTAATGATCAACAAGAATGCCATCTCAAGACCGGTGGTCAAGATAGACGATACTTTCCTTGATCTGTCTACCACACCTTCCCTTAAGATATCCAGTGTACTGTAGGTCATGACTGAGTGAATATATTAAAAAACCGAGACAAGATCTCGGTTTTTGTTATCTATGATACTTTTAAGATGAATTTCTGGATCTGTTTCTCTGTAGTGACCTTCTCGATCAGGGCTCCCAGATTCTTGAGTTTACGCTCGATACCCTCGTAACCACGCTCTACAAAAGTGATATCATCTATCACGGTTATGCCGTCAGCAGCGAGGCCTGCGATAACAAGGGCTGCTCCGGCACGAAGATCCGGCGCCGCAACCCGGGCTCCCGTATATCCTTCAACGCCGTTAATGATGGCGGTGTTGCCTTCCACCTTAATGCTGGCTCCCATCTTGGTGAGCTCATCTACATATTTGAACCTGTTCTCGAAGATACTCTCGGTCACAATGCTGGTCCCGTCACCCATGCCTATGGCGACAACCATCTGAGGCTGCATATCTGTGGGAAAACCGGGATAGGGCAAGGTTCTGACCTGAGTATGGGACAGCCGTCCCTTGCATTCTATCCTGACACTGTCATCAAACTCCGTAACTTCACATCCTACTTCCACAAGCTTGGCGGATATGGATTCCAGATGCTTGGGGATGACATTCTTAATGGTTACATCTCCTCCGGCCGCTGCAACGGCAAACATAAATGTGCCGGCTTCGATCTGGTCCGGGATAATGGAGTAGTCAGTACCATGCAGCTTCTCCACACCCCTGATCCTGATAACATCCGTACCTGCGCCCTTGATATTGGCACCCATGGTGTTAAGAAAGTTGGCCGTATCAACCACGTGGGGTTCCTTGGCGGCATTCTCGATAACGGTATTGCCTTTAGCCATGGAAGCAGCCATCATGATATTGATGGTGGCGCCTACGGATACGCTGTCCAGATAAATATGTGAGCCGATAAGGTTATCCGAATCGGCTATGATCATACCATGGGAAATATCTATCTTGGCCCCCAGACTTCGAAAGCCCTTAAGATGTAAGTCGATAGGCCTGTTGCCTATATTACAGCCTCCCGGAAGGGGGACCGTAGCTCTTTTATACCGGCCAAGAAGTGCACCTAAAAGATAATAGGAAGCACGGATCTTACGGATGCATTCGCAATCGATATTAAAGCTGTCAATGTGGGCACAGTTCAACTTAATGGTATGGGGACCTGTGCGTTCAATATGACCGCCTATTCTCTCTATAGCTTCCAAAAGTGCATTGATATCGGTTACATTGGGTAAATTATCTATGGTGACGGTCTCATCAGTCATAAGAGATGCTGCAAGAATAGCAAGCGCTGCATTCTTCGCACCACCAATCTCGACTGTGCCAACAAGTGGCCTGCCGCCTTTGATAACAAATTGTTCCATTACACACCTCAAATATATTCAAAAGTATAAAACTTAAAATCTTGATAAAAGTGTAAATGATAACCAAAAGTCACTATTTACACTGCTAGAATTATACTACAACATACATACTTAATCAACAATAAAATACGCAGATGTTGCGGTCAACATCTGCGATACAGAATTTCTTTAAACTCAACCTACTCGATCAGGATGTAAGGGTTCTTTGACGCATCCAATTTTTTAAGATAAGCCAGGACTGTTGACGTATCCGTTCCCACACAGCCATCAGTGGGTTGGCCGTATACGTGGAAGAAAAAGGCCGAACCTGCTCCCGGGACAGTGTTGGAGGTATTGTATTCGATCACAAAACCGTATCTGTAGGAAGAGATGTACATCTCCTCCGCAGAGTTCCAGTCCATGTTACCTGTGCCTACAACCCGTTTATTATAGTAAGCGGAGCCGGGATCATCAACCCAGTAGGTATCGGGGGTTATGGCAAAGGAGGCCAGTCCGGTCTCGGGCTTGTTTCCCGTATAGAATGCCGACCCTACTCTGTAAAGGCCTTCGGGGGTGGTGGGACTCCATTCTGAAGCTTTACCCACACCGTTTTTGCCTACCCAGCCCCCGGCTGTAAGGCTGTCGTTCTGTACCCATCTTCCCTGAGGATCCTTTTCAAAAAAGGATAAATAACCTTGAGAGCCCAGAGACTCCACCACTACCAGTTGGGAGCAGTTAAGCTTATCCAGATATTCTGTGGTGAGGCCTTCATAGGAAAGGGCCTTGGTCAGGTTATCGGGAAGGGGGGCAGCGGCAGCCGAAACCGTCGTTGCCACTGCCACTATAAAGCTTATTATCTTATTAAAGGGATTCATTTTTATTCACTGATCAGATGCTTTCGATAGCCTTGACCGTGTTATTAAGGACCTCAACCTCGGCCAGTTCTATCATTCCACGGTCACAGGCTGCTGCCAGCTTGGGATTAACGGGGATCCTGTCTAACACCTTAAGGTTATGGGCGGCTGCCACATCATCTATATGGCTCTCGCCGAATATCTCTATCTTCCTGCCGCAGTCAGGACATTCCACGTAGCTCATGTTCTCGACTATGCCGATAATGGGAATGTTCATCTTCTCGGCCATGTTGACTGCCTTGGATACTACCATGGATACCAGCTCCTGGGGTGATGTAACGACGATGATGCCGTCAACGGGAAGGGACTGGAATACCGTAAGGGGTACGTCGCCTGTTCCGGGAGGCATATCTACGAACATATAATCAACATCGGACCAGATAACATCGGTCCAGAACTGCTGGACAGCTCCGGCGATGACGGGCCCTCTCCAGATCACGGGCTGATCATCACGATCAAGAAGCAGGTTGACTGACATTACGTCTATTCCCGTGGATGTGGTAACGGGAAGAAGTCCTGTCTCGGTGCCTTCTGCTTTAACCTTAAGGCCGAAGGCCTTGGGAATGGAAGGACCGGTAATGTCGGCATCAAGAATGGCAGTGCGGGCGCCATTCCTGCGGAAATTAACAGCAAGCATTGATGTGACGATGGATTTACCTACGCCGCCCTTGCCGCTGACAACTCCGATAACCTTTTTAATAGAACTTTCGGGATGGGGACTCTTAAGGAAACTCTCGGATTTCCTGTCGCCACAATCCTCACCGCAGGTACTGCAATTATGTGAACAGTTTTCACTCATATCAAAAGACCTCCTATTTTAGCTCATCTCATCAGCGATAGATGACATTGTGCTTGTCACAGCATTTTGATTATAGAGAGGCAGAGCGGCTTTGTCAAGGAAAGGGGACCGCATCCGGTCTTTTTCCAAGTAGCCTTGTCGCTTCCCGGTAATGGTGATATAATTAAAAGCGGGTTTACAACTCAAAATTTTATGCAGAAAGGAAAAGGTATTATGGCACTTGTTACAACTACGAAGATGTTTAAGAAAGCATATGAGGGCGGATATGCCATAGGTGCTTTCAATGTTAACAACATGGAGATCATTCAGGGTATCACCGAGGCTGCCGGGGAGCTTAATGCGCCTATTATCCTTCAGGTTTCGGCGGGGGCGAGAAAATATGCCAACCATCAGTATCTTGTGAAGCTGGTTGAGGCTGCTTTGGAGATAAATGATATCCCCATCGCACTTCATCTTGACCACGGTGCTGATTTTGATATCTGCAAGTCCTGTGTTGACGGCGGATTTACTTCTGTTATGATAGATGCTTCAAAATATCCCTTTGAAGAAAACATCGAGCTTACAAAAAAGGTTGTTGAATACGCCCATGATCATGGGGTTGTGGTTGAGGCAGAGCTTGGCAAATTAGCCGGTATTGAGGATGATGTAAATGTCAGCGAAGAGGATTCTTCATATACACAGCCTGATGAGGTGGAAGAATTTGTTGACAAGACCGGTGTTGATTCTCTGGCGATAGCCATAGGTACCAGCCACGGTGCTTATAAGTTCAAACCGGGGACCAAGCCTCAGCTTCGTTTTGATATACTTCATGAGATAGAAAAAAGGATCCCTGAGTTCCCTATCGTGCTTCACGGGGCATCATCGGTTCCTCAGGAATATGTGAAGATAATCAATGAACATGGGGGAAAATTAAAGGACGCTATCGGAGTTCCGGAAGATCAGCTTCGCGAAGCTGCAAGATCCGCTGTATGTAAGATTAACATTGACTCTGATCTGCGCCTTGGTCTTACGGCCGGTATTCGTCAGGTAATGTGGGAGGATCCGTCTATCTTTGATCCCAGGGATTATCTTAAGGTGGGACGTGCCAATATCAAGACCATCGTTGCCCACAAGATCAAAGACGTACTTGGTTCGGACGGTAAAGCAGACGAAGTAAGGTAATGATCGGACCCACATCTTCTATATGTAAAAAAAATTAAGAAATAAGATAGCACCCTATTGACAAAGAAAAAATAGGGTGCTATCTTTATATCAGAGTATTAGCACTCTGATAGGTTGAGTGCTAATAATTATTTTAAACACGGGGGAATATGTTTTGCAGCTTGATGAACGGAAGATGAAGATCCTTCAGGCGATCATAAGAACATATATGGAGACCGGGGAGCCGGTGGGATCGAGGACGATCTCCAAGTATTCCGACCTCAACTTAAGTTCCGCCACCATCCGTAATGAGATGTCTGACCTTGAGGAGATGGGTTATATCATCCAGCCCCATACCTCAGCGGGACGTATCCCTTCAGACAAGGGTTACCGGCTTTACGTGGATACCATGATGCTGGAGAAAGACCGGGAAGTAGCTGAGATGAAGGAGCTTATGCTGGAGAAGACCGAGAAGATGGAGAAGATCCTGATGCAGGTGGCTAAGCTTCTGGCCAATAATACCAACTATGCGGCCATGATATCCAGTCCTCAGATCAGAAAGAACCGGCTGAAGTTTATCCAGCTTTCCCAGGTGGATACCCTCCACATCCTTGCGGTTATAGTCTGTGAAGGCAACATTGTCAAGAATAAGGTCATTGAGACGGAGGATGAACTGGATAACGAGGATATCTTAAAGCTCAACATCCTACTTAACACTAACCTGAACGGCCTTGCCATGGAGGAGATCAATCTGGCTACCATAGCCAGGTTGAAGGAACAGGCAGGTATCCATTCCCAGCTTCTTAATGATGTGATGGATGCAGTGGCCGAGGCCATCGTAGGAGATGAAGACTTAGAGATATATACCAGCGGTGCGACCAACATTTTCAAGTATCCCGAGTTGTCCGATTCGTCCAAGGCCAAGGAGATCCTGGCCACCTTTGAAGAGAAGCAGCAGCTGGTAGAACTGGTCAATTCCACCATGGAACAGAACTCGGAGACCGGCATTCAGGTTTATATCGGTGAGGAGACTCCCATCCAGACCATGAAGGACTGCAGCGTGGTCACTGCCACATATGAGCTGGAGGAAGGGGTCCAGGGAACCATAGGCATCATAGGCCCCAAGAGGATGGACTACGAGAAGGTTGTGGCCAACTTAAAGACGCTGATGAATAAATTGGATGATGTATTTAAAAAGAAATAGAGGTTTGGAAAATGGCAGAAGATAATAAGGTAGAAGAAGCTATAAAGGCTGCTAAGGAAGAAGAAGCAGAGGCTAAGAGGACTGAAGAAGTCAAGAAGGCGCTCTTCGGAGATGATGAGGAGGCAGCAGGGGAAGCGTCTTCCGGCATCGAGATAGAGGACGAAGAAGAGTCGACGGAGGAAGCCGGGGATGGCCCTGAAGAAGACGGGGAGCCTCAGGGCGATGTCCCGGAAGGCAGAGAGAGCTTCTTTAAAAATAAGAAAAAGGATAAGAAGGACGCCCTCATAGAAGAGTTACAGGACAAGGTAACGAGGCAGATGGCGGAGTTTGATAATTTCCGCAAGCGTACCGACCGTGAGAAATCCCAGATGTATGATATGGGAGCCAAGGATATAGTGGAGAAGATACTACCCGTCCTTGATAATTTCGAGCGGGGACTGGCGACGGCTTCCGATGAAGAAAAAGCCACTCCGTTCGTTGACGGGATGGATAAGATATACAAGCAGCTGCTAACCACACTGGAGGCAGCGGGAGTCAAAGAGATAGAGTGCCTCGGCAAAGAGTTTGATCCTGAGATGCATAATGCGGTTATGCATGTGGAGGATGAGGAGGCCGGAGAGAACATCATAGTGGAAGTATTCCAAAAAGGATATACATATAAAGATACAGTGGTAAGACACAGTATGGTAAAGGTTGCTAACTAGTTTTTAATAGAGAGAACGGAGGATGATATTATGAGCAAGATTATAGGTATCGATTTGGGAACAACTAATTCATGTGTAGCAGTTATGGAAGGTGGTAAGCCCACCGTTATCGCCAACACCGAGGGGGCAAGGACAACACCTTCGGTAGTTGCATTTACAAAGACAGGAGAGAGACTTGTAGGTGAGCCGGCCAAGCGTCAGGCAGTTACCAATGCCGATAAGACCATTTCTTCCATCAAGAGAGATATGGGAACAGACGTTAAGAAGACCATCGATGACAAGAAGTATTCTCCCCAGGAGATCTCAGCCATGATCCTGCAGAAATTAAAAGCGGATGCCGAGAACTATCTCGGTGAGAAGGTTACTGAGGCTGTTATCACTGTTCCTGCATATTTCAATGATGCACAGCGTCAGGCTACCAAGGATGCAGGTAAGATCGCCGGACTTGATGTTAAGCGTATCATCAATGAGCCTACGGCAGCTGCTCTTGCATACGGCCTTGACAACGAGAAAGAGCAGAAGATCATGGTATACGACCTGGGCGGCGGTACATTTGATGTTTCCATCATTGAGATCGGCGAAGGCGTTATCGAGGTTCTTGCAACTGCCGGAGATAACAGGCTGGGTGGTGATGACTTTGACCAGAAGATCACTGACTACATGCTTTCCGAATTCAAGAAGATGGAGGGCGTAGACCTTTCAAATGATAAGATGGCGCTGCAGAGACTGAAAGAGGCAGCAGAGAAGGCTAAGAAGGAGCTTTCTTCTGCTACTACTACCAATATCAACCTGCCTTTCATCACTGCAACTGCTGACGGGCCCAAGCATTTTGACATGAACCTTACAAGAGCCAAGTTCGATGAACTTACCCACGACCTGGTTGAGAGGACTGCTGAGCCTGTTAAGAGAGCATTATCAGATGCAGGCATCACAGCATCAGACCTGGGCAAGGTACTCTTAGTCGGCGGTTCCACACGTGTGCCGGCAGTTCAGGAAAAGGTTAAACAGTTAACGGGACATGAGCCTTCCAAGACTCTTAATCCCGATGAGTGTGTTGCCATCGGAGCTTCCATCCAGGGCGGTAAGCTGGCAGGAGATGCCGGCGCAGGTGAGATCCTTCTTCTGGATGTTACACCCCTTTCACTGTCCATTGAGACCATGGGCGGTGTGGCTACCAAGCTGATCGAGAGAAACACTACTATTCCTACCAAGAAGAGCCAGATCTTCTCTACGGCAGCTGATAATCAGGAAGCAGTTGATATCCATGTAGTACAGGGTGAGCGTCAGTTTGCAAGAGATAACAAGACTCTGGGTCAGTTCAGGCTTGACGGTATATTGCCCGCAAGACGTGGTGTTCCTCAGATTGAGGTTACATTTGATATAGATGCCAACGGTATCGTTAACGTATCCGCAAAGGATCTGGGAACAGGCAAGGAGCAGCACATCACAATTACTGCAGGTTCTAACATGAGTGATGCCGATATCGAGAAGGCTGTTAAGGAAGCAGCTGAATTCGAGGCTCAGGATAAGAAGCGTAAGGAAGCAGTTGAGACCAGAAATGATGCTGATTCCTTCGTATTCCAGACAGAGAAAGCTCTCCAGGAGGTGGGAGATAAGATCGATCCTTCTGACAAGGCTAATGTTGAGGCTGACCTGACCGCATTAAAGGAACTTGTGGAGAAATCCAACGCCGAGGAGATGACAGAGTCTCAGGTTGAGGAGATGAAGGCAGCCAAGGAGAAGCTTATGAACTCCGCACAGCAGCTCTTTACCAAGGTATACGAGCAGGCTCAGGCAGGTGCAGCAGGCGGTCCGGCTCCCGATATGGGTGGCGCCGAGAGCGGTCCTGCACCTGATATGGGTGCTTCATCCACTGGCGATGATGATGTGGTAGATGCTGATTATAAAGAGGTTTAGTGATCAAAAATGGCTGAAACTAAGCGAGATTATTATGAAGTCTTAGGCGTTCCCAAGAACGCCGATGACGCAGCTATTAAAAAAGCATACAGACAGCTGGCCAAGAAATACCATCCCGATATGAATCCCGGTGATGCTGAGGCTGAGAAGAAATTCAAGGAAGCCTCGGAGGCTTATGCGGTTCTTTCGGATGCCGATAAGAGGCGCCAGTATGACCAGTTCGGGCATGCTGCCTTTGATGGGGCGGCAGGCCCCGGAGGCGGATTTGATTTCTCCGGTATGGATATGGGTGATATATTCGGCGATCTCTTCGGGGATCTCTTCGGGGGCGGCCGTTCCAGACGTAATGACGGGCCCATGAAGGGAGCCAACCTCCGCGCAAGGATCAGGATCACCTTTGAGGAGGCTGTATTCGGCTGTGAGAAAGAGATAGAGCTGACGCTGAAAGATGATTGTCCTACCTGCCACGGCAGCGGTGCCAAGCCCGGGACCAATCCGGAGACCTGCCCCAAATGCGGTGGCAAGGGACGTGTTATGTACACTCAGCAGTCTCTCTTCGGTACTGTCCAGAATGTTCAGACCTGTCCCGACTGTCATGGTACGGGCAAGTTCATCCGTGAAAAATGTCCGGAGTGCCGCGGGACGGGATATGTATCCGCCAAGAAGAAGATACTTGTTACCGTTCCTGCAGGTATCGATCAGGGACAGAGCATCCGCATAAGAGAGAAGGGTGAGCCGGGGACCAATGGCGGACCCAGGGGAGACCTTCTGGTGGAGGTTACCATCTCAAGCCACCCCATTTTCCAGAGGCAGGATGTGAACATTTACTCCACAGCTCCCATCAGTTTTGCCCAGGCAGTACTGGGAGGAACTATCCGCATCAATACCGTGGACGGACAGGTGGATTATGAAGTTAAGCCCGGGACCCAGACGGATACAAGGATCCGTCTAAAGGGCAAAGGGGTGCCCTCTCTTCGCAACAAGAATGTCAGGGGCGACCATTACGTAACTCTTGTGGTACAGGTACCCACTGCATTGTCGGGAGAGGCTAAGGAAGCCTTGCGCAATTTTGATTCCCTGTCCGGGAACACCCTGCTGGGACCTAACGGAGAGGCGCCGAAAAAGAAAGGATTTTTTAAGTAGCGCTCCCTAAGTATTATGCTGAAAAAAAGATCAACTCAAATTTTCATAGTATGCGTATTTGTGTTTTATGGTGCGTGGATGCTGGTGCAGCCGTATGGTGTGGCGCCGGATGAGACCATGAGATACGATATCCCCATGTATATTTATAAATTCGGGGTCCTGCCCGGAGGCGATGACCCCCTGCTTATTGATAATGCATGGGGATTGTCTTATGCTTATTTTCCCATTCTTTCATATATGATAAGTGCCCTTTTTATGAAGGCGGTAAGCGTCTTTTCCACAGAGCCGGTGGTGCTTTTGATGGCGGCCAGGTCTATCAGCCTCCTGTGTGGTGTGGGAACCGCCTTTATGTCCCTGAAGATCGGGAGAAAACTCTTCGGGAACAGGATGGGGCTTCTTTTTGCCGTATTCGTGGCATTTCTCCCCCAGAATATCTTTATAAGCTCCTATGTTAATAATGATGCCCTTGCCATCTTTTCCACATCACTTATAGTGTGGTTCTGGATCAGGGGGATCGAGACGAGGTGGGATATCAAGGCCTGCATCGGCCTGGCAGTGTCAATATCCATATGCGCCCTGTCATACTATAATGCGTACGGTTTTATACTATGCAGTATCATTTTATTCTTTGCAAGCTACAAGACAGTGGACAAGAAGACAGCCTTGATCGTGGGGATTGTGTTTGTCCTGGCCGGGTGGTGGTTTATCAGGAATGCTGTTCTTTATGAGGGGGATTTTCTGGGAATGAGGACCTGCGACGCTGTTGCGGAGCTTCATGCCTGGCCGGAGGTTCGTCCTTCTGCCCTTAGCACACCCATGAGTCAGGGAATGAGCATATTTGACATGCTTTTTAAGACCAATTGGATATTCAGCGTGGCAGGAAGCTTTATCGGATGCTTCGGAGGAATGGATGTTAAACTGCCTATGTGGATGTACATTGTTGCGGGAGTCTTTTTCCTGGTGGGCATCATTCTTCTTGCGATAAAGGGAAGAGACATTTTTTCTTCAAAGAAGGGGAATACGTTTTTACCCGGCTTTTTCGGAAATGAGGGATATGGCACACGGGCACTTTTTTCATGGATAATGCTCCTTGCCATTATAATCCCCAATATCCTGAATATGTATAATTCATACGCAAATGATTACCAGCCTCAGGGCAGGTATTCTCTTCCCATGATAATCCCCCTCTTTTATTTTATTACCCTTGGTTATCAGGCGGAATTGGGGGATGATGGGGAGAAACATAAAAGGGCCGTGATCATCATGGGGGCGGCCTGTATCATTTTCGCCTTGCTTGCCTTTGCTCTGGCCTTTCTCCCGGCATATGCTGGGAAGGATATGTTTTACCTTGCTGCCCCGAGGCTGATATGAATAGTAACAAATCTTTACATTTTTTTTATTTTTTTGTTGCATTGTAATTCTATATATTGTAAACTAAAAATGGTGTGAAACAATATATAGATTTTTGCGTTATTATTAAGGGGGATCAGACCTAATGGCTCAGGTGATTTACGCGGACGAGGAACGTTTTCGTCCGGTAGAGGTGGAGCTTGATGAGCGTTATGAAGCGGAATCCGATCGTTTGAGGGACGAGAGGAAGGAGCTTCTGGATGAGAGACGTCAGCTGAAGAAGGACCAGATAGAACTGGAGAAGCAGCTTGCGGAATATGCCATCAAGAAACAACTTGACGAAAAGATGATGACCTCCCAGCAGCAGTTATTTGAAAAGAAATTCAAGATTCTGGAGATGGAGCTTCAGAAGCTGGCTGAGGAGAAAGCGAGACTGGAGAAAGAGAAGAACTTTTACAAGGCGGTCAATCAGAATCTGGAGAGAGAAAAAGAGAACGATCCGGGCGAGGTACGGATGCTCTTCAGAGGGATTGATAATCTGGAGGATCTTAAGAAGAGGCACAGAGAACTTATCAAGATCTTCCATCCTGATAACGTTAACGGAGACACCTCTGTTATCCAGGAGATCAACCGCCAGTTCGACGAATTGAAACTTAAATACTAGTACGCGCAGGAAGACCCGGGAAGGAAACTCGGGTCTTCTTTTAGATGATGAGAAAATGAGGATGAGACATGGAATGGAATAAATACACCATAAAAACCCTGACGACCGCAGAGGATGCCATAAGCGGAATGCTGGCAGGCCTGGGGATCTACGGGGTGGAGATAGAGGATAACATCCCTCTTTCCGAGGAAGATAAGAAGACCATGTTCATTGATATCCTGCCGGAGCTTCCTCCCGATGACGGGACTGCCTATATAAGCTTCTATCTGCAGGCAGGGGACGGGGATGTTGATCCTTCCCTGAATAACAGCGGTATCGGGATCGAAGAGCCGGAGAGCCTTATGGATGAAGCGGAGACCCTGGAGGCTGTAAGGGCAGGTCTTGCTGATCTTTCCGCCTTTATGGACATAGGGGAGGGCCGGATAATCACATCCACCACCCGGGACGAAGACTGGATCAATAACTGGAAGGAGTTCTTCAAGCCATTCGAAGTGGAAAATGTTGTGATAAAACCCACATGGGAGAGCCTTGAGAAGGATGGTACTGTCAGTTTATCAGGTGATGATGCGGGCATATCGGGAAAAGATGCGCCGGGAAAGAAAAGGATCGTGGTTGAGATAGACCCGGGTACCGCCTTCGGCACCGGTCGTCACGAGACCACCAGGCTCTGCATCATGGCCTTAAGAAAGTACATGAAAACCGGCATGAGGGTTCTGGATGCCGGCACGGGAAGCGGGATCCTTTCCATAGTTGCGGCCAAATACGGAGCCGGATTCATTTTCGGGACAGACATCGATCCCATAGCCGTGGGCGCCGCCGGGGAGAACCTTCGCACCAATAAGGTCAAAGAGGACTCATTTACAATAGAAGAGGGGAACCTTATTGAGGACCGGGCCTTACGGGAACGGGCGGGGCTGGAAAGCTTCGATATTGTTGTTGCAAATATACTGGCAGACGTTATAATACCATTGTCTTCAGTAATTCCTTCCCTGATGAAAAAGGGCGGGATATTCATCTCCTCCGGCATAATCGAGGGCCGGGAGGAAGAGGTCAGGAAAGAAGTAGAAAAGCACCTTAAGGTTATTGATGTGGTGCATATGAATGAGTGGGTTTCCGTAGTAGCTGAGAAAATATAGGGAACCGGACGGAGTAGATAAATGTTTCAGTTTTTTGTTGAGCCGGGAGCAGTGGGCGAAAAAGAGATAACCATAACCGGCAGCGATGTAAACCACATAAAAAATGTCCTGCGGATGAAGGTGGGGACGCCCCTTCGGATAAGCAACCGTGAAGATAAGGACTATATTTGTCATATCAGTGAGTTAAAAGATGACGAGATAATCCTTGCCATCGATTCCGAGGATACAAGGGGGACGGAGCTGACCTCTGAGGTGGTGCTCTTTCAGGCTTTGCCCAAGGGAGACAAGATGGAGACTGTCATCCAGAAGAACGTGGAGCTGGGGATCAAGCGGATCGTTCCGGTAAAGACCAAGCGCTGTATAGTTAAGCTGGATGATAAAAAGGCGGTATCCAAGGTGGCTCGCTGGCAAAAGATCGCGGAAGCGGCGGCCAAGCAGTCCAAGAGGATGATAATCCCGGAAGTGGCTTCAGTCATGGATTTCGGCGAGGCCGTTAAGATGGCGGCAGCCCTGGACCATTTCATTTTCCCCTATGAAAACGAAGAAGGAATTGAGAAGACCCGTCATATAGTGGATAATATAAAACCCGGAGAGTCTGTGGGGATATTTATCGGACCTGAGGGCGGTTTCGAGGAATCGGAAGTGGAAGCGGCCCGGGCAGCAGGGGCCCATGTTATTTCCATGGGAAAGCGTATCTTAAGGACAGAGACCGCAGGCATGGCCCTGGCGGCGGTGCTTATGTTTAAATTGGAAGAGTAACAAGAATATATTCTGTTGAAATGCATTCCCGGATATGATATATTATGGGAAAGATATGTCGCGGTATACGCACGTAACTGATATAACGTGTAAAATTTTACCCATAATTTTTGTCGAGGTATATGATTGAAGATCACAGGAGAATCTGTTCCCCGGGAGATTGCCGGTGAACTTGCCAGAAGAATAAAAGAATATCGTATTACGGAGAATCTGACTCAGGAAGAGCTTGCGGAAAAGGCTATGATCTCTCGAAAGACCTTATCCCGTTTTGAGAATGGCAGCGATATTGGGCTCTGTAATCTGGTTGGGCTGTTACAGGCTTTGAATCTTAGCCGGAACCTGGAGACGATAGTACCGGATCCTGACGAACGCCCCTCTTTCCATACGATGGAGAGAAAAGAAAAAAAACGGGTTAAGCACGGCGCAAAGGAGACTGCAGGTACCGGATTTGTATGGGGTGAAGACAGATGATCAGAGATGTGGAGGTCTGGCTCTGGGGAACCCGTATAGGTTTTTTGCGGGAGACTGATGCTTCCCGGGCAGCTGTTTTTGAGTATGACAGAGATTTTATAGGCAGTGGTATTCAGGTCGCTCCTTTTATGATGCCTCTTTCAGGTGCTCTGTATTCCTTTCCGGAGCTTCCGGATAACTCTTTTCATGGAGTGCCGGGAATGGTCGCAGATTCGCTTCCGGACAGGTTTGGAAATGCCGTGATCGATCGATGGCTTGCATCCTTGAATCGTACGCCCGGTTCGTTCTCGTCTCTTGACAGGCTTTGTTACACCGGAAAACGTGGAATGGGTGCGTTGGAATACCAACCGGCCACAGGACCGGAGGTGTCCGGTGACAGCATTGATATCACTGAAATGACACGGTTTGCAGAGAGTATTCTTTCCGGACGAGAGGATCTGTCCGTAAGAGAAGACGACCTGACTATGGCACGTCTTATGGAGATAGGCACCTCTGCCGGCGGCGCCCGTGCCAAAGCAGTGATCGCATGGAATGAAGCCACCGGAGAAGTCAGATCCGGGCAGGTAGATGCCGGCGAAGGATTCAGGTATTACCTTTTGAAGTTCGGTGGTGTCGGATCAAACGGGGATCATGGTGCCGGGGATAAAAAACAATATACACAGATAGAACATGCGTATTATAAGATGGCATTGGATCTAGGCGTTCAAATGATGGAATCCCGGCTCTTTGAAAAAGACGGGATCACTCATTTTCTGACGGAGAGATATGATCGCAGACCGGAAGGAAAGGTACATTC
This sequence comes from Lachnospiraceae bacterium, assembly GCA_017550165.1. Lineage (GTDB taxonomy): Bacteria > Bacillota > Clostridia > Lachnospirales > Lachnospiraceae > SIG280. The sequence continues at coordinate 31,094 of JAFZQH010000034.1, read as the reverse complement.
ACAGACTCTGGGAGCATTGATCCATGCGGACTATAACTCTCCGGGAACGTGCAGTTATGAACTTTATGCTGATTACGCAAAGAAACTGGGGATAGGAAAGTCCGGAATTGAACAGATATTCAGAAGGATGGTATTCGCAGTTGCCGGAGCCAATTGTGATGATCATGTCAAGAACTTCTCCTTCCTTATGGATAAAGGCGGGAAATGGAGCCTTGCTCCGGCATATGATATCACCTTTGCATATGTGCCGGGCAACAGATGGCTGTCAGACCACCAGATGACCATAGCGGGTAAAACAAATGATATAACAGTTCAGGACCTTATAACATGCGGACGGACAATGGGACTTGGTACTGCCTTTTGCAGATCGGTTGTTGATAAGACAATAGAGATAACGGGAAAATGGATGCAGTACGCTGAGGATGACAGTATTGACGAAGAACGGGCATCGGAGATCAATGCAATATTGGTTTTGTTAAAAGAGGAAATGAAGGGATAAAAAAATGAAAAACAGAGTGAAAATGTACAAAAGAATAAAAGGAGTCCTCTTATCCATATGTTTGATCATGGGGCGCTTTACCGTGCTTCCGGGAGAGATCAATGCAGAGCCGGAAGGGGACCCTATATATGATGCGACTGGATTGACAAGTATCAGAGAGAGTGGCAAATATTATCTGGCATATGATATTGAAGGAGATTGGACTATTCCGGACAATAAGCAGGTCACCCTTGATCTTAATGGAAAGACTTTAAGAGGCCATATCAAAATTCCGGAAACAGCAAGTGGTCAGCCCCAGACTGTCCTTATCCTTAATGACTCTGCAGATGGGGGAAATATTAACGGAAATCAAGCTACCGACGTCGATGCTGTGTGTATTTATAGCGGTAGTAAGTTTATCATGAATAATGGCAAAATCTGTAACGGTAAGTGTTCAGGTGTATATAATAAATATGGCGAATTCATTATGAACGGCGGAACAATATCCGGGAACGAACTAAGTAGTTCAGGTTTGAGAGGAGCAGGTGTTCATAACGAAGGCACCTTTGAAATGACCGGCGGAACGATAACCGGGAATACAGCCATAGAAGGAGGAGGCGTTTATAATTATCCAGGCAGTAGTTTTACCATGAGAAGCGGAGCGATATCCGGGAATACAGCCCAATATGGAGGAGGTGTTTATATTAATAATGGAGGCACCTTTAAAATGACCGGCGGAACGATAACCGGGAATACAGTCTCCAATAATGCTGGAGGAGGTGTTTGTAATTTTGGCACCTTTGAAATGACCGGTGGAACGATATCCGGGAATACAGCCTCCCAATTTGATGGAGGAGGTGTTTGGAATTCTGGCACCTTTGAAATGACCGGCGGAACGATATCCGGGAATACAGCCTCCCAAAATGGAGGTGGAATATATAATTATAATTCGGGAATTGTTAGGATTGAAGGAGGAACAATAACCCGGAATACTGCAACAAACGGGGGTGGCGGGATTTTAAATTGTGGCACGCTTAGTATTGATAAAGCAACCATATCGGTGAATAAAGCAAGTGAGGGCGGCGGCATATATTGGTGGTCTGATCCGACCACCATAAAAGGCGGAACCATCAAGGGTAATACCACCAACGCAAGCACGCCTGATCCGGATGATCTGTATATCGGCAATAAAAGCAACAGATCTGATTGCTATCTGGAAGGCTCTCCTGATATCGGAGTCATAAGGTTCACCAATGAACAAAACCATGGTTTTATATCCCTATCCGGCCCCCTAACGAACAAGGAGCCTATAGCCATAGACGCACCTTATTTGCAAGGTAATCCTTATATATTTGCGAAGAAATCCGTTAACGGACTGAGCCCCAGGGATTATATCTTTCAGTTCAAGAGTAAAAATGACAGCTATGGTATAGGCTATAACGGAGATGCTCACTCATTGAAGCTGGCACCGGCTGCCCCGGCCCCAAAAAGCGTTACCGTATCTCCAAATGATATAAAAGCATTTACCGGGTATAGTGAGATCCTGCCCTTTACGGCCAATGCAGAAATGACCTCTCCGGGCATATTGACCGGATATCAGTGGTATACGAACACTGTAAATTCCAATGAAGGGGGCACACCTATAGAGGGTGCAATCGAAAAAGAATATACCTGCCCCTCCGGGTTGGCTGTGGGGACATATTATTACTATTGCATGGTGAGGTCAATAAGCATAGGTCAGGATGGATCAAATGATGTTGTCCGCCAGGACCCCACCAACGTGGTTTACCTTGAAGTCAAGCCCGTCCCGGTGGATGGGGTCGTACTTGATAAGGACTCATTTACCATGGAATTGGGATCATCATTTTCCCTTACCCCCACCATAAGCCCCTCCAATGCCACGAATAAGAAGGTGAAATGGGAGACCGGTAATCCGAATGTCGCTACGGTAGATAACGGAGTCGTTACGGGAAAGAGTATCGGAGAGGCGGTCATAACCGTCAGGACGGAAGATGGAGGAAAGATCGCAACCTGCAGGGTGAAGGTAGTAGGAGTACCGGTAAGAAGCCTTACCCTGGATAAGACTTCCCTAAAGCTGGAGTGCGGGCAAACTGCCGGTCTTTCCCCGACTGTTAACCCATCAAATGCCTCCGATAAGACCCTGACCTGGGCCAGCAGCAATAAGAAGGTGGCTACGGTCTCAAAAGAAGGTCTTGTTACGGCGGTGGGAGGCGGCAATGCAACAATCACCGTAACATCGTCAAACGGCAAGACGGCCGGCTGCAAGGTCAAGGTTAAGGAATATAAGGATATCAAGCGGGTATATGTTCATCCGTCGCGGCTCATTCTTAAGGCGGGAAAGAGCAGAACCTTAAAGGCAGTGATCTTGCCAACCAGGGCCAGGAATAAGAGGGTGACCTGGACCAGCAAGAACCCGAAGATCGCCACGGTATCGGAAAAGGGCAAGGTCAAGGCTCTTAAGAAGGGAACCACATATATAACCGTTAAAACCGCAGACGGCAAAAAGACCAAAAGGATCAAGGTGATGGTGAAATAGATACCGTGACAGGGGTGTGGTATACTCTGTTAGACTCTTAAAGGGAGAGAGCGGAAGATGGAATGTTATCTTGATAATTCGGCTACCACAAGGTGCCATGAAAGTGTTATAGAGAAGATGTCGGAGGCCATGAGGTCGGATTTCGGCAATCCTTCTTCCATGCATAAAAAGGGAATAGAAGCTGAGCGGTATGTAAAAGAGGCTACGGACACCATCGCGAAGGTATTGAAGGTGGATCCCAAGGAGATCTTATATACTTCAGGCGGTACCGAGAGCGATAATCTTGCACTGATCGGTGTGGCAGAGGCTAATAAACGGGCCGGTCGTCATATCATTACTACGGTATATGAGCATCCCGCCATATTGGAAACCTGCAAGCACTTGGAAGAACTGGGGTATGAGGTGACATATATCCCGGTGGATGAGTTCGGCGTGGTAAGGATTGATGCTTTAAAAGAAGCTCTTCGGGACGATACCATCCTTGTTTCCATGATGTACGTCAACAATGAGATCGGAGCGGTGCTTCCTGTGGAGGAAGTGTCCGGGATCATCAAGGATTTCAATAAGAATATCATTTTCCATGTGGATGCCATCCAGGCCTTCGGAAAGTATCTTATCCATCCGAAGAAACAGGGGATCGATATGCTCTCGGTATCGGGCCACAAGATCCACGGGCCAAAGGGCGTGGGATTTTTATACGTGAACAGTAAGGTGAAGATCAAGCCCATCCTGCACGGCGGTGGCCAGCAAAAGGGCATGAGGTCCGGTACGGAGAATGTGCCCGGGATCGCAGGCCTGGGAGTGGCTGTGGCAGAGTGCTGCGGTGGCCTGGAGGAGAAGGTGGACCGTCTCTACGATCTGAAAGAATTCTTCGTAAGAGAGATTGAAAAACTTGACGGAGTGACGGTAAACGGATATAAAGACCGGAGGAGCGCCCCTCACATTGTAAGTGCAAGTTTTGAAGGGGTCAGAGCGGAAGTCCTGCTTCACGCCCTGGAGGATAAGGGGATATACGTATCCGCGGGAAGCGCTTGTGCATCAAATAAGCCGGCGGTGAGCAAGACCCTGCAGGCTATCGGGGTGAAGAAGGAGCTGCTGGATTCCACCATACGGTTTTCTTTCTCAGAAGACACCACCCGGGAGGAACTGTCCTATACGATTGACATCCTGCAGGATATCCTTCCTGTACTGAGAAAGTTCACGAGACACTAGAATAAGACAAGGGACGGTCCCCTTGTCTTGTTACAAAAGAAGGTCTTTTATCATTTGCCGGATTCCCTTGATGTCCAGGGGATGTTCAGCGGTTTCGTATGTGTAGATCAGATTCCTGCCGGGGTATATGCCGTTCTTTCTGTATTCATCAAGTTTCTGCAGACATGAATCCAGATAATCCTTATCATCCAGAAGTCCAAAATGCTCCATATAGATCTCCGCCCTGGATTTAACTCTCAGCAATGTGAAATCGGGATATCTTGTGGTACCGTTTCTTAGCCGAAGGGGTTTTTCGTAATGATACGGAACCCCAAGTTCACAAAGCATATCTGCCAGTATGGCCTCGGATTTAGATCGAACCGATTCACCTCTGAGGGTATCATATCTTTTGTTTTCCGACATGTAATTATTGGCTTTAAAGGTCGCTGCCTGCCAATCCCGAGTGTATATCTCATCCGGGATTAAATACGGAGTTACAAGACATTTTCTGGCATCAGAGAGTTTCTCATATGCAAGGTCGGCGTTATGATCTGATAACTGAGTAAGTATATTCTCAAGTCTTGAAAGCTCATCGGCAGCCTGGATCAGGAATTGTCTGTTGTATTCTTTTTGTGCCAGAGCAGCGGAGAACCCGATATTCTTTTTCGGAATGTAGCTTCCGGTGGAATCCCCTGTTTTGGTGATATGATAATACCTGTTTCGCCCGTGGCTTACCGATACCCGAAGATGCCCATCGACTTCGGGAATCCGGTCTTTTTCAGCCCTGCCGATTGCCTTCCTAAGAGCAGTGATCCTTAATTCTAATTGTTTTAATAATTCGTCCAAGAAAACCTCCTATATAAAACTTATAATAACGGAAAGGGTGACTAAGGCTGGGGAAATCATCGGATTTAGTCACAAAAAAGCTTGCTAAAAGGATCCTCAAGTGAGGGGGATGGTGACTAAGGCTGGGAAAGTAGCGGATTTAGTCACAAAAAAGCTTGCTAAAAGGGACCTGAGTGAGGGGGATGGTGACTAAGGCTGGGGAAAGTAGCGGATTTAGTCACAAAAAGCTTGCTAAAAGGGATCTAAGAGGAGGAAAATGGTGACTAAGGCTGGGGAAATCATCGGATTTAGTCACTTTCTGAGGGGAACTAAGCAGAGCGGTCCGACTGAGATACCCGAAATAGTATCCTCTGACGAAACATATTAACATAACTGACAAAATCTGTCAATACAAGCTCGAAACAAATTAAACTATAATCAAAACCATTAAAACCTAGACAAATAAAACACAAGATGTTAGGCTATGACAAGGGTACGTTCACCTGTCATGTTATGAGTTAAAAACCCAAGCGGATTGATTTATGTGAGGAAGAATACTATGTTTTCAGCTTTTTTGATCAAATACGGTGAGATAGGGATAAAGGGGAAGAACCGCTACCTCTTCGAGGAGGCGCTGGTTCATCAGATAAAGTATGCCTTATCCCGCATAGATGGAGAATTTGAGGTTAAGGTAAATCAGGGCCGCGTATACGTTGAAGCCTTGTCGGATTTCGATTTCGACGATGCGGTAACGGAGCTTAAGACGGTCTTCGGCATCGTGGGGATCTGCCCCGTAGTCTATGTGGAGGACGAGGGGATAGAGCGCCTGGCTGAAGTTGTCTGTGATTATATGAAGAAGACCTATCCGGACTCGGATAAGTCGTTTAATGCTGTCTCCGGGCGAAGCGCGGAGGAGCCCGCCGGCTTTGAGGCATCAAAGAAATCCGGCAGGATTACTACATTTAAAGTTGCGGCCAGAAGGGCAAGGAAGTCTTACCCCCTGGACTCCATGGAGATCAACGCATACCTGGGCGAGAAGATCCTTGATGTAATGCCGAATATGAGGGTGGATGTTCACAAACCGGATATTACCCTTACTGTAGAGGTCCGGGAGAAGATATACATCTATTCCGAGATCATAAAGGGCCCGGGCGGAATGCCCATAGGAACTAACGGCAAAGGTACGTTGCTCCTTTCAGGAGGGATCGATTCCCCGGTGGCAGGCTACATGGTATCTAAGCGCGGAGTCTGGATCGATGCTGTATATTTTCATGCCCCGCCCTATACCAGCGAGAGAGCCAAGCAAAAGGTGGTTGACCTGGCAAGGAAGATATCCCGGTACACAGGGACGATCCACTTGAAAGTGGTCAACTTCACGGATATTCAGATGTACATTTATGAGAAATGCCCCCATGACGAGCTCACCATCATAATGCGCCGTTACATGATGCGGATCGCAGAGCATTTTGCAAGAGAGGGGGGCAGCATGGGGCTTATCACGGGAGAGAGCATCGGCCAGGTGGCCAGCCAGACCATGCAGAGCCTCCTTACCACCAATGCAGTATGTACGCTGCCGGTGTACCGCCCGCTTATTGCATTTGATAAGATGGATATCATCAAGGTGGCGGAATCCATAGACACTTACGAGACATCCATCCTGCCATATGAGGACTGCTGTACCATTTTCGTGGCAAAGCACCCCGTAACCAAGCCGGTGCTGGAGCGGATAGAGAAGAGCGAGTTAAAGCTTTCGGAGGATATAGACCGCCTGTTAAAGGAAGCGATAGATACCACAGAGACTATAGTTGTTAGGTATGTGTAAATGAGAATTTCTTTTCATAATCTTGGCTGTAAAGTCAATTCATACGAGACGGAGAGCATGCAGCAGCTGATGGCGGCAGAGGGGTTCGAGATAGTGCCCTTTGAGGAGCCGGCAGATGTATGCGTGATAAACACATGCTCTGTTACCAACATCGCCGACCGGAAATCCCGGCAGATGATCCATAAAGCAAGAAAACTAAACCCCGACGCCATAATCGTGGCGGCGGGGTGTTACGCGCAGATGTTTGCGGAGGACCTTGAAAAAGAAGGCTGCGCAGATATTATCCTTGGCAATAATAACAAGAAGGATATTGTAAGGCTTGTGAAGGAGTACATGGGTGTGACCGTCCCCCTGTCACACGTGTCGGATATATCCCGGGGATGCGAATACGAACCCCTAAGCATAAGCAGCACTGCGGATAAGACAAGAGCATTTATCAAGATCGAGGACGGCTGCAATAACTTCTGCAGCTATTGCATCATCCCTTATGCAAGAGGACGTGTCAGAAGCCGTGCGATAGAGGATATAATAGATGAAGCGACCCGGCTTTCAAAAGATGGTTTTAAGGAGATAGTATTGACGGGCATCAACCTGTCAGCTTACGGATCTGATGGGTTTGTGACATCACATTCTCTCATAGATATCCTGGAAAAACTAAACGGCATAGAAGGTATAGAGCGCCTCCGCCTAAGTTCTCTGGAGCCTGTGATCATAACTGAGGATTTCCTTAAGGGCATAAAAGCGCTGCCCAAGGTCTGCCCTCATTTTCACCTGTCTCTTCAAAGCGGGTGCGACAGCGTTCTTTCCCGTATGAACAGGAAATATACCACGGCGGAGTATTATGAAAAATGCTGTATGATAAGGGAATACTACGATCATCCGGCTATAACAACGGATATCATAACGGGATTCCCCGGGGAGACTGAGGAAGAGTTTCAAACGACAGTTGATTTTGTCAAGAGATGCGATATCTACGAGGCCCATATCTTCAAGTACTCCAGACGTAAAGGAACTGCTGCAGACCGCATGGAAGGCCAGCTTACGGATGCTGTAAAATCGGAACGCAGCAGCCGGCTGGCAAAGGTCGCTGCCGATAATAAGAAGAGCTTTATGGAATCCTATAAGGGACGGCAGGTCAAGGTCCTGGCGGAGGAGAAGGTGAATATCGAGGGCAGGGAGTATTACACCGGGCTTACCCCGGAATACGTTCGATCAGCCTTTCCCGCCGGTGGGGAAGATATGACAAACCGCATTGTTTCGGGGACGGTAAAGGACTTTCTCACAGACGGCCTGCTTTACTTTTTTCCCGATTAGGTTTAAAATAAAGCGGTAGCGTATGTTTTTTGCAAAGGGTATACATCATGGATAATAATCTGAGCACACAATTTTTTGAATTTGAAGTGAATATGGACAAGAAGGTCCAGGATATTCTGGAGACCGTATTCAGGGCCCTGACTGAGAAGGGGTATAACCCGGTCAATCAGATCGTCGGTTATATCATGTCCGGAGACCCTACTTACATTACCAGCCACATGGGCGCCAGAAGCCTTATCATGAAGGTGGAGAGAGACGAGCTGGTAGAAGTTATCCTCAAGAAGTTCATAGAAGTGAACGGATGGTCCGGACAATGAGGATCATGGGTCTTGATTACGGGACGAAGACCGTCGGAGTCGCTGTCAGCGACCCCCTGGGTATCACCGCCCAGGGAGTGGAGACTATAGAGATAGCCCGGGCAGGGAAGCTTCGGAAGACATTTGCCAGGCTGGAGGAACTCATAAAGGAATATGAAGTTGAGCACATTGTCCTGGGATTTCCCAAGAATATGAACAATACCGAGGGAGAACGATGCGATGCAACCCGGGATTTCAAGGAGAAGCTTGAACGCCGCACCGGTCTTCCCGTTACTTTGTGGGATGAGAGGCAGACCACCATTTCCGCAGAGCGCATATTGCAGGAAAGCGGTGTCCGGAGAGAACATCGTAAAGAGTATATAGATAAGATCGCCGCCACATTTATACTTCAGGGATATCTGGAGAGCTTGGCGGGCAAGGAAGAATAGAATGGACAGATTAAAGTTTACTGCACCTGATACAGGTGAAGAGATAGAGTTTTACGTATTAGAACAGACTACTATTACGGGTCATAATTATATCCTGGTAACCGAGGAGGAGGATGGTGACGCAGAGTGTTATATCCTCAGGGAGACGGAAGCCTCGGATGGAGATGATGTGACCTATGAATTCGTTGAAGACGAGTCGGAGTTTGCGGCAGTCGGGAAGGTCTTTTCCGAACTGGTGGAAGATGCCGACGTCGAATTATGACGAGGTACTACGGAGGTAAAAGATTGAAAAACAACAACAATTCAAGATTAAAGATCATTCCTCTCGGCGGTTTGGAGCAGATAGGAATGAATATTACTGCCTTTGAATATGAAGACAGTATAGTTGTGGTTGACTGCGGATTGTCATTTCCCGAGGATGACATGCTGGGAGTCGACCTGGTGATCCCGGATATTTCATATCTTCGGGATAATGCCGACAAGGTCAAGGGTTTTGTAATAACCCACGGACATGAAGACCATATCGGAGCCATCCCTTACGTGATGCGGGAGCTGGAGGCCACCATATACGGCACCAAGCTGACCATAGGGATCATTGATAATAAGTTAAAGGAGCACAACATGCTCCGCCAGGTTAAGAGGAAGGTGGTCAAGCACGGCCAGTCCATTAATCTGGGAAGCTTTCGCATAGAGTTTATCAAGACCAATCACAGTATCGTGGATGCATCGGCCCTTGCCATCTACTCACCGGCGGGGATCGTGGTGCATACCGGGGACTTTAAGATAGACTATACCCCTGTATTTGGCGAGGCCATAGATCTCCAGCGTCTTGGCGAGATAGGTAAAAAAGGCGTGCTTGCCCTGATGTGTGATTCCACAAATGCGGAGCGCCACGGCTTTACCATGTCGGAGCGTACGGTGGGCAAGGTCTTTGACAGCCTTTTCTCGGATCATTCCGGAAGCAGGATCATAGTGGCAACATTTGCTTCAAATGTTGACAGAGTTCAGCAGATCATCAATACATCATATAAATTCGGGCGTAAGGTGGCGGTGGAAGGGCGCAGCATGGTGAACATCATTTCCATCGCTCAGGAATACGGTTATATCCAGATCCCGGATAATACCCTGATAGATATCGATCAGCTCAAAGATTATCCGCCGGAGAAGACTACCATCATCACCACGGGAAGCCAGGGCGAGTCCATGGCGGCTCTGTCAAGGATAGCCTCTTCCATGCATAAGAAGATCAGCATCATGCCCGGAGATACGGTAATATTTTCTTCCAACCCCATTCCGGGCAATGAGAAAGCCGTATCCAAGGTTATCAATGAACTCCTTAAAAAGGGGGCAGACGTTATCTTTCAGGATACCCACGTTTCGGGACATGCCTGCCAGGAGGAGATCAAGCTCATATATTCCATAGTAAAGCCAAAGTACGCCATCCCCATCCACGGCGAGTTCAAGCACCGCAAGGCCCAGGCTAACGTGGTCAAGGAACTGGGATACGACAGCGACCACATATTCATGCTCAGCTCGGGAGACGTACTTGAGATGTCGGATGACTTTGCAGGGGTTACCGGGAAGGTATCCGAAGGGGCCATACTTGTGGACGGCCTGGGCGTAGGAGATGTGGGAAGCACCGTACTTCGCGACAGGCATATCCTGTCCGAGCATGGTATAATCATAGTGGTGATGACACTGGAAAAAGGATGCGGCCAGCTACTTGCGGGACCGGACATCATTTCCAGGGGATTCGTTTATGTAAAGGAATCCGAGGATCTTATGGAAGAGGCCACAACCCTTCTGGAAGATACACTGTCGGATATCCTCTCACGGAATATAACTGACTGGAATAAGATTAAGAATGCGCTTCGTGATGCGCTGAGTGATTTTGTATGGCGAAAAACAAAAAGAAGTCCAATGATAATGCCAATAATAATGGAAGTGTAAAGAAGTCCGGGACTGCCAGGACCCTGATAGGACTGCTCATAGTCGTCCTTCTTATAGTGCTTGGCGTGGGCAGCTTCAGATTTGCCTACAGCATTGCCAACGGATCTTCGGTGGATGATCCCCCCGGCAGGAGTGTTCAGGTATATATCCATGACAGCATGTCTCCCGGAGATGTGGCTGCCATGCTGCAGGACAAGGGGCTTTTGGACAACACTATAGAGTTTGTTGTACATGCGAAGCTGAAAGGGTATGTCCCTTCCAGATATACGGGGAGCCATACGCTGAACACCAGCATGAATGCCGAGCAGCAGGTTAATGAGCTCATGAATCTTAACGGAGACTGACAATTGATAAACAGCGAACGATTGGTGACCTTCATCAATTCTCTGGACAGGGGAAATGATGAGGTCCTGGACATAATAGAAAATGAGGCTTTGGAAGCTTCTGTTCCCATTATAAGGAAGGAGACCCAAAGCCTTTTGCGGACCTTAACGGAACTTAAACGGCCAAAGACCATACTTGAAGCAGGGACCGCGGTGGGATTCTCTGCCATACTTATGGCCAAAAGCGGAAGAAGGGATTCGTTAGTTACTACCATTGAGAATTATGAGGTGAGGATCCCGAAGGCTAAAGCCAATATAAAATTAGCAGGACTTGAGGACCGTATCAGCCTGCTGGAGGGGGATGCGGTGAAGATAATGGAGGAACTGGCCGGCCCCTTTGATATGATATTTTTGGATTCCGCCAAGGGCCAGTACATTAACATGCTGCCCTGTGCCATCCGCCTCCTTTCCCCCGGAGGGCTCCTCATTTCCGATAATGTTCTCCAGGACGGTGACGTACTGGAGTCCAGATATGCGGTCAGGAGACGGGATCGCACCATCCACGCCCGGATGCGGGACTACCTCTATGAACTGACACATAATGAGTCTCTGGAGACAGCCATCCTGCCGGTGGGGGACGGGATCACCATTTCGGTAAAGGTCAATGAAAAGGAAAACATATGAGAAAGCCTGAAATCCTGGTTCCCGCAGGGAGCCTTGAAGTATTAAAAACAGCAGTTATATTCGGAGCAGACGCGGTTTATATCGGAGGAGAGGCTTTCGGCCTTCGGGCAGCCGCAAAGAATTTTTCCATGGAGGAAATGAAGGAAGCCATCGCTTTCTCTCATGAAAGAGGGGTTAAGGTCTACGTTACCGCTAATATCCTGGCCCACAACAGGGATCTTGCCGGAGTATCCGATTATCTGAACGAGCTTAAGAGCATTAAGCCGGACGGCCTTATCATTGCAGACCCGGCGGTATTCTCCCTGGCGAAAGAGATATGCCCGGAGATAGACCGTCATATCAGCACCCAGGCTAATAACACTAATTACGGGACCTACAGGTTCTGGTACGAACTGGGGGCAAAGAGGGTGGTATCTGCCAGAGAGCTTTCTCTGGAAGAGATCAGGGAGATACGGGCCAATATCCCGGAGGATATGGAGATAGAGACATTCGTTCACGGAGCCATGTGCATATCCTATTCCGGCAGGTGTCTTCTCTCCAATTATTTTACCGGGAGGGACGCCAATCAGGGGAAATGCACCCACCCCTGCCGCTGGAAATACGCTGTAGTGGAAGAGACCAGGCCGGGAGAATATCTGCCGGTGTACGAGAACGAGAGAGGAACATTTATCTTTAATTCCAAGGATCTGTGCATGATAGAGCATATCCCGGAGCTTATAGATGCGGGGATAGACAGCTTCAAGATAGAAGGCAGGATGAAGACGGCGCTGTATGTGGCCACGGTGGCCAGAACCTACAGAAAAGCCGTGGACGATCTTCTGAAGTCCGAGGAGAGATACCGCTCCAACATGGAATGGTACAAGGCGCAGATCGCAAGCTGCACCTACAGGCAGTTTACCACCGGCTTCTTCTTCGGAAAGCCCGATGAGAACAGCCAGATATATGACAATAACACCTATATCCAGGGTTATACCTATCTGGGACAGGTACAGGCTGTGGACGGCCTGAAGATCAAGATAGAGCAGAAGAACAAGTTCTCTGTGGGTGAGACCATAGAGATCATGAAGCCCGACGGAAGAAATGTGACGGCAGAGGTCAGATCCATTGTAAATGAGGCCGGAGAGGAGCAGGAGAGCGCTCCCCACCCCAAACAGGCCCTGTATGTGACCTTATCTGAAGCCTGTGAGGTATATGATATCCTCAGGAGGGAAGAAAAGAATGACCCTTGAAGAATTATTGAACACCGCAGTTGAAAAACTGGCAACGGACGTGCATCTGACATCCGGGATATCACCCAGATGCCGGGTCAACGGGGAACTGGTGGAACTCTTTCCTGATAAGATGGATTCCGCGGAGATCGGCAGGATGATAGAGTATTACCTGACTGATGATGTAAAGGAACGCTTCATAAAGAACGGTGAAGCAGATTTTTCATATTCCCTGCCGAGTACCGGCAGATTCCGTGTTAACCTTTTCAGGCAGAGAGGGAACCTGGCGGCGGCCATCCGGCTTTTCCCGAAAAAGATCCCCACGCCCAATGATCTTGACATTCCCTACGGGGTAGTTGAGCTTACCAGGCTTCAAAGAGGTCTTATCATAGTAACGGGACCTACGGGAGGAGGTAAGACAACTACTCTCGCAAGCCTTATAGATGTGATCAATCATACCAGGAAGGTACATATCATAACCATAGAAGATCCTATCGAGTATCTCTATCATCATGATAAAGCCATAGTCAATCAAAGAGAGATAGGGATAGATACCATGTCCTATCGGGATGCGCTCTATGCGGCACTGAGGGAAGATGCGGATGTTATCCTGGTGGGAGAGCTGGATTGCTGCGAGACGGTCAACCTGGCATTGATGGCAGCAGAGACGGGGCATATGGTATTTACTGCCATGCATACCATGGACTGCGTAAGCGCCATACAGCGGATAATAGACATGTTCCCGCCTTATAACCAGCCCCAGATAAGAAGTCAGCTGGGAAATGTCTTAAATGCCGTTATCTGCAGGCAGCTTCTATCCAGTGTTCGGGGCGGAGGGAGAGTGCCTGCATTTGAGCTGATGTTCAATAATGCAGAGATCAAGCAGCTTCTGCAGGAGGATAAGATAGCCCAGATACCCCTTGCCATGAAGAAGGGCAGGGCAGAGGGCATGCAGCTGATGGATGATGCCATCTATAACCTCTATCTCAGGCAGGAGATAGATGAAGAGACAATGAAGAAGTTTTCCGGTGGAAGATAAAGAGGAGGCTTAAGGGAGTCTCCTTTTTGATTACCCGATAAATGGGAATTTATGTAATGATATACAAAAAGAGTATGAAATGCGCAGCGAGAATTTGTAATGATTTAACAAAATATAAAATTACTGTAGACAAAGGGAATATGAGTGTGTATAATCGGCTTTGTAAAAATTAGTAAACGGAGGTGATCATTTTGCAGCCGGTTGAACCGGGAATACTTATACTGGTTCTTACCGCAGCCACCATTTTCGATGTTAAGGATAAAAGAATTCCAAATATAATAGTTGTCATCGGGTACGCCGCCCTCCTGGGAGCCAGGATCGTAACCGATGCAGCCGCCCTGGGGGATTTTATGCTGGGAAGCATCTATCCCCTTGGGATCCTCCTGATCTTATTTATATTCGGAATGTTCGGCGCGGGAGACATCAAACTCTACTGTCTTGTATCGGCAGTAACGGGAATAAGGGATTTTAATATAGTTTTGGTGATCTCAATGTTCTTAGGAGCGATCTATGCTCTCTTTAAAATGATCTATAAGAAAAATCTTGTCATTCGTATGCAATATCTTGCAGCTTATTTCACGGGACTTTTTCTGACAAAGACCGTCTCACCCTACTGTGTCAGGGAAGAAGGAGACGGAAATGTGGTGAGTTTTTCAGGTTTTATCCTGGCAGGCTTTATTGTTTATCTGTATTGGAGGTGTGTTATTGGAACGGGCAACATTGGCATTATGTGATTGGGAAAGCCGATTTGTAAGGAACTTTCTTGATCACTACACAGTGAAAGGACGGGACGTATTTGACATCAAGGTTTTTACCGATGAGGAGAGATGCCTGTCCTATGCAAGAGAGCACAGGATAGATGTGCTCCTGATATCGGACTCCTTACTGAGTGAGGAGATGGAGAGTCTGGGTATCGAGAAGATCATCATTCTCTCTGAGGGCAGCGTATCGCGTAAGTTTTCCGACTACCCGGTCATATATAAGTATCAGAGTTCAGAAAGGATAATAACCCAGGTGCTGGATATCTATGCAGATTGTGTCCGGGAGGATATGGGAACCTATTGTACAGGCAGAGGCCTGCGGATCATAGGAGTCTATTCACCTGTAAGAAGAGTCGGAAAGACATCCCTGGCCTTATCTCTGGGGCAGCTTTTGGCAAAGGATAAGAAGGTCCTGTATCTGAACATGGAGGAATACTCAGGCCTGAACGGGATCCTTGAGGGAAATTATAAGGGAGATCTGCTGGATGCCATTTTTTATCAGCGTCAGAAGAGCGGTAATATGCGGTACAAGATCTCAGGCATGACCTGCCGCTTAAACGGCATGGAATACATTTATCCCGCCCTCTATTCGGAGGATCTGAAATCCGTGACAGCGTCTGAGTGGCTGGAGTTCATTTCCACCATAGAAGAACAGACGGATTACAGCGTTCTTATCCTTGATATGGGAGACACCGTGGAAGGTCTTTCGGCCATCATGGAGAAATGTTCGGTGATATATATGCCGGAGCGCCATGATTTCTTCTCCCAGGGAAAGATAATGCAGTTCGAGGAATATATGCGAAATACCCAGAAAGATTGGGTATTGGATAAGGTGATCAAGGTGGAGGTACCTGAGATCATGGGAGCCGGGAATGCGCAGGATTACCTGAATGCCCTGGGTAACGGATCCTTCGCCGGAAGCATCAGAGGCTTATGCGTGGAGGAATACTGCAATGCCTATGTATGATAACGCATACGAAACCATCAGGGCTGAGGTCTTATCCCGCATGGATGTGGGATGCGAGGTATCGGATGAAAGCATCAGGGCTGCCATAGATGATGCGGTGGGGGAGTATTGCAGAAATACCTACCTTCCGCTGGATGCAAGGCAGCAGATATATAACGAGGTGTTCTACGAACTTCGGCAGCTGGACATAATCCAGGAACTTATCGAGGATCCGGAGATCACCGAGATCATGGTTAACGGCCCGGATGCCATATTTTTGGAGAAAAACGGCCGTATAGAACGATGGGACAGGTCATTTTCAAGGGCTGACAAGCTGGACAACATAATCCAGCAGATAGTGGGATACTGCAACAGGGTTGTCAATGAGGCCAGTCCCATAGTGGATGCAAGACTGCCCGACGGTTCCAGGGTAAATGTGGTGTTAAAGCCCATTGCGTTAAACGGTCCGATCCTTACCATCCGGCGTTTTCCCAGAAAGCGCATGGAGATGGAGGATCTTATCAATAACGGTGCCATAACGGCAGAGGCAGCGGAATTCCTGAAGATCCTGGTCAGGAGCAAATACAACATCTTCATAAGCGGGGGTACCGGGTCGGGGAAAACTACCTTCCTCAATATCCTCTCGGACTTCATTCCTGCGGATGAGAGGATCATCACCATCGAGGATTCGGCTGAGCTTTCCATAACGGGGATTCCCAACCTGGTGTCACTGGAGACCAGGAATTCCAACGCATCAGGCTGTGAGCCCATCGATATCCGGTCGCTGATAAAGTCATCCCTCAGAATGAGACCCGACCGTATCATTGTGGGAGAGATAAGAGGGAGTGAGGCTATCGATATGCTCCAGGCCATGAATACGGGGCATGATGGCTCCTTATCCACAGGACATGCCAATTCCCCCGAGGATATGCTTTCAAGGATCGAAACCATGGTCTTAATGGGGATGGAGCTGCCTCTGGAGGCAGTGGAGCGGCAGATCGCATCGGGGATAGATATTATTGTCCACCTTGGCCGTATGCGTGACCGGTCGCGAAAGATCATCTGCATAGATGAGGTAATGGGCTACATAGACGGCCGCATAGTTTTAAGGAGTATTTTTGACCGGCGTGATGGAGAACTTGTAATGGTCGATCAACTGGAACACAGGGATAAGCTTGTCTTCGCCGGTTACGATAAGGAGGTTCTTGATGAAAAAATGGATTGAACGCCTTCGGGATATCATTAATCCCCCTGAAGGCTACATATGGGAATACGATGAGTATTATTTTACGAAAAAGGAACTTTTCCTGAGCGAAATGCTCTCGCTGCTGGCCGTTTGGTTTATCGCCTTCTGTTTCTATGACAATCTGATAGTCTGTCTGGTCTTATCTCCCGCATCCCTTATAATCCTGGAGTCACAAAGGAAGAAAAAGAAACACAGAAGGCTTGGCAGCCTATGCCTTCAGTTCAAAGACGGCATTAATTTTTTATCCGCCGGGGTAAATGCAGGCTATTCCATCGAGAATGCGTGGAAGGAAAGCAGGAAGCAGCTGAGTGAGCTGTATGGTGAGGATGCTGATATTACAAGGGAGTTTATGTATATCGAAAGGAAAAGCTCCATGAATATCCCCATAGGGGACCTGATCCTTGATCTTGCCGATCGTACGGGTATAGAGGATATCAGAACCTTCTCGGAAAGCTTTGCCGTAGCCAAGAAATCCGGAGGAAGCATGAAATCCATAATTGCCGCCACCTCCAACACCATTTCCGAGAAGGTGGAAGTTATGAAAGAGATAGAAACCATGGTGGCAGGAAAACAGATGGAGCAAAGGATCATGACGGTGGTGCCCCTTGGGATCATATGCTTTGTAAAGCTGACATCACCGGGATTTCTGGATGTGCTCTACGACAATCTGATCGGTAATGTGATCATGAGTGTTTGCATGGTGGCCTATTTTGCGTCAATAAAGCTTGGAGAAAGGATTTTATCTATAGAGGTATAAAGTATGTGGATCTGGATAGTTTTAATAGCCGTGCTGGGAGCGGGGTTGATATGTGCCCTGATACAGACAGGGAAAAAGGAAGAAGAGGATAAGGTTGAAAATGAAGCTGAAAAAGGGATCAAGCGGGCATTCCTTATCTATGCGGATTTTTTGTTCGCGCTTTGGTCTAAAGTCTGGCCCGACTGGTACAAGGTGGATGATTACTTCTGGGGAGGGGACACGGCCGACAATCTGAGGCTTATCCATCCGACCCGGAAGAGAAGAGAACTCTTTGAAAAGCATAAGAAGAAGACGGTATGCAATGCTCTTATGGTCATGTGTGCCTTCTGTTTCCTTGGTTTTACCGTGTGTGTCTCCGATGTCTTCAGCGGTGTCATAGAGGATAACCGCATTAAAAGAAGTGATTACGGACAGGGAGAGAAAAGCGTGGCAATGGTGGCGGAGATAGGGGATACGAAAGAGGATTTTAATATGGTGGTCCGGGAGAAGGAATACTCAAGTTCCGAAATGGAGAAGATCATGGAGGAAGAGTTTGCCTCTCTTAAGGAAACATTTACGGGAGGAAAAGAAGGAGACATTTCCTCGGATGTGAAAATGCCAAACTCATGCCATGACGGGATAGTGGATGTGTCCTGGAGGTTCTCTGACTACGAGGTTATCGACGGAGAGGGCCATTTTCACAGTGAGAAGTTAAAAGAGCAGCTGGAGAAGTCAGGGGAGAAAAAATACCCTTTTGAAGTAACGGCTGTCCTGGAATACAGGGATATGAAACGTACACAGGACTGGTCCTTTAACCTGGTCATGCCGAAGGCCGGCCGGGAGGAACAGCTGATATCCGACATTTCCGATGCCCTGAAGAATTCGGAAGAAAACAGTATCAATGAGGATTACTATACTCTTCCCGATCAGGTGGCAGGGGTGGATATATCCTGGAAGGATAAGCCTAAAGGATCCCATATGGGCCTGCTCTTTCTGGGCCTCGGTGCCGTGGCGGCCGTATTTGTTTCAATGAAAAGGGAGGTTAAGGAAGGGGTTCAAAAAAGAAATGATGAGATGACCCTTGATTATCCTGAATTTGTCAGCAAGCTTACCTTGATGATATCCGCGGGGATATCCCTTGTGAACGCATGGGGGAGAGTGGTGGATAATTATCTCGCATCTCTGGAGGCCGGGGGCGGAAAGCATTATGTTTATGAGGAAATGCTGATCACCCTGAGGGAGATGCAGAATGGAAAACCGGAGGGTACTGCCATAGAAGATTTTGGCGATCGCTGCCGTATACCCTGCTATAAAAGGTTTGCCACTCTGGTGACCCAGAGTATGAAGAAGGGCCTGGCAGGACTTACGGACAGCCTGAATGCGGAAGTCCGTCAGAGTTTTGAGATAAGAAAGAGCAATGCAAAGGTTCTGGGAGAGCAGGCGACCACCAAGCTGCTCCTTCCCATGGGGATCATGATGGGAATAGTGCTGGTCATTGTCATGGCACCGGCATTTATGAGTTTGAGCTTATAGCACATGGAAAGGAGGTGAGAAGCATGAGAAAAATCGGAAGACTCATTAAAAGGTTTATCAAGGATGAGAGCGGCGTAGGAACTGTAGAGATCATTTTGATCCTGGTTGTACTTATAGCGCTTGTGCTCATTTTCAAGGACCAGATGACGGCCCTTGTGAACTCGATCTTCTCCAAGATCAAATCTGAAAGCGGAAAGGTTTAAAATGTAAAACCATGAAAAAAAGAAGAAAATATGCCTCCGGGTCCATAACAGTCCTACTGAGCCTGGCCATGTCAATAATTCTTATCATGACAACGGCGCTTACGGAACTGGCCCGGACAACCATTATAAAAGCCCGGATCGCAATGGACTGTGAAAACGCCATGGGTTCAATCCTGGCGGAATATAACAGGCCCCTGCTGGAAAGGTACAACATTTTCGGGCTGGACGGGGCTTACGGAGGCTCCTCATTTAATTCAAAAAAAATATCGGAACGGATGAAGGAGTATATGCCGGGTCTTCGAGGTGAAGCCGGATTGGCGCTTAGTTACGGAGGAGACATCACCCTTGATAATTTTCTCTTCCTTACGGATAAGTGCGGAAATGAGGTTTATGACCAGGCCGTCACCTATATGAAAAAAGCTTACGGGCTTGATATCCTGGCAGGATTGACCGATGCTTCAAGCCTGGCAGAAGACTGTGATGACGGGGAGGACGAAAAAGAGATCACCTCTCATGGTCTGGGAGATGAAGAAACCGGAGGCATATTGAGTTCTTTGGGCGCTATCAGAAGCCAAAGCATATTATCTCAGATATTCGGCGGCAGCGGAGCAGTCTCTTCAAAATCCGTAGAGAAAGGGAAACTTCTTACCAACAGAAGGTCAGATCTCTTTAAGGGCGCGGGGATAAGCTCCAAGTCCCTGACTGAGAAACTGCTGTTTCAGGAATATCTGTTTAAATCATTTACCTGCTATACAACAGCGGGAAAGGGCAAGGGGGAGAAGGGAAAAGAAGCCCCCCATGCCCTGGATTATGAGATAGAGCATATTATAGCGGGGAAGGGAAAGGATAAGGACAATCTGGCGGAGGTGGCCAAGAAACTTGTGCGTATCCGGGAAGTAGTGAACTTCGCATACATCCAGACGGATTCTGCCAAGGTGGGTGAGGCATCCATGCTGGCAGCAGTGCTCTGTGCGGCCACCGCTACTCCTGAAGCCATTGAAGCTGTAAAACAGGCTATTTTGCTTGCGTGGGCCTACGCTGAGAGCATATGTGATGTAAGGACCCTTCTTAAAGGAGGGAAGGTCCCCCTTATGAAGACGGCAGCCACCTGGAAGACGGGGATAATGAGCATCTTCAATCCCGGCGGGACCGGTGTCCTGAATACCAATGAGGGACTTGATTACGAGACATATCTGAGGGCCCTGTTGTTTCTCAGAAATGAGGCAGATAAATGCGGGCGCGCAATGGACATCATGGAGGCAAATATAAGAATGACGGACAAATACGGCAGCTTTGGCATGGACAGATGCTTACACGGGTTCTCCATGCAGGGGAATTTCACCGTAAAACATGTCTTTACCGCCATAGGTCAGTCCGCTATGGATTTCGGAGGGTCCATAAGTTATGAAATGCTTGAGAAAAGATAGGCTTTTGCGGGGATCTCTTACCGTTGAATGTGCCCTGGTCCTGCCCCTTTTTATGTTTTTCATACTGTCGGTCATTTACATGACGGGCCTTTTCAGGACACAGACAGTATCGGAAACTTCAATGATGCAGAAAGCCCAGCTCCTTGCCCGGGACGCCTATGTGGGAGAAGCAGCGGGAATAGATGATTCGCTGGGTAAGGTGACGGGAGCGATAACCGGCAATAAGGATCAGGTGGTCCTTATGTCCTTAAGTTCATATCACGTGCCCTTTAATATATTCGGATTGTCGGATTTTAATTACCGGCTTCGTGTGGCAGCAAGAAAATGGACCGGCTACGATATCAATGAAGAGTCGGATGATGAAGAGATAGTATATGTGGCGAAAAACGGGATTGTCTACCATAGAAGCCCCAACTGTACTCATATTAATTTGGATATCCATGTGGTATCCGGGGCTTCCCTGGATTCCTGCCGGAATGAGGACGGCTGTAAATACTATCCCTGCGAACGATGCATGAAGAAAAAGAAGATGCCCTCGGTGGTTTTCATAACGTCATGGGGGACATGTGCCCATTCATCGAAAGACTGCAGCGGGTTGAAAAGAAGTGTAAGAGCGGTACCCATAAGCCAGGTGGGCGGACTGGGGCCATGTTCAAAGTGTTCAAGATAAAGGAGAGATATGGATCATTTAATCACTTGTATTTCATTTATAAATCTGGGAGTTAACACATATTACGATATGAGGCACAGGAAGATATCCCTTGTTTGCTGTGGCTGCTGCGGCTTGGCGGCATTACTTTTGAGGGTCACGATGGGCGGCCTGAGTCCGGTCGATGTGTTGTTGGCGCTCATTCCCGGAGCCTTTCTTGCACTGACTGTGATAATCTCCTCCGGGAAGGTCGGAATGGGTGATGCCCTTGTCTTCTTGTCAATGGGGCTTGCTGAACCGGTGACGGCGGTTGTTACGGTCATGCTTTTGGGTATGTGTATGTCGGGTCTTTTCTCTTTGGGGGCTCTTGCCTGCGGTAAGGTGGGATTAAAAAGCCGCATACCCATGATGCCCTTTGTAGTAACTGCATATGTGGTTGTGTATGTCATAAGGAGAATGAATGGATAGAAAGAGATCATGGGCAGAGGGCTCATTTACGGTAGAAGCCTCATTTATAGTTCCTTTCTGTTTCTTTGCGATATTTACCGTGATGTATTTTTGCTTTTATCTGAGCAATGCGGCCATTGCCACGGGGATCATCGAGCGGCATATCGGGAAACAGACATACCAGGGCGGGGAACTGGAGACAAAGGTAGGACAGGTCCGCCAGGAGATGGCTGCGGATCTTGATAAGGCGCTGGTCGCCATGAAAAGCTACGATCTTCAGTGTGATTTTAAGGGAAATAAAATGAAGGTCAAATTTAAGGGAAGGATGTTCAATCCCGTAGGTATAGTGAAAGATATGGAACTGGAGGTATCCGGCAGCGGAGAGAGGCCCATGCCGGTTGAATTTATCAGGAATGTAAGGAGGGTAAAGGCACTCATATGATAAGTGAGTTCAGAAAGAGGCTTGGCGGAACAGCATTGGTGTTGTGGGATGAGAATCTGGAGGAGTGTAAGGATTATCGCATAGAGATACTGAAAAATAATCGTCTGGAAGGGATACCTGCCCTTGCCACCGGATCTGAAGACGGAAGCTTTAAACTCTTTTATGACATAACGGGGAAACAGCCGCTCTCTGTTGTATTTTCCAAGAAAAAAATGGATCGGAAGAATGTTTCGGCCCTTATAAGAGGAGTTGAAAAAGTCCTGGAGACGGTGCAGGAGTACCTCCTTGAGCCGGAAGGGCTGATATTTGATCCGGAGTACATTTTCTTTACGGGAGAGGACAAGGTGGATTTCCTCTATCTCCCGGACAGGCAGGAGGATGTGGCCGGCGCCCTTCACAGCCTGGGGGAATATCTCATAAGCCGGGTCGATCATGGGGATTTTCAGGCAGTGAAAATGGCGTACGGGTTCTTTGAAGCAACGGGGAAGGACGAGCTGGTGCTTGAGGAGATCAAGAGACTTACAGCGGTATCATCGGTAGGTGTGGGTTTCAGGGAAGGACCGGGGGCACAAGGAGGATTCCCGGATAATGAAAGCTTAAGTGAGGAAAACCGTGAAGCCATCAGGTCTGTGGCCGGTCCCGGAAGATATCCCGATATAGGCTCTGAGAAGATAGAGGCAGACAATTATGAAAGTGGAAGCTTTAGAGGGGATATCCGAAGGAAGGCTCCGGAAAGGTTTCCGGATGGAGACCGGGACCATGCGGGAGAAAGGTCTGCAGATACAGACACCGGCATGAAGGACTTTGACGGTCCCAGGAGAAGGGATTTAAAAAAAGGGGAGAAGGACAGGAATAAAGCAAAGAGACGATCCAAGAAGAATGAAGATGAAGTAGGGGATATCAAGATCAAGAAAAAACCGGGGCAGAAATCAGTAGTAGATTATCTTATATGGATCGCTGCCGCAGGGGTGATCATATGGCTTATTTATGACAGCCTTCTTCGCCGCATGGGAACCAAGGGAGTGATAGCGGCAGGGCTTCTGGGTGTGCTGGCAGTGGATATAATAGTGACCTGCATAGTAAAAAGCAGGAGAAAGGCGAAGCAGGCGGCAGAGGCTTTAGGAATAGCAAAGGATAAGAAAGACAATAAGGATGGCAGAAAGAAAATGGACAGGCTACGGGGGCCGGATAAAGAGGACGGGCCCTTGAGAGGTCGGAGTAGTTCGGAGAAGGATATCGGAACCGGCAGAAATGTACAGAATGTTTGCCGGGGAAGTAGTAGGAGAAATCAGGAGCCTGATAGTGCTTCCGGCAGAAGCGTACAATCTGCATACAGAGAAGTGTGTAATCCGAGAGAGGATTATACAGAGCGTGATCGGCATTACGGTCCGCAAACGGACAATGATTATCTTAAAGGCGTGCAAGGCAATTATCACGGAACAGGTCTTCTTCGGGAAGATCCCGGGAAAACAGGCCTGCTCCGTGAAGAGTATGAGAAGACAGGGCTGCTCTCGGAAAGCCTGCATCAGATGCCGGGTCTTATTCCAGCCTTAGGCAGTACAAAAAATCCCCTTATGATAAACACATTTCCCTTTGTTGTGGGCAAGACCTTAAGCTATGCTGACGGTGTTATCGACGATGCATACATAAGCAGGGTTCACTGCAGATTTACCAAGGCAGACGGTGCATTTTACCTGACAGACCTTAACAGCACCAACGGTACAAGCCTCAACGGTATCCCTTTAGATCCTAACCGCGAGTATGCGCTTCAGGAAGGGGATGAACTGAAACTGGGTCGCTCAACCTATATATTCTCTATGGTGGAGTGCTGAGTCATATATCTTGAAAACAGTGAAAAGATGTGTTACGATATTTGCAACTAAATTATAGTTACAAGGAGGATAAATGCCAAAAAAGAAAGAATTGATCTCGAAACTATTCAGGAAACCATATCCTAAGAACTTTTCCATCAGAGAACTGGACAATTTGACGGGCCACATCCCGGAAAAGAATTATATAAGTATCAGATAGATAAGATCAGGAAGTTTATTGAGGAAATAGGAGAAAAGGAGGACCGCGATGAAATCTGACATGATGAAATACAAGGGATATAGGGCGTCTATTGCATATGATGAGGGTGATAAGATATTTGTCGGAGAAGTGTTCGGTGTCTCTGACTCTCTAAATTTTCACGGGGCATCGATCGATGAACTAGAAACTTCATTCCATGACTGCATTGAGAACTACCTTGCCCTGTGCAAAAGGATCGGAAAGGAGCCGCAAAAGGAGTATTCCGGATGTTTCAATGTTCGAACTACGCCAAGCCTTCATGCCCGGGCGGCAGAATATGGAGCGGAAAACGGATATTCGTTGAATCAGGTGGTTTCTATGGCGATGGAAGCATTTTTTGGAAAAGGTCTTAAGTCCGTATGAGTGTACTTGGGATGATCATTCGGGGGACGGTGTGACAAAAGGACCGTCCCCCTGTCACATATAAGAAAAGTCTTATAATTTGCGAGAGAAGATGATACAATGATGGTGAAAATGTAAAAAAAGCCGGGGAGGAGACAAAGAATGTATCTGTCAAGCAAAAAACATATTCTTTCAAATACGCTGATCTTCGCAACGGCCATCCAGTTCTTATCGATCATTATCCAGCTTGTGCTCCAGTCTGTTATGTTGAACGGGAAAAACCAGGTTGATATGTTAGACGACTCGGTTTGGGCGATGCAGCACTTCGTAACCAGTTTTTCCATCGTCTTTATCGTGTTGGTGTTTTTTATAGCCATAAAAAGGATCAGAAGCTACATAGGTGTAGTAGACGAGGAAGACCGTGCGATGATGGGGCGTCTGCAGGAAGACAGCCTAGGGAAAGAACTCTCGGCGCTTCCTGCGGAGATGATATATAAACTTTTGTTTTTGTGGGGCGTCATACTTGTCGGGGTTGGGATCATCCAGACGATGGTTTTGGTGATGTACCGCAAATTTATCGTCGAGATCAACACGCTGGATGACATCCCCAAGGTGTTTAAAGTCGTTTATAACAATATTGACGGTTTCAAGAATCTTACCATAGTGTTCGCATTATTGCTTGGTATCGTTATAACAGCAGTCGTTCTTGAAAACAGGAAGTTCACGATCATGTCGATTATTATCGCTATCCTGTATCTGATCGCATTTTGCGCTTTCAATCTCAAAAAGGTAGACCTCTTCGGGGCACAGGTTGGCATCGGCTGGACCACTGTTGTATTTTATGCGATAAGTACGGTAGGCATGATCCTGTTCGCAGTCTATCTCAGGATCAAATACCGAGGCGTATGAGAGTGCTTTAATGAATATAGGATCAACCGGGAATGAAAGAATTCAGAACATGGCTCAGGCATTTATTGATAGGGGCGGCATTACTGGCATCCGTTATTTTCAGCATGTCCGGCTGCGGGAAAGAAGACGGTAAGATTGCAGTTGTCAGCAAGCTGCATAACGGAGATGCAAAGTTTTTTCAGGGCAGAGTGTGGACCGGCGTGGAGGGCAATCTCACTTCCTTTGATCTTCACGGGAAGGATCGCAGGACATATGATATCAAGGTCAACTGGATAGCCTGCCTTGATGAGAAAGACCTTCTGGTATACGGCAACAGTGCCGGCGAAGTTGGGATGGTTCATTTTGACGGGGATAATAATGTGACCGGTAATGATGTTATCTTAAGCAGCCGCAACCTTCTGATAGATCCTGCCATAGCAAGATCGGGTGAGGACTTTTTTCTGACCGTAATAGAGGTCACCGGAAATGTTAATAACGATGATCCCGGTAAGGAGAATGGTGACTACGTCCTTCATTTTTATTCATCAAAAGACTTAAAAAAATGGGATCACGTATCCGACGTTTTACATGAACGCCATAATATCGAGGATGTTGATATTATGGCGGAGGATAAGGCCATTATCTGCGTCTACGAAAAGGAGACTGTTGATAAGGGAAGGTCTGCAATATGCCTGAAAAAGTCCGAAGACAAAGGGCGGACCTGGTGCGAGGAAAAGATCCTGCTTGCGGCCGATGCGGATCAGGAGCCGGCCTGCTTTGTGAAAGAAGACGGGGGATTTTGCCTGTACTACAGCAGCGATATATCTTCTCCGGGAAGATCATATATGGGGGCCGGGGCCTACCGAGCATCATTTGACAGGTCATTTAAACGGTTGGGGCCGGGGCAGATAATACCCACCGGGACAAAAGAAGGCATACTTTTATATGATATGGCCGTGATCGGAGGCAGGCGTTATTTCCTTTATGCCCGCAATTACCTTACGGACTGTGACCTGGTCATAGAAGAAGAGCCGGGAGGATCTTATGAGCATTAATTATCATGCATACCAGAACAGAGGCTTCGCCTTCTCGACCTTTGAAGAGATGGAGAGGCAGTGGCTTGAGAGATTTGCCGGCTTTGATCCTGCGCGGATAGCGGGGATACTTGGATTGGACTACGATGAGGACTTCCTCTACATAAGGTATTATGATGAGGATTACAGGCTGAGTCTTAAGCTGGGCCGTATTGAGAAGAAGTCGGAGGAGCCCTATGAGAAGGATCCGGATCCGGATCACATTCCTCTGGAGGAGGGCTGGCACGGCAGGCTCTACGCCAATACAGCCATGGCCATCTATCACATACTTTTCTATACCAAAGATCAGCCGAAGCTGTCCGGGAACTGGGTTCAAAATGGGTCCCTTGATCCGAGGCACGTACGCCATCCCCAGGAAGACGTCCTCTTTAATGATTTTATAAAGAGGTTTCCGGAAGGTAAGGGCGCCCTTGAAGCGGCCTGTCTGGCAGCAGGGGGCAAGCCTCTCATGGCCAAGGCGGATCTGGCTTATATGTTCTATCCTTTTCCGCAGATACCCCTGCAGTTAAACTATTGGGAAGCAGATGAGGATTTCCCGGCACAGGTAAAGGTCCTGGTGGACGAGAACATAACGGATTATGTTCATATAGAGACTACGGGCTGCCTGGTGTCGGACCTTTTTGAGAAGATAATACGAATGGGGGAATGACTATGCTGCAGATCATGCCATATTCCGGTGCAATTAATTTTCGCAAGTTGATACACGGCCCACGTGTTTTTCATGATGCTCTGGAAGGAGTGCTTAAGGGGGAAAAGAATTTCCAGGTAATAAACCCTGACGGAGAGGATTATTGCCTTCATTATACTGAGAACATCCTATGGGCAAAGCAATTTGACTCTTACCCGAAGGCCGATTTTATGGAGGATCACCCCTTCTATCCGCCTTATTACAAATATGATGAAGAAGATGCTTCAAAAATGAGCTTCGATCTCTTCAGCGGAATGAAAAAGGTCTGGTTCAAGGAAGCCAATGAGTACACGATCACGGTGGCCCGGCTACTTCTTGCGCACACGGATATGAGCATTGTATTTGCGGACGACCGGATAAAGATGTTTATTCCGGAATCGGATCGTCTCTCTGTTTCGGATAAGGAACCGGATGCAGGTGACCCTACGCTTATGCGTGTAACGAATGTGTTTTACTATGCACCGATCTTAAATGATTTTAATCAGGTGGACCAAATATACTGTTTCCACCACATTTTCCTTTTCCAGTGGCTTACGGATCTGCCCGTGGAACAGATAAAATATGCGAAAATATGTATGCCGAAATTCGAAGGTATCGGAAGTATTCTGGACTCATACACAAGACTTAAGAAGTTTTTCGACAGATTCGGGGTCCGGACGACCATCGAACCTCACAGTTCCAGATACCCGGATGATATGCTGCAAAGATACTTTGACATTCCTCTTACCCCGAAGGACTCTGACGATACAAACACTGTATATATCGTGAATTTTTTCGGGACCTGGACTGCAAGGGTTGTGGGAAAGGCCACTGAGGCTGTGTACGATACGGATTCCCTTAATCCTGCTTTCAGAAAAGAAATGGAAGAATATGCAGATGCCGTACTCGGGAATAAGCGTATGCTGGGGGTCCTTCTGCGGGGCTCTGACTATTTCACCGCCAATATGCAGGGACTGTCAAAACCGGTCGGGGTAGAATTGTCCATTCCTGTGATCAGGCAGTGGATGGAGGAGGACGGATACGATGGTATCTTTCTTGCGACAGAGGACGAAGATATGCTTTCTGCCATGAAGGAAGCCTTCGGAAATACAATGATCGCCGTCAGTCAGGAGCGTTACAGCGTACACCGGATGGAAAACGTAAAGACGATCGCAGAATTGGAAAAAGAGACCTATGACCGGGACGAATATGATGAACATCTCGTTGATGTCACCGTGAATTACTTTTATGCGGTCTATCTCCTGTCACGGTGCGAAAGTTTTATTTACTCCAATTCATGTGGCGGGGAGCGTCTTACGCGCGTGTTTAACCGTGGAAGATTCAAAAAAGAGCTCTGTATCAACCAGACTATTATAGGTGGCTGATATGATCCCCCTGTCACACTATATTGCACGGGAATTTTAACATTGCTATAATTAACTGGGAGGAGATAGTTTATGAGAATCAAGATGAAAAGTATTTCAGGCAGCGCGTTAAGGATCGCATTCATGCTGGGCATGATATTGATGACAATGATTGCATTTACCAAGCGTGTTGAAGCGGACGAAGTCTTCCTTCGTGTCGGACAGACTCCAATAGCTCAAGGTACTACGCAGGCCAGTGGGCCTAATTGGACATATACCAATACCGACGACGGACATAATCCCACATTATATCTGAATGGAGTTAACATTACCGCAGAGGGAATAGGAATCAAATATAACGGAGATTATGAACTGCAAATTGTTTTGTCGTCTGAAAATACTATTACCAGTAAATATGAAGGAATCTTCAGCAGTTATGCAGGTATAACTATTTCCGGAAACGGTTCCCTGGAAATAACTTCAGACAAAGTTACTGGCATTTATGTTAATAGTCATAATATCACTATCAACAGCGGAACAATTACTGCCACAGGTTATGGTGGCGGTATTAATTGTTATGATGGCAACATAACAATTAATGGTGGCACCGTTACTGCCGAAGGCACAGGATATTTATCCAGAGGCATATATACTGACGCTAGACTAAACGATTATGCCATTATAATTAAAAAAGGCACTGTTACCGCTACCGGTGTAGACTATGGCCTCGGCGACGAAAACGATAAAATAGTGATCGAAGGCGGTAGTGTTACGGCTGTCGGCTCTAAGAAAGGCATAGGGGGTAATGTTATAAACACCATCTCCGGTACCGGATGGACTAACACGGCCGGCACTGAGGGCAAGGAGGATATTGCAGTCAGTACCGAAGGACGAGCGCTCGATGATAAATATAAGAAGGTTCAGTTTCCGAAAGAACTTGTCCCGGCGAAAGTCACAACCGCTCCCACAGCCAAGACCGGATTGACTGAAAATGGCTCTGCGCAGGATCTTGTGACGGCAGGCAAGGCAGACGGCGGCGAGATGGCCTATGCCCTTGGCACGGATGCCACTACCGCCCCGGCAATCGGCTGGAGCGGGTCCATCCCCACAGGGACGGATGCCGGAACCTACTATGTGTGGTATAAGGCAGTAGGAGATAAAAACCATAACGATTCTCAGGCAGAATGCCTGAAGGTTACCATAAATGAGGCGCTTAAGCCGGTATTAAAGTCCATCTCAAATGCAACGGTTACCGGTGTGTACAATAAGACATACACGAGGGCTGCCATAACACAGAATCCGAAAGTAACGGTAGACGGTAAGACTCTTACGGAAGGTGTGGATTATTCCTTATCATATGCAAATAACGTAGATGTGGGAACAGCCACCATGACCATCACCGGAACGGGCGAGTATACGGATACAAAGGATGTGACCTTCAAGATCCTGAATGCCAAGCAGGCGAAGGATATGTCCAACGCCACTGTGGAAGGAATATCCGATAAGGCTTATACCGGCAAGGCCATAACCCAGAATTTCACGGTTAACTTAGGCGGCAAAAATCTTAAGTACAAGACAGATTATACTGTAACCTATAAGAACAACAAGAAGGTGGGAACGGCTGCTGTAACCATAACCGGTAAGGGAAAGATCAAAGGCAAGATCACGAAAACCTTTAAGATCAAAAAGGCCGATAACCCCCTGAAGGTAAAAGCGGTTACGAAACCGGCCACGCTGAAGGCAAAAGACCTGAAGAAGAAATCCCGGACCATAGCGGTGACAAAGGTGATAAAGATCACCAGGAAGGGTAAAGGCAAGGTTACATATGCCAAGGTGAGCGGAGATGAAAGGTTCAAGATGAACAAGAGCGGTAAGATCACCGTAAAGAAGGGAACCCCGGCAGGAACCTACCCCATCACCGCCAACGTGACTGCCGCCGGAGACGGCAACTATAACAAGGTAAGCAAACCCGTGACATTCACGGTAAAGGTATCATAATGAGACAGGGGACGATCCCTCAAACTACCCGGTATGCTCCACTTGTTGTTTCGTTATATTTTTGAGTAATCTCGGGGCGCAGATCAAGTTCTGCGCCTCATACTCATCTTACCCACGAAGCGATAGTAGATGTCCACCTTTTTTC
>JAFZQH010000004.1 GCA_017550165.1 Lachnospiraceae bacterium | reverse complement strand
GTGTAGCACCATTGATCGGGTAGATACCCGGCTCAACTGTCATGGGCTTCTGAGGATCTGTGAATACGTTCTGTCTTAAGCCGTAAAGCGGAAGAGCCTGTGCATAAGACATAGTCTGCATAACAACGATTGAACCGAACTTAACCGTGAACAGTGAAGCGAGTGCCTCCTGCATCTTATCATCATCCTTAGCAAGCTTAGCCACCTTAACGATGGTAGGATATCCGAATGTTCTGTCGTTATTCTTCAACGCAGCTCTTCTGATCTGAACTACGTTCTCGAATGTAGCCTTAATTGTATCTGCTGTAGCATCAAGAACAAGGTTCTTGTTACCAAGTTTCTCGATAGCTGCTACTGTATCATATAATTCGTCAAGGCTTCCTGCCTTAACACCAAGAACAGCCTTAGCTTCTGTAGCTGCTGCGCTCATAGCCTCGAAGTTGGCCGGTGTAGTGCCATTGATGATGCACTCTCCGCCTGCTGCTGCAGCTGCCTGCTTAGCAAGATCGGGATCCTCAACCTCAAGGATGAGGTTTCTCGCAAGACCTGCTGCCTTCTTAACAAGGTCAAGGTACTTAGCTCCGTCAGAGCCTTCATGCTTAACATAAAGGAACTCAACATACATTCTCTCACCGATACGGTCGTAGTCTACCTTCTTGATCTCTTCTAACTTAGCATCGATAGTTGCATCATCCATAGCGTCATTGATTGCAACTGCGTATAATGTCTTACTTACAAATGTCTTCTCATGTCTGCAGAGAACTGTCTCTCCACCCAGCTGATGCTCACCAACCTTGATGGTCTTCATCGGGGGAGCTGTAGCTTCAGCAAGCTGAGCCTTAACGTCATCAGTAATATGAGGACATGCGTCCAACTGAGCGGCACCCTGAGCAACCTTCATTGAGAAAGCCATACATGTAGGATTACCGCACTCTTTACAGTTTGTTTTTGGTGTTAATTTAAAAATATCAAGACCTTTTAATGCCATTATATTATCCTCCCTTTCGCCCTAATTACATTAACTCTTTGATAAACTTGGAAATAGTAGCAACTGATGCCGGATGCTTTAAGATAACAGCATTAGATCCGGAAGCAAGACATGCTGCTGCAGTTGCAACCTCCATGTCGATAGCTCTTGTCTCACGGTCTCCCCACTCAGGGAAATCATCCTCAGAAACAACAGCCTCTTTAACATTATATGTTTCAGAAGCGATAGGTGTCATAATGGGCATCTGCAGAGCTGCATCATTTTGTGAAAGAGCTGCTGCCTTAATTCTGTCCATAGTAGATACAACATACTCAAAACCGTATCCGGCTGTAGCTGTACCAACGTTCATAACGATAGTCTCATTCTTAACGCCGAGCTGTCCAAGAACAACGTTGAGCTGCTTAGCAAGGTTGATATCAACTGCCGACTCAGCACCAACCTTCTGGTTGTAAGCAAGACCTGCAGAAGCACCAACTGTCTTGTAATTCTCTTCTTTTGCTGCAAGGAATAAAACGTTCTTGCCTGCAAGAGCCTCAGCGATCTTATTGAAAAGATCAGCGTCCTTCTCTGCGTTCTTACATCCGCAGATTACTAAAGGCATATCTGTTGCGGCAGCAACAGCCTTAGCTATCTCCACACACTCATCTACAGACTTGTTCTCGCCGTTGGGATCCGCTCCCTCAAATCTGATGGAAATGAAGTCAGCACCTTCCATTGAAGAGATCTTAGCAGCCTGCTCAGCAATCGTAGATGCGCCTGCGTAGAATTCCTTGATACCCGGTAATGTCTCATCAATACCAAGATCCGTAAGTTCAACACCTACCTTGGGTGCATTGGGGATCTCAGCATCGAAGGTGTAGAACGGTAATGTACATTCTCCTCCGAGTGTGATCTTCTTGTCTCCGCTACCGATCTCTACCTGATTGATGGCAGCATTAAATTTCTGTGATGCGGGTTTAAAAGCCATTTTTTGTCCTCCTTTTGTTTCGCTTAAATAAAACTTGTTTATAAGCAACGCACATGTATCAGCATATACACGTGCCCCTAAGCCGTTGTAAAACGTTTCGGTGCTGGCGTGAACACCGATAAATATTATACTCGAAACGGGTATGAATGTCAACGAAATCGTTATTAAATTAACATAAAATATGCGTGTATAATACGGATTTCTACGCAGCTCTCGCTGCTCCCGAAATCCTACATATATTCGGAATCCGGACTATCGTCCTACTTCCTCATATATGTTAAGTTCTCAAGGTCACACAGCTTGTCATGCATGCATGACCGCTGTGTGACTTTTCGAACTATTATACACTTACATGAGCGGACTTAACTTAAGCGCCGGATGATTCTTCTCTGTAAGGAAGTTCATAAGTGCCTCTGCATCTTCTGCGATAGTCTCATCAGCGATCATATCTGTGAAATTATCGATGCCGTATACTTCCTTAGCAGCAGCATTGAGCTTGTCAGCGATCTGCTCTTTAAGTGCCTTAGGCAGCCATACGATCCTCTCGAATCCGCCTTCTGCTTTCATGAACTTCTTGGAAGCGATGAAATGCTTACCGTGTCCCATGAATCCCGGTGTCTGAACTCCGCCGCCTGTCATGGATGCCAGTTCTGAGAAGGTCATACCGATAGGTGTGATACCTGTATGCTCTCTGTTAACGATAACAACGCCGTTACTCATGGGCTCGATTCCGCAGATACACTCGAAGCATCCGCAGCTTGTCATGGGGTCTTCCATGATGGAGTAAAGTGTAACGTGCTCTAATGCGCCCTGAGAGTACTTATGTACCGCCTCGTCAACTTCCTCATATCTACCTACAGCTTCATCTATAACATGCTCTTTCTTAACGACCTGGCAGGGTCCGTTAGGATCAAGCTCGTTGGTAGCCTTTGCATCAAGCCATGAAACGGCACCGCAAAGTCCCAGTCTCTCGGGAGTGATGATACATACGTGGCTGGGTGAGAATGCCTGGCAGAGGATACATGTGTAGAACTCTGATACGCTCTCGTCTGTCATGGACCCCAGTCTCTCATCTCTGTGATCGAATGTAGGTATAGCCAAGTTCTTACGAAGATCTGTAACCTTGGCAGGATCTGTGATGATCTTAACCTGGCACTTGTCAACAACTGCCTCATATTCACTCTTTAATTTAGCGTAGATAACCTCACCGAAATGCTTAGCCCTGAATCCTGCCTTAAAAGCATCCTGGCTTACACGGATACGGATCATATCTCGCTGACCTGTATGCATAACGCCTTCGATACAGTTGATAAATGAATGGAACTTTCTCTCCATAACAGACTCGAAGTCTGACTGCATGCTCTTTCCTGCAACTTCTGCGATGATAGCCATCTCGATCTTGGCTCCGTCTTCGAATGCATCAAAGTCGTTGCCGATAACCTCGATCTTGTGATCCTCAACCTCGTCAAGGCTCTTCATCTGAACAAGCTCGAAGCAGTCAACTCTTGAGCCGTCAGCCTCTACCTTCATATCGCCTCTTCTTATGATCTCACCTTCAAATGCTGATGCATAAGCAACGGGGATGTCGATATTCGTGATCTTAATCTTAATCTCTCTGGTCTCAAGTGAAAGCTGATTGAACTTGGATACGTCAGGCTGTGAAAGAAGTGCCTTGGGTACCTCTGTGATGTTCTCTGTCTCATTGGAGATTACCGGGAAGCCCAGAGCGATAGCGCCTGCGCCTGCTGATAATGTAACATCATCAATAGGCTTGAAAGCATTAACAAATGCAGGAACTCTCTCAGCCGTATATTTCATTAGTCCTGCAGCATCTCCCGGTGTAACGTTACCGAAAATGAGTGCCGCACGTAATGCTACTGATACTACATGGATAACTGATGTAATGTCCGGCCCTAAGGGAACAACTCTTACACCGTAGCCCATGTTATAATTAAGGCTCTGTGCCTGCTCGATTATCTTGCCTACAAGTGTAACCAGGATACCCTGTGCCTGATAGCTCTTGATAAGGGCTACACCTTCTTCTGCCGTGGGAGCTTCGCCGATGATAACTGCAACACCGGGGATATCTCCTGTAACAAGGGGTACACCAAGCTCACGGATGATGGCGTCAGCCAAGTGTCCGTAGTAAGGCTCTGCATAGGGTGTTGCGCCATCAATGTACTTCAACGCCTCTAAGAACTCTGCGCCAAGTGCTGTAGCTACACCTGAAAGTAAGGGATTAGCTTCTCTTGTCTCTGCTGAATTAAGAGACTTCAGTGTTGCAAGACCATCCTTTAATTCTCCGAGAGTCTTGATCTTCTGGCCTGTTACTGCATAGTAGCAGGGAAGACAATAAGCCGTCTCCGGGAATGAGATCGCCTTGTCAGCGCCATGCTTTGCTATGGCGTCGTTGACCGCCCCTTCAGTCAATCCATAGACTGCATCTGATCCTGCAAAAATTCGTTCATAAAGTGTCATAGAAATTTACCTTCCTTCCTTTTCCCCTTATATTAAGGGTATTTTGTCAATTGTTAAAATTTTGACAATTTATCTTGCAAAGCAACCTCTTGCATATAATTGCAAGAGGATTGCCTGAAAGAACATTTTAATAATTATTGATGAAATATACGGATTTCTTCGCAGCTAAAGTTGCTCTCGAAATCCTACGTATATTCGGAGTCCGGGTTCGTGATACTACGAATCGCTTCGTGCTTCGCACTCCCGCGATTCTACATATATTCGCAATCCGGGCTGTCGCCCTACTTGCTCATATATGTTAGCCTCTCAAGGTCACACTGGCTTTCATGCAAGCATGAGCCGTGTGACTTATCGAGTCTGTATCACTTACATCATAGGTTCAAGACTTAAAGCCGGATGATTCTTCTCTGTTAAGAAGTTCATCAGTGCCTCGGGATCGCCTTCAACTACTGTCTCATCTGCGATCATATCTGTGAAGTTATCGATTCCGTAGAGCTCCTTAGCTGTAGCATTAAGCTTCTCAGCTACCTGCTCTTTAAGTGCCTTCGGTAACCAAACGATCCTCTGGATTCCGCCTTCAGCCTTCATGAACTTCTTGGAAGCGATGAAATGCTTACCATGTCCCATGAATCCCGGCGTCTGAACTCCGCCACCGGTCATGGCCGCAAGCTCTGAGAAGGTCATACCAACGGGAGTTACTCCTGTATGCTCACGGTTAACGATAACTACGCCGTTACTCATAGGCTCGATACCGCAGATACACTCGAAGCATCCGCAGCTGGTCATAGGATCTTCCATGATAGAGTAAAGTGTAACTTCCTCTAATGCACCCTGTGAGTACTTCTTGACTGCCTCGTTAACTTCTTCGATACGTCCTACTCTCTCATCTATAATGTGATCCTTCTTAACGATCTGGCAGGGGCCGTTAGGATCAAGCTCATGAGTGGCCTTGGCATCAAGCCATGAAACTGCACCGCAAAGTCCCAGTCTCTCGGGAGTAACGATACATACGTGGCTGGGTGAGAATGCCTGGCAGAGGATACATGTGTAGAACTCATCAACATTCTCATCTGTAAGAGAACCAAGTCTCTCATCTCTCTTATCAAATGCGGGGATAGCCAGCTCGTTACGAAGCTTGGTTGTCTCCGGCCCAATATAAATCTTGATCTGGCACTTATCTACGACTGCGTCGTACTCGCTCTTTAACTTAGCGTAAAGGATCTCACCGAAGTGCTTAGCTCTGAATCCTTCATTGAATGCATCCTTAGATACACGGATACGGATCATATCACGCTGTCCTGTATGCATGATACCTTCTGCACAGTTGATAAATGCGTGGAACTTTCTTTCCATAACTGACTCGAAGTCCGTCTGCATGTTCTTACCTGCAACTTCAGCGATGATAGCCATGGAGATCTTGGTACCGTCTTCATACTTATCAAAGTCATCACCGAATACCTCGATCTTATGATCTTCAACATCTGCAAGAGGCTTAGCCTGTACAAGCTCGAAGCAATCCATTCTGGAACCGTCGGCCTCGATCTTCATGTCACCCTTACGTATGATCTCACCCTCGAATGCTGAACCATAAGGTACGGGGATATCTACGTTAGAGATCTTAACTCTTACATCTCTTGCCTCGATGGATGTAGCATTGAACTTCAGTGTATCCGGCTGGATAACAAGACTCTTGGGAACCGGTTTAAGGTCATTGGTATCATTGGAGATAACCGGGAAACCGTAAGCGATAGCACCTGCACCGAAAGCAACTGTTACATCATCTACGGGAGCGTAAGCATTAACAAATGCCTTAACTCTCTTCATTGTGTATGCTTTAAGCTCTTCATTATGTCCCGGTGTGATGTTACCGAAGATAAGGCCTGCTCTTAAAGCAACTGAAACGATATGTACTACTGACTCGATATGATATCCGAGAGGCGTACAACGTACGTTGAAACCAAGCTTAGCGTTACCTTCAACTGCCTGATCGATACACTTACCAACCAGTGCAACAAAGATACCCTGTGACTGATACTGCTTGATCAGATCACATAACTCCTGTGTAGAGGGAGCCTCGCCGATGAATACTGCAACACCGGGGATATCCTCTGTAACCAGGGGAAGACCCAGCTCACGCACCATAGCATCTGAGAAATGAGCTACGATGGGCTCTTCATAAGGATTACCTTCGATATACTTAATGGTCTCTGTGAACTCAGCGCCGATGGCTGTAGCGATACCTGAAGTAAATCCGTCAGCAAGTCTCTGCTCTCTTGTGTTGGAGTTCTTTAAGAACTCACATGCTTCCTTCATCTCACCAAGTGTAGTAACCTTGATACCTGTTACTGCATAGTAGCAGGGAAGGGCAAATGCTGTGTCAGGCAGAGATACTGCCTTATCAGCGCCATATTTTGCAATAGCTTCATCTACTGCTTTAACAGTCTGCTCGTAGATGGTAGTTGAACCGTTAAAAACTCTGTCAAGTAATCTCAAAACATTTCCTCCTATCGATTAAACATCATGTCTATCTTATTCTTTATGTTCCGAATCTCGGCAACTGCGCCTTCACTGTAATCAAAAGGTGATGCGCCCTGCCGGTCTGCATTGATAACATCTTCGTTAAAATGAACTAATCCCAGTAGATCTTCTTCCGGTATGTGGCTCTTTATAAAATCTTCGTCAGCTTCGTTTCTGACCTTGTTGGCTACAACGCTTACACGTTCTATCCCCAAGTCGAGCGCAAGCCTTTTAACATTCTTGTATGTCTGGACGCTTCTGGCTCCGGGTTCGATCACCACTATGAAAGCATCCATATCTTCCGTGGTGCCCCTTCCCAGATGCTCAAGGCCTGCCTCCATATCCAGGATGACTACGTCCTTATCCTGTATCAGGAGATGGGATATGATCCGCTTAAGCATCACATGCTCCGGACAGACACATCCGCTGTTGGCCGTCTCTACTGTTCCCAGTACAAGAAGCTTCACGCCGTTTTTTTCTTTTGCGTACTTCTCCGGTATGTCATCAACCTTGGGGTTAAGCCTGAAAAACTGTCCTAATCCGCTGGAGCTGGCTCCTGTCCGTTCCTCCACCAGATTTCTCATCTTGGATATGGGAACGATGGAATCCAGTTCCTCTTCCGTAAATCCCAGCGCCAAACCTAAGTTGGCATCAGGATCCACATCTGCAGCCAGAACGCTTCTGTTCTCTTCGGCGTATAACCTCGCCAATGTGGATGATAAAGTAGTCTTGCCTACTCCGCCCTTGCCTGTAACAGCAATCTTCATAGGGCCACGTCCTTTCGAAAAT
Source organism: Lachnospiraceae bacterium (assembly GCA_017550165.1). Classification (GTDB taxonomy): domain Bacteria; phylum Bacillota; class Clostridia; order Lachnospirales; family Lachnospiraceae; genus SIG280. Next base: position 49,983 of record JAFZQH010000004.1, on the reverse strand, counting down.
CAACATTAGTTGCAGCTAGCCAGTTTAGCTCTCTTCTCTTCGATGCGGTCGATCATCATCTGAGCCAGCTTGTCAAGGTCATGCTCCTCGAAGTACTTAGCGCCTACGATATTCTCAACGCTGCCCTTAAGGATTCCTTCAACCTCTTCTGAACCTGCTGTGTAAGGATTGATACCAAGAAATGTATCGATACCTGTACCGATAACGTAGTTACCGATAGATACGGCCTTCTCTGACATCCACTCGGGTGCACATCCTACAACGGGAAGCTCGTATGTCTCGCATCCCATATCTCTTGCGAGATCGCAGACAAGTCTCATCATACGGCTGATATCAACGCATGATCCCATATGAAGTACGGGAGGAATGTCAACGAGTTCGCAAACACGCTTAAGTCCCTGTCCGCAGAGGTCCTTAGCCCTCTTGTCCATAAGACCTGCCTTAGCTGCAGCCTGTGCTGAACATCCTGAAAGCACAAGGATGATATCATTTGCAATAAGCTTCTTCATAAGCTCTACATGCATGAAGTCTGCTCTCTGCTTCGGGTTGTTACATCCAACCATAGCAACAGCTCCGCGAAGAACGCCTGAGTTAACGCACTCTACGAGAGGCTTGTATGTACCCATCTCATCAACATTAGAGTTAGTAACTCCGTCAAGCTTGTGGATGATCTCTTCGCATGAGTATCCAACCCAAGCTTCCTGCTTCATCTGAGGAATGTATACATTCTCTTTCTTTCTGTTCTTGAAGTTCTCACAAGCCATCTTGATGATCTTGATAGCGTTATCTTTAGCCTTAGCGGGCTCAAAGTGAATGAACTCTGAATCCGGCTGACGGCAGATATTGGATGTTGTAACGAACTTGGTATGGAAGCACTTGCTAAGGGGTCCCAATGCAGGGAAGATACACTGAACGTCAACTACGATCAGTTCGCAAGCACCTGTAAGTACCACGTTCTCCTGTGCAAGGAAGTTACCTGCCATAGGAATTCCATGACGCATTGTTACTTCGTTAGAAGTACAGCAAACACCTGAGATCTGGATACCGTTAGCGCCCTGCTCCTTAGCATAAGCAACCATCTCGGGAGTCTCTGCATATTTAACGATCATTTCTGAAAGTGAAGGATCATGTCCGTGTACTACGATGTTAACCATGTCTTCCTTCATAACGCCGAGGTTAGCCTCAGTCTTCATCTCGTGGGGAGTTCCGAACATAACGTCTGAGAACTCTGTACCCATCATGGATCCGCCCCATCCATCGGAAAGACCGCAACGAAGAGCCTGTCTGATAAGGGGTTCCGGCATAGAGGAGTTACCCATATGAGTCATATGCATAGCTGTAACAACCTCACGGTCGATAGCTCTGGGAGCAATGCCCTCCTTCTCCCATGTAGCCTGACGCTCGGGTGTAGCTCTCTTGATCCATCTCTGGAAGCCTTTGATCTTACCATATTCCATAACACCGAGCTCTGCTACTTCATGAGCTACATCATAGATGTCACGGCCTTCGGTCTCAACGCCCCACTCCTTAGCGATAACAAGAAGCTTCTCGGGATCTTTTACTTCATAGCTTCCGCCTGCCTCTGTCTCCATAAGCGTGTAAGCGATCTCACGACCATGGTCTGAGTGAGTAGCTGTACCACCTGCAGTAAATCTGAGGAAGTTACGAGCTACGATACCTGCAGCATCGCATCCGCAGATTCCGCGGGGTGCCTTAGGTGTGATACGGCAGGGTCCCATAGAACAGATCCTACAGCAAACACCGTTCTCACCGAACTTACAGTGGGGTGTCTGATTAACAACTCTCTGCTGCCATGAATCAGCACCAACCTTCTTGCCTGTCTCGAGGAGTTTATTGGTTTCCGCCTCAAACTCCTCAATGGTAGTTAATTTGAATTCTTCCATATAGACCTCCTTTAAAAAACTTGTCCTATATTATTTCTTTATCTCAATCCCGAAGTCGCCCAATGCTTCTCCGAAAATTTAGACTCGTACTTTACAGATCCAGACCATCCAGGATCTTCTCCAGCTCCACCCTCATCTTAGACTCCTTGGGCAGCTGTACCGTAGGCTTTCCTTCGCAGTCAAACTCATATACATCCTCATCATGAGGAAGGACTCCCGCAAGGTCCAGCTCCTGGATCTTGATCTCTTCCAGGATACCATCATTCAACTTGCCTCCGGGGGCACGGTTCACTATTAATTTTACTTCACTGGGATTAAGCTCGATCTCTTTAATGAGCTTGGCGATACGCCCCACCGCCTGAATGCCTCTTCTGGAGCAATCGCTTACAAGGATAACGATATCGACGTGAGGAAGAAGGCCTCTGCTTATATGCTCCATCCCGGCTTCGTTGTCAACCACTACATACTTATAATTACCTGCAAACTTCTGTATCTGTGCCTGCAGCACCCCGTTAACATAACAATAACATCCTTTACCCTGGGTACGGCCCATTACAAGCATGTCGAAATCTTTCTCCTCTATAAGAGCACTGTTAAATTTGAAATTAGCGTAATCTTGTTTGGACATTCCCAAAGGAATGGGATTATCGAGAGATAATTCGGCATTGGCTATCTCTTCCCTGATCTCGCCCAAAGTGGCTTCCACTTCGACGCCCAACACCTCATTAAGATTGGAATTAGCATCTGCATCTACTGCGAGGACCGGCTTCTTGCCGTGACGACAAAGATAATCGATAAGCAAACCGCATGTAGTTGTCTTGCCCACTCCGCCTTTACCGGCAACAGCAATAGTCTTGGACATATCCGACCTCCCAAAGTTTTCCCTAAATGACTGCACACTAATCCCTAAGCAAGCATCATGATGAAATTATATCCTCTGTGGGGGGATAAGTCAAGACAATTTATGCAAATTTAATAAAGGTTATTTTATGGTTTTTTTACATTTTGCACTTTTTAACCAACCGGGGTAAATGAGTGCCTCTGCTTAACGTTTCCTATTATATAATCAAATATCACGCCACCATCCGGCATGTCGGTCCGCTCCATCTCTCCCACCTTGTTATCATGCTTTTCGCGTACATAGGCCTCCAGGTCATCGGGGCTGTTAAAGTCCCGCTCCTCAAAGAATATGTCCCTCATCTGATTGCCGGAGCAGCTGTTGAATATCTCGTGGATCACTTCATAGGTCATAAGCCTATTCCCCCTTTTTTCGCCCCCGGCAGGTTTTTTCCCGCCGGGATTTTTTTATGTGTTTTTTCAATAATTCTAAATGGTCGTTTTTGTGCAAAATTACTAATGTAAAAATTTACATATTTTTAAACCGTTGTACTTATTTCACAAGTGGTCTCCCCGTGGTTTTTCATGACCTTTTGGATTATTTGTTATTTTTTTGAACAATCGGCCGTAAAAGGCCTGTGTTTTTTGTTATATTTATTTATAACATGTCAACTCTTTATCGCATTGAAACGGAGTCATTCACCAAGCATATCGAAGAGGGAGAGCTGATTGGTCTCAGGGATGCCCGAGAGTATCCCCATGTCTACCATGGCCGCCGTGATGGTTGAGCTGACCTTTGTTCTTGCCCTGAAATCATCCTGGGAAAGGAAGGGCCCCTTGGCTGCCTCCTGCTCCACCATTTCCGCCGCCTTATCACCCATTCCGCTTATGGACATGAGGGATGGCATGATCTTCCCGTCATTAATGGTGAACCTGGAAGCTTTGGCGCAGTAGATATCTATAGGCGTGAATTCCAGCCCTCTGGCGTACATTTCCCGTACGATGGCTCCGGTCTTTAATATCTGTTCCTCCTGGGGGGTGGGTTTCTCTTTCTTTTTGATATCCCCCAGCTCCGCCTCCAGTTTGTCCGGGCCGAAACACATCACGTTATAATCGAAGCCCTTCGCTCTTATGCCGAAATATGCCGCATAATAAGCCAGCGGATAATTGATCTTGAACCAGGCTATCCTCCATGCCATCATGACATAAGCAGCGGCATGGGCCTTGGGGAACATGTATTTGATCTTCTCGCAGGACCACACGTACCAGTCGGGCACGTCGTGGGACAGCATATCTTCCTTCCATGCCTGCCATTTATCGCATTTCCCTGCGGCCACCTTGCCCTTTCGAACATTTTCCATAATGGAAAATGCGTCCGACGGCTCCAGGCCCTTGTTGATAAGGTAGGTCATAATATCGTCACGGGTACAGATTGCTGTGGATATGGTTGCTTTTCCTTCCTTTATAAGAGTCTGGGCGTTGCCAAGCCATACATCGGTGCCATGGCCTAGTCCCGCTATACGTACCAGGTCCGTAAAACATGTGGGCTTGGCGTCCATAAGCATGTCTATTACAAATGTAGTACCGAATTCCGGTATCCCCAGAGACCCGGTTGGGCATCCGTCTATCTGATCGGGCGTGATCCCAAGAGCCTTAGGACTCGCAAAAAGGCTCATTACATCCTTATCGTCAAGGGGGATCTCCCTGGCATTAACACCTGTTAAGTCTTCCAGTTCCCTAATCATGGTGGGATCATCATGTCCCAGTATATCAAGCTTAAGCAGGTTATGATCTATGGAATGATAGTCAAAATGGGTGGTGATGATATCCGTGTCCGTATCATCCGCCGGGTGCTGCACCGGGGTAAAGGTGTTGATATCCTCCCCATGGGGAAGCACAACGATGCCGCCGGGATGCTGGCCCGTGGTACGTTTTACTCCCACACAGCCTTTAACAAGACGGTCGATCTCACAGCCCCGCTTGCTCATTCCTCTGTCTTCATAATAATGCTTAACGTATCCGTAGACCGTCTTATCCGCCAGAGTCCCGATGGTACCGGCCTTGAAGGTATGGCCTTCTCCGAATATTACCTCCGTATACTTGTGAGCCTTGGCCTGATACTCTCCCGAGAAATTAAGGTCGATATCCGGCTCCTTGTCTCCCTTGAAACCTAAGAAAGTCTCAAAGGGTATGTCAAATCCGTCTTTTTTGAGTTTAGTTCCGCATTTCGGACAGTCTTTATCCGGCATGTCGCATCCTCCCCTGCCGGCAAAGGCGCGTACTTCTTCGGAATCGAAATCGGAATAATGGCAGTTCGGACAGAAGTAGTGGGGGCTTAAGGGATTAACCTCGGTGATCCCTGCCATTGTAGCCACAAAAGATGATCCTACAGACCCTCTGGATCCTACCAGATAGCCGTCTTCATTGGACTTAGAAACCAGCTTCTGCGCGATTATGTACATAACGGCGTATCCGTTGGAAATGATGGAATTCAGTTCCTTTTCAAGCCGTTCGGATACAACTGCAGGCAGGGGGTCTCCGTAGAGTTCCTTCGCCCTGGCGTGGCACATGTCCGTAAGATCCTTGTCGGAATTCTCGATGACAGGGGGACATTTGTCCGGACGGACAGGGGATATGACCTCGCACATGTCCGCGATCTTATTGGTATTATCGATAACAACCTCATGGGCGCGGCTTCCCAGGTAGTCGAATTCCGAGAGCATTTCTTCCGTGGTACGGAAATACAGCGGTGCCTGGCGGTCCGCATCCTCGAATCCGTTACCTGTCTGGATTATCCGGCGATACACCTCGTCCTCGGGATTTAAGAAATGCACGTCGCAGGTAGCTACCACCGGCTTGGCGAACTTGTCACCCAATGCCAGGATAGTCCTGTTGATCTCACGCAGGTCCTCCTCACAGGTAACACGATCATTGTCCGCATCTATAAGGAACGCATTATTTCCGATGGGCTGTATCTCAAGGTAATCATAGTATCTCACTATATCTGCGATCTCCCGTTCCGGCTTGTTCTCATATATGGCGCGGAACAGTTCTCCCGCCTCGCAGGCGGAGCCGAGGATAAGGCCTTCCCTGTGAGTGTTCAGCTCACTCTTGGGGATCAGGGGTTTCTTATAGAAATAGTCCAGATGAGATTTGGACACCAGCTTATACATATTAACACGGCCAACGTCATTCTTGGCCAGTATGATGGCATGGTAAGAAGGAAGCTTGCGTATCCTCTCCTTGGATACGGCTCCCGCAGCATTCACCTGATCAAGATCCGTTATATCCTGCTTAGTAAGCATCTTGATAAATGCAGTGAAAATGTGAGCTGTGCATTCCGCATCGTCCACCGCCCTGTGGTGGTTATCAAGGGGGATCTTCAATGCCTTGGCTACCGTATCCAGCTTAAAACGAGCCAGTTTGGGAAGCAGCATCCTTGCAAGACCCACGGTGTCTACATATGTAAAGTCAAAGTCCAGTCCCAGGTCGGCGGAATTCTTCCTTATGAATCCCACATCGAACTCCGCATTGTGAGCCACCAGAACACATCCTTCGCAGAACTCCAGGAATTTCGGGAGTATAATGTCTATGGTATCCGCGTCTATGACCATGGCATCATTTATGGAGGTCAGCTTCTCTATGCGATAGGGAATGGGAACTTTAGGATTGACAAAGGTTGAGAACCGGTCTGTGATCTCTCCTCCCGCCACCTTCACGGCTCCGATCTCTATGATCTTGTCTCTGGCGTTACTAAGACCGGTGGTCTCTATATCGAATACCACAAATGAACTGTCAAGGCTCTGTCCCTTGGAGCCCATTACGATGCCCCGGAGGTCATCCACCAGATAAGCCTCCAGCCCATAGATCACCTTGCCTGTGTATTTTTTATCGCAGACTGCGTGGTAGGCATCAGGGAAGGACTGTACAACCCCGTGGTCCGTAATGGCGATGGCCGGGTGTCCCCACCTCTGGGCAGTCTTTAGGATATCCGTGGTGTCGCACACCGCATCCATGTTGCTCATTTTCGTATGACAATGAAGCTCCACGCGCTTAACGGGAGCGTTATCCATTCTCTTTGTCCGAAAGTCACCTATAAGTTTGATCCCGCGGAGGGAAATGGTCATATCTCTTGCGAAGCTGTCGAACTTGGCAGAGCCCAATGCCTTGATAAATGCGCCTTCCTTCAGGCTCTCCAGTGCATCCGGCAGATCTTCGTTAGATACAAACGTTTTGCAGATTATACTGTCACCAAAGTCCGTGACTATCATCTCCAGAAGAGTCAGCTCTTCCTTTATGGTCCGGACTTCCATGCCGATGATCTGGCCTCTTATTATAATTGAAGGTATCTCACCGTAAATGGCGGAGATCTCCGTAACCTCCTCATCGTCGGGGAAGGTCTTGCCCATGATGACCTCCGGATCCTTGCTGATGCCGAAGCGGGCTTTCTTGGACTTGGATTGCCTTCCCCTTGAGGGGAAGGTGTCGCCTTCAGGCGACGGATGAGGTGTTACGTCAACAGATGTTTCGTCGGGGGACGGTTCGATTGCGGGGGACGGTTCTATCTGTCCTGTGCTTTCCAACAGGACAGTAGAACCGTCCCCTTGTCTTGAACCGTCCCCTTGTTTTCTATCCTTCTCTTCCGCAAACACACTCCCCGAAAGGCTTTCCTTCTTCCCGCTCTTTTGCTTCTTACCTTCTGTTCCGGAGTATGTCCCCACACGGATCTCCACAGGTATCCCGCATTTTTCCTCAATGATGTATCTGATCCGCTCCGAGAGTTCTTTACCCTTGGATCTTCCGAATATATCATCGCAAAGCAGCAGTTCAAAGCTTTCCTCGTCCACATTTATCCGTGCGTTCTTAAAGGCCATATACAAAAGATAGTCTTCGTTCGCCAGTTCCTTTCCTATCTCATCCCCGAAGAACTCCCATAATGTGGCCACATTATACTGGGCGGACAGATGATAGGAATCCTTGATCTTTACTGAAACCCCGGCACCACGAAAAAGCTGCTTTCTGATCTCACTCCCCAGCTTCGTGATCTGGTCAAGTGTAAGCAGCCTGTTATTTACTATATATACTGTAATGGTGTCCCTCTTCCGGTTGGATGTGATCTTGGGAACCTCGCACTCGCTTAACATCCCTCCAAGCTCTTCCGAGAGCTTAAGTGTGGGAAAGACGTCTTTGAATAATTTCTCCATATTTATCTGCTCCATTTCAATCCTAATTATGATTATAACAATTCGCAACCCGATCCGCCATTCGGAAAAATGCTAAAAATTTTTAATGGTCTCTTGGGGACGGGGTTATGGGCTCAAAATGAGCCACTAACCCCGTCCCCAAGAGACCATTAAAAGCTCCGCCCGTCTTTCATAAAGTCAATCAGATTTACATGTTGAATACCGTTTCTGTTTTGGAGAAGATAATCTGTTGTCATCACATATTTGGGATAATTATCTTTTATAATCTCCAGCGGCCGGTACTCCCTCTCCTCTGTGTCCTTACTCAATGCTATTGTATATGCAACCTGCACGTAGGAATAATCCATTTCACGATTACGAAGGATAAAATCGCATTCCAGTTTCCCTATTCTACCAACACTCACAGAACAATCACGGGAACAAGCATATATATATACCATGTTTTCAAGTGTGGGGCCGTAGTTTACTCGATTATCAGTATTCTCTGCATAATAGAATCCAAGATCTGCCAGATAGTATTTTTTTTCACCGCTTAAAACCTTCTTGGATTTAATATCAAATCGATTGCACTCATACAAAATCTTTGCATCCACAAGGGCCCTGATATACCTGGAAACAGTAGCTTTCCCTATACTAAGTCCATTCTTTTTCAGTTCCTCACAGATATTATTCAGACTGGTCGTCGCTCCATAGTTGCCAATGATATATCTTCTGACAAGCTCGAAGGTTTCTTTTTTTCGTATTTTTACTCGCTTTCGAATGTCCTTCTCAAAAATCTCTTTTATAACACCCTGTACATATTTTCTCTTATCTGCCGGATCATCCAAAAAAAGCGCTCTGGGAAATCCACTGTCTAATATATAGTTTGTCAGTTCCGCCTGAGGATTGGGATCAACAGGCTTGCCTAAGAAGGCCTTCATCCCCTCATATTCATCAAAGCTTAGAGGAAACATCTCAAATTCCAAATACCTTCCGGTAAGCTTAGTAACAAGTTCACCACTTAACAAATATGAATTAGATCCGGTAATAAAAATAGACCAGTTCCCCTCTGTTCTATATCCGTTGAGTACTTCTTCAAACCCCTCTACATTCTGTATTTCATCCACAAATAGATACTTTAATCCGGCAGCGGTTCCACGCTCATCTATACATTGTTCAAATGCATCTGCCGTCTTTATACTTCTGAATCCTCTTTTGTCCAGATCTATATAGATAATATTCTCCTTTGCGACCCCTTTTTCGGCTATCTCTGCAGCTATCATTTCCATCAGGCTTGACTTCCCACATCTTCTGACACCGGTAATAACCTTTATGATATCATCCGCATCATAGAATCCCCTGATCTTTTTTAGATAGTTTTCTCGCTTATACAACTTCATTGTCAGGTCCTTCCTTTCTCTGACTCATATTGTATCATCACAGCCTCTTATTATCAAGTTAACGTTACCGTTTATGTAATAATTGTAATTTCGGTAACGTTAACGGCCCGTTACTTAAAGGGCGGTCCTTTTGTGAAAATAATATTCGTTTATTTTCTTTGCAAGACTCCCTTAAGCCACTTTCCTTCTTTGCTCATATCCGCGTCAGCAAAGCCCGATGTTTTGTTGCATTTGCTGTCTATCAGGGCTGAAGCCTCATCCTTGTTGGAGAGGTTCCAGCATATGTAGCTTATGTTACGGGAGTTCATAGTATCCACCCATTTATTGGCGGAGGACTCGTCGATGGCTCCATTACCGCTGGCATCACAGATACCAAACTCAGATACTATAACCGGCAAGCCCTTATCTATAGCGGCAGTCATTTTATTCATAAGCTCACCCTTATGAGTGGCAGCGTAGAAATGAAGGGCGTACATCACATTGTCAAAGGGCAAAGGCTTGTCTGCCGCCTTATCAACGTCCTGGCTCCAGTTAGGGGTTCCCACGATAATGACGGAGTCGGGGGAATTGGCCCTGATAGCCGGTATCACCTCATTTGCATATGAATAGACCGACTCCCAGGTGGTGCCGTTACAGGGCTCATTACATATCTCGTATATCACATATGGATTAGAGGCAAACTCCCTGCTCATGTCGGAAAAGAAAGAGATGGCCTCACTCTTGTAGGTGTTAGGGTCACCATCACTTAGTATATGCCAGTCGATGATGACATACATCTCATTCTCGGTTGCGTACCGGACACCATCTCTCACCAGATCCTTCAGGCGGTTCTTATCGCCTCCGGTACAGTAACCGTTGTATTCTGCGGTATACATGGCAAGGCGAAAGACGTTGGCGCCCCAGCCCTTAATATCCTTTACACATTCAGGATTTACGTACTGAGGAAACCAGGACAGGCCGTGGGTGCTTACACCTTTCAGCTGCACCGGCTTGCCTGCCGCGTCGCAGAGACCGGTGCCTACAACCTTAAGGGAGGCCCCTGAAGTACCGGGCTGTGAGTGTGACTGGGATTGGGACTGGGACTGTGACTGAGGTTGTGACTGTGACTGCAACTGAGACTGCGCCCCGAGTTGTGATGGGCCTTGAGACCTGGCAAGGGAGGAGCCTCCCCCGTTAGCCTGTCCGCAGGCAACAAGAAGGATCACTAAAACCATACTGCTGATCATTAAAAGAATTCTTCGGATCATCTTTTTCCCTCCTGTTTCAGGCCAAGCCACTTCTCCAACAGCACCAGATTAACCCCGCTGATCCCGTTAAATGTTGTGGGAACTATGGCGATCTCCTCGTATCCCAATCTTTTGTACATTGCCCTGGCGACAGTGTTTCTCTCGTTAGTATCTATTCTCAGTTCAAAGCATCCCTGCTCCTTTGCATACTCTTCGTAAAAACGGACGAATTCCTTACCATATCCCTTTCTCCCCGCAGAGGGAGAAATGACTAATGTATGTAAGACACAGACCCGGTCATCCTCCGCGTCATGCTTCCATGGTGCGCCGCTGTATACATCAACCTGGGCCCGATTGATTATGCCGGCTCCCAGGATAATACCCTCATTCTCAAGAACAAACAGATCATCCCTTTTAAGGGCTTCCAGAGCCGTAGCCCCGGTGGGATAAATGTTCCTCTTCCATCCGGTGGTTATTCTCTTTTCTTCCTCAGCCTGATGTAGTTCGTCGTATATACGTTCTACTTCAGCAATATCCTGATATATGGCCTTTCTGATCATTAAAATGCTCCTGCTTTCTCCGCCCTTCTTCCGGAAAATCGATTAATCGTGTCATTGAAAGCCTCAACAAAGCTCAATGTGATTTTTAAGTCAATTTACCTGCATTTGCAGCTTTCCATTAAACCTATACATCCTGTTTCCAACTAACAACTTCCTGTTCTAGTTTTACATTGTTTTCAAGCATATATCGCATCGTATCCGCGAATAAGTCTTTTTCAATCAGCGACTGTGCTTTCTTGATATCATTATCTTCAAGCGGCTTGCAGTATTCTTTATATTTCTTTAGCTCATTGATTCCCATACACAGCCGCTTAAAGGGTATACCGGTTTTATTCTTTAAGTGCTCAAGTATGTAAAAACCATCTGGATCTATGTCTCCAAAATGGAGCCATTCCTTCCCGAAATTCGAATCGGCAATCTTTCTTATAAAGTTCTGCTTGACCGTATTATGATAACCTGCTAGATAGACGAAAAACGTCTTGTCGTCATGTACCCTGTTAAAGCTGGTAAGGTTTTCTACTGTAACTATTCTCGATGACACCACCTCAACATTATCAATCCTGTCTAATGTGTCCGAGTCTATAGCGATGGGCATTGAAGGGTTCAATTCAATCATTTTGCCATCTTTAAGCTTCAGAACGCCTTCGCCCTTGAAGTTTATATAAGTCGGATTAGGGAAGACATTGTACTCTGCCAAAATCGCATGACCCTGCTCACGTTCGTCTGGAACGTTTTCAAGGATTTCAATGAAATTCCCATATTTCTTCAATACGGTCAGTACTTTGCTTCGATAATCTTTTTCAAATGTCTTTGAGTTACTGAACAGATCTATGGATAGTTCTCTTTCAAGGATTTCCTCTGTATTACCGCATATGTAATCAATAATCCTTATTATCTCATTAGCCACAGACATCTCATATTCAGCCTTTTTCCTATCCTCAAGGCGTTTTATCTGTGCTTTACAAAAAGAATCCAGAACTTCATTCCTGTCAAGGAAAGACTTATACATCTCAATTTGGCTACTTTCCTGCTGTTTAAGTTCCGTTCTTCCAAGCAAAGCATAATATGATTCCTTAGCTGAAAGAACCATTCCAATTGACTTAATAACACCGTTTTTCTTCGTTAACTGAATTAAACCTGCATCTTCAAGAATACGCAGTTCCCGCTCAAAATCTTCCTACTCCTCAAGGTTTGAAAAATCAGAATCATAATCCTTAAAGAAATCCTCAGGCTTTACCTGAAAACTCTGATTTACCGCATTTTCGCCGCGATAAGTCTTACTCTTCTCGAACTTATCAAGAAGAGCCTTGAGAAGGTCTTTCTGCCGTTTATTCAACTTTATGGGCTTACTTGTCATGATGGAAATCACTCCTCAAGGATTTTTATCAATCCTTCTACCGCAAAGCTTTGGCGTCCCTTCGGAACTAGGGTAATCGTTGTCTGTATATGCGATCCGATACTGTTTATCTTATCCGGGGGAGCTGCGTAAACCACCTGGAAGTCATTTGTCTCAAGGTAGTCGACCATCTGCTCGATTCTTTCTCTTGAAAGAGCAGAAAAGGCTTCGTCTATGAAAGCCAGACGGGCACTGCTACGGTCCTTCGGATACAGCTGAAGCAGGCTGGCTGCCAAAATGATAAAGTAAGGTGTTTGCTTCTCTCCGTTACTTGCGGATCCTTGCTTTTTTGACAAGGTGGTCTGTAATTCATCCTCGCCCTGTTTGCTGATGATTCGCATATCGTAGTTAAAGTACTTCCTGTAGTCGGTGTACTCTGTCTCATCCTCTTCGTTAAGCACTATATCAATGAATTCCTTGATATCCTGCTCACTGCTTTCATCGTCTTTAATGGCGTTGAGATAATACTCCGCATTATCAAAATACTCATGCATCTGCTTACAGATCTTAAAGAACAGAGCTTTACCATCGGAATCAAGGCGCTCTTTCATTTCGAACTGATAAACATCGTTACCAAATGGCCTGTTCTTAAGCTCTTTGTTGATCTTATCGATTTCATCTTTTGCACCGCGGATTGTTTCATTTATCTCCGCTACAAAATCACCTACAAAGGCACTCTGAAGCTTCTCGCCCTGCTTTTCAAGTTTCTGCTTGGCTTCCTCAATCTGAACATTGGCGAGATTACGATACTGATCCCTATAATAACCTATAAAGGATATGCCACGCATTTGGTTATCCGTACCGTTTATCCTGCAGTACAGAAGATGAGCATCTTCAAGCTCCTTCTTAGCTTTTTCGAGTTCGTTGTACCATTCACGTACAGTTTTCTCGGTAATTGCGGTCTCTTTCTTCTGAATCTGCTGGTTATACATATCGATAGCAGGCTGTCTTAATTCAGGCATCTCTCTGCAGTCCTGCTCGAAATCTTTTCTGGCAGAAACCAAAGCCAGTTCTTTGGTGGAGATATCTTTTTCAATACTATCCATCTCCGTTTCGGAACTACCTATAGCCTTGTTAATGTTATCTCGCTCATCACTAATCTTTTTATAGGTCTCCTTGGCCTTGCTAAACGCTTCAAGCATCGCCGTTAGGCTCGGATCCTTCGAATAATTCTCCTTCTCGCTCTTTGCCGCTCTCAGGCTTTCCTTTACAGAATCCAGTTCATTTACGGCCTCAAAATCGTAATCATCTTGTTTCAAGGATTTCTCCTGCAGGCCGTTAATAGCTGTCTCCAGAGATTCATTAAGGGCAGCTCGTTCTTTTAAGCCTTCTTCAAGGGCACTTATTTCTTTCGTCAGATCCTCGATCTGCAGCTTGATGGCATCCTGGCCGATAAACAACTTCGTTTTGGTCATATCCATCTTTCCTACAGCATAGCTCTTTGCAAGCATGCCGTTAGGCATAATAGCACCCTTAGGGTATTCATGCAGTTCTTCTACAGTCTCGCAAAGATGGATCCCGTTAAGCAGATAATTTGCATACATTCTCGCCGTCGGATTAATGATCTCAAGCTGCTCAGCTGCCGAACCTGCTACAATGTCTGTATTTTCGAGTTTATCTGCTATTACGACCTTTCCCTTGGTTGCCGGATTATCATTCACAATCCTTAAAACCTGTGCGGTATATTTAGGATCAACGATAATGTTAAAACGCTTTCCGCCAAGGAATGTCTCTACGGATTTTCTCCACTTTTTATCTTTGACTTCAGCAATCAGTTCAACAAAGAACTTAACATCAGTCTGTATATTATTTTTCTTAAGTTCCTCGGAAATCAGGCTCTTGGTTTTCTCATAACCGAAATCAAATACCAGTTTATTACTCTCAAGCTTTTTCTTATTCTCTAGACACTGTGTTAGGGTAGCATTATCTTCTTCAATATGAATTGCATTCTTTGTCTGTTCTTGTCTCTTTAACGCAATTATGCGCTTAACTTCTTCGGAAAGAGCATAAAAAGCAGCTACCTTCTTAGCTGTATCGCCCTTTGAAGAAATAGTAGTCAGAGAATCCTTCACATCAAGGCTTAACTGCAGATCAGCAGAGTAATCCTGCATCAATCCATCAATCCATCCTTGAAGGGATTCAATATCTTTCACTGATTTTGAAAGAAGATTGCTCTCCTTTGTAAGCTTCTCTATCTGTTCATCATAGTGCTTAATGGTGCTTTCAAAGTTCTGAAAATCCCTGTTACTGTTTAACTCTTCAAGCTTCTGCCTTGCTTCCTCAAGATCTTTGTCCTTCTTTTCTTTCTTCTCAACTAAGAACGCAAGACCGGCTTCTTCCTGTCCTTTTGACTTCTTTAACTGTTCTATAGCCTGCGCTACACTCTGCCACTTCTGATATCCCAGTACCAAACGTCGCTTGTTATAATCAGAGTTCTTCTGCTCGTACTCTCTCGTGCATTCCTCAATATGCTCAAGAACCTTCTTGCTTTCGAGCATATCTTCATACGTCTGACGGATCTCATCATAATTGGCTCTCTGCTCCTTAAGATCAGCTAATGAGGACATCTCGCCCTCCTCAAGAACACACTCCTGGATAAACTTATCTATGTTCTTCTGAGGATCGAAAGACATCATTTTGATGATCTTTGATTTATACTTTGCTACATCACAACGAAGACCCATAGCCTGGAGAACCTGCTTTGTTCCTCTCTCCATGCCCATGAATTCTTTGCTGCTTATATGCTGTCCCTTTACGGTTATCTGGCTTTTAGGATATACCGACAGTTTTCCCTCTTTTTCATCGCAGAAAGCTATATCAGAAAGAGAAGCGTCTTTTGCCACATACCAGTAGGAATTAGCTTTTGTCTCATCCTTTTTGAGCTCTATGGTAACAAATACTACCATCTTAGCTTTATCTGTTGGTGAATAAAACTCCATGGCTATATAGCTCACGACATCCATATTCCCGCGCAGATATCGACCGGCACCTTCACTGCGAGTATCACCGCGGACATACGCAGTAACGCTTCTATCACGGTCCTTTGCAGCTATATTAAAGTGTGTATTTCCTGTTAAAAGATATGTGATGGCATCAAGCACCGTGGACTTACCGGTTCCGTTGTTACCGGTAATAAGCGTTGAGCCCTCAAGCTTCATCTTAGCATTTGTAAAACGCGACCAATTTATGAGCTGGAGTCCGGTAGCAACTTTTCTGTTACTCGTCATAATCCGATTCCTCCATTTCTTCCTCATCATCGTCAGCGGCTGCCTTTGAAGACAGTATCTTCCTGCTTGTTTCTTCTGCAAGACTCTGGAATTCTATATTATCAAGTGCAAACTGTATAGACGGGTATATCTTAATACTGCAATCAGGATCGCCAAGCTTGCCTGATACATCGACCAGATTGTATTTAGTGAACAGCTTAAGTATGTCTGTCATCAGTGTTTTTCCATCAAAATCTTCTCTGAAACCGTACTTTTCCAGTTCCTGCTTCAGATCAAGAAGGGATATGATAATCCCTTTAGATAGATTTCCCCGGCGTATGCGGTCCAGATAAGCAGTCCAAAGACAGCACAACACAACAGTGTCCGCTTTTCTGAGTCTCAATCTGTTTGCCTGTATCTTCCCCGAGTCAGATGAGTCGCCGGAGTTAACAAGCATGGCTACACCGTTATCTCTGTCAACCTTTATATCAAAGCCCATATGACTAAAGTAGGAGCTTATAGCCTCTTCGTTCTTTGCAACAAATGTATAAAGCTTCTTACTGTCATCATCTTTTTCTTTGACTATGAATGTGGATTTCAGCAGTCTTCTGCATACTCGCTGAAACAGTTCTTTTTCGCCGGAAGTATACATCTCCCAATCCGCTTCAAACCCCATTTGCTTTTCTCCTTATCTTAAATCGACGCAAGATCATATCATTTGCTTCCAAATATCCGTCTTCGACCGTTATCTCAAATCCGTTCTCTTCACAATAGGCTACCGCAGAAATATCCGAAAGAAGTTCTTTCTTACTCGAAAGAGGAAGCTGTGCGCTGTCTATTTCTTCTTTTCCGCGCATTTGATCTTCCAGGAATAATTTCATTTTCTTTTTCGAGTATGGATTGTAGGCTTCTTTCTCCAAAGCCGAAATAGCATCATCCTTATCGGCTTGCGTAAGCGTCTCGGTTTCTGTCGTAACAGCCTTCTTAATAGCTTTACTCTTTCGCGGGCTCCATAATGAAGCCGTATCTATATACTCATTCCTGTCGAACTTATAAAGCTTCGTCATTTCATCTGACAGTTCATCCAGGAGGCTGCCTTCATCTATGCTTGTACGCAGCAACTTTAGTACTTGTTCAACATTCCCCTGTGCGTCCTTGCCGCTGTTTCGGATAAAACGGATTCTTCCTACAGCAATGTGTATATGCATATTGATCTTGTGCTTGATATCACGCATGATACGGTCATAATCTTCGTTAAGGAATGTCTTTGTATTCTCAACCATCTCAAGAACAAAGTCTTCTGCCGAATCTTCCGGAATGTTTTCCTCAATAGCACATCCGTATACAATTAGTTCCCGCATCTCAGGATTATTTACTATCTCATCAAGCTTTGCGCGAATATGGCTTCGATACATATGAATATTCTGCTGCTTCGTGAGGCGGGCATACTCCCTTATGAAATCGCCATCACAGTATTCCAACAAGTGCTCTGTAAGCACTTCGAGTGAAGTCTCTCTCGTAAGCTCTTCTATCTTTTTGCGGATAAAAGTAGATAATCTCTTTAATGACTTAGCCAATGCCTTTGCGTTGTTGTAAACCGCCTTCACAGCATTAACATAAGAATCTGATTTCCACTGTTCAGAATTCATCAATGTATTGTATATGTTATATATGTACGAAGAATACTCAACCTTTTCAGGCTGTCCCAAGGCAAGTAGAAACTCAGAAAGCGAAATACCCGCCTCTGTCATGATTATATATTTCTCGTAAGTCGCATCGTCGGTTTCTTCAGTCAGCCATCCGCATTCTTCATCCGTAAACTTACGAATGATACTATTAGCCACATCAGAACTCTTCTCATCAGCCTCTTTTTCGGAAAAACTAAGATTGTTTTCTAAGATATAAAGAGCCAGCGCATCACGAAGCTGTTTACGGCTTATCCGGTACGAAACCTCTAAATCGTACTGGGAATATATTTCGAGGAGACAACCGGCATTATTAATATTGTCACTACCGCTTGAAAGCAGGTTAAAGAAACCTGATGGTATGCGGTTAAATACATTTGATGCCATGCGGTGCCTCCTTTCATCAAGGTCTCAGTTTTGCCGGCTCACTCATTGCTTCTTATGTTCTGTAGCAGGCCAGCCGTCTCCCTGTCACACGCTTATTGTTTTGAAATATACATCCCCACATCGGCAGATGTGCCGTAGAGGGGCATTTTTATCATGTCCTCTGACATACAGTCTTTTATTAATTCTGCTTTTGTAAAAGTCCTGCCCTCATTTTTAAACCAGGCTGAAGCTGCCACATCGATATATGCGACACTGTCATCACTGTAGAGCAGCTTAGTCCCCGGCTCAACGGTGATACCCGCCACCAGTTCCGACATGGGATTGGCCACATTTCCCGCACGGAAGCGCCGCAAAGCGGCATTCACCATCTCTCCCTTATCGTTAAAGGATACAAGCACCGCATATTCATTAAACTTGTAGTCACCGTAATCCTTAAACCTTGTGAAGAAGAGGATATAGTCATCTCCGGAGGGCTTGAAATACTGCCCATCCTTATCCATTGCCACGAAATCCTTCGGCAGCTCTCCCGTCGCTCCGGATGCGTTCCCATCCGTAGTACCGCCCCGGGTAATGTTATGGGCGTGGGCTTCCGGTTTGGAATAGTACACCGTAACTTTCCGGTCATCCCGCTCAAACTTCAGATAGCCTTCGCTGTCGGCATTATCGGCGGAGAATTCCATTCCCTGTCCGTGAAGTTCATTTCCGTAAATATAGGTCTCCCCGAAATAGGCCATACGGACGGTATCCGTGGGGTTATCCTTAAGCATGCTTGAGAAGTCAGAATAATACGCATTACCCTCTCTGACAAGCTTTATACCATAGCTCTTCTGCAGGTTGCCGGGCATGATCTCATCACAGATGACCTTCAGGGTATCATCCTCTTTAAGGTCTTCAGGCACCACGTCTTTCCCGGTGTGATAATAGAAAACGTAACCGTTCTCTTCGTGGTTGTTAGCCCCGTATATGTGCAGAGCGTCATACTCTGACTCAAACTCCGCCTTCTCTGCATAGCCGGTTATTGTACCGTTTGCGGCATAAGAGATGACCCGATATATCTTGCAGGGCTTATCCACCGGCTCATTTGCCAGACTTGTTCCGAAGGTCAGTGCACCGTTGGGAGGTCTCGTCACTGAGCATTTCTGGTAGATCTTAGCCTTTGCTTCATATATCTCAACCCTGAAATCGTCCCCCTTGGGAGTTAGGAATTCTCTGTCTTTTGCCGTCTTATAAAGCTCCGACTCCAGTTTATCCCGGCCTGACGCCCGGGAGGCCTCCAGTTCTCTGTCTATATCATATTTAATGATCTCCCCCGCAGGATAGTCCTTGTAGCTGTCATCCGCCATCAATACCTTGCAGGTTGAAAGGCTTTCAAACACTGGCGTTGGAATGGTAAGATTATCTGCCCCGGACATGGTCACACCTTGTCTGTTAAGCAGGATCTGATACCTGACAGTGCCGTCCTTTTCCTCGAATCTGCCGTAATCAGAAGCCACAGTCTTAGAGGAGTCCCCGTGTTCACCGTAACCCATCTCGCACCGTCCAAAATCCGTGCCCCCGGTAGTAAACGTAAGGAAGAGCCCTTCCTTGCCGTCATCCTTTAAAAAAGTGGCCTCTACGCTCTTAGTGGCTTTAACCGGGTCAAAGAAAGACTTCTTAACATCCACATATATTACATTCTTATCTGTAACGGTAATGGTAAATGGTACATCCACTGCGGCCACCGCAGCATTACCGCCCCCCGCTTGACCTCCTGCGGAAGGACCGGCGCAACCGGCGGATAAAGATAATATCCCCGCCAGGATAAATGTCAACGCCTTTCTGATCCTCTTTTTCGTATGCTCCCCTGTCACATTAAAACCTCCTCAATACAACAACCCGAACATCCAGAGAGGGATCTTATTACCCCTTCCGACTTCAACATCATCAATGGCAAGGAAACTGTCGGGAATATCTTTGATCTGATCAAAGGATTTATCCTTTCCTCCAACCTCAAAGAGAAACCTCCCATTCACGATGAAATCACCACATGAGGGATATAAGACCTCATAACCGGCTGACCGAAGCTGATTCAAAAAGAAAGTCTCTCTTTTAGTCCCTGTATTGATATTCTCTGTCAGAGAATACATTATATTGGTGTTATCACAATATATCTTATCCGGCCTGGACATATTCTTTAACGTATTTTTTTCAGATGAAAGAAGGTTCAAAAGATTAGCACGATCCAGTATATATAACATCTTCAGGCCCTGATTCCTGTCTGTACCAAGCTGATCGTATAACCGGACCATATTCGGTGTCTGAGGACAGCTTTGTGCCAGTATATACAACATTTTCTTTATCTTCTGAACTGTAGAGTAATTAATATTCTCCACGGCAGGATAATCACTCTCCAGGATCTGATTCGTAATCTGTGACAGCCGTTGTCCGTAACCGGAGAATACTTCCTTGTAGAAAGGATAATAGCCTTTTAACAGGTAGTCAGAAAAATGCTTTAAAAGAAATGTACCTCCCGTTAATGAACCTGCTATATCCTTATGCGCTTTTATAAGTTCCTCTAATGACACTTCCTCTGCCTCAATAATGCCTTCAAAGTACAGGTATTCTCTAAATGAAAGGCCCGGGATATTATATGAAACCTGTCTTCGCGAAAGGTCCCCGCTATTCTTATCCATCTTCAGTATGGATGAACCGGTATAAACAATATTCAGCTTCGGATAGTCATCATACAGGTTTTTTATAAGCAGTTGCCAGTTTTTCAGATAGTGGACCTCATCTATGAAAATGTGAGTTCCACCGTTCTTGAAATGAATATCCACCAGTTCTGCAAGGGAATGGGTCTCAAACCACAGATTATCAAGAGATACATATAGCGCAGCATCGTATTTTCCAACGAAGGCTGCCTTTATGTGTTGCAACAGCATAGTTGTCTTCCCGGTTCCACGCGACCCCGAGATCATTATCAGCCTGTCTCTCCAGTCAATTCTTCTGAGCAAAAAGCGCTCTGTCCTTGTATTACATTCTTTAATCCTTCTCTCAGAAAGATCTAACATTTTATAGTATTCTTCTTTATCCATATGCTTTTTCCTCGATAAACCAAGTAACCAATAATATTCTTAAACACTATACTATGCTATGAAACAATGTTTCCAAACACTATATTACACCAATTTTTAATGTTTGTAAACATCATTTTCAAGGTATGCCTTACGATATATTCTTGAATATGTGACATCCCCGTTAAAAAAACTGATCACTTTCACTTAGCTACTTTATCACCTTGATCCTGCCGTCTTCTGTGGGATTGGTGTACCCTTCTCCGATATTTCCTCCCAGTTTAACGGTTATGTAATCGATAAGGGCCTGATTATCGATCTTCACGTTCTCCTTAAGGAGCTTGCATCCGTTAAATGCGGTCTGCCCGTCTCCGTTATTGACCATCACATAGTAGATTCCGGCCACGGAATACTTCTTCGAGGGATTGATGGGAACTCCACCCACGGTTACGTTCTTGACCCGGCGCCGGTCGCTAACCCCTTTGAACATCTGGGCTTCGTCCATCTGACAGCTGCTTGGGATAGTGGCATCGATCTCATAGGTCATACCGGATACCTGCAGGAAGCCTCCGCTCTCCTCCGGCACAACCCTTGCCCCCCACTCTAATGCGTCAAAGATCTGCTGCCCTGTGGCTTCCACCACGCAAAGCTGGTTGCCGAAGGGATGGACAGAAATGATGTCTCCGTAGGTCACATCACCCTTTGCAATACCGGTCCTTATTCCTCCGCCGTTAAGAAGGGCAATGTCTGCTCCCGTCTCCTCCCGGATGGCATCGGTACACAGGTCCGCACCTTCTGTCCTGGCCCCATCAATGGAATCCTGAACAGCCTTATAGACGCCGCTTCCATCCATATCCTGCATAAACCCGTATATAAATTTCCCTGTCTCATCCTGAAAATACTTGGGTGCAGAGGAAGTCAGGGTGTTGGGGGTAGTAACTCCCACAAAGGCGATCTTGATCCCTGCAGCTCCTTTAATAACATAGGGCGCGAAGACCGGCTTGCCCTCTTTAACAAAGTTGCAACTTATCACGTCGAACTTTGTCTTACCCATAAGTTACATAAAACGGTCCATACCATAGTCAAACTCATGGTTGCCGGGAACGGCCACATCATACTCCATATCGTTCATAAGATTGATGATGGACTCTCCCTTATCTACCGTACCTATGGTCTCTCCCTGGATGAAATCCCCGTCATCCACCAGGATGGTGGCATAGCCCTGATCTTTAAGGTTATCCCGTATAAAGGCAAGCCCCGCATAACCGAATCCCTGATCGACACCGCAGTGAACATCACTTGTGAATAAGACCATCACACCGCCTGCCGCACTGTTCTTGTCCTCCCCGCTGCTTGAAGCTGCAGTACTTACGGCTCCCGATGCCCCGGACTGACTGCTGCCCGCCGCCGGTGCCTGGGTCCCGCAGGCCCATAGAGACGCTGCTATAATAAGACTCAATATAATAGAAATGTACTTTTTTCATCTTTACTCCTTATCTCACATATAAACTCAATCCCGGTAATTATATCATAAACCCCGGAGTAACACACGCATTTTGGAGGCCGGAGCCGTCAACCCTTTAGATAGCATTATTTTTTTCCAAAAAACTTCATTTCTATCGTATAATATCAGTATGGACAGATTAAAGAATAAATGGACTTACATTATCATAATAGCAATCCTGCTGGTGCTGTTGCTGCCTCAGGTTATCGGAACGGTTAAAGTAACTGACACCTCCCGGGGTTTGGGCGATGACGGATATCCTTTGACGGACACGACTTATAAGGATCTTGAGGGAGCCGGAAAAACCTTTGGGATCATAACAGGGACCGACTGGGGATTTAAATTAAAAGAGTTTTACCCGGAAGGCGAATTTCTTTCATTTGACAACTTTGATGACATGTACAGCGCTTTGGCTGCAGAAAAGGTGGATGCGGCTGTTGCTTTCGAATCTACCATGCCCTCCCTTAAAGAGTCCCACCCTGACCTGGCAGTCATAAGAGATGTGCTTTTTACAATAAACGACGGATTCGGTACGAACACGAGCGAAAAGGGTAATACCCTGAACCGGGAGCTTAGCGAATACTTCAAGGCTATAAAAGACAGCGGGGAAATGAGCCGCCTCCTGGATAAATGGAGCGACGACAAAAGAGCCGGGAATGTGATGAATGACTATCACATATCCGGTGAGAAGGGCACCATCAAAATATGCACCACAGGGATGTGGGAGCCAATGACTTTTTACTCCGGGAGTAAAATAACCGGGTTCTTTATTGAGCTTATTAACGGTTTCTGTGAAAAATACGGCTATTCCCCGGATTATGAAGTTGCCTCTTTCCAAGCGTGCATAACGGGACTTCAGACCGGAACCTATGATATTCTTGCGGATTCCGTCACCTTTTCAGAAGAGCGCGCCGGCCTTATCAATATTTCGGAACCTGTTTACAGTGACGTCTACCATCTGGCAGTTAAAACAAGTGTAAAAGAAATAGAAGTTCCGAGAGCACAGGTCTTTTTCTCCGGTCTGGAGAACAGTTTCAGGCGCAACTTCATTGAAGAGGGGCGTTATAAGATATTGCTTAAAGGTCTCGGGAGAACTCTTGCTATATCTGTTATGGCAGTGCTTTTCGGGACGATCCTGGGGGGATTGGTATGTTTCCTTCGCACCAGGAAAAATGAGATCGCATCTTCATTTGCATATATCTATATACGGCTGTTTCGGGGAATCCCTATCGTAGTGCTTCTGATGGTAATGTATTACGTTATCTTCAATGATGCCGGATTATCTGCATTCTGGGTCAGTGTTATAGCGTTTTCCCTCGATTTCTCAGCTTACAGCGCCGAGATATTCAGAAGCGGCATAGAAGCAGTACCTAAAGGACAGGCCCTGGCGGCAGAAGCTCTTGGCTTTACAAAGACCAGGGGGTTTATTAAGACGGTGCTGCCACAGGCCCTTGTTTCCATAGTGCCGGTATACAGCGGACAGGTGGTTGCAACGGTGAAGATCTCTTCCGTGGCCGGATATATATCGGTGGAGGAACTGACCAAAGTCACTGACATCATACGGAGCAGGACATTTGATGCATTCCTGCCTCTGATAACCACGGCTGTTATTTATTTTGTGATCTCAGCCCTTCTTGTAAAGCTTTTGAAAATAGCACAGATCAAGGTCGCTCCCGGGGGACATAAGGTTTCCCCTGAGATATCCCGGGCAATAGAGGAATACAAAACTCATTTGCAAAAAACGGACAGGCATATTTTGCAGGCTTCTCTTCCCAAGGGCGGCGAAACCATAATGGAAGTAACCGGCCTCCGGAAAAGCTTCGGGGATGTCACTCCCCTTAAAGATGTTACTTTCACGGTAAAAAAAGGAGATGTTATCTCCGTTATCGGGCCTTCCGGTACCGGGAAAAGCACCTTGCTCTACCTTATAAACCGCATCATGGCGCCGGATAAGGGTAGGATAATACTTGAAGGAAATGATACCACGGCGCCCGGATATGACCTGTGCTCCCTCCATAAGAGAGTGGGAATGGTCTTTCAGTCATTTAATCTTTTCGAGCATTTGACAGTTATTGAGAATATCACCCTTGCTCAGACGGAGATCCTTAAGCGAGACAAGGCAGAAGCGGCCAAACGCGCCCTGGAGATCCTGATTCAGGTGGGACTTTCGGATAAAGCATTAACCCTTCCTTCCCAGCTCTCCGGCGGTCAGAAGCAGCGTGTGGCAATTGCCCGGACCCTGGCAATGGACCCGGATGTCATTCTATTTGACGAACCCACTTCCGCTCTCGATCCCACCATGGTGTCTGAGGTTCTCTCAGTTATCAGGAAACTGGCCGCAGAAGGCAATACCATGATCATCGTAACCCATGAAATGCGCTTTGCACGGGATGTATCCAACAGGATATTCTTTATGGAACAGGGCGTGATATACGAAGAGGGAACTCCCGATGAAATATTTGAAGCTCCCAAAAAGGATCTTACCAGGCGCTTCATCCACCGTCTTAAGGTGTTTGAAACGGTTATCGGCGGAGGAGCCTTTGATTATATTGACCTGATGACACAGCTTGAGCAGTTCGGATTTAAGAATATGATCGACAGAAAAAAGACCCGTAAGATGCAGCTTGTGTCCGAAGAGCTTTGCTGCAATACGATCCCGGAGTATTGCTCAGGAAATGATGATATCAGACTGGTATTTGAATACAACGAAAATGAGGATAGGATCCATATGACCGTTTCCTACGAAGGCGAGGACCGTGATCCCGTAGATCACACGGACGAACTGTCCCGGGCCCTGATACTCGGCGCATGCCCGGAAATCTCATTTGCCTGTGACAACGGAAAATGTACTATAAAGGCTGTGATATAAAATAGCCGCGATGCATTTTACGAAACTACTGATTCCCCATATTGGGCTTGACGGCTTCATCGATCACATCGAGGCCCCGGAGCTGACGGATACGAGTTCGGACAAGACCCGCCTCATTAACAAGGCTGTAGAGGCGCTTGGATTGAAAAAGGATGAGTGCCTTATGATAGGCGATACAAAATATGACATTCTGGGCGCGGTGGGAGCAAAAGTTGACAGCATCGGAGTGACTTACGGCTTCGGGGGCGAGGAAGAACTCCGGGAAGCCGGCGCCACATACATTGCAAGGGACCCCGCCGAGATAGACCGGATCATTGAATAACCTGACAGGGGGACGGTCCTTTTGTCACCCTTAAAGGGATCATTTCTGTTTGTGTCTTTTCTTGTCTGTGTACATTTCCTCATCAGCCTCGGCTATAAGAGTCTGAACAGATATGCCGGATCTGACTTTGACTGTACCGATGCTTATCCTCAGATCATACTCGGCGCCTGATCTGTCATTAAGCTCTTTTAAAGTATCGTTGATACGGTGTTTTAGATCTGTAACCATTTCCTCTTGATCTGAACTGATAAGAACGATAAACTCGTCCCCACCGTATCTTGCAATATTGGCTCTGTTCGGAAGTTTTCCCAGGCTATGCCGGAGGGCGTCTGCGACTCTCACCAGAGCGGCATCGCCCTCTGTATGGCCATAAACATCATTTATCTGTTTGAACTTATCCACATCAATTATCATTAAATACAGCCGTCCCACATTATCTGCATTATTGACAGCGATATTGTAGAAATGCATGAATTGCTTTCGATTGTTCAGTTTTGTCAATGGATCCAGTGAGATAAGCTGGTTGACCCAGTTAAGATATAAGGCAAGGGTCATAACTGACATTGTAAAACATGCCAGTGGGATCTGAGGAAATACAAACTGGAGCAATCCGGCGAAAGCCGGCAGGACAGGATATGCGGCAAGAGGTCTGAGTTCTTCCCAGTCAGGTACTCCGCGTTTTTTTATGTTTGCAAGTAATCGCCCACATGCAACTACGACGTAAACATATGCAAATACATATTGCAATATGAACAGAGGACCCCTGTGATATGTTCCGCCTGCATCTATATAGAAAAACATGCCGTTAAAGATGTTTACGACAAGCATGATCGCCGTCAGCAATACAAAAACCGATGAATGCAGTACAAGCTTTCTGCTTCGCACAAAAAAAGTATTCTGCAGACACTCAAAATAAATAAACCAGAAAAAACACATAAGTGTCGTGGAGAAGAAATATATCTCCTTGCACACTAAAGCGGCCACACTGTTATAGGGAAGCAGCCCACTGGTAAGTAATACATATATGGTATCGGAGAGAAAAAAGACAGCCTCAGAGACTATAGCCAACGAGAAGTTTATCTGAGCGACCATTCGGGACAGGCCCCTGGTCTTGAGTCCGATCATGAGGATCAATATAAGGGAAAAAACATTGATTTCAAGATAAATAAGCGCGTATCCTGTTTGTGCATTCATATAACCACCCACAGGTATTATACCACAAGTCGCAAGAAATGACAGGGGGACGGTCCTAATGCCATTAAAACCTCCTCAGCTCATCAACCAGCAGTTCCGCGAGATAATATAATACGGCGCACTCATTTTCCTGCCATATCCGAAGGCTCCTCTTAACAGCGCATACCAGATACCCGTAAACCTTAGACCTGTGTCTTATCCGAGCCACAAGCGCGGACTGGAAGCCGTTACTCTTCAGGGCTTTGTAAAAGACAGGTGCCCTATCCTGTACGACCTCTATCCCGTTCTCGGAGAATACGTCACGATCCATGAACTTTCCGATATCCGATGCGTCTTCATCGAAAGAAAGGTCGATAACGGCTTTCATCCTTCCGTCTTCCCCGACAAAGAAAAGATCCCGGATCTTCAGGCTCTCTGTGATAAAAGGCATAACAGCCAACAGTTTATTCTCAAGCCCGTCAACCTCTTCAAAGGCCTGTCTTAAGGCATACATCTCGGTAAATATTCCCCGGCGGGCAAGATTGGCGATCTCAATATCGCTGTGCCGGGCTTCATCGTATACAGTAAAACAATTACGTCCCTTATTCTTCCCGATATAAAGCATTTTATCGGTCATACCGAACAGGTCGGCAAAATTATCGGCATCCTCCGGAAATGATGCGCAACCTGTAGTTCCGGTAATATATGCTGTTCCATTTTCAAACTCCATGTTGACCCGAAGAACCGAGGAATCCTCATAGAGCTTCTCAAAAAATGCGGTGCTGTCTTCCTTTGAGGTGTGCTCCAGATCGATAAGCAGCAGTTCATCCCCGCCGAACCTTCCCACAAGGCCGAATCCATCTGTATACTCGGCCAGTCCTTTGGAGACGGTAGTAAGAACTTTATCTCCCGACGCATGTCCGAATGTATCATTTATAAATTTGAAATTATCCAGGTCGATCATGGCAAAGGTAAAGGGCTGCCTCTCCATGATAAGTGAATTCACAAATTTCAGAACATATGTCCTGGACAGGATCCCCGTAAGAGAATCCAGGATCTCTTCAAGACTGACTTCATCTACTAAGCGGTCAAAGAAGGGGTATTTGCGGAGCTTGGCTATAGGATACATTACCTGGCCATCTTCATTACCGCGTTTTCTTTTCAGCACATCGGTAACATCAACAAAGCTGCCTACAAGGCCTACCACTTTATCCCCATCGTACAGGGGTCTTTTTGATGCGATGATATCCCGCTCCTCTCCGCGGATGAAGCATTTGCCATGGACCTTATATGTACTATTGCCGCTGAGTACCATAAGCTCATCCTGCTTGAAAGGCTCAGGATCCGAATGCCAGCCCATGTCCTCGTCCGTCTTCCCAATAAGCACATCAGCCGATTCAAAACCGTAGAAATCCAGAAAAGCCTGATTAACGCCTAAAAATCTTCGATCCTTGTCCTTCCAGAAAACACAATCCTGAGAGGTGTTGATAATACTATCAAACAACTCTACCGTCATCCTCATTTTCAGTTCCTCCTATCTCCCTTTTATATGGTTCCCGACAACAGTATGTCATCTATTTCTTAAAGCATACATAAACCTCTCCTTATCGCTTCCATAATTATAACACATCAGTGTCAGAACATGACAAAAGGACCGTCCCCCTGTCATGGCATCATCCCCGCGATCAGCATTACGAGGATTATCACCGCCATGGCGACATTGCTTATTCCCTGGGCGATCTTTACTGCTTTATGATCAATACCAGCCAACATGATGATAATGGTGATGATACTCACCACCATGAATACTATCCCGACATTTGGCAATACACTCAGAAACGATATATCTCCACTGCCGGATGAAAGAAACCGGTCCGGGAATAATTCATATCGCAGGAAGAAATAATATGAGATATATACGATAATTGAAATAATACTTGGCAACATATCAGCTATACGCTTTCTTTATTCAATATCAAACTTCGGGGCTTCATCCAGGTTCTGCGACACATATTTTCCGTCTTTCTTACGCTGCTTCACACATTCAGTAAGAAGGTACTCTATCTGCCCGTTCACCGAACGGAAGTCATCTTCTGCCCAGGCAGCTATGGCATTGTACAACTTCTCGTTCAGGCGTAAGGGGACCTGCTTTTTCTCAGCCATCAGTACAGGCTTCCCGAATTAACGATGGGCTGGGCATCATGATTGCCGCACAATACCACAAGCAGGTTGGAGACCATGGCTGCCTTACGTTCGTCATCCAGATCCACAAGCTGTTTCTCATTAAGTCTCTCCAGCGCCATCTCCACCATTCCCACGGCACCGTCCACGATAAGTTTTCTCGCGTCAACTACCGCAGAAGCCTGCTGCCTCTGGAGCATAGAAACCGCTATCTCCGGAGCATAGGCCAGATAGGTGATCCGGGCATCCACGATCTCCAAGCCTGCGTTCTCCACCTTGGACTGGATCTCATCCTTGATGCGCTTGGCAACCACTTCAGTAGATCCCCTGAGGCTACCGTCATCTGCCACGCCATCTCCGGTGGTATCAACATTGTCGGTAACATCGTAAGGATAGAGTTTTACGACATTTCTTACTGCGGAATCACACTGCAGCGACAGGTATTCCTTATAATTATCAACCGTAAATACCGCTTTGGCCGTATCGGTAACCCGCCACATAACAGCAACTGCGATCTCAACCGGATTACCCAGATAATCATTGACTTTCTGCTTTGAGTTGCTTAATGTCATAACCTTTAATGAGATCTTTCTGGATGACAATGAACCTTCGCTCTTAGCATGGATACCGTTGGAGGATGTAAGGCTGATAAGCGGCTTCTTTGTCTCCGTGATATCCCCGCTCTGTCCCAGTTTGGTGTCTGCCGCAGGATTAACTGCCGCACAGAAGGGGTTTACAAAAAAGAACCCGTCACCCTTCAAGGTCCCCGTATATTTGCCGAAGAGCGTAAGGACCAGTGCCTCGCCCGGCTTTAACACTTTAAGACCCGGCCAGAAAACCCAGCCTACGCACATGTAAATGACACTTACTACAAAAATAAGGCCGTTACCTGTAATCGGTCCGAAAATGACCCCCAGTATCGCCGCTATATAAAGCAGGATGGAAATCAGCAGGACTGCCATACCGTTCTTATGTCCCTGTATTTCTTTTTCTCTGATATCTTCACTCATGGTGTTCTCCTCCTTGTAGAGAAAAAAATGAATTATTCTGATATCATTATGATATCAGAATAATTCAGAATGTCAATACTGTTTTCATCATGCCCTATTCTTTTGCAGCCTCTTTAAGGGCGGCCACGATCTCGGATTCTGTGGACAGTTCCAAGACCTTACAGGCCAGTGCATCAGCCTCGGCTTTCGTCCATTTTGAAATGATGGACCGCGCAGTAAGGACCAGTACGGGATTAACGCTGAATTCCGTAAGGCCGAAGGAGATCAATAAGGGTATCATTAAAGGATCCGCAGCGGCCTCGCCGCACATTCCCACGGGAATACCTGCTGTCCTGCCGCACTCAATGATGTTCTTTATGGAGCGGAGCACTGACGGCTGGAAAGCGGAATAGAGATATGCCACATCCGCATTGCCCCTGTCAACACTCATGGTATACTGGGTCAGATCATTGGTACCGATGGAAAAGAAATCGGATTCTTTAGCCAGAATGTCAGCGATAAGAGCTGCAGCAGGCGTTTCAATCATGCATCCTACCTTTATATCCTTATCATATTCGATCCCCTCTTTATCAAGATCACTCTTGATATCGGAAACCAACTTCTTAACTTCTCTGAGTTCCTCCACGCAGGTAACTAAGGGCACCATTATCTTGATCTTTCCGAAAGCGCTGGCACGGATCATGGCCCGGAGCTGCGTTATATAGCTTTCCTTATTGCCGAGACAATACCTTACGGCACGGTATCCCAGGAAGGGATTGTCCTCTTTTTTCATGTTCAGATAGGGGATATCCTTATCACCGCCTATATCAAGGGTTCGGATGATAACGTCTTTGCCGTCCATGGTAACGGCCGCTTCCTTGTATGCCAAAAACTGTTCCTCTTCGGAAGGCAGATGATTGTTATCCATATACAGGAACTCGGAGCGGAAGAGGCCTATTCCTTCACCATCACATTCCAACGCCTTCTTAGCATCCTTGGGTGTGCCGATATTACAGAAAAGCTCTACACTTTCTCCGTCTGCCGTAAGAGTCGGTTTGCCGATAAAGCTTTTAAGCTCTGATTGTTTCTTAATGAATTCCTCTCGCTTGATAATGTATTTCGAAAGAATGTCGCCTTCCGGATTGATATATATTATACCCTCGGTACCGTCTACTATGGCAGTATCCTTATCCCTGACCTTGGAGGTGATATCCGGCACAGAAAGAACTGCCGGGATTTCCAAAGCCCTGGCCAGAATGGCGGAGTGAGAAGTCTTGCCGCCCACTTCGGTTATGATGCCTGATACGTTCTCCTTGACAATCTGGCTGGTCATGGAGGGCGTCAGGTCGTGTGCCACAAGCACCGTCCCGGGCTCCACTTTGCTGATATCGATATCCTTGATCCCCAGCAGGAGTTTGAGAAGGCTTACTTTGATATCACTTATGTCAGAGGCGCGCTGGCGCATCATGTCATCATCCATTTTGGAAAACATGCCGATAAACATATCGCATACTGCACTGACCGCCGACTCTGCGCACTGTCCCGCATCGATCATCTTCTTCATCTCACCTGACATGGTAGGATCCGATATCATCACCAGATGGCCTTCCATGATCTCGGCTTCCTTAGGTCCGATGCGCTTTCTTATATCCTCGGCCATGGCGGCAGTTTCCGTTTTAAATTTTTCGACGGCACCCTCAAACCGGGCTTTTTCGGCTTCGGTATCATCTATCCTTTTGTTCTCAAATGAGAGCTCGTGCTCTGCGATCACACAGACACTTCCTATCCCGACACCGCGGGATGCAGCGATTCCGTTTTGCATATAATTCTCCTATCTTAATCGCCCATTCCGGACTCGATCAGTTCGATCATCTTTTTAAGGGCATCCGCCTCATCCGGACCGTCACACTGTACTTCAACCTCCGAGCCGCATTTGATACAGGCGGCCATAAGCATCATTACGCTTTTTGCATCATAAGCATTGTCGTTGAACAGGATCTTGACATCGCTTGAAAATGGCGCCATGGCCTGGGAAAGGACGCTGGCGGGACGCATGTGCATGCCCTGTTCGTTAGTGATAGTGATCTTCTGTGATACCATTATCAGATCCTCCTTTTTCCTTTATCTTTTACTATTATTCTACCTTCTTTTTAAGCACTCCCAGAAGCAGGCATCCCACAACGGAACCTACCAGAAGAGCCACCAGATACATTACAACATTTCCCACAACAGGGAATACGAAGATCCCACCGTGAGGAGCCATTAGCGTACACTTAAATGCCATGGACAAAAGCCCTGCCACACCGGATCCCACCATAAGAGAGGGGATAACGTGAAGCGGATCGGCTGCCGCAAAGGGAATGGCGCCCTCTGTGATGAAGCAGAGTCCCATTATAAAGTTAACAGGGCCTGATTTTCTCTCGGCCGGTGTAAATTTATTCTTAAAGAAGATAGTTGCCAGTGCGATAGCGATGGGGGGAACCATGCCTCCTACCATAACAGCGGCCATGATCATAAAGCCTGTCTCGTTCTGGTTGGCAAGGGCTGCGGTTCCGAATACATATGCCGCCTTGTTTAAGGGCCCGCCCATATCAGTAGCCATCATTGCTCCGAGAAGGAGTCCGAGAACCAAAGTTGATCCTGTGCTCATGCTTGTAAGAACGCCTGAGATCCATGCGTTGATAGCACCTACGATGGGATTGATAGCGCACATTACCACGCCTATCATCAGTATGCCGCATAAAGGATATATAAGAACGGGCTTGATACCTTCAAGTGCCGGTGGCAGCTTGTCGCATAACTTCTCCATATAGAGAACAATATATCCGCCTACAAAGCCTGCAACCAGGGCGCCTAAAAAGGCTGAAGGAACATCGCCTCCGGGAAGGGCGAATGTCGCTCCCGTGGAAGCAAGATATCCGCCTACAAAACCTATGGCCAGACCGGGACGGTCAGCTATACTCTGGGCGATAAAGCCTGCAAGGATGGGAAGCATAAAGCCGAAGGCTGCTCCTCCTATAGTCTTAAACCAGGCAGCAACAGGTGTATTGGTACCGAAGTTTGCCGGGTTTATTGAGTAATCATCAAGCAGGAAGGCGATGGCGATAAGGATACCGCCTCCGATAACGAAGGGAAGCATGTGGGATACACCGTTCATAAGGTGCTTGTATGCCTTTCTTCCTGCGCTTTCATTTTCAAGTGATACCGAAGGAGTGGATGATTTGGCTCCATGGAAAATGGGTACATTTCCGGCTGTAGCCTTCTCAATGAGTTTCTCCGGTGTATGTATGGCGTCTTTGGTGGCGGCCATGATCACGGGCTTGCCGTCAAAACGGCTCATATCAACATTTTTATCGCATGCAACGATAACCGCATCCGCAGCGGCGATCTCTTCGGCAGTCAGGGGATCCTTGGCCCCTGCGGAACCGCTCTTCTCCACCCTGATGTCGATTCCCATTTCCTTAGCCTTAAGTTCCAGGGCTTCCGCTGCCATAAATGTGTGGGCGATCCCGGTAGGACACGCGGTTATGCCCACCAACCTGGTCTTGCCGGCGGTCTTTTCCGGGGCGGGAACCGGAGCAGCTTTTGCAGCCGCTTTAGTCGCCTCTTCCTTATCCTTTTGCGCTTCCTTCTCATCTATGATGGCCAGGAATTCTTCCGGACTGCCGGATTCTGTGAGCTTCTCGGCAAATGCCGGATCCATCAGCAGGGTCATCAGCTTCGAGAGAACTTCCAGATGGGTATCAGCCGCTGTATCAGGGGCTGCGATCATAAAGAAGAGCTTACTGGGGTTGCCGTCTAAGGCCTTATAATCCAGTCCGGCCGGAACTGTCATGGCCACAAGTCCGGCGTTCTTAACCGCCGCAGACTTGGCATGGGGAACTGCAATGCCCATTCCTATGGCTGTGGAACCCTTTTCCTCTCTTGCCATGATGGCTGCCTTAAAACCATCCCGGTCCGTTAGGTTACCCACGTCTGAGTGGAGTCCCACCAGTGTGTCAACTGCGCTTTCTTTGTCTGAGGCGCCCGCGTTCAGACAAATGCCCTCTTTCTTCAGTAAATCTGTGATCCTCATAAATCCTCCTCCATTTTTAAAAAGCATTTAAAGAGTTGCGTATAGTTTTTCTATGTCTTCACCCGTAGCCAGGTCATCGGAAAATGCTGTGGCAGACCCGGCGGCAGTACCCATTTTCAGTGCCGCAGAGTAGTCTCCTGTCCGCATATATCCTGCCAGGAATCCCGCCACCATGGAGTCTCCGGCGCCAACGGAGTTGCGCACCTTGCCCTTCGGGACACCCGCCTTGTATTGCTGACCGGTCTCGGTTATAAGAATAGCCCCGTCTCCCGCCATGGAGATCAAAACATTTCTTGCACCCAGATCCCGGAGTTTGCCGGCGTAGGTGATTATCTCTTCTTCCGTTTTGAGAACTGTGTCGAACATTTCTCCCAGTTCATGATTGTTGGGTTTGATAAGAAAAGGATGAAACTTAAGGACATTTTTAAGAAGATCCTTGGTCGCATCTACCACGATATCGATCTTTTTGTCAGCCAGCCGGCTCATGATCCGTTCATAAACGTCGTCCGGAAGCGAATTTGGGATAGAACCTGCAAGAACAAGGATATCACCGTCGGAAATACGGTCAATCCTCGTAAAGAGTGCGTCCAGGGCATCAGCCGGAATAGAGGGACCCTGGGCATTAACCTCTGTCTCCTCCCGGCCCTTGATCTTCACGTTGATCCGGGAAATACCATCAGGGAGCCTGATAAAATCTGCCTTGATACCACGGTCTGCTACGGACTTTTCTATGGCTTCCCCTGTAAATCCCGCAATAAAACCAAGGGCTGTATTATCAAAGCCCAGATTCTTCAATATGGTCGACACATTGATCCCCTTGCCTCCAAAGTAGCACTCCTCACTATCCGACCTGTTGGTCATGCCCGGGATCAGGTCCTTGGACATACGCACAATATAATCTATAGCAGGGTTAAATGTTACAGTATAGATCATGGGATTCCTCCTTCCGCCACAATCTGTGAATGTATGCGGTGAAAATGTGACTCTCCCTTTATGTAATTCCCCTTATGACAAGATAATATCACAAATTATCTAATGTCACAATGAAAAAAACTGTACAAATGAGTTTTTTCATTAATTATTCAGATAATATTAACGTGACAAAAGGACCGTCCCCCTGTCATTTCCCTGTCTTTTTGTCACACTATTGTGGTATAATCATCATGATATGTTGCTTATGTATTTTTAAATGAGGTAAGATGAATGAGGGGATTTTTCAGGTCATTAAAGAATAACTGGAAGCTTCTCGGAGTTTCAATATATACGGGGGAGCGACTTGAACGGAATCTTTCAGCCGTCACAGGGGCGGGAGTGGTTCTGGCCTTTATCGGCGCTGTTATGACCATTTTTAATATAGTCGGTCATAAGGGTTTTGTTACTGTGACCACGGCTCTTTGCTGTCTGAGCGGTATAGTTGTGACTTTAAGCGCCAAAATATTACATGACAGGAAGATAGCAACGGGGTTCATGACCTTTACATGCGCTCTCTTCTTTTCCTACTATGCTTTATGGGGCGTTAACGATGGCTTTGCCATTCTCTGGACCCTTCTTGTTCCCATTGCCATATGTAATTACTGCAGTGTGCGGCACGGCATCATCCTTTCTTTTTACTACGAAGCCTTATTTATCGTTTTGTTCTATACCCCCGCCAGCATATATGTCCAGTCCTTTTACTCAGAGACTTTTATGAAACGTTTTCCTGTACTCTATCTGTGCGGGCTCCTTCTTAATGCTATATCCATGGGCAATTACCATATCTCCACCCTTCGGCAGATCGAATACGAGGAAAAGTTAAAGGAAGCGGCGGATGCAGCTATTTCCGCAGACCGGGCTAAAAGTGTCTTTCTGGCACAAATGTCCCATGAGATCAGGACCCCCATTAATGCCGTCCTGGGAATGAACGAGATGATCCTTCGGGAGACCGAGGACAGGGAGATAAAAGAATATGCCAACAATATCAATTCCGCAGGCAGGAATCTGCTGTCCCTTATTAACAGTATCCTTGATTTTTCAAAGATCGAGGACGGCAAAATGGAGCTGGTATCCACGGACTACCAGATAGCATCCATGGTAAATGATCTGGTGGTATCCGTTGAGGAAAGAGCAAAGACAAAGGGGCTTAAGCTGACGGTGGACGTGGATGAGAGCCTGCCCTCGGTTCTATACGGGGATGATGTGAGACTGTCACAGATCATCCTCAACCTCCTTACCAATGCCATTAAGTATACCGAAACGGGAGAGGTTACATTTTCCGTTAAAAAACTCAGAGCTGATGACGGGATTCTTGAGATGGCTGTGTCTGTTAGGGATACCGGAATAGGTATAAAGGAAGAGGACATGGACAGGCTCTTTGCGACCTTTGAACGTCTTGACGAGAAGAGAAATAAGCATATTGAAGGCACGGGGCTTGGAATGTCCATAGTTACCCGGCTGCTGGAACTGATGAACAGCTCGCTTCAGGTTAAGAGTACTTACGGAGAGGGCTCGGAGTTTTCATTTACGATATCCCAGAAGATTGTGGACGACACCCCTGTTGGAGACTACAGAAGAAGAGCCGGGGCTTTGCAGGTTAAAGGCGATAAGGACACCATCATCAATGCTCCCGGAGCCGGGATACTTGTTGTTGATGATAATGAGATGAACCTTAAAGTGGCCAAAAACTTCCTGAGATTATGCGGTATTAAGCCGGATCTTGCCAAATCCGGCCAGGAAGCTATTGATAAAATGAGCGCCAAAAAATATAATATGGTTTTCCTTGACCATATGATGCCGGTTATGGATGGTATTGAGGCGCTGGGCATAATGAAGAAGCAGGACCTTGTCCCGGAATCTACCATTATGGTGGCGCTGACCGCCAATGCAGTCGTAGGTGCAAGGCAGACCTATATAGATGCAGGATTTGACGATTACCTCACCAAGCCCCTTATCTTAAAGGACTTGGTACGTAAACTGGTAGATTACCTGCCGGCGGATGCATATATCCGCAGGAAGTCTGTATCTGATAGTGCCTTAGATGAGAATGAGATCATGGAATTCGGTCCTGAAGACGATGTGGTAGAGTACGAACCCGGAACCGGTGAAGAAACCGGAACGGAGGCTGGTTTCCTGGAAAAACTTAAGGCAGAGGGGATCGATGCCGAGGCAGGTCTGTCTTTCTGTGGTGGAAGCAGTGATTTTTACCGTGAAATGCTGTCTGATTTTGCTACTTCAGCAGAAGGGAAGGCAGGGTCTCTGGAAGAACATTTCAAAGCAAAAGAATGGAATGAGTACAAAGTCATGGCCCACTCCCTGAAAAGCATTTCAATGACTTTGGGAATAAGAGGCGTTTCTGATATGGCAAGGAGGATGGAGGATGCATGCAAGTCAGATGACGAAGCCTACATTCTCGCTAACCATGCCAACTTTATCACAAGATATTATGAAGCAAGGGATACTATAATACCAGCCCTGCAATATAACACAAGACAAATGCAATGATGTCCACTGCAACAATAGTTGATCCTACCGGAGTCCCGGCAAGTATTGAGATGAAAATGCCCAGCAGAGAAGATATCACCGACAGCACGGCAGAGAATACGGTAACGCCTTTAAAACTGTTAAACAACCGCATTGCCGATAACGCCGGGAATATGACAAGGGCAGAGATCAAAAGTGACCCCACAAGATTCATGGCAAGAACAATGATCACGGCTATGGTTATGGCGATAAGCAGATTGTAGGCGCCTGCGTTGGTTCCCGTCGCCATGGAAAAATTCTCATCAAATGTCACCGCAAATATCTTATTATAAAAGACTATAAAAATGACGACCACAATAACAGAAAGGATTATGCACAGCCACACCTCTTCAATACTAAGTGTCAATATGGAAGTAGATCCGAAAAGGGTGCTGCAAACATCCCCGGAGACATTGGCCGAAGTCGGAAAGATGTTCATTATGAGATATCCGAAAGCCATTGCCCCTACAGAGATCATAGCTATGGCAGCATCTCCTTTGATCCTGGTATTTGTTCCGGTACGAAGGAGCAAAACTGCGCTTATGACTGTGATAGGCAGGACCAGGAGCATGTTGTTGGTCATTTTCAAAACAGCTGCAATGGCCATAGCGCCGAATGCCACGTGGGAGAGCCCGTCTCCTATAAAAGAAAAGCGCTTTAGCACGAGCGTGACTCCCAGCAGCGAAGAGCACAGTGAAATAAGCACTCCGACTATGAGCGCATATCTCACGAAAGGATATTGCAAATAGAAAACGATCTTATCTAACATAATCTTTCCACTTTCCCGTATCGCTGTTTAAGTATTCGTCCTTCGTCCCGAAGAAAACAGTCTCTCCGATATGAAGTATATGACTGGCATATTTGACTGCCGCGGTGATATCGTGGCTTATCATGATTATTGTAATGCCGTCCCTGTTAAGTTCTGCTATCAACTCATACATTTCCGAAGTAACATAAGGGTCAAGCCCCGACACGGGCTCATCAAGGATCAAAAGCTTTCCGGTGGCGCACAGAGCTCTTGCCAGCAACACTCTTTGCTGCTGACCTCCGGAGAGTTCACGATAGCACCTGTTGGCAAGCGGGGTTATGCTCATGCGCTCCATGCTTTCCGCTGCAAGCTGCTTTTCTTTTGCATTGTAAAATGGTCGAAGCCCCATTCTCCCCGTGCATCCCGAAAGAACGATTTCCCGTACGGACGCAGGGAAGTCCTTCTGGATAACGGTTTGCTGCGGAAGATACCCGATCTCGTTTTTCTTCAGATCATCCCCCATAAGGATCTCACCGCTTATGGGATTAATGAGATGCAGCAACGTTCGCAGCAGCGTGGTCTTACCGGATCCGTTCTCACCCACGATACATAAATAGTCTCCTGCATTAACGGAAAAATTAAGTTTTTCAACGATTACGTGGGAATCATATCCCAAAGTCAGGTCTTTTACTGTAAGTAAAGCCATAAATGCCTCCGTTTATTTCAGAGCTTCTTTAAGAACAGACAGGTTCTTTTCCATAATGGATAAATATGTTGTCCCGGATGCCGATTCCTTCGAGGTAGTAGTCTGCATCGAGTCAAGGGTAAGGATCTTCTGGTCCCCTGCCTTGGTGTTTTTAATTATTGTTTCAGCTATTTTTTTGTCGGATCCGTCAATGGTCATTACAGCGTGGAGCGACAGCTCGTCTGTTTTCTTAGCAAGAAATGATATGGTTTCAAAGCTTGCCTCTGTTTCAGCAGAGCATCCTATGAAAGCTGCGAAGTAGGACAACTTGTAATCATCAACGAGATAACGGAAGGGGAAGCGGTCTCCGAAGAGCAGAGTCTTTATGCTTGCGCCTTCCACAGCCTTCTTATACTCCCCATCCAGGGCATTCAGTTTTTTAACATATTCTGAAGCATTTTTCTTATAAGTGTCTTTATTGGCCTCATCGACCTTTTGCAGGGCATCGGAAATGGCGGAAACTGCCTTGGAGGCATTTTTAAGAGAAAGCCAAATGTGCTCGTCATATTCAGGTTCCTCTTCTTCCGGCTCTTCCCCTTCGGATTGCATTCCTTCGACTATCTCTTCTTCCTTCAATTCATCTTTAAGTACATCCATAAGGTTAACGGTGACCATATTCTTGTTAACTGCCTCTTTTAATGCGTCCTTAACCCAGTCATCAGACTCGCCTCCCACATAGATGAAGAGGTCACATGAAGATATCTTCATGATGTCCCGGGCGGTAGGCTGAAAACTGTGGAGGTCAACACCCTTATCAAGGAGCAGGGTTATATCGGCATTGGAAGAGCTATCTCCAAGCACATTCTTCACCCAGTCATATTCCGGGAAGATGGTTGTTACTATGCTGATCTTTTTTGAAGAGACAGGCGCCTGACTGCCTGAAGCGGATTGACTGCCTGAGCCTGCCTGACTGCCGGCAGATCCGCAGCCGGATAAAGCGCATATTGCCAAAACAATTGTCGCAATAACTGAGATTATTCTTTTCATGATAGTTTCCTTTCATCCCTCATTTTCAGATACAGTTCTCACAAAGTCCGTAGAACACGGTACGCATAGGATCCAGCTTGAAACGGTGCTCCTCAAAAAGATGAGCCTCTATGGTCTCCAGCTCGTCACATTGCATGTGGATCAGCTTGCCGCATTTCCTGCATTTGCAATGAAAACAGGTTGCCGCATCCTCATGACTGTCTGCGCCAACATATTCAAAACATGCCGGGCTGTTGTTGTCTACAACATATTTGCTTAAGACCCCCTCATCCACCAGTTTTTCCAACTGACGGTATACGGTTGCCTGTCCGATGGGAGACCCCTGGGATCTGAAGTATTCGCAGACATCACCGGCATTGATATGTACTCCGGGGAATGTCTTGAAGTAGTCGATCAGGATCTCTCTCTGTTTTGTTTTGTACTTTGATCTGGGATTCATGGCATACCTCCCGGGGCTAAATTGAGAACTGTTCTCAATTATAGTAATGCGGAAGTAAATTGTCAACCATTCATTGAGTATTGCATGTGTATGTTATAATCATGGAAGAGATAAGGAGGGTTTTATTTATGCTAAGAGACAAAGATAAAGAATTGATCGCAAAACTGGAACTCGAATACCCGGCCATTGCCATCCGTTTCTGTTTTGAAAAGCCGGCAGCTCCACACTATGAC
The DNA here is from genome assembly GCA_017550165.1 of Lachnospiraceae bacterium. Lineage (GTDB taxonomy): Bacteria > Bacillota > Clostridia > Lachnospirales > Lachnospiraceae > SIG280. The sequence goes on along the minus strand of JAFZQH010000004.1, from coordinate 9,386 downwards.
GGGGAGAAGGTTGCATTCTGCCAGTACGTTAAATACGCTCAGGATACGAAGAAGCATTTTTATATCGATGTAAATGATGATGCCTGCTACGGTAAACTGGCGATGGGCATGATAGACAAGCCGCCGGTTACAGCCAGCGGACAGGCCGGTTTCGATTTCGGATGCTTTAAGACTCCCATGGGGAATAGGCAGCTTTATCAGCAGCTTCCGATACTGGAGCCGAATACTGTCAATTATGTGGAATTCTGTCCTGTGGAAAGCTGTGACTATGATCCGGAGCTTCTGTTCTTTGTGGCCGATCTTCCCCAGGCTGATATCATTATGAGAGCTACATCATATATCTCGGGAGACTTATGGGAATCCAAATCATCTCCTGTCATAAGCTGCAGCTGGATGTATGCATATCCCATAATCTCAGGAAAGGTTAACCATATAACCACCGGGTTCTATCACGGATTAAAGCGCCGCAAGGCATATCCGGCAGGACTGAGGATGATATCCATACCCTATCATAAGATGCCTGAGTTTTTCCAGGCATTAGAGGAGATGGATTGGACTCTGATCGCTTTCAGAGAAGACGAGGAAAGCAAAGCGGAACTGGCAAAGCGCATGGCTCATTGGCAGGAGATGGCCAAAGCCATAGGAAGCACAGTGGATCTAAGGTGACAGAGTATGCGGCGTTGGTATACTTATACGGTTGTTTTGATTGCGGTGATCATTTGCCTGTCGGGTTGCGTAAAAAGCACTTCTGTCAAAACTGTATCCTCCGAAACATCAAAGGCAATCAGTTTGAAACAAACGGATGCATCGTCTTCGGAAGTACCTGAGGAAAATGACACTCTCACCATATGCATGGTTGGAGATGTTTTGCTTCATGATCCACTGGAGGCCGCTGCTCAGGACAAAGACGGCAACTATAACTATGATTTTCTGTTTGAGCATCTTAAAGGCAGAATATCCGGCAATGATCTGGCATTGGTCAACCAGGAGGTCATAATCGGAGGAAAGGAACTGGGAGTAAGCGGTTACCCGAACTTCAATGCCTCATTTGAGATTGCGGATTCTCTTGCCCGGGCAGGGTTTGACATTGTCTGCCATGCTACCAATCATGTGCTGGACAAGGGCAGCAGGGGAGTTAAGAACGCCCTTGAATACTGGGAGAAGAATCATCCGGAGATCGAAGTAACGGGAATACACGACAGTAATGAGGATCAGGCCCGGATAAGTGTGGTTGAAAAATGCGGAATTAAGGTCGCAATCCTTAATTACACCTATGGCACTAACGGGATAGCGATCCCATCGGATATGCCCTATGCAGTGGACCTGCTTGAAGAGAAGAGAGTTCGGGAAGACTTAAAGAAAGCTGAAACTCTTGCCGACTTCACCATAGTCTGTCCACACTGGGGAACGGAATACAGCCTGGACGTGGATGCATCTCAGAAGAAATGGACTAAGCTTTTCAGGGAAGGCGGCGCTGATCTGGTGCTGGGTACACATCCCCATGTCATTGAGGGCATAGAAGAGATTCAGGATAATGACAGAGCGCATTGGACCAATAATCACGGGAATGGCGACATGCTGGTTTACTATTCTCTTGGAAACTTTGCCAACTGGACATCCGGAACAGGCGCGGGCGTTGCCAACCGTATGGTGGGAGGAATGGCAGAGATCACGCTGACCAGAACTCCGAACGGAGAGGTTGCCATTTCGGACCATGAAATTCTCCCCATCGTGTGCCATGTGTCGGATGATCCCAATGAGATAAGCGTTTATCCGTTGAATGAGTACACGCCCGAGTTGGGGCAGCAAAACGCCATCAGAAAACAGGATGCCACCTTTTCAACAGAGTATTGCAGGGAGCTATGCAAAAAGATATGGGGAATGTGACAGGGTGACAAATGGACCGTCCCCCTGTCATTACTGATAGACCTTTTGCTCCAGTCTCTTTTCAAACTCTTCCACAGGAAGAGGCTTGTCAAAATAGAAGCCCTGAGCTATCCTGCAGTTGTTTTCTTTAAGCAGGTCCAGCTGTTTCGGTGTCTCAAGGCCCTCCACAACACATTCCATCCCTATGTCCTGAACAAGGGATACAACATGCTTGAACATAAGATTGGTGGTGCTCCTCTCGTCATCTTCATCTGTGGGAAGGAAGCACCTGTCGATCTTCAGGACATCCATTGGCACTTCCCTTATCATATTGAGAGATGAATAACCTATCCCGAAATCATCAACGGCCGTGATAATATCCGTATCTTTAAACTCACTCACAAGACGTTTAAGATCACGGAACCTGACATCGGTGGTGGTCTCCGTTAATTCTACCTCAACATATTTATGAGGAGTATTGTTGTTATCTACTATCTTGATGACTTGATCCGAAAAATCAGTATCTGCCATATGATTTCTTGAAAAATTCACCGAAATCCTGACCGGGTCCTTTCCCTCATCAAGCCATCTTCTGATATCTCTGCATACATGATCCAGCATGTAAAAATCCAGTTCACATATCTCACCGTTTTGTTCAAGCACGGGAATGAAATCCATGGGTGGAACAACTTTTCCGTCGGATATCCATCTGCAGAGTGCTTCAGCGCCGATAACCTCCCTGGTATTGATATCAACCTTGGGCTGATAGTAAACCTTGAATTCTTCTTTTGCCAGCGCCTTGCGGAATCTGCTCCTTATCTGTTTAACATGTTCTCTTCCCTTCTCCATCTTCTCTTCAAAGAAGACGATGGACTCATCCTCCTCCCGTTTGGCCACCATGGATGATATCATGACCTTATCCATAACGTCTGAAATGGTTACCGGTTTCCCCACGGGGATCGGGTATAGGCCTGCACTGGCTGAAATATTCACTCTTTTCAGTTCCGAATCATCGAAGATAACAGAAGTTCCCTTAAAGAGTTTGATCACCTCGTCCTTCGACCCTTCAGGTAATACTCCCAGGAACTTATCTCCGCCCAGACGGCAAAGGAATCCCTCATTACCCATGGCATGCCATACCATGTCATAGTAATTCCTCATGACCGTATCGCCGTTCTGCCGTCCGACCTCCTGGTTTATCAATCCGAAATTATGAAGGTCAAAATGAACAGCGATCATTCCGCCCAGCTTATCCTCATCTATCAGGCTCACCAGATGTCTCTTAAAAGCCCGCATGTTGGGATAACCGGCATCATCTGCAAACATGTATTTCTCAACCGTCTTCTGAAGCCTCATGCGGGAGATAAATGCAATGATGAGGCAGATCATCAGATCAAGATTATCCAGATCCTCTCTGGTAAGAGGTTCGGCATCTGCTTCTATATATAGGGTTCCGGTGATAACAGCACCTGAGAGGGTAAGAATGCGGTTCCTGAGAAGCATGACCCTTTCTTTGCCGTTGTCGAAATCGCAGAAAATCTCTCCTTCTCCGGCTTTTTCTTTGGCTATGTCCGTGAAGAATTCCGAATCTCCTCTGGCAATATGATAGGTATTGCAGATCTCATTAATAAGCCGCAGATATCTATCCCGGTCATATTCACCCACCTTATGGGTGACCTCAGCCAGTTCCCTGAGCATCCAGTCTGCTTTGCTTTTCTCTACTTTCGACATACCGTCGACAGCATCCGGATACTTGTACTTTTCTATAAAGGCTTTCCTGCTCTCTGCCATATTACCTCTTTCATGATGGGTCATATAGTATCGCATTCATTATAGCACATGATATGTTATCTTCGCTATCATTGTTTTTCAGATCAGTTCCACGTTAAAAGATATCATATCACAGGAATACGTGACCTTTATGGTCCCTCCCAGTCTTTCGGCCATTTCCTTCGCCATGGAAAGACCTATCCCGAAACCCGCTTTTGCGGAATTGTGGGATTCGTCTTCCCGGTAGAAGCGTTCAAAGAACCTTGAATAATCCACATCCTTTCCGTCTGCGTATGTATTGGAGACGGAAAGTTTCTTACCCTTAAGGCTTACAACTATCTGTCCTCCCTCATCACAGTATTTCACGGCATTATCCATAAGGATGGACAGAATCTGCGTGAAGCTTCGTTTTTCGGACCTGGACTTAACCCCGGGATCAACGTCAATGATCAGTTGCTTTCCGGAGGCTTCGATCAGGCTTCTGAAGGGCTCCACAGTCTCAGTCACCGCTGCCGACAGATCGATATCGGATAACCGGGGTTCCTGCATCTCGTCAAGCCGGGACAGGACCACCAGGTTCTCGATAAGGTCCCGGAGCCTGGTCACCTGCCGCATGGTGCTCTCCGTCCATTTCGTCCTGCCGGTTAATGCTTCCGTCATCTCAGTGTTGGAGGAAATGACTGCCAGGGGGGTCTTAAGCTCGTGACTGGCATTCGTGATAAAACGCTTCTGCCTTTCATCATTTTCAACGAAGGGCCTGAGCAGTTTCTTGGAATAGCGCCCCATGATCAGGATATATAATACTACCACCGCAAGCCACAGCATGGACAGGAACATCATGATCCTGTGGATCAGGGAAAACCGGCTGGTGGTGTCCAGAAGAACTATCAGTGTGCTTCCATCCGTCCTGGTCTTTTTCATATAGTTAAGCCGTCTGCCCCCCAGCATGGAGGTAGACCCGTAGTCGCTGTTTTTCTTATAGACTTTTTCAGCTATATCCTTAGCCGCGTCCTCTTTCATGGCGATGTTGATGTGGGTTATACGGGTATCGGAATTGCCGACCAGTGCAGTAAAATACCTTGTCTCATATATGGACTCCTGGTTAAGAGCCGTGAAGGGGTCCTGTCTGGGGTTGAATTCTCCCTGCCCGGGAAGGTTACCATCATTTTCAAGGATCTCTTCCATAAGGATCCTGGTCTCAGTCATAATGGCACTTGAAGTGATCCAGTATACGATCCCCATTACCGCTACAATGACCGCCACCAGCACAAGGGTTGACACCCACATGAATTTGCGTCTGAGTTTCTTAAGCATATCATATTGTCTCCATTAAACGGAAAGGCCTTTCACGGTCTCCCATGATCGTCACGTTGGCCTGAACTGACTCCAGCTTGCCGCGAAGGAAGGAAATGTACATCTCCACCATATCATCTCCTGCGTCTTCCCCGGGCCACACCTCATCCAGCAGTTCACCCGCAGTTACATCTTGACCTGCGTGAGCTATCATATAGCCTAAGAGCTTTACCTCCTTAAGGGCCAGGCTTATGGTATTCACCGCCTTAAGCTCCGACTGCTCCGTATCCAGTTCCAGATTGCCGTATGTCAGGGTACGCACCTTGTAATCCCTCATCCGGCGATGAAGGGCACGCAGTCTCGCATTTAATTCCTCCATGGAAAATGGCTTGGTCAGATAATCATCCGCACCTGCATCCAAACCTTCTATGCGGTCTTCAACCTGGGATTTGGCTGTAAGGAAAATGGCCGGGATCGTATTGCCCGATTCCCGGATCTTCTTCATGGCGCTTATCCCGTCCATCACCGGCATCATTATATCCATGACTATTGCATCATAAGCATCTGTTTTTGTCATATCTACTGCTTCCGCGCCGTTATCCACGGCTGTTACATGGTGACCCTGGTATTCAAGATAGGTCTTCACAACATCCTGTAAGTCTGCCTCATCTTCGGCAAAAAGTATCTTCAAGAGCGATCATCTCCAAATCATTAATCTACTGTGCCCGGATTATCTTCCTCAGGGTCTGCATGGATACGTCACATGCCGCCAGATCGTTGGCACACCTGCGAAGCTCCTGTTCTATCATTTTCTGGTTGCTTATATCCTTCTTATACCTCATCTCATGCTCCAGGGCAGCCCACGTGTCCATGGCTATGGTCCGAAGCTGAACCTCCGCAAAGAAATGACCGGGGACATTCCCCTCCACATCCGGCGCTTCGGAAGTCACATCCAGTATCATATGATAGCTGCGATAACCATTGGGCTTGGCGTTTTGTATATAATCTTTCTCATTTATCACACTGCAGCCGGGAAGAGCACGGATAAGCTCAACGCATTCGTATACATCGTCTATGAAGAGGCAGACCACCCTGAGGCCTATGGCATCCGTCATCTCCCTGAGGGCGTTATACTCATTCTCGGCAAACCCGCCCGCCTTAAGCTTCTCCCGCATACTCTCATCATCTTTGATGCGATAGATTAGGTGTTCGTAGAGTTTCTCGCCTGATTCCCGATGTCCGGAAGATTCTATCAGGGCAGCCAGCTTGTTCATAATGCCCTCGATCACCGGCCTGTAAGAACCGTATATATCCATAACGCAAATGTCCTTCCCAAGTGTTTAAATACTTAATATCACACGGGGGGGACGATGTCAAATGCCCTGCTGTAATGGAAATCCCTTGTATTCTATGTATTTTCTGAAAAAACTCTCATGTATGAACATTGTGTGAACAATGTGTTATAATGATACCGTCATCACTGATCCTCACAGGAAGGAGTAATAACATGAGATTTATATCCTGGAACATAGATTCGATCAACGCGGCCCTTACATCTGATTCTCCAAGGGCGCAGCTTTCAAGAGATGTACTGGAGACCGTTGCAAAAGCGGATGCAGACATCATCGCCATTCAGGAGACCAAGCTTCCTGCCGAAGGTCCCTCCTCCAAACATCTGGAAAAGCTTTCGGAATACTTCCCGAAGCATGCTGTTGAATGGGTCAGTTCGACCCCCCCTGCCAAGAAGGGCTATGCAGGGACCATGGTTCTGTATAAGAAGGAAATGAAGGCCAAAAAACAGATTCCCCTTCTCGGAGCCCCCGATACCATGGATAATGAGGGCCGTCTCCTTACCCTTGAATTTGATAAATTCTTTTTTGTAAATGTCTATACCCCCAATGCCGGTGACGGTCTTAAAAGGCTGGCACAGCGCCAGGAGTGGGACAGGCTGTACGCAGACTATCTCTCGGGACTTGATAAGGCCAAGCCGGTCATAGCCTGCGGTGATTACAATGTCGCTCACGAAGAGATCGACCTGGCCAATCCCGATTCCAACCATATGTCAGCCGGTTTTACGGATGAAGAACGAGCCGGCTTTACCAATCTTCTTTCCAAAGGATTCATTGACAGCTTCCGCCACATACACGGCAATGTGGAAGGGGTATATTCCTGGTGGGCGCAGCGGGTCAAGACCAGCAAGATCAACAACTCCGGCTGGAGGATCGACTACTTCATCGTAAGCGACCGGATCAAAGACGCTGTTAAAAAATCAGAAATGATGGATTCCGGCAGTCGTCAGGACCACGGACCCATCATTCTTGAGATCGAAATATAGTTTCTTTTATTTTGCTATCACTACCCGGTTCCTGCCGCCTTCCTTGGCTTCATAAAGAGCCTGGTCTGCACGGGTGAAGATTCCCAGATAATCAGAGGCGGCATTTACGCTGACTACTCCGAGACTTACTGTTTTATGGCCTGCGGTCCCGAATTCATGGGCTTCAACAGTTTTCCTCAGCTCCTCTGCGATAGAGGCGGCCTCCTTAATGCCTTTGCCGGGCAGAAGCAGGAAAAACTCTTCTCCGCCCCATCTTCCCGCAGCTTGGCCGGAGGAATCATTTACAAAAGATTTTATGATGGCTGCCACATCCTTTATTACAATGTCTCCCACGTCGTGACCATAGGTGTCATTAACCTTCTTGAAATAATCTATGTCCAGCATAATAAGTGAAAGTTCTTTACCTGGATCATTTAATGCCAAAAGGGCACTATGGATCAATCGTTCTATCTCCCTTCGATTATACAGGCCCGTCAGGGCGTCCGTAACTGCAACTCGGTGAAGTTCCCTGTTAGCCTCCTCCAGTTTCTCGTTCATTTCCTGGAGGGAGTCTATACTCTTTTGAAGCTCCAGAACCGTATTTTCCACAAGGGTGGACATACGGTTGATCAGGGAAGTCCTGCCCTTTAATATGGCCTCATCTACCTGGCAGCTTGGCAGGGGTATATTCTTCTTCTCCCCCTCTCGCATGGCAACGGAAAGCAGGGTAAGTCTGTGTTCTATCACTCTTCCCGTCTGGTGATTACGCATGATCTGCCCGCCGATGCAGCCTCCGCCTGTGCAGGCCAGTTTCTGAAAGGGTTCCATCTCCCAGTCTATAAAGTTGCCCCAGTAGTTCTTCCTGCCGTAACAGGAGTAAAGAAGTATGGCTTCAGGCTCAAAATCACGGATATGATTGCATCGCCTGTTGATCCTTTCAATGATGGTAGAGGGATCACCGTAGGAGAGATATATGCTCATCTTCTCACTTACACTGCCGTCCAGCATTATTGAATCATCCTCAAGTCTCTCCTGAGGGTGCCTTAGAAGCTCCATTTTTCCCTTCTGGATGATCAGGGGGAATTCCAGGGCATACCGGGATAGAACTTCATCATTGGGAAATTTTAAAAAACTGTCATATAACTGATAAGCCGGAATGCCGTTCATACTGATCAGCTTCCTGCCCTCTGCCCCTGTAACAGTAAAAGGCCGGCCAAGCTTCTTCCAGCCTGTAGTCCTGCCCGCATCCACATGGAGGTCCTTACCGCTGTAGAGTACAGCAACAAGACCATCATCTATCACACCGTATTTTGTTAAAAGAAATGTGGGATCCTTATCGATATCATGCCCCATTGCATAGCCGCCGAAAAATGGCAGGTCTACGTCACACTTGTTCAGACACCCGTATACCTCCGCAAAGCCCAGCATTTTTCCGTTCATTAAAAGCTCCAGGGCTTTCAGATCCGGTGTCTCCAGCGCAATGGAAAGCAGGGTCTCCCCCACTGAACGGGCACTGAAGGAATCTCCCGTAAATGCTACAACGCTTATGGTGGATTGCTCAAAAAGAATAGCAGACATCAAGATACACTGCTGCGATATTGTTCCGTCTATGATCTCACCGTTGGATACGATCCCGGCGATCTCCGCTTCCGGGAAGGCATGACTAAGGGAATCAACGACCTTTTGGGCAAAATCCCTGTCGCTGATGCCGCAAAAAAGATGGATCAGAAGGGTGCTATCCTTCCTTCTGTCCGAAGATAAAGGTTCTTTAACCCATTCTGCCAGCCTGTCAATAGAACAAACTAAAGAGCCCTCATCGTAAATCTGTTCCAAAAACTGCTTCACCAAAAAACCTCCTTCTCTGTAAAAGAGCCAGCAGTATTCACAACAATTTACCTTTAGTTCCCCGTATTTAATTGAATGCACCTGAAAATGATGCTCCGGTCCCAAGCAACATTATTATAACACATGTTTTACAAAGATACCATGCTTTCATTCCGGTTCGATAGTGTATGTATACTTTCGGAAACAAGAGGATAGAGTTCTCCTCAAATGATCTGATAAAGAATTGTGTGGTCATTCTATCATAGTTTCCTCAGTGTTGTCATCCTTTTCTTTAAAAAGGAGGCCTTGCGTCCGCTTC
>JAFZQH010000033.1 GCA_017550165.1 Lachnospiraceae bacterium | reverse complement strand
TGCCTTTGATCTTTCCCTTACCGGTTATGGTAACAGCAGCCGTTCCCACCTTCTTGTTGTTCTTATATGTAACAGTATATTCCTTCTTTGCTTTAAGGTTCCTGCCGCCTAAGTTAACCGTGAAATTCTGGGTTATGGCCTTGCCGGTAAAGGACTTATCGGATATTCCTTCCACAGTGGCGTTGGACATATCCTTCGCCTGCTTGGCATTCAGGATCTTGAAGGTCACTTTCTTTGTACCCGTGTACTCTCCCATTCCTGTGATGGTCATGGTGGCTGTTCCCACATTTATATTGTTTGCATATGATAAGGAATAATCTACACCTTCCGTAAGAGTCTTACCGTCTACCGTTACTTTCGGATCTTGTGTTATGGCAGTGCCCGTAGCGGTCTTATTAATCACGCCGGTAACAGTGGCATTGGAGATGGTTTTTAATACATGTTCCGGCTGGGGAGTAATCTCAAAATACACATCCTTTGTTCCTGTATAATCCCCCTTACCGGTTACAGTCATGGTAGCCGTACCAACATTTATGTTGTTCTTATATGACAGTACAAAGTCCGTGCCCTCTTTAAGTGAAACGCCGTTAACCTTAACAGTTGGGGTCTGGGTGATTGCCTTGCCGGTGTATGTCTTATCCATGACTCCCGTAACGATTGCCCCGCTGATGGATATCTGATTCCGCTTCCACTGGGCATATAGGTTCATATCGTCTGTGGGCGTGATCGTATCATCCGCCGTATAGAAATCTCCCGTACCATCCGCCTTTGTATTCCAGCCCGTGAGGGTATAATCCTTACGGGTAAACTCGCGGCCGGTAAGCTTCACCTTGGCTTTTCCCGCAACAGTATCATAAAAAGCAGGTGCAGCCTTTATCGCCGGAGTGCCGTCATTTGCGTTAAGCATCAAAATATGGCTGAGACCGGGGAATACTGCCATTTTATATTTTTCCTGTGTTTCTATATCCCATGTATAACTGCCGGATAAAAAGTCTTTCCATTCTCCGGTGCCATCCGCACTTTCACAGGCCTTCCAGGCTATATCAGTTTCAAAGTCACCGGGGATCCTGGTCTTACCTGATGCTGTAACATATGCACCGGTCCGGATGGTCATCTGTTTACTACCATTACACTTAATCCCTACACTTTCGGGATCAAATCCGGCAGCCTCATCGCCGCTTGCGAGCAGAAGAGTATTATCTCCGCCGATGCTAAGGCCACTGTCATATTGAACACCAACGCTCGATGGATAAAATTTCGCGGTTGCAGTACTGCCTGCAGCTTTTACCACCGCGCCATTACTTATGGTCATGAGATCGCCCTCAATGCCAACGCTATTTACACTAATCTCGTTTTCATTTGTCGCATCACCACCGGCAGCTATCACTTTTGCATTGTCCGTAATGGTCAGCTTCGCTCCGCCATAAATTCCGCAACTCATATTAGTGGTTGCCTTCCCGGCAGCAAAAACTGTCACGCCATCGGTGATAGTTATTCCGCTATCTCCAGGACAAGCAATTCCATAACTATAGTCTTCTGCCTCGTCCGCAGAAACAGTCAGGCTACCCTCACCGGCAATGGTCAGTGGGTTATCTTCCCCACTGTTAGAAAATATTCCAAAAGAGCCCCCTGGCCGGATGGTGTTTTTCAAAGAGATACTGTTACTTCCTTCAACAACTATGGTCCATGATCGGAAGTCGCAGTAATAGATTCCAATGTAATCATCGCCAGACCAAAGTCCATAATTAATACCCCGGCCCTCAAAGACAAAGTCCTTCAGGGTAAGAACGGGTTTGCCGCCTTCGTCGTAGGACAGGGTGGCGGATCCGCTCTTTATGCTGCCTTCCTCCACACCGCTCGTTTGGGCCGTAACGGTCTTATTCCCTTTTCCATCAGACGTATTGCTTTTCGTGATATCCACTCCGGCTACAAATAACTCGCCTTCGCCAAGGGCTTCCGCCTTCACTATGGATGTCATAAAGGGCTCAAGCCCCATAAGCAGGCAGACTGTCACCACAATAGACAGTCCACGTAAAAAACTCCTTCTCCGTGTATTCCTACTTGTCATAAAACTCCTCCTCTGAATATGATATTCCAACTATCACCGTAATCATATTAATTCTATACCCCCACCCTGAATTCTGTCAATCCCTTTATTTACAAGGCTTTGAGTGCAACAATAATGTGACAGGGGGATTTTTGGGGCCCAGTTCACACTTTTTTCACAATATACTTAAGCCTGTCTTAAGCCAAGCACCTTAGCATACTAAACAACAAGACCGCTTTAAGGTTTGTTGGTAAACATGTATAATTAGTTTTCAGAAGGGAGTCCTGTCTTATGAAAAAGAATCATCTTATAGGGAAAACAACTGCTGCAGCTATACTTGCCGCTGCCCTTGCAATATCATCATTGTCTGGCTGCGGGCAGGCAACAAGCACATCCGGATCTTCGACTGCTTCTATGTCTTCGAGCATGTCCACACCTCCGTCAGGAAGTAAACCATCAGGCAGCCAACCTTCAGGAGCTCCCGGTAAGCCTGGCGGCGGCCAAAGTGCAAAAGACATCACCTACACCGGTGCCACCACATTTTCCTCTGATACGACTGAAGCGGATAAAACCTATGAGAGCAGTACTGACAGCCAGCAGGCTCTCCTGGCATCCGGCGGGACAAGTACCATCACCGGGGCGAAGGTGAACAAGACCGGAACCGCCGATGGTGACGAGGCTGATTTCTACGGCACAAATGCGGCAGTTCTTGCATATAACGGAGCAACCTTAAACATTAAGGGCGGGACCGTAAAAACCGACGGGACCCACGCCAATGCAGTATTCGCATACGGAACGGGGACCATCAATATCAGTGATGCCACCGTTGAAACCTCTTCCGACTGCTCAGGCGGCATAATGGTAACCGGCGGGGGAACACTGACAGCTTCAAATCTCACAGTTGAGACTCAGGGCAGATCCTCTGCAGCTATCAGGTCAGACCGCGGCGGCGGCACCATGACCGTAACAGGAGGGATATTTACTACCAACGGCGTAGGCTCACCGGCCGTTTATTCCACAGCTGACATAAGCGTAAAGGATGCCACATTGATATCCAATGTATCTGAGGGTCTTATAGTGGAAGGGAAAAATTCCATCTCCATCGATAACTGCACGGTTGAAGATACCAATACCAAGCTTAACAGCAATTCCGGAACCTATAAGAACATATTCCTGTACCAGTCCATGAGCGGTGATGCGGATGAGGGTACCGCAAGCTTTACGGCGAAGAACTCAAAGATAACCACCAATAAAGGCGATACCATTTTTGTTACCAATACAACAGCCAAGGTGTATCTGGAGAACAATACCATAGTAAACAATGACGGCGATTTCCTCCGAATAGAGGCCGGAAAATGGGGAAATGAAGGAAAGAACGGCGGAACGGTCACTCTGGAGATGGTTAAACAAAAGGTTGAAGGATCTATCATCGTCGATGCCATCTCATCCCTGGAAATATCCCTCAAGAGCGAAAGTGAGCTTACCGGAGCCATTGATACGGAGAATCAGGCAAAGAACGTTAAACTGACCCTCTCCAAAGATTCCGTGCTGAACCTTACAGCCGACACCTATGTGGACAGCCTTGAAAATGAACTTAGCGATAATTCCAATATTCACGCCAACGGACATAAACTGTATGTAGGCGGGAAGGAAGTAAGCATCGGATAGTGTAAAATGAGACAGGGGGGGCAGTTCCCCCATATGCTCCACCTTGACAAACAGCATAAAATCAAGGTTTTTGCAGTTTCATACGAGATAAATAACTTGAGCCATTCGATTTGGATGGCTCGTTTATACATTATACAATAACAAAATCGTAACACAGCATTTAGGTTAAAATATTGCAGTTTTGTTAATTATTAACAGAAAGTTCATAATTTGCCGATTTGCGAGTTTCTATTCCATTTTTCTTAATCTTATTACAAATATATTATCAACCCCTTTAATTAGCAGCTCCTCGGAACCGCCAAAATCGATTCGGCTCACTAAACATGCAAAATTATGAACAAACTGTTAATAGTTCAATCAGTCATATTCTTAAATATTCTTCCACTTTCTCGTCTTAAAGAAATTGTCTATTGTCTTCAGTATTTCTTCCTTTGGCATACTTTTTAGCATGTAT